>CAZNLY010000001.1:0-21187 GCA_964574295.1 uncultured Gemmatimonadaceae bacterium
AAGACGGTGAGCCGGCTCGACCAGGAATCGCCAACGCGGTCGAGGTTGGGCTGGTCCTCGGGGTACACCGGCTCGTCGCCGTTGAAGAGCGAGGCCTCGAGCATCACCGGCCCGGCGTAGACGCCGGCCGTCAGCACCGCGCGCTCGAGGATCTGGCTCCAGTGGTGATTCACGGGATACCGGAGCGTCAGGCGGTTGGCAGGGTCGTCGCTGCCGAAGGCCGCGAACCCCTTGCCGGCGCTCAGCGACAGGTCCACCCCGCCGAGCCGGCCCACCCCCGAGACCATCAGCTCGTGGATGACGGTGTGCGGGTGCCGCCGGTCCACGAACCCCTCCCCCCAGGCGCCGAGGGTGAGCTCGCCATCGGGCATGGTGTAGGACTCGAAGTCCACGGTGGCGGTGAGCCGGAGGTGGCGGTCGTAGGCCGTCCCGTGGGCCATGAGCATCGGCTGCACCACCTGGAGACGGGCCAGGTCGCCGCCGAGGGGCTCCCAGCTGGCGTAGGTGGCGGTGACGATGCCCCGCCCCGCGATGGTGGCCGAGGGCGAGCCGCCCTGCGCGCACAGGGAAGCGGGCAGGGCGGCGGCCAGCAGCAGTGGGGCAAGGAGGCGTCGCGTCAGACGCCGTCCGACCCCGCACCCGCCTCCGGGCGTTCGCGCAGCGCCGCCACCCGGAAGTCGTGGTTCATCCGCGCAATGAACTCGAGGCTGATCCCCTTGGGGCAGGCCTCCGTGCACTCGCCAAAATTGGTGCAGCCGCCGAACCCCTCGAGGTCCATCTGGTGGACCATGCCGAGGGCGCGGCGGTCGCGCTCCGGCTGGCCCTGGGGGAGGAGCCCCAGGTGCGACACCTTGGCCGCCGTGAAAAGCATGGCCGACGCGTTGGGGCAGGCCGCCACGCAGGCGCCGCAGCCGATGCACTGGGCGGCGTCCATGGCGCGGTCGGCGTCCGGCTTGGGCACCAGCACGGCGTGGGCGTCTGGGGCGTTGCCGGTCGCGATGCTGACGAAGCCGCCCGCCTGGATGATCCGGTCGAAGGCGGACCGGTCCACCACGAGGTCGCGCAGGACCGGGAACGCCCGGGCGCGCCAGGGCTCGATGACGATCTCGTCGCCGTCCCGGAAGCTCCGCATGTGCAGCTGGCAGGTGGCGGTGCCGGCCATCGGCCCGTGCGCCACGCCGTTGATCATGACGCCGCAGGAGCCGCAGATCCCCTCGCGGCAGTCGTGGTCGAAGGCGATCGGCGCCTCGCCCTTCCGGATGAGCTCCTCGTTCACCACGTCCAGCATCTCGAGAAACGACATGTCGGGGCTGACGTCGTTGGCCTCGTACCGTTCGAGGCGGCCGGGCGCGGAGGGCCCCGCCTGACGCCACACGTGCAGGGTCAGCTTCATCACTTGTAGCTCCGCGTGGCGAGCTGGACGTTCTCGAACTCCAGCGGCTCGACGTGCCGGACGGGGGGCCGGTCGTCGCCGGCGTACTCCCAGGCCGCCACGTGGGTAAAGCGCGCATCGTCGCGCCGGGCCTCGCCGTCGGGGGTCTGGTACTCGGTGCGGAAGTGGCCGCCGCACGACTCCTCCCGCTCGAGGGCGTCGCGGCACATCAGCTCCGCAAACTCGAGGAAGTCGGCCACCCGCCCCGCCTTCTCGAGCGACTGGTTCAGCTCCTCCCCCGTCCCCAGCACGCGGACATCCTCCCAGAACTCGGCCCGGAGGGCCGGGATGCGCTGGAGTGCGGTCCGGAGCCCCTCGGCGTTCCGGGCCATCCCGCAGTACTCCCAGAGGAGCTTGCCCAGCTCGCGATGGAAGGTGTCCACCGAACGGGAGCCCCGGATGTCGAGGAGGCGGGTGAGGCGCCGCTCCGCCTGGGTTACCACCGCCCGCGCCTCGGGATGGTCGCCGGAGACGGGGGCGAACTTGCGGGTGGCCAGGTAGTTCCCGATGGTGTAGGGCAGGATGAAGTAGCCGTCGGCCAGGCCCTGCATCAGGGCGCTGGCGCCGAGCCGGTTGGCGCCGTGGTCGGAGAAGTTGGCCTCGCCGATCACGAAGAGCCCGGGGATCGTGCCCATCAGGTTGTAGTCCACCCAGAGGCCGCCCATCGTGTAGTGCACCGCAGGGTAGATCCGCATCGGCACCCGGTACGGGTCCTCGTCGGTGATCCGCTGGTACATCTCGAAGAGATTGCCGTAGCGCTGGCGGATGGTGTCCTCGCCGAGGCGCTGGATGGCGTCGGCAAAGTCGAGGTAGACGCCGCGCCCGCCGGGGCCCACCCCGCGGCCGTCGTCGCACGCCTCCTTGGCGGCGCGCGAGGCGATGTCCCGCGGGCTCAGGTTGCCGAAGCTGGGGTACTTCCGCTCGAGGTAGTAGTCGCGCTCGCCCTCGGGAATGTCGCCGGGCGCGCGGGTGTCGCCCTTCGCCTTGGGCACCCAGACGCGGCCGTCGTTGCGGAGCGATTCGCTCATCAGCGTGAGCTTCGACTGGTGCTCGCCCGCCACCGGGATGCAGGTGGGGTGGATCTGCGTGAAGCAGGGGTTGGCGAACGCGGCGCCCCGCTTGTAGGCCCGGTAGGCCGCGGTGACGTTGCACCCCTTGGCGTTGGTGGAAAGGTAGAAGGCGTTGCCGTAGCCGCCGGTGCCGAGCACCACGGCGTCGCCGAACCAGGTCTCCACCTTGCCGGACACCATGTCGCGCGTCACGATGCCCCGGGCCTGCCCGTCCACCACGACCAGGTCCAGCATTTCCGTGCGCGGGTGCATCACCACCGTGCCGGCGGCCACCTGCCGCTCCAGCGCGCTGTAGGCGCCGAGGAGGAGCTGCTGGCCGGTCTGGCCGCGGGCGTAGAAGGTGCGCGACACCTGCGCCCCGCCGAACGACCGGTTGGCCAGGAGCCCGCCGTACTCGCGCGCAAAGGGCACTCCCTGCGCCACGCACTGGTCGATGATGTTGACGCTCACCTGCGCGAGGCGGTACACGTTGGCCTCGCGCGCGCGGAAGTCGCCGCCCTTGATGGTGTCGTAGAAGAGGCGCCAGACGCTGTCGCCGTCGTTGGGGTAATTCTTGGCGGCGTTGATGCCCCCCTGCGCGGCGATGCTGTGCGCGCGCCGGGGGGAGTCCTGGTAGCAGAAGCAGTGCACCTTGTAGCCCAGCTCGCCCAGGGTGGCCGCGGCGGAGCCGCCGGCCAGCCCGGAGCCCACCATCAGGATGGTGTGCTTCCGCTTGTTGGCGGGGTTCACCAGCTTCATCTCGAACTTGTGCTTGTCCCACTTCTCGGCCAGCGGACCGGAGGGGACGTTCGCCTTGATCTCGATGGTCACCGGACGAACCCTCCGAGGATGGCCGCCGGGATCAGGACGAAGCCAAGCCACACCGCATACGCCAGCACCGTCGCGAGGCGGGTCCGAATCGTCTCGAGCCGCGGGTGGCTCCACCCCATCGTCTGGAAGAAGCTCCACACGCCGTGCCGCAGGTGGCCGAGGAGCGCCGCCATGGCCAGCACGTAGAGCAGCGCGACCCACGGCACCTGGAAGGCCGAGACGACGTTCCCGTACACGTCGGTGTGGCTGAAGGTGTACCCGGGGCTGATGGTGCCGGTGGTGAAGTGGAGGATGTGAAAGACGAGGAACCCGAGGAGGGTGAACCCGCCGACGCGCATCAGGCGGGCCGCGCGGGTGGAGACCTGAGGCTCCTGCCTGGCATACCCGACCGGGCGGCTCGCCTGGTTCTGGCGGGTGAGCGAGAGCGCCGCCCAGATGTGCAGCCCCACCGCGGCCAGGAGGCCGATCCGGAAGCCCCACAGCACCAGCGGGCTGGCCTTGAGGATCGCGGCGTACTTGTTGAGTGCCGTGGGCCCGGCAAAGACGAGCAGGTTGCCGAGCACGTGCTCCACCACGAAGCCCACGAGCAGCACCCCGGTGACCGCCATGATCACCTTGCGCCCGATCGTGGAGCGGACGAACCCGGCGGATTCCGCCATCAGAGCGCCGCCATCGTCTCGCGCACCGCCTCCGCGGAGGCGTGCAGCTCCTTCCGCTCCGCGTCGGTCAGCGTCACCTCGAGAATGGCCTCGAGCCCGCCCCGGCCCAGCTTGCACGGCACCCCGCAGAAGACGTCCCTAAGGCCGTATTCCCCGGTAAGCCACGCGGAACAGGGCAGGATGCGCTTCTTGTCGAGGGCAATGGCCTCGATCATCTGGACCGAGGCGCTGGAGGGGGCGTAGTAGGCCGACCCCGTCTTGAGGAGCGCCACGATCTCCGCCCCGCCCTTCCGGGTGCGGTCCACGATGGCGTCCAGCTTGTCTTTGGCGATGAGCTGGGTGATCGGGATGCCGGAGACGGTGGTGTAGGAGATGAGCGGCACCATGGTGTCGCCGTGGCCACCGAGGACCATCGCCTGGATGTCCTCCACCGAGACGCCGATGGCCTCGGCCAGGAAGGAGCGGTAGCGGGCGGTGTCCAGCACGCCGGCCATCCCGATGACCCGCTCGCGCGGGAATCCTGACTCCTTCATGGCCACGTGGCACATCACGTCGAGCGGGTTGGACACCACGACGATGATGCTCTTCGGCGCCACCCGCTTGATCTCACGGGCCACCGAGCCCACGATGCCGGCGTTGGTCTTGACCAGGTCGTCGCGGCTCATCCCGGGCTTGCGGGCGATGCCGGCGGTGACGAGGAACACCTCGGCACCCGCCGCCTCGTCATACCCGTTCGAGCCGACCACCCGGGTGTCGAACCCCTCCACCGGCGCCGACTCCCACTGGTCCAGCCCCTTCCCCTGCGGCACCCCCTCCACCACGTCGATCATCACCACGGTGCGGGCCAGCTGCTTCTCGGCCAGGCGCTGGGCGGCGGTGGCGCCGACATTTCCCGCGCCGACGACGGCGATCTTCTGGAGCATGGGTCTCGAGGTCCGGATGCTGGGGCCCGGAGCGGCCCCCGGCGGGAGTGCCGGGCGGTGGCCGGGCTGGGAATTCCGGGCGGAAAGCTAAGGGCGGGCGTCCCCCGCTCAAAGTGGCGCCGGGCTCAGCGCCGGCGGCCGCGCCGGGGCCGCCTGGGGCCCGGGGCGGCGGGCGCCGGCGCGCCGTTGCCCTCGACCTCCGCCGGGATCTCGGCCCCGACCCGCCTGAGCCCCTCGTAGAGGACCACACTCACCGCATTGGCCAGGTTGAGGCTGCGCACGTCGCCCGGCATCGGGATCCGGAAGCAGCGGTCGGGGTGCTTTTCCAGGATCCGCGCCGGCATGCCGTCGGTCTCGTTGCCGAAAATGAGGACGCTGTTCCAGGCGAACGGCGCCTCCGCGAGGTCGCGCGTGGCATTGGCGGAGAAATAGAGGCACCGCGGCCGGGCCATCGCGTCCCGGAACGCGAACCAGTCGGAATGCACCCAGAGGTCCACCTTGTCCCAGTAGTCGAGGCCGGCGCGGCGCACCTCCCGCTCGTCGAGCGAGAACCCCAGCGGCTCGATCAGGTGGAGCGGCGCGCCCGCGGCGGCGCAGAGCCGCGCGATGTTGCCGGTGTTGCCGGGGATGCGGGGCTCGATCAGGGCGACGTGCAGGGCCATGGGCCGCGGACTCCGGAAGGGCGGATGGGTGCGCGCGGCCTCAGCCGCCGCGGGTGTGCATCTCGCGCCGCGGATCGGCGCGCAGGGACTCCACCTGGTAGAGCGCCGAGCGCTCGGGCACGGCCAGCCGCTGCTCGGCGCCCCGGTCGGTCCGCGCCGCCCAACGCCCGCGGATTAGGGCGGCGAGGTCCGCGTCTTCGGCACCGGCGCGGAGGGCGTCCCGGAGGCTCACGCCCTCGTCCGCGTAGAGGCAGAGGAACCAGGTGCCGTCGGCGGTGAGCCGGCTCCGGTCGCACGCGCGGCAGAAGGGGGCGGTCGTGGAGGCGATCACGCCGAACACCGTCCCGTCCGCCAGCCGGAAGCGCTCGGCCGGCGCCGCGGCGCGCGCCGGAAGCGGCGTCACGGGGCCCGCGGCCGCCTCCACCATCCGGAGGATCTCCGCCTGCGACACCACCTGGTCGGCGGACCAGCGCGTGGCCCCGCCCACGTCCATGTACTCGATGAACCGGACCTCCACCCCCTGCCGGCGGCCGAACTCGAGGAGGGCCGGCACCTCGTCCTCATTGAACCCGCGGATGACGACGGCATTGAGCTTGACCGCGTCAAACCCGGCGTCCACCGCCGCCGCGATCCCGGCCAGCACCTCGGCGTGTCGCTCGCTCCTCGCAAACTCCGCCATCCGCTCCGGCCGGAGGGTGTCGAGGCTGATCGTGACCCGCGTGAGCCCGGCGGCACGGAGGGCCTGCGCCTGCCCGGCCAGAAGGATGCCGTTGCTGGTGAGCGCGAGGTCCTCGACGCCGGGAACCCGGGCGAGCCGCGCGACGAGGTCGTGGAGGTCGTGCCGCAGGAGCGGCTCTCCCCCCGTGAGGCGGACCTTCCCCGCCCCGAGCCCCGCGAAGATGCCGGCCAGGCGGGTGATCTCCTCGAAGGAGAGGATCGACGTCCGCGGGAGCCAGCGATACTCCTCCTCCGGCATGCAGTACCGGCAGCGCATGTTGCAGCGGTCGGTGACCGAGATGCGGAGGCTGCCAAGTCCGCGGCCAAGGCGGTCCGTGACCGGGCCGGTCATCCGGCGCCTCCGGCGGCCCCACCCGCGCCCACCCATTCGACGGCCCCGTCGGCAAAGTGCTCGCGCTTCCAGATCGGCACTCGCCGCTTGAGCTCCTCGATCACGAAGCGGCAGGCGGCGAAGGCTTCCTCGCGGTGACCGCCGCCGACGACCACCGCCACGGCGACCTCGCCCAGCTCGAGCGTCCCCGTCCGGTGCTGGAGGGCCACCCGCACCGGCCACCGGGTCTCGGCCTCCGCCACGACCCGCGCGCACTCCGCCTCCGCCATCTCGGGGTACGCGGAATACTCGAGCCGGAGGACCGCCCTTCCCTGGTGGTGCGAGCGGACCAGCCCGAGGAAGGAGGCGATCCCTCCGCGGGATGGGTCATGCACCTGGGCGGTGAGTCGACTGGCGTCGATGGCAGCATCGGTGAGATAGGTCACAGGCGGTCAGCCACCGGCCAGCGGCGGGAGGATGGCGACCTCGTCACCATCGTGAAGTACTTGCGTCGGGAGGACATGGACGAGGTTGACGGCGCAGAGCATCCGCTCCGGGAGCCGCTCGGCGCCAGGCACCACCCGGCGCACCTCCGCCAGCAGCGTGGCAACGGTGCTCCCGGGCGGCACTGCGATCCCCACCCGAGCGGCGCCGAGCAGCTCCGCGTACCTGGCGAAGAACCGGACGGTCACGCTCACCGAGGGTGGTGCCACGGAACGGCTCACGAGATCACTCGAATCCTGGCAGTCAACACTTGCCTCGGCAACGAGTTACCAGCCAACCGTGACTCGGCGTCGAGGTCGGCTGTGGAAAAAAGACAGGGCCGCGCACCGGCGCGGCCCGTGGGGTCATCGACCGAACGTCCTCAGTCGGAATCGTCTGCGCCACCTGAAGAGATAACGTCTCCCTCATCGGCGACAAGGGCCCGCAACTCCTTGCTGGGCTTGAACACCGGCACTGGCCGCGCCGCCACTTCCACCGGCTCGCCGGTCCGCGGGTTGCGGGCCATCCGCGTCTTCCGACGCCGGATCTTGAAGGTGCCAAACCCGCGCACCTCAATATTGTGCTGCTCCTTGAGCGCATCCTTGACCGCATCGAGGAATGCATCCACGACGCGCGCGCAATCCTTCTTGGAGATCATCGGCCCGGCGGTGCGGGCGATCGACGCGGTCACCTGTTCGACGAGGTCGGCCTTGGTCATGCATCCCCCAGGAGGGTCTGACGAGGCGGCGCCAGGAGCACGCCGGACTGGCCGATGATATGGGCTTACCTGTTGTCTGTCAAGGGGTTGGGGGTCAGGCCGAGGTCGGGGCCTTCAGGGCGCGGACGAACTCGCCGAAGTGGGGGTAGGCGTCGTGGGGGCCTGGGGCGGCCTCCGGATGGTACTGGACCGCAAAGATGGGGAGGGTCCGATGCCGGAGCCCCTCCACCGTTCCGTCGTTCAAATTGAGGTGGGTAACGACCAGGTCCGGGGCGCCCGGAACCCCCGTTTCGCCACCTTCCACCGCAAACCCGTGGTTCTGGGTGGTGATCAGCACCCGGCCATCGGCCAGATCCTTGACGGGGTGGTTCCCGCCCCGGTGCCCGTAGGGCAGCTTGGTGGTCCGGCCCCCGTAGGCGAGCCCCAAGAGCTGGTGCCCCAAGCAGATACCAAACATCGGGAGCCCCGAGTCCCCCAGGGCCCGGATTTCCGGCAGGGCGTAGGTCACCGCCGCCGGGTCGCCGGGCCCGTTGGAGAGGAAGACCCCGTCGGGGTGGAGCTTTCGGACCTGGGCGGCCGTGGTCGAGGCGGGGACGACCGTCACCCGGCACCCCGACTGCTCCAGCATGTCCACGATGTTCTTCTTCATGCCGAAGTCGTAGGCCACCACATGGGGCCCCTCGGCGCCCTGCTCGTACGGCTTGGCCACGGTGGCCCGCGAGGCCAGGTCGAGCCCCTCCATGCTCGGCGACGCCAACAGCGCGGCGCGCGCCTCCGCAGAGGGTGCTGCCCCCTCCGCGATGACGCCCCGCATGGCGCCCTTCGACCGGATGTGCCGGGTCAGCCGACGGGTGTCCACGCCCGCCAGCACCGGCACCTGGTGCCGGGCAAGCCACCCATCGAGCGATTCGTTGGCGCGCCAGTTCGAGTGGCGGCGTGAGAGCTCCCGGACCACCACCCCCGACACCTGCGGCCGTGAGGACTCCATGTCCTCGGTGTTGACGCCGTAGTTGCCGATCATCGGGGCCGTCATCACGACAATCTGGCCGAGGTAGCTCGGGTCGGTGAAGGTCTCCTGATATCCGGTCAGGTTGGTGGTAAACACCACCTCGCCAAAGGACGGCGGAATCGGGCGGTCCACCGTCCCGGCGAACCAGGTGCCGTCCTCGAGCAAGACAAAGGCGGGGCGGCCGGTCATCCGGCCACCCCGCCTGAGACGAGCGCAAACGCCATTACTGCTGCGGCGCGGGCTGGGGCGCCGGGGCCGCGGGAGCCCCCTCGGCCGGCGGCGTGGTGGCCGGAGCCGGCTCCGTGCCGCCGATCGGCAGTGGGGCCGACTGGACCGGGGCCTGCGGCTGCTGCTGGAGGAGCCGCTCGACATCCGACGCCTGCGCCCCGCGATTGGCGGAGAGCACCGAGAGGATCAGGGAGAGGAAGAGGAAAGCGCCCCCCAGCCACCAGGTGGCCCGGGTCAGGATCGTCACCGCCTGACGACCCCCGACGAAGCTCTCGGTGCCGCCGGCCCCGCCGAGCGAGGCCAGGCCTCCGCCCTGCCCCGCCTGGAGCAAGACGACGACCGAGAGCAGCAGGGCGTCGAGGATGAGGAGCGTCAAGATCAAGCCGAACATGCCGTTATCCGTTGAAAACCGGGGGCAAACCTAACCGCGGGCCGGGGTGCCGGTCAACCGCCGAGGGCCACGATTTCGGCCCAGCCATCGGGGTCGAGACTCGCCCCGCCGACGAGGACGCCATCGAGTTCCGGCTGGGCCAGGAGGGCGAGGGCGTTCCCCTTGTTGACGCTGCCGCCGTACAGGATGGGGATCCGACCCTTGGCGCCGAGCCCCTGGAGCGCCAACCGAAGCACGGCGTGGACCCGGGCGGCGTCATCAGGCGTCGCGTTCTTTCCGGTGCCGATGGCCCAGACCGGCTCGTACGCCAGCACCAGCCGCGGCAGGTCGGCTGCGGAGACACCCTCGAGCCCGGCGCGGAGCTGCCGGAGCACCACGGCCTCCGTCTCTCCCGTTTCTCGCTCCTCCAGTTTTTCGCCGACGCAGAGGAACGGCGTGAGCCCCGCGGCCAGGAGGGCACGGACCTTCCTGCCGGTCTCCTCGTCGGTCTCGCCGAAGACGTGGCGCCGCTCCGAGTGCCCCACCAGCGCGCCGGCCGCACCCGCGGCCCGGGCCAGCGGAATGGAGGTGGCGCCGGTGAAGGCGCCCTTCGGCTCCCAGTGGACGTCCTGCGCGCCGACGCGGATGTCCTCCCGCCGCGCGAAGGCGCCGGCCGCCGCCTGGATTGACACCGCCGGCGGGAAGAACCAGAGGGCGCGCCCCACCGCGGGCGCGGTGGTGCCGAGGAACCGCTCAGCGTAGCCCCGGGCCTCGCCCGGGTCCACCTGCATCTTCCAGTTGGCGGCAAAGAGGAGCGGACGCACGGCTACTTGCCCGCCGCCACCGGCGTCAGGTGCAGGTCCTGGAAGTCGAAGCTGAAGTCCACCTCGTCGGAGGCCGGCTTCATGCTGGCGCTCGCCACCTTGCCCTGCTCGTCGAGCACGAACGTGACGAACGCATCGGCGCGGAGCTCGCGGTCGCGCCACTTCACCAGCCAGGTGTCGTACTGCCAGTGCTCGAGGTCGCCCACCAGCGACGGGGTCTTGTCGAAGGTCATGACCAGGCCGTTGCCCTGGAGCGCCACCGTCACCGTGCCGTACCAGGGGTCCTGGTAGGTGGCGGCGTACCGCGCGAGCGGGAGCGAGGGCTTCGACGCGGAGTCGCGCTGGGCCGCCGTGGCCCGGACGGCGGCCGCGGCCATGGAATCCGACCGCGCCACGCGCTTGCTGTAGCCGCCGAGCCAATCCCACGCCGGCGCCTTCATGTAGTAGTCGAGCACCTTGAGCCCGATGCTCATGAAGGCGGCGCCGGACTCCTGGTTGGTCAGGACCACGACCCCGAGCTTCTGGTTCGGGATCATCATCAGGAGCGACACGTAACCCGGGAGCCCACCGGTGTGAGTCACGAGCTTTTCCCCCCGGTAGTCACGCAGGAAGAAGCCCAGCCCGTAGCCGGAAAAGTTCGCCGAGTAGGGGGCCAGCTCCTTCGGGGCAGTTCCGGTCGGGATCGGGGTGACGATGCTCCACTGCTCGCGCGTGGTGAACGGCTTCCAGAGCCGGGTCTCGCCGACGCGGCCCGAGTCCATCTGCGTGATCATCCATCGCGCCATGTCGTTGGCGCCCGCGTTGATGCCACCCGCCGGATCGGTGTTCGGGTCCGAGAAGGGCTTCACCACCTGGACCGTGCCGTTCACCCGCGCGTGGGTGGTGGCCACGTTGCCCGAGGCATCGGCGGCAGAAGCGTGGGTGGTGGTGGCCTGGCGCATGCCGACCGGCCGGAGGATCCGGGTGGTGACGAAATCAGACCAGCTCTGCCCCGAGACCCGCTGGATCAGCTGGCCGGCCACGAGGTAGAGGACGTTGTCGTAGGCGTAGGCGCTCCGGAAGCTGGTGGCGGGCTCGATGTACCGGAGCCGCATCATGATCTGCTCCGGGGTGTAGGTCGTCGGCGGCCACCAGAGCAGGTCGCCGGCGCCGAGGCCCAGCCCGCTCCGGTGGACGAGCAGGTCGCGGACGGTGATCTGCCGGGTGACCCACGAGTCCCACATCATGAATTCCGGCAGGTAATTCACCACCGGGGCGTCCCACGCCAGCTTCCCCTCCTCGACCAGCATGCCGAGGGCAATAGCGGTGAAGGCCTTCGTGTTGGACGCGATGCCGAACCGGGTGTCGGCGTCCACCCGATCGGGGGCGCCAAGACGCCTGACTCCGTAGCCCTTGGCGAGGACCACCTGCCCGTCCTTCACGATGGCGATGCCCATCCCCGGCACCTCGAAGCGCTTCATCACCGAATCGACATAAGCGTCGAACCCGGGGGGCGGCGCGACCGGCTTGGCCTGCGCGGCGAGCGCGGCGGGGAGGACGGCGAGCAGGGCGACCAGCCGGAGGTGACGCATGGGGTCCTCAGCTTTCGTCGAGGGCGGCGACGCCGGGAAGCACCTTGCCCTCGAGGAATTCGAGGGAGGCGCCGCCACCGGTCGACACGTGGGTGATTTTATCTGCCAGGCCCGCCGCGGCCACGGCGGCGGCGGAATCCCCGCCTCCCACCACGGTGACCGCGCCGCGCCCGGTGGCCTCGGCCATGGCCCGGGCGATCGCCATCGTGCCGTGGTCGAAGGGGGGCGTCTCGAAGACACCCATCGGGCCGTTCCACACGACCGTGCCCGCGGCGCCGATGCGCGCCGCGAAATCCCGCTCGGTCGCGGGGTCGATGTCGTACACCGCCCAGCCGGGCGGGATGGCGGTCCGGGCCACCGCGCGGGTCGAAGCGCTGCCGTCGAGCCGCTCGGCCACGATGGCGCCGGCGGGCAGGACGAGCTTGGGGCCGGCGCGGTCGAGCAGCGCCTTGGCCAGCGCCACCCGGTCGGGCTCCACCAGCGACGTCCCCACCTCGAGTCCCATCGCCTTGAAGAAGGTGCAGGCCATGGCCCCGCCGATGAGGATGGCATCCACCGTCGGGAGCAGCGCCTCGATCAGGTCGATCTTGCCGGAAATCTTGGCCCCACCCATCACCGCCACGAACGGGCGCTTGGGCGTGGCCAGCGCCTGCCCGAGGTAGGCGAGCTCGCGCTCCATCAGGAATCCCGACACCGCCGGCTTGAGGAGCCGGGCCACCGCCTCCGTGCTGGCGTGGGCGCGGTGGGCGGAGCCGAAGGCGTCGTTGACGTAGAGGTCGCCCAGGGCGGCAAAGCGCTCCGCCAGGGCGGCGTCGTTCTTCTCCTCGCCCGGATGGAAGCGGGTGTTCTCGGCGAGCGCCACGCCGCCGCGCGGCAGGTGGCGGGTGGCGGCCACGGCCGCCTCGGAGGTCGGGTCGGGCAGGAAGGTGACCGGCGCGCCGAGGAGGCCCTCGAGGGCCCGCACCACCGGCTGCAGGGAGTACTTCGGCTCCGGGCCCCCCTTCGGGCGCCCGAGGTGCGAGAGCAGCACGACACGCGCTCCCCGTTCCCGCAGGTACCGGATGGTGGGGAGCGCCGCCCGGATGCGGAGGTCGTCGGTGACCCTGCCGTCGGCGATCGGGCAGTTGAAATCCACCCGAACCAGCGCCCGGCGGCCCTCGAGGGCGGCCGCGTCGAGCGAGGCGAGGGTACGCTTCACAGCCGCGCGCCGATGTAGGAGAGGAGGTCCACGCAGCGCGCCGAATACCCCATCTCGTTGTCGTACCAGCTGGTCACGTTGACGAGCGTCCCGTCCACCACGTTCGTGGACAGCAGATCCACCGTGCTCGACGCCAGGTTGCCGATGTAGTCCACCGAGACCAGCGGCTCGTCGCTCACGGCCAGGACGCCCTTCATGGCCCCGGCGGCGTACTCCCGGAACGCGGCGTTGACCGCCTCGGCGGTGGTGGCCTTCTCCACCTGGGCGCTGAGCGCCACGACGGACACGTCCGGCGTCGGCACCCGGAGGGACACCCCGTCGAGCTTCCCCTTCACCTCCGGGATCACCAGCGAGGTCGCCTTGGCGGCGCCGGTGGTGGTCGGGATGATCGACACCGCCGCCGCGCGGGCGCGGCGGAGGTCCTTGTGGGGCAGGTCGAGGATCTGCTGGTCGTTGGTGTAGGAATGCACGGTGGTCATGAAGCCGCGGACGAAGCCGAAGCGTTCCAGGATGACCTTGACCACCGGGACGAGGCAGTTCGTGGTGCAGCTGGCGTTCGAGACGACGTGGTGCGCCGCGGGGTCGTACTTCGCGTGATTCACGCCGTACACCACGGTGATGTCTTCCTTCTTGGCGGGCGCCGAGATGACCACCTTCCGCGCCCCGCCGGCCAGGTGCAGCGCCGCCTGCTCGCGATCGGTGAACCGCCCCGTCGACTCGAGGACGACGTCCACGCCGAGCGCCTTCCAGGGGAGCTTGGCCGGGTCCTTCTCGGAGAGGACCTTCATCGTGTCGCCGTTGACCACGAGGGCGCCCTCCCGGGCCTCGACCGAGCCGTCGAACCGGCCGTGGACCGAGTCGTACTTGAGGAGGTGCGCGAGCGTCTTGGTATCGGTGAGGTCGTTGACCGCGACGAAATCCAGGTCCGACGCGCCGAGCTTCTTGGCCGCGCGCACCACGTTCCGCCCGATCCGCCCGAATCCGTTGATGCCGACTTTGACCGCCATGGGGGCTCCTGTGAGGGGATGCGGAGAGCGCGGGAAAAATAACCGGTCCGGGCCGCCCCGCACCCTCAGCCGAAATACGACGCCGGCGGCCGGGCCCGTGCGAAGGTGACGGCCTCGACCCGCTCGGCGCCCGCCGCCACCAGCGTGGCGGCCGCCTCGAGGAGGGTGGCCCCGGTGGTCAGCACGTCGTCCACGAGCACCACGCGCGCCGGCGGGCGCGCCCGCGCCGCGAAGGCGCCGCCGATGTTGGCGCGGCGCGCCTCGGGCGTGAGGCGCGTCTGGGTGCCGGTTTCCCGGCGCCGCGCGAGCAGGTCGGCCCGGACGGCGTGGCCGCCCGATCCGGCAAGGGCCACCGCCAGCCGCTCCGCCTGGTTGTACCCCCGCTCGCGGAGGCGCCGCGCCGCGAGCGGGATCGGCACGAGGACGCTCGGGGAGCCGAGCAACGGCGCCGGGAGCATGGTCCCTGCGAGTGCCTCCGCCACCCGCCACCATCCGTCGTACTTGAGCCGGTGGATGGCCTGCCGCGCCCCGTCATCGAGCCAGACGGCCGACCAGGCCGCGGTCAGGGCGTCGGGCCACCCGCGGCAGAAGGGGCAGTCGCCGTCGGGCGGCAGGGTCCCGCCGCAGCGCCCGCAGTGGGGCGGCGCCACCCGACGCCACCGGCCGCGGCAGACGCCGCAGACCAGGGCGTCGCCGTCGCTGCGCGGAACGGGGGCGTGACAGAGGAGGCACTGCGGAGGGAGGAGCGCGGCCTCGAGGGCCGCCCCCAGTGCGCCGAGGTCAGCCGAGAGCCGCATGGAGCGCCGCCCGCATGACATCGAGCGGCGGCGGCTGGTCGGGGAACCATCGCCGGAAGGCCGCCGCCCCCTGCGCGAGCAGCACCTCGCGACCGTCGTCGGCCCGGCGGCCCGCCGCCCGCTGCGCCGCCACCCAGCGGGTGCCGCCGCGCGCATAGACCAGGTCGAGCGCCGCCACGGCGCGGGGCGTGGCCTCCGGCTGCGAGGGGAGTCGGTCGCCCGCCGCGAGGCCGAGCGGGGTGGCGTTGACCACCAATTGGGCCTCCTCGCTGCCGGCGGGTGCCACGCCGAGCGCGGCCGCCCACTGCGCGAACGCGGCGGCACGCTCCCTCGACCGCGAGTCCACCGCCAGCCGGGCTCCGCGCGCCCGCGCGGCGGCGGCCACCGCCCGGGCCGACCCGCCGGTGCCGACGACCAGCCACGCCTCGGCCTCGACACCGAGCCGCTCCACCGCCGCCAGCACCCCCTCGACATCGGTCGTCTCTCCGGCCAGCGCCCCCGAGTCGCTCCAGAAGGTGTTGCACACGCCGAGGGCGGCGGCCTGCGGCCCACGCCGCTCGAGGGCGCCCGCGGCGATTTCCTTGTGGGGCACCGTCACGTTGCCGCCGCCACCGGCGCGGGCCAGCGCCGACATGAGTCCCGGCACGTGCGCCGACTCGGTGCGGAGAGGCACGTACACCGCGTCCAGGCCGAGGACGCGGAAGGCGGCGTTGTGCATGGCGGGAGAGAGGGAGTGCGCGACCGGGTCGCCCAGGAGGGCGAAGACCCGCGTGCTACCGCCGATCATCGGGCCGGCCGGCCAGGAGCCGATCCGCGACCGCGTCGGCGAGGGCGGCCAGCTCGTCGCGCGTCTGGCGGTACATCTCGAGGTCGGCGCCGAAGGGGTCGGCGACTTCCGCGACGGGACCCGAGCGCCCGGCGTACTCCCCGAGCAGGTGGACCTGCGCGCCGCCGCCGAGCTCGAGGACGCGCGCGCGATGGTGGCGGGCCATCGTGAGGATGAGGTCCGCGGCGGCGATGACCTCTCCGGTGAGGAGTCGCGCCCGGTGGCCGGAGAGGTCGAGGCCGTGCTCCAGCGCCACGAGGTACGCCGCCTCCGAGGCCGGCGCGCCCTCCCAGGCCCCGGTGCCGGCCGAGGTCACCTCCACCGCACCGACGCCCCGGGCGGCGAGCGCCTTCCGGAGGAGCGCCTCCGCCAGCGGGCTCCGACAGGTATTGCCGGTGCAGACCAGCACCACCCGGAGCGGACCGGCACCTGGCGACGTCACGGCGCCAGGCTCCCCACCGCGCGGCGGAGCTCGGTGCGCGGAATGGCGCCCTCGCGAACCAGCCTCGGTACCGGCTCGGTGCAGTCCACCAGCGTGGAGGGTGGGACATTGCCGAGCACGCCTCCGTCGAGCACGAGCAGCGCCCCGCTCCCCACCTCCGCTGGAAAGAGCTCGGCGATGCCGGCCGCCCCCGCCGCCGGCGGGCCGCCGGGACGGTTGGCGGAGGTCGAGGTGAGGGGCACCCCGCACGCCTCCACCAGCCGCCGGATTCCCGCGTGCGAGGTGTGCCGCACGGCGATGCCCCCCTCGGCACCCCGGAGGCGGTCGGGGAGCCGCCCCTCCCCGCCCCGGAGCACGAGGGTCAGCGGCCCGGGCCAGAAGGCGACCGCCAGCGCCGCGGCCGCACGCGAGAACACCAGCCCCCACGCCTCGACCATCTCGCGGCTCGACACCAGGAGGAGGAACGGCTTGCTGGGGGGCCGGCCCTTGAGGCGCGTCAGCGCGTCGAGCGCGGGATCCGTGGGCGCCGACCCAAGGCCGTAGACCGTCTCCGTCGGATACGCCAGCAACCCGCCGCCCGCCAGGTGACGCTTCACCTGCGGGATGGCCCGGACAATGTCCTCGTCGGTCTGGTAGGGCAGGATCATTGGGAAGTCCGCAGCAGCGCCTCGGCAAGGTCGAAATCGGCCTGGGTGGTCACCTTGAGGTTGCGGGGGGAATCCGCCACCACCACCACGCGGCCGCCGATGCGCTCCACGAGTTGGGCGTCGTCGGTGCCGGCCACGCCATCCGCGCGGGCGGCCGCGAGGGCGCGCTCGAGCAACGCGCGCGGAAAACCCTGCGGCGTCTGTGCCCGCCAGAGCCCCTCCCGCGAGACGGTCCGCTCCACCAGAGGTGGCGTGCCCTCCTGGACCGCCTTGAGGGTGTCGCCCAGGGGGACGGCGGCAAGCGCCCCGGCGCCGGTGCGCGCGGCGGCGAGCACGGCGGCGATGGTGTCGGCGGAGACGAGCGGCCGGGCGGCGTCGTGGACCAGCACCACGGCGCACTCCGGCGGGAGCGCAGCGAGCCCCGCCGCGACCGAATCGGCGCGCTCCGCACCGCCGGCCACGAGGCGGAGCCGGTCGCCGGCGAGCGGCGCGAGCCACGCTGGCGGCGCGCCGGCCGCATCGGCCGGGAGCGTCACGGCCACGCAGGCGACGTCGGGATGGGAGGTGAAGGGCCGAAGCGAGCGGAGGAGGACGGGCACGCCGGCGAGCTCGCGGAACTGCTTTGGGACGCCGCCGAGGCGGATGCCCCGCCCCGCGGCCACGACCACTACCCCGACGTCACGCGGCAAGGCTCTTCACCAGCTGGTCCACATGGTCCACGCCGACGACGGCGATGCCCGCCACCTGCGGGGCGCTCCGCCCCGGCGCCACCACCCGCCGGAATCCGAGGCGGGCCGCCTCCGCCATCCGGCGCTCCATGCCGGAGATCGGGCGGATCTCGCCACCGAGCCCGATTTCGCCGAGATAGAGCACGTCGGCGGGGACCGCGCGGCCGTGCAGGCTCGACAGGAGCGCCGCGGCCACCGCGAGGTCGGCGCCCGGCTCCGCGAGCCGGACCCCCGCGGTGGCCTGCACGAAGACGTCCAGCGCGGCAAACGAGGTGTTGCCCCGCCGCTCGAGTACCGCCAGGAGCACCGCCAGGCGCTTGGGGTCGAGGCCGGTGGCCACCCGCTGCGGCGTGCCGTAGCCCGAGGGCGCCGCTAGCGCCTGCACCTCGACGAGCACCGGCCGGGTCCCCTCCATCAGCGCCGTGACCGCGCTGCCGCTGGTCCCCTCGGCGCGGGCCGCGAGGAACACCGCCGAAGGATTGGGTACTGCCACCAGCCCGCGCTCCGTCATGCTGAAGACGCCCAGTTCGTCCACCGACCCGAAGCGATTCTTGGTGGCGCGCAGCAGCCGATAATCGAGCGACCCCTCGCCCTCGAAGTAGAGGACGGTGTCCACGATGTGTTCAAGGGTCTTGGGGCCGGCGATGCCACCGCCCTTGGTCACGTGGCCGACGACCACGACGGCGGTGCCCGACTCCTTGGCGTAGCGCATCAGGAGGGCGGCCGACTCGCGGACCTGGCCGACGTTGCCGGGCGCGCTCTCGAGGGTATCAGTGTAGACCGTCTGGATCGAGTCGAGGACAAGGAGCTCGGCGGGCAGCGCGGCGGCGGCCTCGAGGACCGGCTCGAGGCGGGTCTCGCCCACCACGTGCACCAGGCCGGCGTCCTCCTCGAGGCGCCCGGCCCGGAGCCGGAGCTGGTCGGGCGACTCCTCGCCGCTCGCGTAGAGCACCCGGCGGCCGGCGCCCTCGAGGCGTGCCGCCACCTGCAGGAGGAGGGTGGACTTGCCGATGCCGGGCTCGCCGCCGATGAGGGTCATCGAGCCGGGGACGATGCCCCCGCCGAGGACAAAGTCCAGTTCGGGGAGCCCGGTGGACCAGCGGACGAGGCGGGATTCGGCGATGTCGCGGAGGCGGACGGCGGGGGCGGCCGCGGCGCGCCGCGGCGCCGCGCGGCGTCCGGCAAGGGGCCCCGCCGGCCGCGCGATCGGCTCCTCCGCCACCGTGTTCCAGGCGCCGCATCCCTCGCACCGCCCGACCCACCGCGGGTGGTCGTGCCCGCATTCGGTGCAGCGGTAGACGGAATGACTCCGGGCCATGCTACTCCGGCTCGTCGCGCGAGGAGAAGCTGTCGAAGCGGGTGTACTCGCGGCTGAAGCGGAGCTGGACGTCGCCGGTGGGGCCGTTCCGGTTCTTGGCGAGCATGATGTCGGCCAGGCCCTTCTTGGACTCGTCCTCGCGGTCGTAGTACTCCGCGCGGTGGATGAAGATGACGAGGTCGGCGTCCTGCTCGATGGCGCCCGAGTCCCGCAAGTCCGAGAGAATGGGCTTCCGCTCGCCGCCGCGCTGCTCCGACGCCCGCGAGAGCTGCGACAGCGCCACGACCGGCACGCCGAGCTCGCGCGCCAGCGCCTTGAGGGAGCGCGAAATGTCGCTGATTTCCTGCACGCGATTCTCGGCGTACTCGGGGCTCCGCATCAGCTGCAGGTAGTCCACCACCACCAGCTGGATGTCGTTTTCCGCCTTGAGCCGGCGCGCCTTGCTCCGCATTTCCAGCAGGGACAGGCTCGGGGTGTCGTCGATCCAGACGGGGCAGCTCTGGAGGACGCCGGCCGCCCGGGCCAGGTTGGTGAAGTCGGCGTCGCGGAGCGCGCCCTGCCGCACCCGCTGGCTGTCCACCCGCGCCTCCGCGGTGAGCATCCGCTGGACGAGCTGGTCCCGTGACATTTCAAGCGAGAAGATGGCCACCCCGTGCCCCTCGACCGCGGCGTGCGTCGCGACGTTGAGGCAGAAGGCCGTCTTGCCCATGGAGGGCCGCGCCGCGACGATGACCAGCTCCGACCCCTGGAAGCCGGAGGTCATCCGGTCCAAGTCTACGAAACCGCTGGGCACACCGGTAATCGATTTGCCGCTGCGCTGGAGCGCCTCGATGCGCTCCATCGTGGGCCAGAGCATTTCCTTGAGCCGCGAGAACCCCTCGCTGCCGCGCTCCTGGGAAATCTGGAAGATCCGCGACTCCGCCTTGTCCAGCAGGTCGGAGGCGGTGGAGCGTCCGTCGTAGGCCTCGGTGATGATCCCGGTGCTCGCCTCGATGAGCCGCCGCAGGATCGCCCTGTCCTTCACGATCCGTGCATGGTACTCCAGGTTGGCGGCGGTGGGGACGGCGTCGACCAGGTCGGCCAGGTACTCGGGACCGCCCACCGCGTCGAGCTCCGCCCGGCGGCCGAGCTCGTCGCGCAGGGTGACGGGATCGATGACGGTCCGCCGCTCGACCAGCCCGAGCATGGCCCGGAACAGCCGGCGGTGGCCCTCGCGGTAGAACATCTCGTCGGTGACGAGCTCGGTGGCCAGGAGCGCGGCGTCCTGGTCGAGCAGCATGGCCCCCAGCACCGCCTGCTCCGCCTCCTGGCTCCAGGGGACGGCGCGGCCGGTGTAGGTGTCAACGATCGAGGAGCTGTCGGGCGATACGGACGTCATCCCAGGTCGGCTTTTTCCAGTTGGGGTTCCGAAGGAGCGCGGCAGGGTGATACGTGACGATCAGGGGGATGCCCCCGTAGCGATGCACCGCCCCGCGCAGCTCCCCCAGGCTCTTGCGGACGCCCAGCAGCCCCTCGGCGGCGGTGGCGCCGAGCGCCATCAGCACAGCGGGCCGCACGAGTTCCACCTGACGGCGGAGGTAGGGAAGGCAGGCCGCGGATTCGTCCGGCAGCGGCTTCCGGTTCTGCGGTGGCCGGCACTTGACCACGTTGGCAATGAATACACTCTCGCGCGGAATCCCGATAGAGCCGAGGATCTGCGTCAGGAGCTCGCCGGCCGCGCCCACGAAGGGCCGCCCGGTCTCGTCCTCGGTGGCGCCCGGTCCCTCGCCCACGAGCATGAGGCGCGCGGTCGGGCTCCCCTCCCCCGGCACGGTGTGCTTGCGCCCGGCGGCCAGGGCGCAGCGCGTGCACTTCGCGATCCTGGCCGCCACCGCCTCGAGCGACTCCAACTGGTCGAGTTCTCCGCCGAGGAGGTCCGCCGACGGGAACTCGACCGTCAGGCCGGGGCCCGGGATCGGGGGGGCGCCCTTCCGCCAGTCCACGGCGCCCCGCGCGGGGGCCGGCTCGGCCGGCGGGCTGGCGGTGCCGGCGGCGGATGGCGCGGCGGCCGGCGGCGGCGCCAGGACGGTGCCGGCCGGCAGGACCACCTCGGCGCCGCCCAGCTCCGCCTGCTGGCGGAGGTACTGCTGCCAGCGATCAGGCAAGGCGTTCCTCCACCGCATCAAGGATGGCCTCCGCCACCTCGCGCTTCGACGCGAGCGGCAGCACCCGGGCGTTGCCGTCGCGATCGAGGATGGCCACGCGGTTGGTGTCCACGTCGAAGCCCGCCCCCGGCTCGAGGGCGTCGTTGACGACCATGAGGTCGAGCGCCTTGGCCTGCAGCTTGGCCCGGGCCTTCTGGATCGCGTCGCCCGTCTCCAGCGCAAAGCCGACGATCAGGCTGCCGCTCGGGCGCATGCCGGCGGTGGCGCGGAGGA
>CAZNLY010000001.1:21287-38378 GCA_964574295.1 uncultured Gemmatimonadaceae bacterium
GCAAAGCCGACGATCAGGCTGCCGCTCGGGCGCATGCCGGCGGTGGCGCGGAGGATGTCGGCCGTGGGCTCCATCGGAATGGCGAGCGCCCCGTCGGTCCGCGGGCGCTTGGCGTCGCTCGGCGACGCCGGCCGGTAGTCCGCGGGCGCCGCCGCCATGACCAGGACATCGGCCCTGGGCAGTTCGTCCGCCACCGCCGCCTCGAGGTCCCGCGTGGTCTCGACCCGCCGGAGCCGCACCCCCACCGGCGCCGGCAGCGATGTCGGGCCGCTCACCAGCACCACCTCCGCCCCGCGGGCCCACGCCGCCTCCGCCAGGCGGTAGCCCATCTTCCCGCTCGATCGGTTGGTGACCACCCGCACCGGATCGATCGGCTCGCGCGTTGGACCCGCGGTGACGAGCACCGTGCGCCCGGCCAGCCGACTGCCCGAGCCGAGGAGCCGCTCCGCCCAGGCCAGGATGGTTTCCGGTTCGCTCATCCGGCCGGGCCGGTCGGACGGCCCCTCGGCCAGGGGCCCGACCTCCGGACCCACGAAGCTCCAGCCACGGTGCGCGAGCACGGCGAGGTTCCGGGCGGTCGCCTCGTGGGCGTACATCGCATCGTTCATGGCGGGGGCGGCAAGCACCGCTCCGGTGCGGGCCAGCAGCAGGGCGGTCAGGGCATCGTCCGCCATGCCCTGGGCGGCGCGGGCCAGGAGCTGGGCGGTGGCCGGCGCCACGATCACGAGGTCGGCGTCGGTTGCCAGCCGGATGTGCGCGAGCGCCCGGTCCGGCTCCCAGAGGGAGGCCAGCACCGGGCGCCCGGTGAGCGCCTCGAAGGTGAGCGGCCGCACGAACTCCCCGGCGGCGCGCGTGAGGACCACGTCCACCCGCGCCCCCGCCTCGGTCAGGCGCCGGGCGAGATGGCAGCTCTTATAGCACGCGATCCCGCCCGACACGCCGAGGACGACGTGCCGGCCGGACCACACCCTATGCCTCCGAACGCCGCCGGCGGAGGAGCTTGTACTCGAGGCCGCCGAAGGCCAGCGACTCGAGCGAGGTGGTGGTCAGCTTCTCGCCGCCGGTGTCGAGGTGGTCGCGCGGGAACTCGTTCAGGTACCGCGCGAACTTGGCGGCCACCAGCACGCCAAGGTACTTGTTGCCGGCCTTCCGGGCCGTGTCCACCGGGGTGTAGATCTTCATCGCGTGCCGCTCCCTGTGAAAGTCACCTTACACCGCGCCGCGGGCGGCCGCCTCGGCCAGCTCCCGCCGCATCGTCTCGATCCGTTCCGGCAGGTCACGCAGGCGGTGCACCCGCCGCGATTCGGCGTCGAGGATGGCCTCGACCGCCCCGACCGCCGCCTCCAGCGTGTCGTTCACCACCACGTAGTCGTACTCGCGCGCCGCCACCAGTTCCTCGGCGGCGATGGTCATCCGACGCCGCCGCGCCTCCGCCGATTCTGTCTCCCGGGCGGCCAGCCGCTGGATCAGCACCTCCGCCGACGGGGGGAGGACGAACACCCGCACCGCGTCCGGCATCCGCTCCTTCACCTGGCGCGCGCCATCCACCTCGATGTCGAGCACCGCGTGGCGCCCGCTCTCGAGCACCCGGAGCACCTCGCTCCGAAGCGTGCCGTAGCGGTTGCCTCCGTACGTCGCGTGCTCGAGGAACTCGCCGGCCGCCACCCGCCGCTCGA
Source organism: uncultured Gemmatimonadaceae bacterium (assembly GCA_964574295.1). GTDB lineage: Bacteria > Gemmatimonadota > Gemmatimonadetes > Gemmatimonadales > GWC2-71-9 > SPDF01. The sequence continues at coordinate 22,964 of CAZNLY010000001.1, forward strand.
ACTCTGCGGTGTCGAGAAAGTGGTAGTCGTGCCCGTCGCGCTCGCCCGGCCGCGGGGCCCGGGTGGTGGCGCTGACCGAGTATCCCACGTCGCTCCGCGCCGCCAGCACCGCGCGCGCGATGGTGGTCTTGCCGCCGCCGGAGGGCGACGAGAGCACCAGGAGGAACGGCCTCACTCGAGGTTCTCGAGCTGCTCGCGGAACTTCTCCAGCTCGCCCTTCATCCGGATGACGACCTGGACGATGGCGGCGTCGTTCGCCTTCGAGCCCATCGTGTTGACCTCGCGGCCGAGCTCCTGCGCCAGGAAGCCAAGCTGCTTGCCCACGGCGCCCTCGGCGGCGAGCGCGGCGCGCGCCGCCGCCACGTGGGCCTCGAACCGCACCAGCTCCTCGGTGATGTCGAGCTTGTCGGCCAGGAAGGCCAATTCCTGCGCGATCCGGTCCTCGTTGGCCGTCCGTCCGTCGAGGAGTTCCGTCACCGCGGCCCGGAGCCGCTCGCGTTCGCGCGGGAGCCGCGCCGGCGCCAGCCCCGCCACCTCCCGGGCCGCTGCCTCGAGGAGCGCCAGCCGCTTCCGCAGCTCCTCGCCCAGGGCGTGGCCCTCGCGGAGGCGCATGGCGGCGCAGTCGGCCACCGCCGCCGCCACCACCGGCTCCACCTCCGCCCAGGTGACGGCCACCGAATCGGCGTCCTCCGCCACGAGCACCCCGGGCTGGCGCGCCACGAGGTCGAGCGTGACCTCGCCCGCCAGGCCGAAGGTCGCGTGGAGTTCCCGCAGCCGGGCCACCACCACCCGTGCCCGCTCGAGATCGAGGGCCAGTCCCGCCTCGCGCGCCGGCGACTCGACCCAACGCGCCGAGACGGCAATGTGCCCGCGCTCGAGGTCGCGCCTCACCCGGTCCCGGAGTTCGGCCTCGAGCGGGGCGAGGTCGGACGGGAGCTTGGCGGCGAGGTTGAAGAAGCGGTGATTGACGGTCCGGACCTCGATCCGGAGCCGACCGCCCCCCACCGGCCCCTCGGCGGCGCCGTACCCCGTCATGCTGCGCGGCACTAACCCCCCGGCAAAGCTGGTAAAGCGAGCAAAGATAGTGGCTTCCGCCCGCTGGGGGTAGGGACACATTCCCCGCCGGTAACGAGCTGTTTATCCACACATCTTTGTGATGTGGATTCGACCGATCTGGCGGCTTGCCCTAGTTCGTGAAGCGCCACAGGACGCCGTAGGTGGTTCCGTAGCCTGGAATCGCGAACCCGGGGACGTAGGTCTGGTTGGTGTTGAGCAGGTTGCCGCGGTCGAAATAAAAGAGGAAGCTGCCGATCCCCAGTTGGACATAGGCCCTGAGGAAGGTGGCGCCCGTGAGCGCGATCGGCGCGGCGAGAGAGTCCACGCCGATGACGCCGTCGCCCCAGGACTCGAGCGCCACCTGCAGCTTGAGGTCGAAGGTGGCGCTGGGATAGGTCCGGAAGAACTTCGAGCGGATGGTGGCCGCCGTGATCGAGTGGGTCGGCGGGTTGCCGTTCGGCGTCCCCGCGGTCGGGTTGCTGTACCGGCTCTCCAGGCTGAACCACGACGCCGGGGCGATCCGCCCGCCAACGGTGACCCAGGTCGTCCTGTCGGTCTGAGCGAGCGCCGGCACGTTGAGGTACGGTTGCGGGGCCAGGCCCTGGAAGGCGCTGGTCGAGGAGAGATCCGCCTGGAGGGACACCCACGAGCGCTGCCAGAGCAGCGACCCGGTGAGGTCCTGGATGTCCTGCTCGGGATTGTCCGCGAGGGACGGCGCCGCCACGACGCTCCCGATCCTGGCGGAGCCGCTCACGCCGAAGCCGTAAGGGAGCTGCACCCCCGCCCGGGCCGCAAGCCACTGGCCGCTGCGGTTGTTGTCGTAGGCCAGCCAGGCCCCCTCCACGCTGGCGCTCACCGTCCGGCTGGGCGCCCAGCCGGCGTTCCCGCGGAGCTCGGCCGTCGTCCATTGGGAGCGCAGGAACCCGGAGGCGGATGCCGAGAAGGTCGGCTTGCGCCAGCTGGCGACGAGGCCGACGGCATTGATCCGTTCGGTGATGTCGTCTCCCGACCATCCGCTCGAGCTCAGGACCAGGTCGAGCTGCCGCGCGAGGGTCCCGCGCCCGCCCTGCAGGAACGCGCGGAGCTGGGTCTCGCCTCGCGAGCCCTTCACCCCCGCGCCGATGGTGTCCCCGGCGGTCGACACATACGGGTCCCGATTCGGCCACTGGCCGAGGTACTGCAGCTGCAGCCCCCAGCGGCCGGGGCGGTAGTAGCCCATCTGCACCCAGAGGGCCGCCTGCTCCACGTCGCTCGACTGTGCGTCGAAGGTGGGAGCGCGGAGGTAATCGGCGGCGAGGCCGTAGTGGAATCCTCCCTCGAAGCGCTTCTCGAGGCTGGCGCCGTACCGCGCGGTGCTCTGGTCGCCGGTGGAGACCAGGATGGAGGTGCCCGGCGCCGCAACATCGTACTGGGGCGTGTACATGCGCACCCGGAGCAGCCCGGCCCACCGCTCGATTTCCACCCGCTGCAGGAGGTGCATCGGGATGAGCGCCGGGTCCACGCCGACCGAGTCGGGGCCGAGCGGCGCCACCGGGAGGCCATCGAGGTAATACTCGACCGACGTGGCGCCCCGTCCCTGGTAGCTGGCGTATTCGGGCCGGCCGATCCAGCCGCCGCGCCAGAGGTACACGCCGGGTACCGTGGCGAGGAGGTCGCCCACCGACTCGGCGGTGGCCCACTCGAGGGCGGACTGGTCGAAGACCACCAGCGAGCCGTCGGGCTGGATGCCGTCCGGCGCGAGGCGCGGGGGGAGCGGGAGGTGGATCCGGGAGAGGGCCTCGCCCTCGAGGTACCGCTTGCCGAGGTCGACCGAGTCCTCCGCGGCGCGCAGGGAGTCCGCCACCGGCGGCTCGACGACCTGTGCGCGGAGGGCGGAGGCGGTCGCCAGGAAGAGGAGGGAGAGCCCGGCGGCCCGGGCGCCGCGCGGGAGGATCACCCCTGCCGGGCCAGGAGGAACTCGGCGAAGAGCCGCACGCCCATTCCCGTCGGTCCCTTCACGGCGCCCGCATCCTCACCCTGCGTATACGCGGTGCCCGCGATGTCCAGGTGGGCCCACGGATACCCCTCCGCGAACTCCCGCAGGAACCAGGCGGCGGTGATCGACCCGGCGGGCCGCCCCCCGGAGTTTTTGACGTCGGCGATGTCCGACTTGATGTGCTCCCGGAAGTCGTCCCAGAGGGGCAGTTCCCAGACGCGCTCGCCCGAGCGCTCGCCGGCACGGCGCACCTCGGCAATCAACGCCTCATCGGATCCGATGACCGCCGCCGCCGTGTGGCCGAGGGCGATCACCACCGCGCCGGTGAGGGTGGCGATGTCGAGGACGCAGGCCGGCGCGTAGCGCTGGGCGTAGTGCAGGGCGTCGGCCAGCAGGAGCCGGCCCTCGGCGTCGGTGTTCACCACCTCGATGTGGCGGCCCGACATGGCCCGGACCACGTCGCCCGGCTTGTACGACGCGCCGGAGAGCATGTTCTCGGCCGAGGGGATGAGGCCCACGACGTGGAGCTTCGGGCGGAGCCGGCCGAGCATCTCGAAGGCCCCGAGGACGGCGGCGGCGCCGGACATGTCAAACTTCATGTCCTCCATCCGCTCCGCCGGCTTGATCGAGATGCCGCCGGAATCGAAGGTGACGCCCTTCCCCACCAGGACGACCGGGGCGTCGGCAGACCCCTTGTACTCGATGGCGATGAAGCGCGGATCCTCCACGCTTCCCTTCCCGACGGCAAGGAGGGCGCCCATCCCCGCCTTCTCGATGGCGGCCTTGTCTAGCACCGTCAGGTCGAAGCCGTGACGGCCCGCCAGGGCGGTGGCCTCGCCGGCCAGGAACGACGGCGTGCAGGTGTTCCCCGGGAGGACCTGCAGCCCGCGAGTGAACGATTGCGCGGAGGCGATGGCAGCGCCCCGCGCGTGCCCCGCCTCGGCGTCCGGCCCCTTGGCCAGGATCTGCACCTTGGCCAGTGCCGGGCGCGGCTCCTCCGGGGCGCGCTTGAGCGCGTCGTAGTGCCAGGCGCCGTACGCGAGCCCCTCCGCGGCCACCTGGGCCGCCTGGGCCGGCCCCACGGCAACCGTGGCCTCCGGGGTCGCGAAGTAGGCGGCCTCGGTCACCCCCGCCAGGCGCGCCCGCTTGCCCGCCACCGACGCGGCGCGGCGCAGCGACCGGGCCGAGGACTTGGTCGGTTCGCCGGCGCCGACCAGGAGGATGCGCGCCGCGGGACCCGAGGGGTACACATACGCCACCTGGTCGGCCTTCCCGGTGAAGTCGCCCGCCGCGTACAGCCGCGCCAGGGCCCCGCCCGCGGCGGCGTCGAGGGCCGTGAGCGAGGGCGGGAGCGCCCCCTGGGGCACCGCCACCATCAGGAGCGGGGTGGCGAGGGTGGCGACGTCGGCCGTGACGAGCGAGGTCTCGAGGGGCATGGGATGGTCGTGCCTGGAGTGAGGAAGGGCCGGGGACGGGTGAAGCTAACGGGCCGCGGGGGGGCGGGACAACCGCCGCTCGAGCGCCGCCTTCACCTCCGGCCATTCGGAATCGAGGATCGAATAGATGACGGTGTCGCGCATCCGGCCGCCCTGCGTCCGCTGGTACTTCCGGAGGGTGCCCTCGAGCCGCGCGCCGAGCCGCTCGATGGCCCGCCGCGAGCGCTCGTTCACGGCGTCGGTCTTGAGTTCCACGCGATGGCAGCCCCATCCCTCGAACGCCTGGCGCAGCATCAGGTACTTGGCCTCGGTGTTGACGGCCGTCCGCTGCCACGGCGTGCCCACCCAGGTCCAGCCGATCTCGACGTGCAGGTTGTCATGGTCGAGGTGACCGTACCGCGTCGAGCCGATGGCCCGGCCCGAGGCGAGCTCCACCGTCGCGAAGCAGATCGAGCGCCCGGTCGCGACCTCCTCCTGTGCGGTGTCGAACCACCGGCGGAGGTCGGCGTCGGTCTCGAGCCGGTCGATGGTCCAGCGCCAGAGGTCGGGGTCGAAGGCCACGCGGCCGAGATCCGGAAGGTGCCGCTCGGCGAGCGGCTCGAGCCGCACGACGGCGCCGGGGAGGGTACCGACGGAGAAGGCGGTGGCGCGCATGCTTCCAATATACGCCGTGGCGAGACTATTTTTCGTTCCCCCGCCCGCCGTGGAGCCGCACCGGCCGATGCTGACGCTGCTCAAGAACGTCGAGATCTACGCCCCCGAACCGCGCGACGCGCGCCACCTGCTCGTCGGCGCGGGCAAGGTGCTCTGGATGGGCCGCGACCTCCCCGCCCTGCCGGCGTCGCTGGGCGTGGCCGAGCGCGATTTCGGCGGGCGCCGGGTCATTCCGGGGCTGGTGGACGGGCACGTCCACCTGACCGGCGGCGGCGGCGAATCGGGACCGGAGAGCCGCGTTCCCCCCGTCCCCCTCTCGCGCTTCACCCTGGGCGGCGTCACGACGGTCGTCGGCGTGCTCGGCACCGACGACGTGACGCGCACCCCTGGGGCTCTCGTCGCCGGCGCGCGCGGACTCGTGGCCGAGGGGATCAGCGCCTGGTGCCACACCGGTGGGTATCACCTCCCGCCCGTCACCCTCACCGGCAGCGTCCGGTCCGACATCGTCCACGTGGACCGGATCATCGGGGTCGGCGAGGTGGCCCTGAGCGACCACCGCTCCAGCCAGCCCACCCTCGATGAACTCCTGCGCCTCGCGAGTGAGGCCCACGTGGCGGGGCTGATGACCGGCAAGGCGGGCCTCGTGCATCTCCACCTGGGCGACGGCGCCCGGGGGCTCTCCCTCGTCCGTGAGGCGCTCGAGCGGAGCGAACTGCCGGCCCGCGTCTTCAATCCGACCCACGTCAACCGGCGCCGGGCCCTGTTCGAGGAGGCACTCGGGCTCGCGGAGCTGGGGGTGACGATCGACGTCACCGCCTTCCCCGTCGGCCCCGACGAGGATGCCTGGTCCGCCGAGGACGCGCTGCTCCGCTACCTGGGCGCGGGCCTGCCCCCGGCACGGATCACCGTCAGTTCCGACGGCGGCGGCTGCCTGCCGGTGTTCGACGCCGACGGCCGGGTGACCGACATGGACGTCGGGAGTCCCGGCGCCCTGCCCGCCGCGCTCCGCTCGCTCCTCGAGCGCGGCCAGCCCCTCGAACGGATCCTTCCCGCATTCACCTCCAATCCCGCCGACCTCCTCCGCCTCCCCGACAAGGGGCGGATCGAGGCCGGCGCGGACGCCGACCTCGTAATCCTCAACCCCAACGGAGACCTGACCGACGTGATGGCCATGGGACGCTGGCACGTGGTGGACGGCCGCGCGGTGGTGCGCGGCACCTTCGAGGACCTGGCGTGAGCCCCGCCCGCTCGCCGGAGGGGGTGCAGCGCGGGATGATCATCCCGGTCGGCGGCGCCGAGGAAAAGCTGAGCGACGCCCGGATCCTCCGCCGGTTCGTGGAGGTCTCGGGCGGCAAGGACGCCCGGATCGCGATCATCCCCACGGCGTCCCAGCTGGCCGACACCGGCGACCGCTACGAGGCGCTCTTCACCGAACTGGGGGCCGGCCGCGCGCGCGCGCTCCCGTTCGAAAGCCGGGCCGACACCGAGCGGGCCGAATGGCTCGAGAAGCTCGAGCGCGCCACCGGCATCTTCCTGACCGGTGGCAACCAGTTGCGCCTCGCGACCACCCTCGGCGGCACCGAGGTGGCGCGCGCCATCCGGACCCTCAACGCCAACGGGGTCCACGTGGCCGGCACCTCGGCGGGAGCGGCGTTCCTGAGCGAGCACATGATCGCCAACGGCGAGGACGGCGCCGTGCCCCGCGCCAACATCGTGACCCTCGCCCCCGGGCTCGGCCTCACCAACCGCGTCATCATCGACCAGCACTTCCGCCAGCGCGACCGCCTCGGGCGCCTCCTCACGGCGCTCGCCTACAACCCGTTTGCCATCGGCGTCGGGCTCGACGAGGACACGGCTGCCTTCCTGGGCCCGGATGAGACCCTCGAGGTGGTGGGCAGCGGCGGCATCACGGTGGTGGACTGCGCCAACGTGGAGTACTCCTCGATGGATGCGGTGGGCGACCACGAGCCGGTTTGCCTTCTGGGGCTCCGGCTGCACATTCTCACGGCGGGGGCCACCTTCAACCTGCATACCCGGGTGGCCACCGCCCCTGGCGCCGCCGCCACGCGGCCCTGATCCCGGTCCCCCCCGGAAGGCCTATGCGCATCCTCGACACCTCGGTCTACCTCGGGCCGAGCCTGTACGCCCACTTCCCCGTGATCCGCCTCGACCTCGACCTCGGTCCGGTCGAGGCCTGGCCCACCAGCCGACTCGGCCCGGCCTTCCACGAGCCGCTCTTTGCCGCACTGCCCGGCCTCCTCGAGCACGGCTGCTCCTACGGCGACGCCGGCGGATTCCGGCGCCGGGTGCTGGAGGGTGAGGGCACCTGGCTCGGCCACGTGCTGGAGCACGTGGCCATCGAGCTTCAGAACGTGGCCGGCGCGCACGTGACCTTCGGCAAGACCCGCTCGACCGGCGAGCCGGGCCAGTACCACGTGGTGTTCGAGTATGAGCAGGAAGAGGTGGGACTCGAGGCCGCTCGCCTCGCCCTCACGCTGCTCCATTCGCTGCTCCCGGCGGAGCTGCGCCCGCCACGCAGCGTCCCCGAATCCTTCGACTTTGCCGAGGAACGCGACGCCTTCATCCGGTTTGCCCAGCGCCGGGCGCTGGGGCCAAGCACCGCGTCGCTGGTCCACGCCGCGGAGGAACGCGGCATCCCGTGGATGCGGATGAACGACTACAGCCTCATCCAGTTCGGGTGGGGCCGCTACCAGCAGCGGGTGCAGGCCACCATCACGAGCCACACCTCGCACATCGCCGTGGAAATCGCCTCCGACAAGGAGGAGACGAACAAGATCCTCGCGCGGCTGGGCCTGCCGGTGCCGAAGCAACGCCTCGTGCAGCGGGAGGAGGACGCCATCCTCGAGGCGCGCCGGATCGGCTTCCCGGTGGTGGTCAAGCCGTACAACGCCAACCACGGCCGCGGGGTGGCGATCAACCTGCGGGACGACGAGACGGTGGCGGTGGCGTTCCGGCAGGCGCAGGCCATTAGCCGGAGCGTGATCATCGAGTCGTTCATCGAGGGCCACGACCACCGGATGCTGGTCATCAACGGCGACCTGGTGGCGGTGTCGAAGCGGGTGCCGGGGCATGTCGTGGGCGACGGCACCCACACGATCGAGCAGCTGGTGGAGATCGTCAACAGCGACCCGCGGCGGGGCATCGGCCACGAGAAGGTCCTCACCCGGATCGAGTTTGACGCCCAGGCCGACCGGCTCCTGGCCCAGCGCAACTACACCCGGAACTCCGTGCCGGCCGCGGGGGAGGAGGTCTACCTCCGCTCGACCGGCAACCTCTCCACCGGCGGGACCGCGGTGGATGTCACGGACCTGGTGCACCCCGACAACCGCGAGATGGCCATCCGCGCGGTCGAGGCCATCGGGCTCGACGTGGGCGGCGTGGACTTCCTGACCCCCGACATCTCGCTCTCCTACCGGGAGAGCGGCGGCGCGATCTGCGAGGTCAACGCGGCCCCCGGCTTCCGGATGCACATGGCGCCGAGCGAGGGCAAGCCGCGCGACGTGGCCGGCCAGGTCCTCGACATGCTCTTCCCGCCGGGGTCGCCGAGCCGGATCCCGATCGCGTCCATTACCGGCACCAACGGCAAGACGACCACCTCCCGCATGCTGGCGCACATCCACAAGCTGGCGGGCCGGACGGTCGGGCTGACCACCACCGACGGCGTGTATATCGACGGGCACCGGACGGTGGAAGGCGACATGACCGGCCCGATCGCGGCGCGCATGGTGCTCGGCGACCCGAAGGTGGACGTGGCGGTGCTGGAGACGGCGCGCGGCGGCCTCCTGCGGGCGGGGATGGGCTACCGCCACTGCGACGTGGCGGCCTGCCTCAACGTCCGGTCGGACCACCTCGGCCTGCGCGGGGTGGACACGCTGGAGGAGCTGGCCAAGGTCAAGCGCATCCCCGTCGAGGTGGCGCGCGACACCGCGGTGCTCAACGCCGACGACCCGCTCTGCCTCGCGATGGCCGACTACACCGACGCCAAGGTCATCTGCTACGTGACGCTCAACCCCGAGCACCCGCTGGTGCGGGAACACATCCGGGCGGGCGGGCGCGCCGTGGCGCTGGAGGCGGGGGTCAACGGCCAGATGATCACCATCTATGACCGGGGCGCGCACATCCCGCTCCTCTGGACCCACCTCATCCCCGCCACCCTCGAGGGCCGGGCCACGCACAACGTGCAGAACGCGATGTTCGCCGCCGCCATGGCCTTCGCCATGGGCGTCAAGCTGGAGGACATCCGGCATGGCCTGCGGACGTTCGACACCAGCTTCTTCCAGGCGCCGGGCCGGATGAACGTCTTCGACGAGCATGGCTTCAAGGTCATCCTCGACTACGGCCACAACCCCGACGCCGTCGAGGTGATGTGCAACCTCACCGACCGGATCGAGGTGAAGGGCCGCAAGATGGTGGTGCTGGCCGGCCCCGGCGACCGGCGCGACGAGGACCTGCGCGAGATCGCGCAACGGGCCGCCGGGAGGTTTGCCCACTACTTCTGCCGGCGGGACGACGGCCTCCGCGGCCGGGCCGACGACGAGGTGCCCCGGATCCTTCGGGAGGCGCTCCTCGGCGCCGGGGTCCCGGCAAACCAGATCACCACGATCCCCGATGAACAGCGTGCCGTGGACGCCGCGCTCCGCATGGCGCGCCCTGGCGACCTCCTCCTGGTCTTCGGCGACGCGATCGCCCGGACCTGGAAGCAGATCATCCATTTCCAGCCCGATGGCGACGGCGCCCGGCCGAAGCCCGCCCCGGCGGTGGCTCCCGTGCCGGTGGCGCGCCCGGCGGCGCGGGGCGCGGAACTGCCCGAGGAGGAGCAGCTCATTCGCGACGAGCGCGGCGTGCGCATTGCCCGCGAGGCCGACGACTGATGGTGGTGCCGCAGACGGTCCGCGATTCCCGGCGCGTCACCGGCCCCAACCTCGTGAGCGACCGGGCCGGCGCCATCCTCGAGGTGGAGCTGCCCCCCGGCCAGGAGGCGCTGCTCGACCTCTGGCGCGAGGAGGCCCGGGCGGCGCTCGACGCGGTGGGGTGGACCGAGGAGGCGCTCGCGCTTCGCCGCTTTCCCGGCGGGGCCAGCCTGGCCATCACTGCGCCGATCGACTCCCTCTACGCCGCCACCGAGGTCAACGAGTGCGCCTGGGCCGCCGCCACGGCCCGCGCCCAGGGGGAGGGGTTCGCGCGGGAACCGGAGTACGCCCGCCTCCGTGAGCTGATTGCGCGGGAGGGGCAACCCGGCATCCTCGCCCTGGCCGGCGCGGCGGCAGAGCGGGGACTGCGCTTCTTCTGGGACGAGCGCAACGTCATGATCGGGTCGGGCACCGGTGCGCGGACCTGGAGCAAGGACGCACTGCCCACGCCGGGGGAGGTGGACTGGTCGGCGCTGCACGACATCCCGGTGGCATTGGTCACGGGCAGCAACGGGAAGACGACGGTCACGCGGCTGGTGGCGGGGATGATGGCGGCCTCGGGGCGCGTGGCGGGGCACACCTCCACCGACGGCATCAAGGTGGGCAGCGAGGTCCTGGACACCGGCGACTACTCGGGCCCGAGCGGCGCGCGGAAGCTGCTCCGGGACGCGCGCGTCGAGATTGCCGTCCTCGAGACGGCAAGGGGCGGCCTGCTCCGACGCGGGGTCATGGTGACCGGGGTGCAGGCCGCGCTGGTCACCAACATCGCCGAGGATCACCTGGGGGAGTCGGGCGTCTTCACCCTGGCCGACCTGGCCGACACCAAGCTCGTCATCGCACGGGCGTTGGCGCCGGGCCGGTCGCTGGTGCTCAACGCCGACGATCCCGCGCTGGTCGCGGCGGCACCCCGGCTGGCCTGCCCCATCGCGTGGTTCTCCCTCGATCCGGCCCATCCGCTGCTGCTGGCCACGCAACGCGCCGGCGGGCAGACCGCCTTCGTGCGGGAGGGGGCGGTGTGGCTGGCGAGGGGCACCGAGGCTCGCCGTGTGGCTTCCCTCGACGCCATCCCGATCACGCTGGGCGGCGCCGCCCGGCACAACGTGGCCAACGCGCTGGCGGCGTCCCTCCTCGGCACCCTCGTCGGGCTCGACGACGCGGCCATCGCCGAGGGGTTGGGGGCGCTGACCAATTCCCCCACCGGGAACTGGGGCCGGCTCAACACCTTCGAGTTTGGCACCCTCCGGGTGTTCGTGGACTTTGCCCACAATCCCCACGGGATCCACGCGCTGATGGAGATGGCCGGCGCGCTGCCGGCGCGGCGGCGGCTCGTGACGATCGGGCAAGCGGGCGACCGGGACGACCACGCGATTCTCGAACTGGCGCGGAACGCCTGGGCGGGCCGCCCCGACCGGATCCTTGTCAAGGAAATGCCCAAGCACCTGCGCGGGCGCGCGCCGGGCGCGGTGAGCGGCATGCTCCTGGCCGAGTTGAAGCTCTTGGGCGCCCGGGACGACCAGGTGGAGCTGACCGAGGCCGAACTCCCCGCCGTGCGGACGGCGCTCGAGTGGGCCCGCGAGGGCGACCTCCTCCTCCTGACGGTCCACGCCGATCGCGACAGCGTGCTGCGCTACCTGCAACAGCTGGATTCCGCGGGGTGGAGGCCCGGCACCCCCCTCCCCGCGTGAGCGCCGACCTCGGATCCGGGTTCGCCACCGCCACCGAGCTCGCCCGGGCCATCCGCGAAGGCCGCATGAGCGCCGTGGAGGCGTACGAACTCCACGCCGCACGCATCGCCCGCCTCAATCCCGCCCTCAACGCCATCGTCATCCCGAACCCCGCCGCCCGCGAGCGCGCCGAGGCGGCCGACGCCGCCCTGGCCCGGGGAGAGACGTGGGGTCCGCTCCACGGGGTGCCGGTCACCATCAAGGACATCTACGACGTCCGCGGGCTGCTGAACACCGCCGGATATCCGCCGGCCAGGGGCAATGTCTCCACCTCCGACGCCACGGTGACCGAGCGGGTGGTGGGCGCGGGCGCGGTGGTCCTCGGCAAGACGAACGTGCCGCTTCTCTGCTACGACTGGCAGTGCGACAGCCCCATCTTCGGCCGGACCAACAATCCGTGGGATCCGGCGCGCACGCCGGGCGGGAGCACCGGGGGCGGGGCGGCGGCGGTGGCCGCGGGGCTCTCCCCCCTCGAGCTGGGCAGCGATGCGGCCGGCTCGATTCGCATCCCGAGTCACTTCTGCGGAGTATACGGGCTCAAGCCGACGGAATACCGGGTGTCGGGGGCCGGCCACGGCGACCTCCCCGGCGGCGCTCCCCGCGGCCTCAGGCATCTCGTCGGCTACGGCCCGCTGGCGCGCTCGGTGGCCGACCTGCGGCTGGCGCTCTCCCTCATCGAGGGGCCCGACGGCCGGCACCCAGAGGTTCCGCCCGTCCCCCCGACACCACCAACGGGCACCCCGCCAGCGCCCGAGTCCATCCGCATCGCTTGGATGGATCAGCTGGCGCACGGCCCGGCATCATCGGAAACGATGGCCACCCTCCGGGCGGCGGCGGGCGCGCTCGAGGCGGCGGGCGTCCGGGTCGAGCGGGCGGCGCCCGCGGGGTTCGACCTGCACGAGGTGCTGGAGCTGTGGGGGGAGATCAACGGCTTCGAGATGGGCGTGATGACACCGGAGCCGATCCGGTTCCTGCTGCGGCAGACGACCTACCTCGGCCTCGGACGCACCCGGTGGACGCGCGGGCTCCGCGGCGGGCTCGGGATGAATCCGCGCCGGTTCGTCCGGGCCCTGGCGCGCCGCGACGAGGTGATCGCGACGCTCGAGCGCTTCCTTGGGGCGTATGACGCCTGGATGCTGCCGGTGGCCGGGGTGACCGCGTTCCCGCACATGCGGTCGGGACGGGCATTGGAATTGGATGGCGCCAAGGTGGCGTATACCACCGCGGTGGGGGCCTACGCGGCTCCGTTCAACCTGACGGGAAGCCCGGCGGTGGCGCTGCCGGCAGGCCGGACCGCGGATGGAATGCCCATCGGCCTGCAACTGATCGGCCGCCGCTGGGGTGACGACCGGCTCCTCGCCGTCGCCGAGCGGGTCGCTGAATTCCTCGGCCCCTTCCGGGCCCCGCCCGCCGCCTAGCGCGCGGAGTCGAGCGCTTCGAGTTCGGCCGCGGCCAATTCCCACGCCCGGTAGGCCCCGTCGAATTCCGTGCGGGCCTCTTCCAGTTCCTTGCCGAGGGCCGAGGCGCGGCGCCCTCCCTCCGGGGTGGCGTACAGCGCCGGATCCTCCAGCGCACGGCGGATGGTGCTCACCTTCGCCTCCGCGTCCGCCACGCGGGACTCCGCCGCCGCGAGCGCCGTCCGCGCCTCCCGCAACGTCGCCTGCTCCTCCCGCGCCCGCTCGTCCCTCCTGCGCGTGCGCTTGCGCTCCTCCACGCGGCGGGCCGCCTCCTCCTCCGCCTGCGCCACTTCCGCAGCGTGCGAGCGCTCCCGGCTGGCCTCCTCCCATTCGACGAAGGTGCCGGGGTAGTCCGTGATCCGGCCCTCGTGGAGCACCCAGACCCGCGTCACCAACGCCTCGAGCAGCGCGCGGTCGTGGCTCACGAGGAGGACACTCCCCTCGTAGTCCGCCAGCGCATCCTCGAGCACCTCGATCGACTCGACGTCGAGGTGATTGGTGGGCTCGTCGAAGACGAGGAGGTTGGCGTTCTCGAGGATCATCATCGACAGCGCCATGCGCGCCCGCTCGCCGCCGGAAAGGGAGCCCGCCCGGCGCTGGACGGTGTCGCCGTGGAAGCCGAAGGCGCCGAGGTGGTTCTGGATGGCCCCGCGGGACCAGAGCGGTCGGAGGTCGGCGGTGATGTCGTACAGCGTCGCGTCGGGGGGAACCTGGGCGAGGTCCTGGCGATACCAGGCCGGCCGGATCGAATCGCCGAGGCGGAGCTCCCCGGCGTCGTGCGGGGCCTCGCCCAGGAGGGCGCGGAGGAGGGTGGTCTTCCCCGCCCCGTTGCTCCCCACGAGGCCGACCACCTCGCCGCGGGTCATCCTCGCCGAGAATCGGTCGAGGAGGACGCGGCCGCCGGCCGACACGCGCACCCCGTCGGCCACCAGCACCTGGTCGCCGCCGCGCTCCCCGGGCGGGAAGCGCAGGCTCATCGTCCCTTCCTCGCCCGGTGGGGGGCCGAGGCGCGGGAGCCGCTCGAGCCGCCGCCGCCGCCCCTTGGCCTGCGCGCTGTTGCCGCCGGCGATGTTGCGCCGGATGAAATCCTCCTCCGACTCGATGGCCTTCCTCTGCCGGTCGAAGGCGCGTTGCTGCGCCAGCCGCCGCTCGGCGCGCTGGGCCACGAAGCCGGCGTAGCCGGCCCGGTACGGCGTCACGGTGCGCGCCTCGAAGTGGAGGATGCGGTCGGCCACGCGGCCGAGGAAGGCGCGGTCGTGGCTGATGAGGAGGACCGTCGCGTCGAGACCCAGCAGGTGGTCCTCGAGCCAGCGGGTGGTCTCGAGGTCGAGGTGGTTGGTGGGTTCGTCGAGAAGGAGGACGTCGGCCGGGGCCACCAGCTGGCGGGCCAGCGCCACCCGGCCGCGCTCGCCGCCGCTCAAGGTGTCGAGGCGTTGGGTGCGCGCCGCGTCCGGGTCGAAGCCGAGTCCGTGCAGGACGGCGTCCACCCGCGGGGCCAGCGTGTAGCCGCCCTCGCGCTCGAACCGCTCGAGGTCGCGCGCATAGCGGTCCATGGCGGCCTCGGAGTGGTCGGTGCCAAGGGCGGCGGCCTGCTCGGCGAGGGAGGCCTCGAGGGCGAGCAACTCGGCGAACGGACCCGCGGCGGCTTCCCAGACCGCGAGAGCGGCGCCGAAGTCGCGGTGCTGGTCCATCAACGAGATCCGCAGCCCCGACTCCCGCGCCACCGTGCCGCGGGTGGCCTGCGCCGTGCCGGCCAGCAGCCGGAAGAGGGTGGTCTTGCCGGTCCCGTTGCGCCCCACGACGCCCCAGCGCTCACCGCGCTCGATGGTGAACGTGGCGTCGGCAAAGAGGCGGGTGTCGCCGAACTCGACCGTGAGCCCGGAGACGGAGAACTGGCTCACCGCCCGACCCATTCCTTCCAGGCAGGTTCGTCCACGCCGAGGGTCAGGCGCTGCTGGCAACGGACGAGGGGCGTCCGGAGGAGCCCCGGCTCCGCCTCAAGCCGCTCGAGCCAGCGCTCGTCGGAGAGGGCGGCGGTCCGGAGCCCCAGGTCGGCAAACCGACTTCCCTCCCGGTCCACCAGGGCGGCCACGCCAAACTTCTGGGCAAACCGGCGGAGCTCGCCCAGGGACGCGGCCCGCACGTCGAGGTCCACGAAGTGGGTGCGGACCCGGCGTTCGGC
>CAZNLY010000001.1:38478-68569 GCA_964574295.1 uncultured Gemmatimonadaceae bacterium
GGGACGCGGCCCGCACGTCGAGGTCCACGAAGTGGGTGCGGACCCGGCGTTCGGCAAAGAACCGCAGCGCCTTCCGCGTGTCCTGGCACTTCTTCGTCCCGAACACCTGCACCTCGAGCGGCACGGCCTGCTCCCCAGAGATGGAAACGGCGGGAAAGGTAAGGGGGTCCGCGCCCGGAGGCCCGTCCGTTGTGCCCTCTGGCGCCAGCGAGTCCCGGCACGTCTATTGGGGTTCAACGGCGGCCCGCACCGGGCGCACCGCCGCATGGACGCGGAGACTCGGGAGGCACCAGATGATCAGGACACGCTGGATGGGAGTGTTGGCGGCAGGGCTCGCGGCCCTGCTCCTGCCTGCGGTGGGCTCGGCCCAGATCGGCATCAAGAAGCCGAAGATCTCGCCCCCCTCGGTCTCCACCCCGACCATTCCGGTGCCGACCACGCAGGCGCCGGCCCAGGCCCCGGCCGCCTCGACGCCCGCCGATACGGCCAAGCCCGCCGGGGCGGCTCCGGCCGCCGGCGCTGCCCCCGCCAAGACCGATGCCCCTGGCTCTGGCGTCTGGGTGAACTACGACTTCCAACCAGGCGAGATCCCGCTGTATGTGGACGACTTTTCGCGGGACCGGGTCGGCAACTTCCCGAAGCGACTCGAGTTCATCGAGGGCAACATGGAGGTGGCCGAGTGGAACGGCGTTCGCTGGCTGCGAACCACGACGCGTTCCAGCTTCGCGGTCAACCTCCCCGACACCCTGACGGACCGGTTCACCATGGAGTTCGATGCCACCGGCTCGGTGGCCAACATCTTCACCACGGTCACCTTCGCGCCCAACGCCCCCAGCTATGCCGTTTTCCGGTACTTCAACGACCGGATGCAGGGGGGCATCGACGGGACCGGCCCGAAGGCGCTCGCGCTGATGTCGAGCCTGAGCGCGATCGACACCCCGGTCCGGTTTCGCATCATGGCCGATGGGAAGTACGTGAAGGTGTACATCAACGAGACCCGGGTCGCCAACATCCCGAACGCCGACCTCGGCCGGTCGAACCGGATCGTCATCGAGTATGCGGGATCGGAGGCGCAACCGGCCTTCATCGGCAACCTGAGCGTCCTGGCCGGCGGGCGGGAGCTCTACGACGCCCTCGAGGAAAACGGCCGGGTGGCCACCCAGGGGATCTACTTTGCCTCGGGATCGGACAAGATCCAGCCCGAATCGACGCCGACGCTCGTGGAGATCGCCCAGATGCTCAAGCAACATCCCGACCTCGACCTGCTGATCGAGGGGCACACCGACAACGTGGGGACGCCGGCCTCCAACCTGGCCCTCTCGGACCGGCGGGCGGCGGCGGTGCGCCAGGTGTTGATCGACACCTACAAGATCGACGGGAACCGGCTGACCACCCAGGGATTCGGGGACACGGTGCCGGCGGCGCCGAACACCACACCGGAGGGCCGCCAGCGGAATCGGCGGGTGGAACTGGTGAAGAAGTAGATCCCCCGGTCCGCCCCCCCCCAAAAGCCATCGCCCCTGGCCGCGCCGTGCGGCCAGGGGCGATGTCATGCCGGGATGGTGCGGCTACATGTGACTGGGGCCGTCGTGGTTCCCGTCATGATTGCCGTCGCCGGGCCGACCGCCACGATCGCCGCCGCCGGTGCAGCGGCGCTGGGCCAGGTCCACCGTGAAGGTCTCGCCGTTGACGGTAACCGTGGCGTACTGGGTCCCGTCGAAGGTCACCGTCACGTCCCGCGTGACGGTCTCGCCATCGTGCGGGCCGCCCGTAAACGTCACCGTCACCGAGAAGGCGATCGTCCCGCTCAGCGGCCAGCTCGTGGACGTCTTCGGGTAGGGAAGGACGAGGTCCGTGATGGAGCCGGTGCTCGCGAGGTCCATCTGGACCGAGTCGCCGTCGCGGCTGGTGTGGAAGCCGGTCATCGTGCTGGAGCCGGAGCCGTTCCAGGTCCGGGAGGTCTCCTCCCCCTCGAGACCGGAGACGGTCAGGTCGCGCGTCCGGCTGAAGGAGGCCGAGCCCCAGTCGCCGCGATCGATGGCGCCGGTCACGCTCACGTGGATGGTGGCCGAGGCGGTGGTCAGGGAGTCATACGCCGATTGCACGGCGCCGAGCCCGTCATAGAAGGTGCAGGTGCGCTCGACGGAGACGATGTCTCCCGTGAAGGAGGTGCATTCGAACCCGCCCGGGCCGCCCCGGAACCCGAAGCCCAGGAAGCCGCCGGGCCCGTGCATGAACTCGATGTCCTGGCCCACGGCCTCGGCGGTGAAGGTGGCGACATCGGCGTTGACCGACGAGGCATCGGTCGGAGCGGGGGCGTCATTCGAACAGGAGGCGGCCGCAATCGCCGCGGCGCCCAAAAGCAAGGTCCTGGTCAGGCTTTGCATAGACTCCTCCGGGCAGCCCCGGATTTGGGACGTATCTTGGGTTGGCACGAGAAGGATAACCGCGTGCAGGGGACGATCTCGGGATGACCTCCCACACACTCACGCTGGCCGGCCTTCCCCGCTGTGACGGCGGTCACCGACGCGACCACCCCGCGGTGCGGCCACGGCGGTTTCTCATTGAGGGGTGAAGCACGCCTTGCGGATATCCGAATGCAACAATAGGCTTTTCGGCGGCGGGCCACGATGGCCGCCACACTCTCCCGCCGGCCCCTCCCCACGGACGGTTCGGCAGGCCCCCCCTGACCCTTGGAGAGCGCACGCAATGACCCTCCCCCTGCTCCGCCGGGTGGTTGCCCTTGGCATCCTCGGCATCCTCATCCCGGCGGTCGCGACCGCCCAGACACCCACCAAGCCCAACATCATCCTCATCCTCTCCGACGACTTCGGCTACGGCGACTCCGGCCCGTACGGCGGCGGCGAAAACCGCGGCATGCCGACGCCCTCCATCGACCGGATGGCCGCCGAGGGGATGACCTTTCTCTCGTTCTATGCCCAGCCGAGCTGCACGCCGGGCCGGGCCGCGGTGCAGACCGGCCGGATCCCGAACCGCAGCGGCATGACCACCGTGGCCTTCCAGGGCCAGGGGGGCGGGCTCCCGGCGGCGGAATGGACCCTGGCCTCGGTGCTCAAGACGGCGGGCTACAACACGTTCTTCACCGGCAAGTGGCACCTGGGTGAGGCCGACTACGCGCTGCCCAACGCCCAGGGCTACGACGAAATGCGCTACGTGGGGCTGTACCACCTCAACGCCTACACGTACGGCGACTCGACCTGGTTCCCCGACATGGACCCCTCGCTTCGCGCCATGTTCAATCGCGTGACCAAGGGTGCGCTCTCCGGAAATGCCGGCGGGCCGGTGACGCAGGACTTCGCGATCAACGGGCAGTATGTCAACACACCGAGCAAGGGCGTCGTCGGCATCCCATACTTCGATGAATACGTGGAGCGGGCCGCCCTCGAGTACCTGCAGAAGGCCGCCAAGTCGAAGACGCCGTTCTTCATGAGCGTCAACTTCATGAAGGTCCACCAGCCCAACCTCCCGGCCCCGGAGTTCATCCATAAGTCGCCGTCGAAGTCCAAGTATGCGGACGCCCTGGTGGAGAACGACACCCGGATCGGCCACATCCTTGACATGGTCCGCAAGTTGGGACTCTCCGGCAACACCTACGTCTTCTGGACGACGGACAATGGGGCCTGGCAGGATGTCTATCCCGACGCCGGCTACACCCCATTCCGCGGCACCAAGGGCACCGTGCGCGAGGGCGGGAACCGGGTCCCGTCGATCGCCTGGGGCCCCGGCATTAAGCCGGGTTCGAAGAACTCGGACATCGTCGGCGGGCTGGATTACATGGCCACCTTCGCGGCCATGGCCGGCGTGGCGCTCCCGACCAAGGACCGCGCCGGCCAGCCGATCATCTTCGACAGCTATGACATGAGCCCGGTCCTCTTCGGCAAGGGGAAGTCGGCGCGCACCAGCTGGTTCTACTTTACCGAGAACGAGCTCTCGCCGGGCGCGGCGCGCGTGGGGAACTACAAGGCGGTGTTCAACCTCCGCGGGGACAACGGTCAGCAGACCGGCGGGCTGGCCGTGGACGCCAACCTCGGCTGGAAGGGTCCCGAGAAGTACGTCGCCATCGTGCCGCAGGTGTTCGACCTCTGGCAGGACCCGCAGGAGCGGTACGACATCTTCATGAACAATTGGACCGAGCATACCTGGGTCATGGTCACCATGTCGGCGGCCATCCAGGACCTGATGAAGACATACGTCCAGTATCCGCCCCGCAAGATGCAGAGCGAGGGCTACACGGGGCCGATCGAGCTCTCGACCTACGAGCGCTTCCAATGGATGCGCGACCAGTTGGCGAAGGAAGGGGTCGACCTCACCATGCCCACCGGGAACTGACCCCGGAGCGGGTGAGGTGGCACGACCGGGGCCGCCCCGAGGGGCGGCCCTTCCCTTCTCCCCCCACGAACGGAAGACCTCCACAATGCGACTCTTGCTGCGCCGCGTGGCGCTTGCCCACCTGACCGTCCTGGCCCTGATCCCCGCCGCGCGCGGTGTCGCGCAGGACCCCCTGCCCTCCTGGAACGAGGGCGCCACCAAGCGCGCCATCCTGGCCGCCGTGAAGGAGGCCACCACCGCCGGCCGCCCGGGCTTCATCCCGGTGGCCGAGCGCATCGCCACGTTCGACAACGACGGCACGCTCTGGGTCGAGCAGCCGATGTACACCCAGCTGGCCTTTGCCCTCGACCGGGTGAAGACCCTGGCGCCCCAGCATCCGGAATGGGCCACCCAGGAGCCCTTCGCGTCCCTCCTCAAGGGCGACCTCAAGGCGGCGCTGGCCGGGGGCGACCATGCGATCCTGGAAGTCATCATGGCCACCCACGCCGGGATGAGCACCGCCCAGTTCGAGACGATTGTCGCCGACTGGCTGGCGACGGCGCGGCACCCCCGCTTCCAGCGGCCCTACACGGAGCTCACCTACCAGCCGATGCTGGAACTCCTGGCCTACCTCCGCGCGAACGGGTTCAAGACCTACATCGTCTCGGGCGGCGGGGTGGAGTTCATGCGGCCCTGGACGGAGCGGGTGTACGGCATCCCGCCGGAGCAGGTCATCGGCAGCCGCATCAAGACGGCGTACCAGATGACCCCGACCGGACCGGTGCTGATGCGGGAGGCGGGGGTGGACTTCATCGACGACAAGACCGGCAAGCCGGTCGGCATCAACGCGATGATCGGCCGGCGCCCGATGGCTGCCATCGGCAATTCCGACGGCGACCGCCAGATGCTCGAATGGGTGCCCACCGACCAGCCCCGGCTCCGGATGCTGGTGCACCACGACGATGCTGCCCGGGAATACGCCTACGGGGCGCAGTCGCCGATCGGCACCTTCAGCGACTCGCTGATGGCCGAGGCCGCCGCCCGCGGCTGGACGGTGATCAGCATGCGGACCGATTGGAAGCGGATCTTCGCGTTCGAACCGAACTAGGGCTGGCGAGGACCTGGGGATGCCCGAGGCGAGAGTCGAACTCGCACGGGGTTGCCCCCGGCGGATTTTGAGTCCGCTGCGTCTGCCATTCCGCCACTCGGGCTTGCGCCGGGAAGATCGCCCGGCGCCCCCGAGCGGCGCAAGCCGAGGCGCCTCAGGGTGAGAGCGGCGCCCCCATCTCCCCCGCCCGCTGCTGCATCCGCTGCCGACGGATCTCCTCGATCCGCGCCATCAGCCGCTCGCGCATGACCTGGAACTGCGCCCGCTGGACCGGCGTGAGAAACTTGGCCAGCTCCTTGTCCTCGTCCACGAAGGTCTGGACGTACTGAAGCTTGAGCTCGAGCAGCCGCGTGGTGAGCTTGGCCACGCTGTCGGAGTTGGCCGCCACGCCGGGCCGGAGCTGGCCCTGCAACCCCAGCTTGACCGCGCGCTCCTCCCGCTCGAGGGCCCGGCGCTTCGGCGCCCAGGTGCCGAGCGTGGCCCGAAGCTGCGCCGCCTGCTGGTCGGTGAGCCCCAGCGCCGCGATCACCTGCGCCCCGAAGCGGGACTCGATCTGCTGTCGGAGCTGCGCCGCCTGCGGGGAGTCGTCCCCGTCGTCCTGCGCAGCCAGCGGCGCCGCCGCCAGCACCCACGCCGCCGCCACCATCAGTAGTCGTCGCATCAGCTCTCCAGGGTTTGTCCGATGCGCTCGAGTTCCTCGACATCGAGGTCCTCGAGCGACGGCACCTCATTGGTGGACGCCGCCGTCCAGTCGGCATCTAGCGATTCGAGCACGGCCGACAGCGCCTCGCCGCCAAGGTCGCCCAGCCCGGGCACCTCGACCGCCACCTCCGTCCCGGTCGGCGCCACCGGAGCCTCCCGGCCGGGCACCACGTAGAGCACGACCGCCGCCGCTGCCGCCAGCCCGGCCACCCAGCCGAGGCGCCGGAGGGGGCGGACCCGCCGCTCCGCCCTGAGGCGCCCGACCACCCTCGCCGCCAGCGCGTCGGCGTCCACCCGCGCCTCGGCCCCCAGCCGCGCCCCAGCCACGACGACGGCCCACTCGCGGCGGCAGTCCGCGCAGGCCGCGAGGTGCGCCGCCTCCGCGTCGCTCCAGTGCGCCCTGCCGTGCTGCACGGCGGGCATCCGCCCCGACAGTTCCGCGCAGGTCATCGTATCAGCCCCTTCAGGCGTTTCACCGCGTGGTGGTAGTGGACCCGGGCCGCCCCAGCCGTGGTGCCGAGCGCGGTGGCAATGTCCCCGTACTCCATGCCCTGCTGGACCCGTAGCAGGAACACCTCGCGCTGGAGCCGCGGCAGCGACGCCAATCCCGCCCGCAGTTGCTCGGCCGTCTCGCCCGCCACCAGCTCCGCGGCCGGATCGTGGCGGTCCGGCACCTCGTGCCGCTCGAGCGGCACGAGCGTCCGGCCCCGCCCCCGGCGGTAGGCATCCCGGTGCACGTTGGCCGCGATGGAAAAGAGCCAACTGCGGAACGACGACTCCTTGCGCCAGGTGCCCAGTGCCCGGAAGGCCCGGAGGAAGGCCTCCTGGGCCAGGTCCTCGACGTCGCCCGGGGCCGCCCCGAGCCCGGCCAGGAACCGGGCGATGTGACCGGCGTGCCGACGTACCAGGTCGGTGGCCGCCTGCTCGCCACCCGCCTGCCAGGCCGCCACCAGTGCGGCATCGGTTGGCCCGTCGAGTTCTATCACGGGGGGCATTCAGGGGGCATGGACGCCCCCGGGAGTCGGACGTTAACCGTTGACCCGACTCGAAGAGTCGGATAACTTCCCCCGAACGATCGTTCGGACGGGACATGCAGCCCTTCGACCAGCGGCTGGAAGCGCTCCTTGCCGCCGCGGCGCGCACCTTTGCGGAGCGCGGCTACCACCCCACCTCGATGCGGGACCTGGCCCGCGCCAGCGGCTTCAGCCTGGCGGGCATGTACCATTATGTCGAGGGGAAGCAGGAGCTGCTCTTCCTGATCCAGGACCGCACCTTCGGCCGGGTCCTGGAGGGCGCCCGCGTGGCGGTGGCCGGCGCGACCGACCCGGAGGCGCGGCTGCGCGCCTTCATCCGGCACCACGTGGTGTTCTTTGCCGCCCACATGGACGAGATGAAGGTGCTGGCCCATGAAGAGGCCGAACTGACCGGCCCGATGCTCGGCCAGGTGCGGCGGCACAAGAAGGAATATGTCGGGCTCCTCGACGGGCTGCTCCGCGAGGTCCCCGGTCGCCACGCCGACCCGCACATCTCGGCCTACGCCCTGTTCGGCATGATGAACTGGATCTACACCTGGTACCGCCCGTCGGGGCCCACGCCGCCCGACGCCCTGGCCGACGAACTCGCGTCGCTCTTTCTCGACGGCTACGTCGCCGCCCACCCCGCGACCCCACGCCTGGTCGCCACGCTCGGAGGTTGACCCCGTGACCGCAACGCTGACCGCTCCCCGCCCCGGCGCGCCGCCGCACACCGACAAGGTCCTCGTGCAGTACGAGGTCCGGGACGGCATGGCCATCCTCACCCTGAACGACCCGCCCGCCAACACCTACACCTACGAGATGTTCCGGCAGCTGGACGCCGCCATCCTCGACGCCCGGATGGCGGACGAGGTCCACGTCATCCTCATCCGCGGCCACGGCGAGAAGTTCTTCTCCGCCGGCGCCAACATCTCGATGCTCAACAGCGTCACGCCACGCTTCAAGTACTTCTTCTGCCTCCACGCCAACGAGACGCTGAGCCGGCTCGAGCAGACCCCGAAGCTCACCATCGCGGCGCTCAACGGGCACACCGTCGGCGGCGGGCTCGAGATCGCGATGGCCTGCGACATCCGGATCGCCTGCCGAAACGCCGGCAAGATCGGCCTCCCCGAGGTCAACCTCGGCGTCCTCCCCGGCACCGGCGGCACCCAGCGCCTCTGCCGCCTCATCGGCAAGACGGCCGCCATCGAGTTCATGGTCACCGGCGAGACCTTCTCGTTCGAGAAGGCCGAGGAGCTCGGCCTGGTCAACCACGTGTTCGAGAAGGACGGCTTCTGGGAGCAGGTGCAGATGTACGCCCGGCAGTTCTGCCCGCCCAACAAGGCGTCGAAGGCCGTCGGCGCCATCAAGCGCAGCGTGCAGTCGGGCATGGACCTCCCCTTCGAGAGCGCCCTGACGCTCGAGCGGGAGCTCCAACAGCAGCTCTTCCAGTCCGAGGACGCCAAGGAGGGTCTGGCGGCGTACGTCGAGAAGCGGATGCCCGCCTTCAAGGCCAAGTAGCCGGTGCGGACCGACCTGTTCATTGGCAACGCCTGGGGCCCGGCCGCGAGCGGCCGCCGCTTCGACGTGATCAACCCCGCCACCGAGGAGGTGCTGGCCTCGGTGGCGGAGGGCGACGCCGCCGACATCGACCGAGCGGTGGCCGCCGCCCGCGGCTGCTTCGAGTCGGCCGAGTGGCGGGGCCTCTCGGCGCGGAAGCGCGGCGCCCTGCTCTTCAAGGCCGCCGACCTGCTGGCCTCCCGGCTGGCCGAGATGGCGGAACTGGAGACCCGCCAGAACGGCAAGCCGCTCTTCGAGTCGAAGATCGACGTCTCCTCCACCGTCGAGACCCTCCGGTACTACGCCGGCTGGTGCGACAAGTTCGGCGGGGAGACGGTGCCGGTGGACGGCAATTTCCTCACCTACATCCGGCACGAACCCGTCGGCGTGGTGGGCGCCATCGTCCCGTGGAACTTCCCGCTCAACATCGCCGGCTGGAAGTTCGCGCCGGCGCTCGCCGCCGGCTGCACCGTGGTGCTCAAGCCGGCCTCCGAGACGCCGCTCACCGCCCTCCTCATGGGCGAGATCTTCCAGGAGGCGGGGCTGCCGGCGGGGGCGTTCAACGTGGTGCCGGGCCACGGATCCACCGCCGGGGCCGCGCTCGTCCGGCACCCCGGCGTGGACAAGATCTCCTTCACCGGCTCCACCGCGGTGGGGCAGCGCATCATGCGCGACGCCGCCGACACGGTGAAGCGCCTCACGCTGGAGCTCGGCGGGAAGAGCCCCAACATCGTCTTCGACGACGCCGACCTGGCGGCCGCGGTGCGCGGCGCCCAGAACGGCATCTTCTACGGCAAGGGCGAGGTCTGCGCCGCCGGCAGCCGCCTCCTGGTACACCGCAAGGTGAAGGACCAGGTGGTCGAGCAGCTCGCCGAGCGGACGCGGACCCTCGTCCCCGGCGACCCGTTCGACAAGAAGACCCGCCTCGGGGCGATCGTCTCGCGCCAGCAGCAGGAGTCGGTCCTCCAGTACATCGCCACCGGGAGCGCGGAGGGCGCCACCCTCGTGGCCGGCGGGAAGGCCGCCACCGTCAACGGCAAGGGGTACTTCGTCGAGGCCACAGTCTTCGACGCCGTCAAGCCCGACATGACGATCGCCCGCGAGGAAATCTTTGGGCCGGTGCTCGCCGTCCTCGGCTTCGACGACGAAGAGGAGGCCGTGGCCCTGGCCAACCAGTCGATGTACGGGCTGGCGGCGGGCATCTGGAGCCGCGACGTCGGCCGCGCCCACCGGGTGGCCCACGCCATCCGGGCCGGGACCGTCTGGGTGAACACCTACAACATGTACGACCCGGGCGCCCCCTTCGGCGGATACAAGGCCTCCGGCTTCGGCCGCGACCTGGGCCGGGTGGCCCTGGACGGCTACACCGAGACGAAGTCGGTCTGGATCGCGCTGTGACCGAGGCCTGGATCGTCTCCGCGGTGCGGACGCCGATCGGGCGCGCGGGCGGCCGCCTGGCCGGTGTGCGGCCCGACGACCTCGCGGCGGTGGCGGTGCGGGCGGCGGTCGAGCGGGGGCGCCTCCCCGCCGACCGACTCGACGACGTGATCCTCGGCTGCGCCAACCAGGCGGGCGAGGACAACCGCAACGTGGCGCGGATGGCGGTCCTGCTGGCGGGGCTGCCGGTCGAGGTGCCGGGCCAGACCGTGAACCGGCTCTGCGGCTCGGGATTGCAGGCGCTGGCCAGCGCCGCCCAGGCCATCAAGGCGGGCGAGGGGCACCTCTTCGTGGCCGGCGGCGTCGAGAGCATGACCCGCGCGCCGTACGTCACCCTCAAGAGCGGCACCCCCTGGGACCGCGCAACCCCGCAGGTGGCCGACTCGACGGTCGGCTGGCGGTTCGTGAATCCCGCCATGCCGAAGGAGTGGACCATCTCCCTCGGCGAGACCGCCGAGAAGGTGGCGGGCCTCCATGCGGTGTCCCGCGCGGAGCAGGACGCCTTTGCCGTCGAGAGCCAGCGCCGGGCCCAGGCGGCCCAGGCCGGCGGCCATTTCGCCGATGAGCTGGTGCCGGTGCCCGTCGCCGGACCGGACGGGCCGGTCACCCGGGACGAACACCCGCGCGCCGGGGTGACCGTCGAGGGACTGGCCAAGCTCAAGCCGGCCTTTGCCAAGGGCGGCACCGCCACCGCCGGCAACTCGAGCGGCATCAACGACGGCGCCGCGGCCCTGGGCGTGGCGAGCGCGGCGGCCGTGAGGGAACACGGCCTGACCCCGATGGCGCGGATCCTGGGCACCGCGGTGGCCGGGCTCGACCCGAGCTGCATGGGGCTGGGCCCGGTCCCCGCCACGCGCAAGCTGCTGGCGCGGCTCGGCCTCACCGCGCCGCAGCTGGACCTGGTGGAACTCAACGAGGCGTTCGCGGCGCAGGCGGTGCCCTGCATCCGCGAGCTGGGCCTCGACCCGGCGCGCGTCAACGTGTCCGGAGGGGCCATCGCGCTGGGGCACCCCCTCGGCGCGAGCGGCGCCCGGATGGCGGCCACGATGGTCCACGCCCTCCGGCGCACCCGCGGACGCCTTGGGCTGATCACGATGTGCATCGGCGTGGGCCAGGGGATCGCGATGGTGGTGGAGCGGACTGAGGATTGAGGACGGCAACTACACGAGGGTGAGGAGCGACATGCGGAAAGTCAACAACTTCGACGACTGGATCGACTACTTCCACTACTGGCAGGACTCGATCGGCATCTCGCAGAAGGAGATGGCGGGGACGCCGTTCCGGAAGGTTGGTTTCGAGGCCAAGTTCGGCGAGCCGGAAGCGGAGACCATCGAGTTCGGCCATTACAAGGGGCAGTCGAAGTGGCCGACGCTGATGCACATTCCCGACCAGCGCATCCGGGACGCCCTGCTGAACCTGATCGTCTTCCAGGGCGACACCGAGTTCGCCTCGGTGGAGCAGCAGCGCGCCCTCCTCGAGCGCGCCCCGAGCGACTACGACCTCTTTGCCCTCATGCGGGTGATGAGCGAGGAGATGCGCCACGGCTGGCAGATGTCCTACCTGCTCTGCCAGTACTTCGGCGACGAGGGGAAGCGCGAGGCCCAGAAGCTCCTCGAGCGCCGCGCCGAGGAGGGGGAGCGCCTGCTCGGCTCCTTCAATGAAATCGTCGAGAACTGGCTCGACTTCTTCACCTACACCCAGTTCATCGACCGCGACGGCAAGTTCCAGCTCAAGATGCTCTCCACCTCCGCCTTCCACCCCCTCGCGCGCTCGATGGGGCCGATGCTCAAGGAGGAGAGCTTCCACCTGGGCACCGGGAACAACGGCCTCCTCCGGATCCTGCGCGCCGGACGGGTGCCGCCCGAGGTGATGCAGCGCTACTTCAACAAGTGGGTCCCGACCGCCTTCGACCTCTTCGGCACCGACAACTCCTCGAGCGCCCACTGGGCCTACGTCTGGGGCCTCAAGGGCCGGTTCGACGAGCGGGAGGCGCCGGACGCCGCCAACATTGCCCACCTGAACGAGGCGAGCCGCGAGCTCTACCGCCAGGAGATCACCCGCCTGGTCCAGCGCCTCAACACGGTCATCCCCGACCGGGATCGGCACCTCGTGGTGCCCGACATCAAGTTCAACCGGAAGATCGGGCTCTACGCCCGCCAGTGCTTCACGGTGACGGGGGAGCCGGTCAGTCCCGAGGGGTACAAGGCCTACCTGACCTCCGTGCTCCCGAACGACGCCGACCGGACGCTGCTCCGCGACCTGCTCGACGAGCCCGACTGGATCGAGCTGCGGAAGCTGGAGGACACCAACTGACGCGTCCGCTGGTGATCGCCCACCGGGGCGCCTCCGGCTACGCGTACGAGAACTCGCCCGCGGCCTTCCGCGAGGCGGTGGCCCGGCGGGTGGACGGCGTGGAGCTCGATGTCCACGCCACCGCCGACGGCGGGATCGTGGTGCACCACGATCCGGAGCTCACAGGGGGGCAACCGCTCGACGCCGTCACGCTGGCGGAGGCCACGGCGTCACCCCTGCCGAACGGGGAGCCGGTGCCGTCGCTGGCCACCGCGCTCGACCTGATCGGCGACCGCGACGTCTGGGTCGAGGTCAAGGCGCTTCCGGCGGTGTACGACGCCACCCTGCTCGCCGCCCTCGACCGGGGTCCGTTCCCCCGGCGCTATGCCGTCCATAGCTTCGACCACCGCATCATCGCCCGGCTCGCCACGCTTCGCCCCGCGCTCCGGCTCGGCGCCCTGATGACATCGCGAGTCCTCGATCCGGTGGCGGTGCTGCGGGCAGCGGGCGCCACGGTCCTGTGGCAGGAGTGGACGCTGATCGACCAGGACCTGGTCGACGCGGCCCACGCCGCGGGCATCCAGGTCATCGCGTGGACAGTCAACGACCGGCAGGTGGCGGAGCGCCTCGCGGCGATGGGCGTGGACGGCCTGTGCGGCAACTTTCCCGACCGGATCGCGATGGCCGCATGAGCCCCCTGCCCACGCGAGTCGCCGTCATCGGGGCCGGGACCATGGGCGCCGGAATCGCCCAGGCGGCGGCCACCGCCGGCTGGACCACGGCACTCACCGACGCCCGCCCCGAGGCGCTCCCGGCCGCCCGGCGCCGGATCGAGCAGGCGCTGGACGGTGCGGTCCAGCGCGGCAAGCTGGCCGCCGCCGACCGCGACGCGATCCTCGGGCGGATCCGCCTCGCCTCGTCGCTCCGCGACGCGTGCGAGGGCGCCGACCTCGTGATCGAGGCGGTCCTCGAGGATCTCGACCTCAAGCGCGACATCCTGAGCCAGGCGAGCGACTGGGCGCTCCCCACTGCCCTGCTGGCCACCAACACCTCGTCCATTTCCATTGCCGACCTCGCCGCCGACCTCCCCCGCCCCGGGCGGGTGCTCGGGCTCCACTTCTTCAACCCGGTGCACCTGATGAAGCTCGTGGAGATCGTCCTCCACGACGGCACCGACGCCGAGGCGCGGGACGAGGCGCTGGCGGTTTCGCGCGCCATGGGCAAGGAACCGATCGTGGTGCGGGACTCCCCCGGCTTCGCGTCGAGCCGGCTGGGCATCGCCCTTGGCCTGGAGGCGATGCGCATGCTGGAGGAGGGGGTGGCGAGCGCGGCGGACATCGACCGCGCCATGGAACTCGGCTACAACCACCCGATGGGCCCCCTCAAGCTCACCGACCTCGTCGGGCTCGACGTCCGGCTCCACATTGCCGACTACCTCTTCCAGACCCTGGGCACCGAGCGGTTCCGGGCGCCCGACATCCTCCGCCGCCTCGTCGCCGAGGGCAAGCTCGGCAAGAAGAGCGGCCACGGCTTCTACGACTGGTCCTCGCCATGAGCACTCCCGACATCGTCCTCTGCGAACGCCACGTCCGCGTGGCCCTCGTCATCATCAACCGCCCCGACAAGCGGAACGCGCTCGACGGCGCCACCCGCGCCCGGCTCATCGCCATCCTCGATGAACTGGCCGCCGACCCGGAGATTCGGGCCGTCGTCCTCACCGGGGCGGGCGAGAAGGCCTTCGTGGCCGGGGCCGACATCGCGGAGTTCGAGGGCCGGAGCCCCATTGACCAGTATCGCGTGATGTCGGGCCGCACCGTCTTCGACGCCGTGGATCGGTTCCCCAAGCCGGTCATCGCGGCGCTCAACGGCTTTACCCTCGGCGGCGGCTGCGAATTGGCCATGGCCTGCGACATCCGCCTGGCCGCCGATACCGCCCGGCTCGGCCAGCCCGAGGTGAACCTCGGCATCATCCCGGGCGGGGGCGGCACCCAGCGGCTGCCGCGCCTCGTGGGGGCGGGCGCCGCCCTCAAGCTGCTCTACACCGGCGACCACATCGACGCCGCCGAGGCGCTCCGCATCGGACTGGTGGACGAGGTGGTGCCCGCCGCCGAGCTGCGGGCGCGGGCGCTGGCGCTGGCCTCGACGATCGCGCAGAAGAGCCCGGTGGCGCTGCAGCTGATCAAGGAGGCGGTACGCGCCTCGTTGCGGGTGCCACTCGACGAGGGCCTCCGGCAGGAGACCACCCTCTTCGGCCTGGCGTTTTCCAGCGAGGACAAGGCGGAGGGGGTGGGGGCGTTTCTCGGGAAGCGGGCGGCGGAGTTCAAGGGCAAGTAGGGCACAAGAGAAAAGCACTTGAAGAAAAGAGGGGCGGAAGGAGAGAAGGGAAAGGAGGGGCTCCTCCGGCATGACCTTTCTCCTTGCGCCTTTCTCCCCTCCTTCCTCCTAGTCCCTTTTTCCTTTCTCCGTGCCATGATGGAGGCCACTCAATGAGCTATCCCATCTCCGACATGCACATCCACATCCAGCCGTGGCGGCAGCTCAAGCCCGCCGTGGCGGACGTGATGCGCGTGGGCAAGGAGGCGCACTGGGAGCGGCTCATCGCCCTGATGGAGGATCCGAAGGCGCTGCTCGACGTGATGGACGCCTCCGGGGTCTGGCGGGTGGCGCTGATCAACTACCCGAGCCCCGACCTGATGGGGTTCGACGACAGCACCAACGATTTCGCGGCGAAGTACGCCTCCGCCAACCCCGAGCGGATGCTCCCCTTCGGCGGGGTGCACGCGCGCTTCACCAAGGATCCCGAGGGCGACGTCGACCGCCTGATCGAACTCGGCATCCGGGCCCTGAAGGTGCACCCTCCCCACCAGCAGTACCCCGCCAACGCCTACACCGAAGGGCTCGAGGCCCTCGGCCGGATCTACCGGCGCTGCGAGGAGCGCGGGCTCCCGGTGCTGGTCCACACCGGCACCAGCATCTTCCCGGGCGCGCGTTCCAAGTGGGGCAATCCCCTCGAGCTCGACGACGTGGCCATCGATTTTCCCGACCTCACGATCGTGATGGCCCACGGCGGCAGGCCGCTCTGGATGGAGGAGGCGTTCTTCGTCCTCCGGCGCCACAAGAACGTGCACCTGGAGCTCTCCGGCATCCCGCCCGGCCGCCTGCTGGAGTATTTCCCCCGGCTCACCGAAGTGGCGCACAAGACCATCTGGGGCACCGACTGGCCCAGCCCCGGCGTGCACGACCTGCGCAAGAATCTCGACCAGTTCCGCGCGCTGCCGCTCAGCGCCGAGCACCAGCGCGCCATCCTGTCCGACACGAGCCTGCGGCTCTTCCCCACCCTGGCCCGCTGACCGCGGCGCCCGGAGGCACCATGCGCCTTGTTCTCTCCGCTCTCACCGCCACCGCGCTTGCCGCCGCGCCCATCCGGGCACAGCAGGGCCTCCCGGTCGATGCGGCGAAGCTCGTCCCCCACCGCGACAGCATGGCCATCATGGTCAATGGCCAGCAGCGAGGCACGAGCGTCTGGGCGCTCGTCCGGGGTGGGGATTCCCTGCGCGTGACCGAGGCCACGTCGATCGCGGGCGTCCTCGACCAGGCGACCACCGTGTCGCTGGCGCGGGATGGGCAAGTGGTGGCGGTGTCGCAATCCGGCACCATGCGCGGCGCCAACGCCAGCATCGAGGTTCGGTACTCCGGGGGACGGGTGACCGGGCAGGTGCAGGCCGTCACGCCGGACGGGCCGCTGCAGTTCGCCGTGGACACCGCCGTGCCCGCGGGCACCGTGGACGACAACGCCGTGCAGGCCCTCCTGCCCACCCTGCCGTGGGCCGCCGGCGCGGCCTGGTCCTTCCCGATGTTCAGCGCGGGTCGGAACGCCGTGGCGGTGATGCAGCTCCGGGTGATGGAGGAGGAGGCGGTGTCGGTGCCGGCGGGGGCGTTCGCGGCCTGGCGGGTGACCATGACCGGCGCCGACGGCGAGGTGACGTTCTGGATCAAGAAGGAGGCGCCGCACACCGTGCTGAAGGTCACGGCGGGCGGCGCCCCACTCAGTTTCGAGCTGGCCTCGACGACCCAGCGCTAGCGGTCAGCCGGCGTCGGACTTCGTGCCCTCGGCCGGTGCCTCCTCCTCCGCGTCTTCCTCCGCCCCGTCCTCCTCGGTCGGGGTGACGGAGACGACCTGCGCCTTCTGGGTAGCCAGCTGGGCCTCCAGCGCGGCAATCTGCGTCTCGAGGTCGCCGATGCGGAGGACGAGGGCGTCCACCCTGCGCTGGTCCTGCTCAACCCCCTTCTCGCGGTGGTAGGCAATCATCCCCAGGTCCTTGGCGGCGTTGTCCCGCCGCCGCTTGGCGCGCATCAACTCGATCTGGATGCGGCCCTCATCGAGCGCGGCGCTGGCGCGCCGGCCGAAGTTCTCCAGTTCGGCATTGAGCCGGGAAAACAGTGACATGGCATTCACTCCGGGTGCGGGAACAGCGAACAGGACGGCCCTGAAAGCCGGAATGTTTCACTTCGAACCCTAGCCGCCCTGAACCGGAAAGCGAAGAGGGGGGCGCCGCTCTTGGCGGCGCCCCCCTCGGGCCGACGGCAGCGCCGGCGCGGCCTCAGGCCGACGCGGCGGCCGGGTAGACCGAGACCTTCTTCCGGTTCTTGTCGCGATACTCGAACTTGACGACCCCGTCGACCATCGCGAAGAGGGTGTCGTCGGTGCCCTGGCCGACGTTCTTGCCGGCGTGAATCCGGGTGCCGCGCTGCCGGACCAGGATGTTGCCGGCCAGCACCCGCTCGCCCCCGAACTTCTTGATGCCGAGGTACTGGGGGTTGCTGTTCCGGCCGTTGCGGCTGGAGCCTACGCCCTTCTTGTGAGCCATGGGTGCCTCAGCCTGCCTTGACGTCGGTGATGCGGACCTCGGTGAACTTCTGCCGGTGGCCCGTCTTGCGGCGATAGCCCTTCCGCCGCTTGAACTTGAAGACGTAGATCTTGGGCTCCTTGCCGTCGCCCACGACCTCGCCGGTGACCTTGGCGCCCTTCACGAACGGCTTCCCGGCCTTGACGGTGGTGCCGTCGGAGGCGAGGAGGACCTCGTCGAAGGTGACCTTGGAGCCGGGCTCCGCGTCCATGAGGGGAAGGCGCACGACCTTGCCCTTCTCCGCACGGAACTGCTTGCCCAACGCCTTGAAAATCGCGTACATGACTGGAACCCTAGGCCGAATGGTGGTCCGGTAACAAGCCCTGTATTGTAGCGGGGGAGGTGGCCTAGGTCAAGGCAGGGCCGTGGGTTGGCCCAGCCCCGGTCAGGCCACCGCGTACTGCTCGGTTACGTCGCGCCCGCCGGGCCGGCTCATGAGCCGGAACTCGTCGAGCCGCATCATCGGGTCGTCGCGGAGCTCCAGCTCGAGGCCCGTGGCGCGCCCCAAGGCCTGGAGGAGCTTGGGCTCCTCCTCCAGGAGGTAGAGCGCCACCTCGGGATGGAGCCGCACCGCCAGCTGCCGCTCGCGGTGCTCGTGGCCAGCCCGCCGGAGCGAGCGCTCGAGCCGCCGGGTCACGATTTCCGGCTTGAACACCCGCCCGCTGCCGGCGCAGGTGGGGCACTCCTCCGTCTGGGAGGCCCACAGCGACGGACGGACCCGCTGCCGGGTCATCTCGATGAGCCCCAGCTCCGAGACGGCGTACGCCTTGGTCCGCGCCCGATCCCGCGAGAGGTGGGTCCGCAGCTCCTGCAGGACCTTCTCGCGGTTGGACCGGGTGTCCATGTCGATGAAGTCGCAGACGACGATGCCGCCGATGTCCCGGAGCCGGAGCTGCCGGGCAATCTCGCGGGCCGCCTCGAGGTTGGTGCGCAGGATGGTCTTCTCGGGGTCCTTCTTGCCGGTGTACCGGCCGGTGTTGACGTCGATCGAGACCAGCGCCTCGGTGGGCTGGATGATGATGGACCCGCCGGTGGGCAGCTCGCACCTCGGCTTGAAGAGGTCGCGGATCTCCGCCTCGATGTCGAATCGGTCGAAGAGGGGCTGCGCCTCGGTGTAGTGGTGCACCCGCTGCATGAGGTCAGGGTCCACCTGCTCGAGGTACTGGCCGACCTCGTGGTAGAGCTCCTTCGAGTCCACGTGCAGGGCGTCGACCTTGTCGCTGAAGAGGTCGCGAATGATGCCGCGGGTCAGGCTGGTTTCCCGCTGGACCAGCGCCGGGGCGCGGACGAACCCCTTCTTCCGGTTGATCTTCTTCCAGAGGCCGAGGAGCGATTCCACCTCCCGGGTCACCTGCTCCTCCGTGACGCCCTCGGCCACCGTGCGCACGATGACGCCGCCCGCATCCTCGGGGAGCGCCTTCTTGACCATGTCGCGGAGGCGGGCACGCTGCTCGCGGCTCTCGATCTTGCGGCTCACCCCCACGCGGGAGGCAAACGGCATGTAGACCAGGAACCGGCCGGGGAGGGAAATCTGGGCGGTGACGCGGGAGCCCTTGGTGCTGATCGGCTCCTTGGTGACCTGGACCAGGATGGTCTGCCCCTTCTTCAGGAGCTCCTGGATGTTGGGGACGGCACCGCGGTTGCTGACCTCGCGCTGCCGGGGGGTGGACGCCTTGTCGCGCGCCGCGGGGGCGTCGCCCGCGTCGGCGTCGGGGACGTCCTCGTCCTCGTCGTCGCGCTCGTCGGGGTCGTCGTCTTCGTCGGGTTCGAGCAGGTCGGAGGCGTGGAGAAAGGCGGACTTCTCCATGCCGATGTCCACGAAGGCGGCCTGGATTCCTGGGAGGACCGCGTCAACGCGGCCGAGGTAGATGTCGCCGAGGGAACGGCGCTGGTCAGGACGATCGTACAGCAGCTCGACGAGCCGATCGTCCTCCAAGATGGCCACCCGGGTCTCCCGCCGGCCACCGTTGATGAGTATCTCGCGCTTCACGCGTGGGAACCTCGACTGCACGCCACGCCACGCCCGAGCCCGGGAGGGCCTCGGGGATGCCGGGGGCAATCTGCACAGGGGTACCCCACCTGCCCGGCCATGCCACGGCGGCACCGAGCCGCCCGTACACCGGGATCAGGAGGGAAGAATTGGAGGGCGGGAGTCCCGCCGACAGAGAATCACGACCGCGATCGAACGGCATCGGCCCCTCCGATCCGGCACGCCCTGCCGGCCCAGCCGGCTCGGGGCGAACGGTATGACCGGGGAGGCCAACAAACCGAGTGACTGCACCAAGCACAGTCGCCCCCCAGGCTCGGACCCGGGAGGCGAACGAAACCGCAACAGGTGGGTGTACTGCCGACTCCATGGCTCAATGATACGGCCGAGGGCTCCGGAGGGCAATATCCGCCCCCCTCCTTGGCTACCCTTCCAGAGCGCCTAAGATGTGACGGGATATGACGATACGCTGGATTTCGCTGGTCCCCTCGCCGATCTCGCAGACCTTGGCGTCCCGCATCATTCGCTCGACCGGATAGTCGGTGGTGTACCCGTAGCCCCCGAGGACCTGGACCGCCTTGGTGGTCACCCGCATCGCCAGTTCCGAGCAGTAGAGCTTGGCCATGGCCGCCTCCTTCTTGAAGGGGTGCCCATGCTGCTTGAGCCAGGCGGCGTGGTAGAGCAAGTGGGTGCCGGCCTGGATCTCGGTGGCCATGTCGGCCAGCTGGAAGCTGACCCCCTGGAAGCTGCCGATCGGGGCGCCGAACTGGCGCCGCGTCCCGGCATACCGCACCGCCTCCTCGTAGGCCCCCTCGGCAATGCCCAGCGAGACCGCGGCAATGCCGATCCGGCCGGCGTCGAGGGTCTTGAGGAAGTTGACGAATCCCTCGCCGACCCGGCCCAGGACGTTCTCCTTGGGGACGACGGCGTCCTCGAGGATGAGCTCCCGGGTGTCCGACGCCCGCCACCCCATCTTCTCTTCCTTCTTGCCGGCCCGGACGCCGCGAGTCTTCGGGAGGTCGGCGGCGTGGCCGACGCCCACCGCCCGGCACTGCTCGAGATCCACCGTGTCTTTGGTGACGATGAAGCTGGTGATGCCCCGATGGCCCGGGCCGGGGGAGGTCCGCGCCGTGACGCTGAAGATCTCCCCGACGCCCGCGTGGGTGATGAAGACCTTGGCGCCGTTCAAGAGGTAGTGATCACCCTTGTCCACCGCGGTGGTGGCGGTGCCGCCGGCGTCGCTGCCGGCGCCGGCTTCCGTCAGTCCGAACCCGCCCAGCACCTTGCCGCCGGCGAGGAGCGGGACGTACCGCCGGCGCTGTTCCGGCGTGCCGAACTCGACGATCGGGGAGGTGCCGAGGTTGGTGTGGGCGCTGACCGTGAGGGCGTGGCTCGCGTCCACCTTGGCCAGCTCGTGGAGCACCAGGTAATAGGAGACCTGGTCCATGCCCGCCCCGCCGAGGGACTCGTCCCACGGCACGCCGAGGAGGCCCAGCTCGCCCATCTTCCGGATGTTGTCCCACGGGAATTCTGACGTCCGGTCGAATTCGCGCGCCACGGGGGCCACCTCGGTCCGCGCAAACTCGCGGACCATCTCGCGGACTTCGCGGTGGTGGTCGGTAAAGTAGAAGGGGAGTTCCATGGAGTCCGATCAGGAGTGGTGACAGAGGGAATGTATCACCTTCCTCACCCCCTGTCCCCCTCTCCGGCAGACGGAGAGGGGGGACGTACCGTGGAGGAGGAGGAGGATGCCGCAGGAGAGATTAGTTTTGTGACCATCATGACTCCACGCGCGCGCTCGATCCGATTCACCGTTCTGCTGGCCCTGTCCGCCGCCCTCCTGCCCGGGTGCGGCGACGGGTCGTCCCCCAGCACCCCGCCGGCCGACCTGACCCTGGCCGTGGTGGACAGCGGGTACGACTTCCCCATCCAGGTGATTGCCCCGCCCGGCGACGGAACCCGCCTCCTCGTCCTGGAGCGTCCGGGGCGGGTGGTGCTCATCAAGAACGGCGTGCGGCAGGACTCGGCGTACGTCAACCTCACGGCGCTCACGGGCGTGCCGGGCGTGGCCCGCGAGTACGGGGTGCTGGGCATTGCGCTCCATCCGGACTACGCCACGAACCGCCGGCTCTTTGCCTACCTGATCGACACCAACGAGGACACGCGCCTCGTCGAGCTCTCCGCGGAGGCCAACCTCGACCACGCGAACCCCGTCCCGGTGCGGACGCTGCTCCAGTTCAGCCAGCCGAGCTACGCCATCCATTACGGCGGCACGGTGGCGTTCGGGGCGGACGGGATGCTCTACCTGGCGCCGGGTGACGGTGAGACCGGGGCGGTGCCCTCGAGCCCGGCGCAGGACAGCGCGTCGCTCCTGGGCAAGATGCTGCGGCTCGGGGTGGATGGCGCGCCGCCCTACGGCATTCCGGCCGACAATCCGTACGTGGGCAGGCCCGGATGGCGCGGGGAGATCTATCACGTGGGCCTCCGCAATCCGTACCGGTGGAGCATCGACCGGCAGACCGGGGACTTCTGGTTCGGCGACGTCGGGGAGGACAGCTGGGAGGAAGTGGACCTGGCCCCAGCCGGGGCGGCGGGCCTCAACTTCGGCTGGCCGTACCGCGAGGGCACCCACTGCTGGATGCCATCCACCGGGTGCCCCTCCGCCGGGCTCACGCCGCCGGTGTACGAATACTCCCACGCCGACGGCTGCTCGGTCATCGGCGGCGTGGTGTACCGCGGCTCGGAGATCCCCGGACGGCAGGGCACCTACCTCTTCGGCGACTTCTGCCGGAACACGCTGCGCAGCCTGACCCGCAACTCCGGCGGAACGGTGACGGTCACGACCTGGGCGCCCGCCATCCCGGCGGACAATGTTTCGGGTTTCGGGCAGGACGCCGCTGGCGAGGTGTACGTCACGATGGCGTCGGGCAGGATCTACAAGGTGGTGGCGGCGCCGTAGTTCCACCTCACCCCCTGTCCCCCTCTCCAGTACCTGGAGAGGGGGTACGCGAGAGGAAGCCATGCCTGAAGTTGAATCGCTCGAGCAGCGGGTGCGGGTCCTGGAGCGGCACAACCGGAGCCTGCGGTGGACGGTCCTGCTGTCGCTCGTCCTGGCCCTCCTCGGCCTCCTCTGGGGACGGGTCTGGCCCGCAAACGGCACCGTGGAGGCACGGTCCTTTGTCGTTGCCGACGCGAGCGGCCGGGTGCGCGGGTCATTCGGCGCGGACCAGAGCGGGGTGGGGCTCAATCTGCAGGACGCCGAGGGCCACTGGCGCGCCGGATTGCTGGTGGATGACGCCGGGCGCCCCGGCCTCTTCCTCCTCGACACCGCGGCACAGCCTGTCGTGTCGCTCCTCCTGCAGCAGGGCGGCGCCCCGTTCCTCAGGCTCCGGACCCCGGACGACTCCGCGTCGATCCAACTTCGGGTCGGAACCGGTGCCGCGCGCGGGGTATTCGTGATGGTTGCGGGCGACACCGCCTCCCTCACTCCCGGGGCCGGCCCCCCGGCGCACTGACCCCGCCGGGGTGGCGGTCGCAGCCGCTGCAGCGCGCGAGGCGCTCCCCGAAATAGTCCAGCAGCGCGGCACGCCGGCACCCCCAGGTGGTGGCGTACCGCTCCATCGCGGCAATCCGCCCCTCCGCACGCCCCCGCCGCGCGCGGACGGCACTCCAGTCCGGGTGCCCCCCACCTCCCGTGAGCTCCTTCCGCAATCGCTCGGCACTCGCCCGCACATTGGCCGGCAGCCGCGCCAGTTTGGCGGCATCGGCCCAGGCCGCTTCCAAGGTGCGCTCGGCGGGAAAGGTGACGTCGAGTTGGCGCCGGTGGAGGGTGGCATCACGGGGGTGGTAGAGGAGGAGGCAGCGTGCGGCGCCACCATCACGCCCCGCCCGGCCGGCCTCCTGATAGTACGACTCGGGGGTCGGTGGGAGCATCCAGTGCACCACCACCCGGACATCGGGCTTGTCGATCCCCATCCCGAAGGCGCTCGTGGCCACCACCAGGTCGAGCTCCCCGTCGAGAAAGCGCCGCAGCACCGCTTCCCGCCGCTCCCGGCCGAGCCCAGCATGGTAGGCCGCCGAACGGAAGCCGGCGTAGTGGAGCGTCTGGGCCAGACCCTCGGTGAGGCGGCGCGTCGGCACGTAGATGATGGCCGTGCCCCGGCGCGGCGACAGGGCCGCGAGCAGCGCCTCGAAGCGCTCCTGCGGGGTACGGACTCGGCGCACGCCGAACCAGAGGTTGGGCCGGTCAAAGGAATCGAGGTGGAGGTCGTGCCGACCGCCGCCGCCGAGTCGGAGGGAGGTCGCGATGTCGGCGCGCACCTCGGGGGTGGCGCTTCCGGTGAGGGCGACCACCGGCGGCCGGCCCAGGCGCACCCGCGCGGCCAGCAGGAGCCGGTAGCTCGGGCGGAAATCGTGGCCCCACTCGCTGATGCAGTGCGCCTCGTCCACCGCGAGGAGCGCCACCCGGACGCTTCCGCGCTGGAGCGCGCCCGCCAGCGACTCGAGCCGCTCAGGTGAGGCATACAGAAGCCGGAGCCCACCTTGCCCGAGCGCCTGCATCACCTCCCGCTGCTCGGCGGCGTCCTGGGCGCTGGTGAGCGCGGCGGCGGCGATGCCCCGCCGGCGTGCCGCGTCCACCTGGTCCTGCATGAGCGATAGCAGCGGGCTGACCACCACGGTGAGCCCGTCGAGCACCAGCGCGGGAACCTGGAAGCAGACCGACTTGCCGCCGCCGGTGGGAAGGACGGCGAGGGTGTCCCGGCCGGCAAGGACGGACTGCACCACCCGCCGCTGGGCGGGGCGGAAGTCGGGAAAGCCGAAATGCCGCTGGAGGGCGAGGCGCGCGGCGGCGAGCCGGGCAGCGAGAACGGTCGGCACCCGCGCAAGGTGGAGGCGGGAGGCCGACCGTCCGGTATCACCCGGGCGCCGCGGGGCGCCGGCGAGCGCGGCCTATCCTGCGGCGCCGTCCGGCGGCGGGGCGGGGCCGTCGGCGCGGCGGGACCGCGCCTCCACCAGGCGGAGCACGACCGATGCCGCGAGCAGGGCGATCGCGATCCAGACGAGGTAGCGGTTCCGCTGGATGGCGCCCATGAAGCCGGCACTGAGCCCGGCGATCGACAGGGTGAGCCGCAGGCGAGTCACGACTTGAGGAATGCGGCGATGGCGCGCCGGAAGTCGGGCGTGGCCCGAGCCACGGCGTTGACCTGCGCCCCGAGCCGTACTCCCTCCTCGAGGGAGAGCCCGTCGAGCTGGTAGAACTGCCGCTTGGTGAGCGCCAGGGCCGACGGGCTCGCGGTGGACAGGCCGGCCAGCACCTTTCCCGCCTCGGCCTCGAACATGGCATCAGGGAACACGCGGGAGACGAGCCCCGCCGCCGCCGCCTCGGTGGCGGTGAGCACCCTGCCGGTGGCGGCCAGGTCGAACGCGACTTTCTCCCCAGTGAGGCGCCGAAGCAGCGTCATGACCATGGCCGGCACGAAGCCGCGCTGGATCTCCGGGTAGCCGAACTGCGAGCTCTCGGTGGCGAGAATCAGGTCGCAGGCGGTGGCCAGCCCCGCCCCACCGGCGAGGGCGCGGCCGTGGATCACCGCCACCACCGGCTTGGGCAATTCGCGCATTCGGAGGAACACCCCGCCCAGGCGCATCGCCGCGCGCTCATTCTCTTCCGGGGTGTGATCGGCGCTCGCCAGCAGCTCCTCCAGGTCGGCGCCGGCGCAGAAGTCCTTCCCTGCCCCCCGCACCGCCACCACGCGGACCTCGGCATCGAGATCGGCCCGGTCGAGTGCGGCCTGCAGCCGGTCCAGCGTGGGGGCGTCGAGGGCGTTCCGCTTGTCGGGCCGGTTGAGCGTGAGAGTGAGCACGCCGCCTTCGAGGCGCTCCAGCAGGGAGTCGGTCACCGGGCCTCCTTTCTGGCCCGCCGCGCCACCGATGGCGGCACCGGCACCTCCATCCGGAGGAGGGCGGTGGAATAGACCTTTCCCTGCGCGTCGGTCTTGAGGGAGATGGTGCCGCCCCCGTCGAGGGCGTCATGCAACAGGAAGTTGAGCGCGCCGAGGTTCGGCAGCTCGAAGCGCTCGACCCGGCTCACCATCCCCCGGAAGTGGCGGCGGACCCGCGCCACCGTCACGACCCGGCGGAGCAGGTCGTACCACTCCGGGTGGAGCGCGACCAGCCCGACGTTGGCGGTGTTCCCCTTGTCCCCCGAGCGGGCGTGGGCCAGGTAGCGCAGCTGGAGCGGGGCGGTCTTGGCGGCGGGCATCAGGCCTCCAAAATCTCGACCCGGACGCCGGGCTCCACGGCGGTCCGGTCAATGAGGGCGGGCCAGTAGGCCACCACCTCTTCCACCTGCGGGCGGCCCCCTGCGAACCCGGTCACGCTCGGCGGCCCCGTGAGGACCAGCGGCGCCACCTCGCGGGTGAACCGCTCCACCGGCGGCTTCTCGCGGGCGCGCACGCCGACCCGAAGCTGGACCTCCGGCGCGTCGGGAGCGGCGGGCCCGGCCAGGCGGCCGTGCGTCGCATCCACCCCGACGTACTCCGTCAGCACCTGCTCGAACTCGAGGCCCAGGGCGTCTAGCCGCGCCCGCAGGATGCGGTCAGCGGCGCGCGCCTTGTCGTACGCGTCGGGCCAGCTGTACACCAGCGTGCCCACCGCCTTGTAGCCGTAGAAGTAGGCGATCGACACCTTCAGCATCGGCGTCTTCGGGCCGCCGCGGATTCCGCGCACCCGGACCCGGTCCTTCCCCGCCTGCGCCAGCTGGATGGTGGTGAAGTCGGCCACGCCGTCGGGAGTGATGTACGCCTTCGGGTCACCCATCTCGTACACCAACTGCTCCGTGACCGACGCCACCGACACCACGCCCCCGGTGCCGGGGTGCTTGGTCACGGTGAAGCTGCCGTCCTCGGCAGCCTCGACGATGGGGAACCCCGGGTCGGCGAGTCCCTTCACCGACCTCCAGTCCTTGAGGAGGTTCCCCCCCGAGCTCTGCGCCCCGCACTCGAGGATGTGCCCCGCCACGGTGCCGGTGGCCACCTTGTCCCAGTCGTCGGGCCGCCACCCGAATTCGTGGAACATCGGGGCCAGCGTGAGCCCCGTGTCGGTGACGCGGCCGGTGATGACGACCTGGGCCCCGCGGCCCAGCGCCTCCACCATCGGACGCATGCCGAGGTAGGCGTTGGCCGAGAGGATGCGGTCGCGGATGTCGGCGAGGGGACGCCCCGTCTCCATGTCGCGGAGCTCGTGCCCGGCGGCCAGGAGACGGTCGAGGTCGGGGAGGAGGTCGTCACCGGTCACCAACCCGACGCGGAGCTTGCCCTGGAGGCCCAGCCGCCGCGCGGTGTCGAGCACCGCCTCGGCGCAGCCGCGCGGGTTCACCCCTCCGGCGTTCGAGGTGACGCGGATCCCCTTCGACACCAGGTCGGGGAGGATGCGCCCCATGAGCGGCACGAAGTCCCGGGCGTACCCGGCGCGCGGATCCCGCGTCCGCTGCTTCTGCAGGATGGACATCGTGACTTCGGCCAGGTAGTCCATCACGAGGTAGTCGATGGGCCCGCCCTGGACCTGGCGCACCGGCGCCTCGAGCCAGTCGCCCCAGAACCCCTGCCCCGCCGCAATGCGGGCGACGCGCGCGCTCATCGCATCGGCGGGGGATGGGGGACGGGCAGGCCGGCCTCGCGCGTCCAGCGGAGGTCGCCGTCGAGCACCACGGCCTGCCCGAGCGGCACGAAGCCGTCCGGCAGCGGCCAAGGCGAGTCCGGCAGGCGGAACCGCACGGTACCGACCGCGCCCGGAGCGAGGTGAATCTCGCGCTCCGTCTCGCTGCCGGCCACGTCGAGGGAGACGGGAGACTCCGCATACGCCCGGATGCGCACGTTGAGCGTCCACGGTCCGGCGTCGGTACTGTCCGTCAGCGCGGGGACGAGCCGCAGGGTGACCGACCGCCCCGCCAGGGAGTCCGGCACCGCCACGCGGAGGCGGACGTCGGAATAGTTGAGCGGCTGGTTCGCCACGATCCGGCCGGCGCTGTCGTACACCGAGAAGGCGAAATCGGTGAACCGCGGCCACTCGGCCGCCGGCATGGCGGCGTCGATGACCAGCTCACGCGCCCAGGACGGCATCGTGAAGGCCAGCGACTCCTCACGGCCTCCCTGCCCCGGGATGAGCGCCCCGCGCTGCCCGCCGATCAAGGCGGCCCCCACCTGCAGCGTCACCGCCTCTCCCGACAGGTTGGTCAACCCCAGCGCCACGCCCTGTGGATCCCGAGCCAGCCCCAGCCGCACCGGCGAGGCCTGGAGCGTGACGGTGGCGCTGCTGGTGGATACCGGCGAGGCGAGCGCATCCGCCTCCCAGATTCCCGGGGTCGCGTCCGACGCGTCGATGACGAACTCTGCCGGCGCGGCCGGCCCGGCCGGCTGCACGTTCTCGTCGAGGCCGGGCCGGCCTCCGGGCCCGAAGAGGGCGCCGAGGATGGTCGGCCCCTCGGCGGCGGCGACGCGCACGGCGAACGGCCGGCCCGAGTCCACGGGGAAGAACACGCGTGCCGTGGCACCGGGGCCGAGGCTCGTCGGGCCGACGACCGCTTTCGGCGCGGCGGGCACGATGAGGGTATTCACCAATCGAAACAGCGGGCCTGCCAGGGTGTCCGGCCCCCACCCCGACACGACACCGACGGTGGTGGTGGCCGGGGCCTGGCGCCCGGTGCGGTAGCGCAACGTCACGCGCGTGGCACCGGCACCCACCGAGACGGTGGCCGGCGCCTCCAGCCAGGGGGAGTCGCTGCGGAGCGTGACCGCAAGGGGCGAGACCCCCGCCGGCCGGAGGAGTTCGAAGGTCCAGGTCGAGTCCCCGCGCGTCCCAAGAAT
Source organism: uncultured Gemmatimonadaceae bacterium (assembly GCA_964574295.1). Classification (GTDB taxonomy): domain Bacteria; phylum Gemmatimonadota; class Gemmatimonadetes; order Gemmatimonadales; family GWC2-71-9; genus SPDF01. Next base: position 66,675 of record CAZNLY010000001.1, read on the forward strand.
CTGGTAGACGGCCGACCCCCCGGGGGTGCCCTCGGCCCGCACCAGCACTTCGGGCACCTCGTGGCCGGCCTCGAGCCACGCCCAGGCGGCGCCGACATCGGGCACGCCGGTGCCCTGGTCGAGGTAGGTGGCCCGTGCCAGCGGCCGCGCGGTGACCATCAGCGCCTGCTTGAGCTGCAATGCGCTCGGAGCGCGCTTGGTGGCGACGGCGGCGGAGCGCAGGAGCGCCAGGAGGCCCGCGGCGTGGGGCGACGCCATGCTGGTGCCGCCCTTCCGCTCGTCCCCGGTGTTCCACCTCGGCACCGAGGAGTAGGCGACGCCCGGGGTGAGGAGGTCGGGCTTGGCGAGCTCGCCGCCCCGCGAAGAGAAGTAGGCGACCGGGTCGGGCCGCCCGTCGGTGGGAGCGCCCTCGAGGAAGGCCAGCGGCAGGGTGCCGCCTACCGTCAGTGCCCGGTCGGCGGAGGCCGGGAACCCGATGGTGGACAGCCCGGGACCGTCATTGCCGGCGCTGATGGCAAAGGGCACGTCGGGGTTGGCCGCCAGGATCGAATCAATGACGGCGTCGATCCGCGCCGCACCCTCGCGCTCGTTGCCGACGCCGAAGCTCAGGTTGAGCACCAACGGCATCCGGCGAGCGCGGGCAAAGCGAATGGCGTAGTCGATACCGAGCAGCATGCTGCCCGTGACGGTCACGCCGTCGTGGGCATTGTTCGCGATCTTGATGCCGAGGAGCTGGGCACCTGGTGCCACGCCGTCGAAACCGCCCACGCCGTAGAGGTCGTTCCCGGCGGCGATGCCGGCCACATGGGTGCCGTGGCCGCTGTTGTCGAAGTAGAGGTCGAGGTCGGGCACCCCGCCGGTGGCCTTGAGGTTGACCGCCACGGTGATGGGCGAGGGCCGGCCGGCCGGGGCCCAGCCGAAGGTGTCCCGGGCGTGCAGGTAGTCGTACACCGCCCGTTCGCCCGCCAGCGAGCCGTCGCCGTCGGTGTCGGCGATCAGCACCCACCCGTCCGAGGCCTGCGCCACCAGGACGGGAAGCGAGTCGCGGTCGTCGCCGTCGCCGTTGATGTCGGCGGCGGGGAGCCCGCCCAGCGGACGCTCGATGAGGACGCCGCCGTACCACGGGCCGTTGCCCGTCAGGAGCCGGACCCGGCGCATTCCACCCAGCGACAGTCCGGCAATATGAACCGAGTCCTCCGTCGGCGTGACACGGGTGAGCGCAACGGCGCCCTCACCGGAGAAATCCCGGAGGTCGAGGAGCTTGGGATTCCCGGTCGGCGTCCGCTGGAGCCCCGGCACGCCGGCGTCGATGCCGCTGTCGAGGATCCCGATGAGCACGCCGCGGCCGTCCCACTCGGGATGGGCCGCCAGGAAGGTCCGGACCCCGGTCGCGTCGAGGGGCATCCATCCCTGCTCGAACGCCGCCTCGGGGGGCGCCATCGGCTCCGGCGCCTCGGCCTCGGGGACCGGCGGCGGCACCGTGGAGGGGAGCTCCCGGTGCGCCGGGTCGATGTTGGGCTTGGGCGGAGGGATGGTGGCCGGGGCGCAGGCGATGAGTGCCGCGCTCACGAGAAGGGTTGGCAGGCGCATCAGCGGGACGTGGTCGGGTCGAGGGGAGGCAGGACAAAGGGCCCAAGGTGCGGGCCCGCGTAGTTGGCCGCGGCGCGGAGCAGGAACGCCAGGAGGTGCCGGGTCTCCTCGGGGGCCACGAGGGCGTCGACGTATCCGCGCGCGGCCGCGAACTTGGCGTCGAGCTGGTGCTCGTAGTCGGCCCGCATCGATTCCACCGCCGCCTGCACGGCGGCGGGCGGCTCGCCGCCGGCCTGGCGCGCCTTGTCCAGTTCGGGGCCGTGCACCGCCGTCACCGCCGACTCCCCTTCCATCACGGCCATCCG
>CAZNLY010000001.1:68669-77900 GCA_964574295.1 uncultured Gemmatimonadaceae bacterium
ATGAAGTAGGCCACCTTCTCGGCGCTCTCGGTGTAGACGATGCCGCCGAACCGGGGCCGCTCCCCCCCGTCGCCCTTCACCAGCCCGCGCCGGTTGGCGATCACCGCCACCGGCCACCCTTCGAGGTGCGCGTGCCCGCAGATCATCTCGCGCGCCAGGTCGGGCTGGAACTCGTCGAGCTCCCCGCCGTCGAGGAGGCACTCGAGCAGGTGCGGCATGTCGTAGGACAGGCGGTGGTCGTGCGGGAGGAGCTCGTAGAGCTCCGCGACGTCGCGGCGCGGCGGCCGGGCCTCGCGGAGGCGGTGGCGCACCCCCTCGACGCGGGGCAGCCGGCCGACATACTCGCGGATGCGCTGCAGGCACTCGGCGTCGTTGGCGGCCCGGTAGTGGGCCACGGCGCTGACGCCGGTATGGGTGCGCGCCCCGCCGAGGGACTCGGCGTCCACCGTCTGGCCGGTGGCGCCCTTCACCAGGTTGGGCCCGCCGAGGCCCATGAAGCTGGTCCCCTCCACCATGAAGATCACGTCGGAGAGGGCCGGGAGGTACGCTCCCCCCGCCACACAGCTGCCCATCACCGCGCTCACCTGCGGCACGTGCAGGTACCGGCGCATGATCGAGTTGTAGTAGAAGATGCGGGAGGCCCCGTACTGGCCGGGGAAGACGCCGCCCTGGTAGGGGAGGTTCACGCCGGCGCTGTCCACGAGGTAGATGATCGGGATGCGCTGGCGCATCGCGACTTCCTGGGCGCGGAGGATCTTCCGGATCGTCTCAGGCCACCAGGACCCCGCCTTGACGGTGGCGTCGTTCGCGACGACGACGACCTCGCGCCCCTCCACCACGCCGAGGCCGGTAATGACGCCCGCCCCCGGGGCCTGCCCGTCGTACTGGTCGTAGGCCACCAACAGCCCGAGCTCGAGCCACGGCGTGCCCGGGTCGCGCAGCCGCTCGACCCGCTCCCGCGGCGGGAGCTGGCCCTTGGCGCGCATCTTGTCGGCGCGCGCCGCCCCGCCGCCCGCCTCGAGGCGGCGGGCGAGGGTGCGGAATTCGTCGGTGAGGGCGCGGAGCCGGCTGACGGAGGCGGGAGCGGGGCTGGGCTTGCGGGTCACGTCAGTCCTTGAGGTGCTCGGCGGCCCACGCCTGGATGTATTCCACCAGGTCGGAGGTGGGGGTGCCGGGTCCGAAGAGGCGGCCGGTGCCGAGGCGCTGGAGCGCCTCGACGTCCTCGGCCGGCAGGATCCCGCCGCCGGTGAGGAGGATGTCGGGCCGGCCCTGCGCCTCGAGCAGCTGGCGCACGCGGGGAAAGAGCGTCATGTGCGCGCCCGACAGGATCGAGAGGCCGACGACGTCCACGTCCTCCTGCACGGCGGCGGCCACGATCATCTCGGGCGTCTGGTGCAGGCCGGTGTAGATGACCTCCATGCCGGCGTCACGCAGGGCGGCGGCGACCACCTTGGCGCCGCGGTCGTGGCCGTCGAGCCCCGGCTTGGCCACCAGGACGCGGATCGGTCGGGCGGAGGACTTGGCAGGCGACATCACGGGCTCCTCGAGAAGACCGGGTTACCGGAACCGGAGCAGCGCCGCCAGGCCGTGCACCGCAGCCCGGGCGGAGGGGTCGTAGACCACGTTGACGGTCACGCGCTGGCGGAGCGCCTCCTCGATGGCGTCGTCCACCACATCGAGCACCGGCACCACCTCGCCCTCACCGCGGAGGTCGGCCTCCATGACGGCGAGCCGGCCGGAGGCGACGGCGCGGAAGCCGGGCTCGGCGGAGTCGGGATTGACCAGCAGCGTCCGCACCTGCCCGCGCCCCAGCGCCCGGAGGGTGGCGCGCAGGTCGTCCACCGCCCAGCCGGTGCCCAGCCCCTCCTCGAGCTCGTGCAGCAGGAGGCGCTCCGAGGTGCGTTCCCATTGCTGGCGCACCGCCAGCGCCGCCTCGCGCACCTCGGCGGGCGTCACCGACCGCGCATTGAGCCGGACCGATCCCATCACCCGGTCCAGCAGGTAGGGATGGAGGAATGGCTGGAGCGCGGCGGCATCGGTCCCGATGCCCGCCAGCACGATGCCGTGCGCCGCCTCCTTGCGGTCGAGCGCGAGCAACTCCAGCGCGGCGGACTCGAGGTGGCGCTTCCCCTCCTCGCGGATCCGGTTGTGGTACGCGTGCTCGCCCCACCCCGGGCCGTCCTGGTCGCCGCGGAAGCGGCCGCCGCGCGTGGCGGCGGCGGTGAGCCCGCCCAGCTCCGTCACGTCGAAGGCGGTGACCCGGAAGAACCGCGCGGCGGTGCGGTCGAGCACCACCACCAGCAGCCGGCCGATCTCGTCCTCGGCCGACACCAGCTCGCGCACCAGCGGGGTGCGGTCCACCGCCAGGCGCGAGCGGTGCACCCAGGGCAGCGGCACGACCTCGAAGAGCTTGAGCGGGCCGCACGCGAAGATCGCGACACCCTGCGTGGCCGGGAGGTTGCCGGGCTGGCGGAGGTGCTCCAGCACCCGCCCCAGGTCGGCGCGCACCGCCTCGAGCACGTCCCGGTCGAACCCGAGCGCGGGCAGCGCCTGCTCGAGGTCGCGCACCCGGTTCTTGACCTTGATGAGGTACTTGCCCCGGGCGCGGTCGCGCGGCTCCACCTTGAGGTAGCAGGTCACGACCCGGTGCCGCCCCGGCCGCACCTGGTTGAGGCGGGCGATCTGGGCGAGCATGCTCCCGCTCCCGGGAGCCTGTTTGCGTGCCATCCTTGCCTCCCCGGCCGACGGCGAGGCGCCTAGAAGAAGACCGGTTCGCGGTAGCTTCCGAAGACGCCCTCGAGCACGTGGCGGATTTCGTAGAGGGTACAATAGGCGCGGGCGCAGTCCAGCATGGCGGGCACCACGTTCCGGTCCTCCGCCGCCGCCTGCCGAAGCGCCTCGAGCCGCTGGTCCACCAGCGCCTGGTCCCGCGTGCTGCGGAGCCGGGCCAGGCGCTGCCGCTGCGCCGCCTCCGCTTCGTTGCCGATCTTGAGGATGTCCACCGCGGCCTCGCTGGCCTCGACGAACGCATTGACCCCGACCACCGTCCGCATCCCCTGCTCCACCTCGTGCTGGAAGCGCGCCGCCGAGCGGGCGATCTGCCGCTGGGACCACCCGGCCTCGATCGCCTTCACGACGCCCCCCTGGGCCTCGATCTCCTCGAAGATGGCCTCGGCCTCGCGCTCGAACTGGTCGGTGAGCGCCTCGACGTAGTAGCTCCCGCCGAGGGGGTCGTTCACGTTGGGGACGCCGGTCTCGTAGGCCAGCACCTGCTGGGTGCGGAGCGCGATGCGCACCGAGTCTTCAGTCGGGAGGGCCAGCGTCTCGTCGAAGGCGTTGGTGTGCAGCGACTGGGTGCCGCCCAGGGCCGCCGCCATGGCCTGGTAGGCCACGCGGACCACGTTGACGTGCGGCTGCTGCGCGGTGAGGGTCACGCCGGCGGTCTGGCAGTGGAAGCGCATCATCCAGCTCCGCGGGTCGCGCGCGCCGTAGCGCTCGCGCAGGTGCCGCGCCCAGATGCGCCGCGCCGCCCGCATCTTGGCCACTTCCTCGAAGAAGTCGTTGTGGACGTCCCAGAAGAAGGAGAGCCGAGGCGCAAACGAATCGACGGCCAGCCCCCGCGCCACGCCGTGCTCCACGTAGCAGAAGCCGTTGGCCAGGGTGAAGGCCAGCTCCTGCACGGCGGTCGAGCCCGCCTCGCGGATGTGGTATCCCGAAATGGAGATCGTGTTCCACTTGGGCGTGTGCTCGGCCGCCCACTCGAAGAGGTCCACGATCACCTTGAGCGCCGGCTCCGCCGGGAAGATCCAGGCGTGCTGCGCCATGTACTCCTTGAGGATGTCGTTCTGGATGGTGCCCTGCAGCTTCGCGATCGGCACCCCCTGCCGCTCCGCCGCCGCCACGTAGAAGCAGAAGATGATGGCGGCCGGGCCGTTGATGGTCATCGAGGTGGAGACCTGGTCGAGCGGAATGCCGTCGAAGAGGGTCTCCATGTCGGCCAGCGAGGAGATGGCCACCCCGCACTTCCCCACCTCGCCCTCAGAACGCGGGTGGTCGCTGTCGTACCCCATCAGCGTCGGGAAGTCGAAGGCCACCGAGAGGCCGGTCTGCCCGCGGGAGAGGAGGAACTTGTACCGCGCGTTCGTGTCCTCGGCGGTGCCGAAGCCGGCAAACTGGCGCATCGTCCAGAGCTTGCCGCGATAGCCGGTGGGATGGATGCCGCGGGTGTAGGGGAACTGGCCCGGAAGGACGCCCTGGCCCAAGAGGTCGGCCGGGAGGTCGAGCGGTGTGTAGGCCGGCTCGACCGAGCGCCCCGAGACCGAGGTGAAGTCGGAGTCGTCGCGGAGCGGCATGCCGGCGAACCTGGCCCGCCAGGCGGCCACCTCGGCGCGTAGCGCCGCGAGCTCGCGCTCCTGCGCCGCGAGCCGGTCGCGCTCGGACTGGGTGTTGGAGGTCGTCATGGCCGGGCTCCCTGCTTCAGGGCGTCGAGGATGCTCGCCGCCAGTTCGTACGGACTGGTCCGTCCTTCCTCCAAGTCCTCCAGCCGGTCGCGGATGGCCTCCTCCGCGCCGCTCCCCTCCCAGACCCAGCGGACCAGCGCGCGGTCCACCACCTCCCGCGTCCGCTCCTCGAGCCGGCGGCGGCGGCGCTCCCGCAGGGTGCCCGACGCCGCGAGCCAGTGCCGGTGCGCCTCGAGCGCCGAGATGACCGCCTCGACGCCCTCCCCCTTGGCGGCCACCGCGGCGAGCACCGGATGCTTCCACCCGCCGTCGTCGGCGTCCGCCGCCTTGGCCTGCGCCTCCGCGCGAGCGCGAAAGCCGTGGTGCGCCGGCACGTGGCGGAAGGCGTTCCCCCGCCGGATGCCGAGGGTGATCTCGATTTCCGACCGCAGCTTGTCGGCGCCGGGTCGGTCGGCCTTGTTCACCACGAAGAGGTCGGCCACCTCCATGATGCCCGACTTGAGGGTCTGGATGCCGTCGCCCGACTCCGGCACCAGCACCAGGAGGCTGGTGTCGGCCATGCGCGACACCGCCAGCTCGGACTGCCCCACCCCCACCGTCTCCACCAGGATCCGGTCGAACCCCGCGGCGTCGAGCACGTCGCACACCTCGCGCGTGGAGGTCGCGAGCCCGCCGAGGGACCCGCGCGTCGCCATCGAACGGATGAAGACGCCGGGATCGAGAGCGATGCCCTCCATCCGGATCCGGTCGCCGAGGAGCGCGCCGCCCGAGAAGGGGCTCGTCGGGTCCACCGCCACGATGCCCACGGTGTGGCCCGCGGCGCGGTAGGCGGCGGCGAGCCGCTCCGTCAGCGTGGACTTGCCGGCGCCGGGGGGCCCCGTGATGCCGATCCGGTGCGCCCGCCCGAGCGAGGGGTGGAGCGCGCTGAGGAGCCCCTCGAACCCCGGCCGCCCGTTCTCCACCACCGAAATGGCCCGGGCCAGGGCGGCGGGCCGCCGCTCGGCGAGCCCGGCGAGCAGCGCGTCACGATCCATGCTGGAAGCTCGCCGGGAACCGGGAGCGGGGCAAGCTAGAGCAGGAAGTGCGTGGCCATCCCCAGCAGGAGGAAGAACCCGCACATATCCGTGAACGTCGTAACGAACACCGAGCTGGCAATGGCCGGGTCGATGCGCAGCCGCTCGAGCGTGAGCGGCACGAACGCCCCCGCGAACCCCGCCATCATCAGGTTCCCCGACATCGCCAGCGCCACGACCCCGCCGAAGCGGAGGTCCACGGCCAGCGCGGCGACCACCCCGGCCACCAGCGCGATCGCCAGGCCGTTCACCAGCCCGACCACGATTTCCTTGCCGACGATCCGCATCTCCTGCCCGGCCGGCACCAGCCCGAGCGCGATCCGGCGCACCGAGACGGCGAGCGCCTGGGTGCCGGAATTGCCGCCCATCCCGGCGATGACCGGCATGAACACCGCCAGCCACTTGAGTTCCTGGATGGCGTTGGAGAAGACCAGCACGACCGAGGCCGCCGCGAACGCCGTCAGCAGGTTGACGTACAGCCACGGGAGCCGGCTCCGCACCGCCCCCGTCCAGCGCGCCCCGAGTTCCTCGTCAGGCGAGACGCCGCCGAACTTGAGGAGGTCCTCGGTGGTCTCCGCCTCGACGACATCGATCACGTCATCGAACGTCACGCGCCCGAGGAGCCGGCCGGCCACGTCCACCACGGGCACGCTCGGCAGGTTGTACCGGGCCATGAGTCGGGCCACCTCCTCCTGGTCCCGCTCCGGGGTCACGAAGATGTCCGCCGGCTCCATGAACTCCCGCACCGGCCGGGTGGGCGGGCTGGTCACGAGGTCGCGCAGGGGGAGCACGCCGCGGAGCGCGCCGTCCACGTCCACCACGAAGACCTGGTAGAAGTCTTCAGCCTCCTCCGCCTGCCGCCGGATGGTCTCGATCGCCTCGCCCGCCGTGGCCGTGTCGGGCACGGTCACGAGCCGGGTGGTCATCAGGCCGCCGGCCGATTCCTCGTCATACGAGAGGAGCCGCTCGACGTCCGCCCGCTCCTCGCGCTCCACCTTCGAAAGGATGCGCGCCTGCTCCTCGGGCTCCAGCTCCTGGAGGATGTCGGCGGCGTCGTCGTCGGCCATCTCCTCGACGATGTCGGCGGCCTTGTCCGGTTCGAGCGCCGCGAGGGTGTCCTCGGCGTGCGCCTCCTCCGGCATCTCGACCAGCGCCTCGCCCGAGATCTCCGGCGGGAGGGCCTGGACGGCGGCGAGCCGTTCCGCCTCGTCGAGCGAGGAGAGGACGTCGGCCAGGTCGGCCGATTCCATTTCCCGGGCCCGGCGGACGAATTCGTCGAGCTTGCCCGCCCGCAGCAGCGAGGGGAGGTCTGGGCGCTTCCGGGCGCGCGGACTCACGGGGCCTCCCGGGCGAGGGGGATCGAGGGGAGCGGCCCCGGGCGCAGCAACAGCCGCTCGAGGCGGGTGGCCGAGGCGGAGACGATGTCCACCTCGAGCCCGGCCACCGTGAAGCGCTCGCCGGCCGCGGGGATGCGGCCCGCCAGCTCGGCCACGAGGCCGCCGAGGGTGGTCGCGGCGGTGCGCGGGAAGGTCACCCCGAAGCGCTCCGCTACCTCGGAGACGGGCGTCGCGGCATCCAGTTCGGCGGGCGCGCCCGCCCCGGCGCCGGGCGCCGCCTGGTCGTGCTCGTCGTAGATCTCACCGACCAGTTCCTCGAGGAGGTCCTCCAGCGAGACCAGCCCTTGGGTGCCGCCGTACTCATCGAGGACCACCGCCAGGTGGCGCCGCTCGCGCTGCATGTCGAGGAAGAGCTCGCCGGCCGGCCGGTTGGGCGGCGCCACGGCGACCGGCCGGACCGGAAGGGGATCCCCGGGGCGCAGCTTGAAGAGGTCGAAGGCGTGGAGCATCCCCACGATCTCGTCGAGCGTGCCCCGATAAACGGGAATCCGGCTGTAGCCGCTCTGCGAGAACACCTGCAGGATGTCCGGGAGCGGCGCATCCTCGGCGATGGCGATGAGGTCGGTGCGCGGGGTCATGATCTCCCGGACCGGCCGGCTGGCGAACGCCATGACCCCGCCCACGGCGCGGAGGTCCTCATCGGCGCGGAGCCCCACCGCCGCGCCCTCGCGCCAGAGGGTGCGAAACTCCGTGGCGCGCGCCGGGCGCCGCGCCGGCAGCAAGGCGCCGAGGAGCCGGGCCCAGGGGTCGAGGAGCGGCGTGGCCATTTCCGCCACGGCGTCGGCGCGCGGCGCGGTGAGCCAGCGCGGCGCCAGGTAGCCGCTGAAGAGCACGAAGGGGACCGCCACCAGCGCCACCACGGCGGCGAGGATGGCCGCGCCGGATCCGGCCAGGTGCGCCGGCACCGTGGCCCCGATGAGCACCACGCCGAACGCCGTCGTGGCCGCCGCGGCGGTGAGGATGGCCTCGATCCGCGAGAGCCAGTTGAGCGCCGAGGAGCCGCCGCGGAGCTGGCGCGAGACGGCCCGCGCGAGTTCGGCGCGGCTCACGTACACCAGCGCCGTCCCGGCCACCGAGCCGAAGAGGGTGAGCAGGACGCCGAGGCCGAAGGCGAACCAGGTCATGCCGCCTCCCCCGGGGCCGGCCCCACGCCGGCGGCGGCCGGCCGCGCCACCACGCGCCGCACCCGCCGCCGGGCCACCTGCTCCACCTCGAGTTCGAGCTCCGGGAGGCGCACGCGGTCGCCGGCGCGCGGCACCCGGCCAAGTTCGGCCAGCACCAGCCCGCCGACCGTGCTCACGTCCTCGCGCCCAATGTCCTGGTGGAAGAGCGCCTCGAGTTCGGTGAGCGCCACCCCACCCTGCAACCGGTAGGCGCCCTGCCCCAGCGCCACGACCGGCTCCACCTCGTCCACGTCGTATTCGTCGTGGATCTCGCCGACCACCTGCTCCAGGATGTCCTCGAGCGTGATCAGGCCGGCGGTGCCGCCGAACTCGTCCACCACCACCGCGAGGTGGCTCGGGCCGCGCTGGAAGTCCCGCAGCTGCCGGTCGAGGGTCTTCCCTTCCGGCACGAAGGGCACCGGGCGAATGAGCGCGGTCCACGGCGTGGCCGAGGCGTCGTCCTCGAGGTGCGCCAGCATGTCCTTGGCGTACACCACGCCGACCACCGCGTCGGGGTGGCCCTCGAAGACCGGCAGCCGCGCGTGCTCCGAGCGGCTGAAGGCGGAGACCACTTCCTCCCGCGTGTCGGCGGTGTCCACCGCGGCGATGTCGATGCGCGGCGTCATCACCTCGTCCACCGCCATGTCCGAAAGGGAAAAGACCCCGAGGATGGCCTCGCGCGGGGGGCGGGCGCCACCGCGCGGCGCCGCCTGCGCACGCATGCCCCGGCGATCAGCGGCGGCCACCAGGCCGAAGAGCGGCCGGAAGACGCGGAGGGAGCGGGCGGCGCCCGGGCGCACCAGCCGGGCCAGGTCGGGCGCAATCGCCGCGAGGAGGCGCGGGAGGAGGTCGCCCACCAGCCAGACCATCGAAACCCCGAGGAGCAGGCGGAGCGCCGCCTGGACCGGGGGCCAGAGCCACCAGGTGAGGGCGGTCGCCGCGGCGGCGCCCGCGATGACCAGCAGCGCCAGGTGCGCCAGGTGGAGCTGCCGCGCCAGCGGCAGCGCACCCCCCTCGTCCCGCTCGAGGCGCGGCAGGTCGCCCTCGGCCTCCGCCGCCAGGGCGAGCCATCCGGCCCAGGCGCAAAAGCCCAGCACCGCCAGCGGCGCGAGGACGGCGATCACCGGAGCCCCCGCAG
>CAZNLY010000001.1:78000-119142 GCA_964574295.1 uncultured Gemmatimonadaceae bacterium
CAAAAGCCCAGCACCGCCAGCGGCGCGAGGACGGCGATCACCGGAGCCCCCGCAGGTACCGCTCCTGCCGGACCCACATCGGCGACGCCTCGCGCCCCGCCCCGTCGTCGTGGTCCCACCCGAGGATGTGCAGCGTTCCGTGGATGACCAGCCGGAGGATCTCCTCCCGCAGCGGCAGGCCGCGACGCCGCGCCTCGCGTTCGGCCTGCCAGCGGCAGAGGTAGAGGTCGCCGAGGAGGCCGCCTCGCGGGTCGGGAAGCGCGAAGCTGATCACGTCGGTGGGAAAGTCGTGCCCCTTGTGCACGCGGTTCATCTGCCGCATGGCCTCGCGGCCGAGGAAGGTGACCGACATCGAGGCGCGGCGCCGCTCGCCGGCGAGCACCGCCCGGACGGCCCGGCGGACCAGCGCGGCCGGCACCGGGAGCACCCGGCCGTGCACGGTCACCTCGGCGGCGATGGCCACGGCCGCCTCTACCCCACCTGGTCTTCGGCGTAGGCGCGGATGATGTCCTTCACCAGGCGGTGCCGCACCACGTCCGTGTCCTGCAGGTAGCAGAAGGCGATGCCCTCGATGCCTGGCAGGATCCGCTCGACCTGGATCAGGCCGGAGTCCTCGCGCCGGGGCAGGTCCACCTGGGTCTTGTCGCCGGTGACGACCACGCGGCTGTTCACGCCCAGGCGGGTGAGGAACATCTTCATCTGGGCGCCGGTGGCGTTCTGCGCCTCGTCGAGGATGATGAAGGCGTCGGACAGGGTGCGCCCGCGCATGTAGGCCAGGGGTGCGATCTCGATGGTGCGGCTCTCGAGCGCCTTCTGCACGCGCTCCGCCGGCATCATGTCCTCGAGCGCGTCGTAGAGCGGACGGAGGTACGGGTCCACCTTGGCCTGGAGGTCGCCGGGGAGAAAGCCGAGCGATTCCCCAGCCTCGACCGCCGGGCGGGCCAGGATGATCCGCCGCACCCGCTTGCGAGCCAGCGCCTCGACTGCCTTGGCCACCGCCAGGTAGGTCTTGCCGGTGCCGGCCGGGCCGATGCCCACCACCACGTCGTGCGCCGCGATGGCGGCGAGGTAGTCCTTCTGGCCCTGGGTCTTGGGCTGGATGGCGCGCCGCAGTCCGGGCAGCACGATCCGGCCGTCGCCGCCGGCCGCGGGCACCTCGCCGCCCGGCTCCGACGCGATGCGGTACACGTCCTCCGGGGCGATCGATTCCCCCATCCGCGCCAGGTCGATCAGCCCCTGCACCACGGGCGTGGCCCGCTCCACCTGCTCGAGCGTGCCGCCCAGCGTCAGCGTGTCGCCGCGGAGGGTGGCCCGCACGCCGAGGGCGCGCTGGAGCTCGAGGAGGTTCACGTCGTTCACCCCGCCCAGGAGGAGCGGATCCGCGCCCTCGGTCGAGAGGCGGTGCACGACGTCGGCGGCGTCAACCTTCATTCGGTCACCTCCAGGTGCAGCGCCGCCAGGTCGGCGGCATTCACCGGCGTCGGCGCCCCCTCGAAGAGGGCGCGCGCCGCGGTGGTCTTCGGGAAGGCGATCACGTCGCGCAGGGATGTGGCGCCCGCCAGGAACATCACGATCCGGTCGAAGCCGAGGGCAAAGCCGCCGTGCGGCGGCGCGCCGGCGGCCAGGCCGTCGAGCAGGAACCCGAAGCGCCGCCGGATTTCCGCCTCCGGAATGCGCAGGAGCTCGAAGATGGTCGTCTGCAGCTCCGGCGTGGTGATCCGGATGGAACCGCTGCCGAGCTCGTTGCCGTTGTACACGGCGTCGTAGTGCAGCGCCCGGCACGACCAAGGCTCCGCGCGCAGTCGCGGCAGGTCGTCCGGATGGGGAGCGGTGAACGGGTGGTGCGCGGGAAACCACTCCCCCGACGCCGCGTCCTGCTCGAAGAGCGGGAAGTCCACCACCCAGCAGAAGGCGTGCGGCTCCGAGGGGGTCACCCCGGGCCGCCGCGTGAGCGCGGTGCGCACGGCGTGCAGCGCCGGCGAGGTGACGCGATCGGCGCCCGCCACCGCCAGGAGGAGGCTCCCGACCGGCGCCGCGAATCGGGCCAGCGCCTCCGCGCCAATGGCCTTGACCCCCTGGCCCTCCCAGCCCGACGCAGCGTGCCGCGCCCAGATGAGCCCGCCCGCCCCGGCTTCCTTGGCCAGTGCTCCCAGCGCATCCAGCTCCTTGCGGCTCGCGTCGGCCTGCCCCGACGCGACGATGCCGCGCACCCGCCCGCCGGCGGCGATCGCCTCGCGCACGAACGGTGCGGCATCGGCGCCGACCTGGGCGGTGAGGTCCTGGATCTCGAAGCCGAACCGGAGGTCGGGCTTGTCCACGCCGAAGCGCTCCATCGCCTCCCGGTGCGTGATCCGGCGGAAGGGCCGCGCCACCCGGTGTCCCCCCTCCTCCCACAGGTCCACCAGCACCTGCTCGACCACCGCCTGCACGTCCTCGGCGCCGACGAAGGCCGCCTCGATGTCGATCTGGGTGAACTCCGGCTGGCGGTCGGCGCGGAGGTCCTCGTCGCGGAAGCAGCGCGCCACCTGGAAGTAGCGGTCATAGCCGGCCACCATCAGCAGCTGCTTGTAGATCTGCGGCGACTGCGGCAGCGCGTAGAACTCGCCCCGGTGGATCCGGCTCGGCACGAGATAGTCCCGCGCGCCCTCCGGCGTGGGCTTGGTGAGGATCGGAGTCTCGATCTCGAGGAAGCCCAGGTCGCTCATGGTGCGGCGGGTGCGCTGGAGGAGGCGGTGGCGCAGGGTCAGGTTGCGTTGGAGCTCCGGCCGGCGCAGGTCGAGGATCCGGTGCTTGAGCCGAAGCTCCTCCGCCGGGAGTTCCTCACCCTCCTTCCGCGCCACCGGGATCGGGGGGGTGGCCGCGGCGCCCGCCACCGTCAGCGTCCGCACGTGGACCTCGACCTCGCGGGAGGCCATCGTGGCGTCCCGGCCGATTTCCGGGCGCACCGCCACCTCGCCCTCGACGAGGACGACCGTCTCGGGCCCGACCGCCGCCGCCCGCGCGATCACGTCCGCCCCGCTCCAGCGCGGGTCGAACGAGAGCTGCACGAGTCCCGCCCGGTCGCGCAGGTCGAGGAACACCACGCCGCCCAGGTCCCGGCGGCGGTGCACCCACCCGCCGAGGCGGACCTGCTGGCCGACATGTTCCCGCGCGAGCTCCCCGCATCGGTGCGTGCGGAAGGCGGTGGCTGTCATCGATGGACGTCCTTGATCCAGGGGCCGCGGGCCGGAGGGCCGCGGTGGGGAAAACCTAACCGCCGCCCCGCAGGGGGACAAGTAATTTCCCTTGAACAAGTTAGGCGCATTTTGGCGACGGCATGCAACGGGGGTGGGGAGAGCCGCTTATCTTCTTCCTCGATGTCCACCGGTGCCGATCGCTCGCCCGAGGCCACGCTCCTCGACCTCCCGCCCGCCGAGGCGCGCGCGCGCCTCTCGGCGTGGGTGGCGGCGCGCGGCCTTCCACGCTTCCGGACCGACCAGCTCATGCGCCGGCTCTGGATGCAGCCCGTGGCGGCCTGGGCGCAGGCGACGGAACTCCCGGCCGCGCTCCGGCACGAGCTCGACGCCGAGCTCCCGCTTCCGCGGTTGTCGGCGGAGGTGACGGAGCTCTCCCGCGACGGGACGCGGAAGTTTCTCTGGCGGCTGGCCGACGGAGAGGCGGTCGAATCGGTCCTGATTCCGTCGGGAACGCGGCGCACGCTCTGCGTCTCGTCGCAGGCGGGCTGTGCCCTCGGGTGCGTCTTCTGCGCCACCGGGCAGATGGGGTTCCGGCGGAACCTCACTCCCTTCGAGATCGCCGGCCAGGTGCGCGAGGTGGTGCTCCACGACCCAGCCGACAAGCCGACCAACATCGTCTTCATGGGCATGGGGGAGCCGCTCCTCAACTGGCCCGGGGTGGACGTGGCCCTCACCATCCTGAACCACCCCGAGGGGTTCGGGATCGGGGCGCGGCACATCACCGTCTCGACCGTCGGGATCCTCCCGGGCATGGCCAAGCTGGCGGCGCGCCCGGAGCAGTTCCGGCTGGCCATCTCGCTGCATGCGCCCACCGCGGCGCGGCGCCTGGCCCTCATGCCGATCGAGAAGAAGTACGACCTCACGGCGGTGCTCGAGGCCGCGGAGGCGTTCCGGAAACGCATCACCTTCGAGTACGTGCTCATTGCGGGGAAGAACGACACGCCGCAGGACGCCGATGCCCTGGCGGCGCTGGCCCGCCGGCATGGCGCCCACGTGAACCTCCTGCCGCTCCACCCCGGCGGGGCCCCGGGGCTCGACCCGACTCCGCCCGCGGAGGTCCGCGCCTTTGCCGACCGGCTGCTCCGTCAGGGCGTGGAGGCGGTGGTCCGGCGGAGCCGCGGGCTCGACATCAACGCCGCCTGTGGCCAGTTGCGGGTGCAGGTGGAGGGGAGGCGGCGTGCGGCGCGGGCCGGACAGCGGCCTGCAGCAGTCGCCCTGCCGGAGCCGTTTCCTCCACGCAACAACCCGCGCGGAACCGCATCGTAACATTATTCCCTTCAAATACTTAGGAATATCTCCCTCACCGGGCTTGCCAGCCCGGAACTTGCCCATTCCCGCCCTCGACGACCGTTGGGTGACGTTCATCGAATTCCCACGGTCTCCTCCTTGAGTCCAGTGCAAGCTTCAGCGTCCCCAGTCGGAGCGGCAGGCATGACCGAGCTGGCCCCCATGGTGTCCGTGGATCTCGATCGCGTCCTCACGCCGGCGGCGCTCGCCTTCGTGGAGGACCTGACGCGCCGCTTCCGGCCGCGCCTGGCCGATTTGCTGGCGGCCCGGGCCGCGCGGCAGGCTCGCCTCGACGCGGGCACCGAGCGCCTCGGCTTCCTCTCCGACACCGAAAGCGTGCGGGTGTCGCGCTGGCACGTCGCACCGATTCCCGCCGACCTGCTCGACCGCCGGGTCGAGATCACCGGGCCGGTGGACCGCAAGATGGTGATCAACGCCCTCAATTCCGGGGCGCAGGTGTTCATGGCGGACTTCGAGGATTCCCTCGCCCCCACATGGGACAACGTGGTGTCGGGCCAGGGGAACCTGATGGACGCGGTGCGCCGCACGATCGCCTACACCGATCCGGTGACGGGCAAGGAGTACCGGCTGAACGAGCGCCCCGCGGTGCTCCTGGTGCGTCCTCGCGGGCTGCACCTCGAGGAGCGGCACCTGCTCGTGGACGGCATCCCGGCGCCTGCGCCGCTGGTGGACTTCGGCCTCTACCTCTTCCACAACGCGCGCGAGCTCCTGGCCCGCGGCACCGGGCCCTACTACTACCTCCCCAAGCTCCAGGGTCACCTCGAGGCCCGGTGGTGGAACGACGTCCTGACCCACGCGGAGCGCACGCTCGGCCTCCCCGCCTCGACGGTGCGGGTCACCGTGCTGATCGAGACGCTCCCCGCCGCCTTCGAGATGGACGAGATCCTCTACGAGCTGCGCGACCACATCGTGGGCCTCAACTGCGGCCGGTGGGACTACATCTTCTCGACCATCAAGACGCTCAAGGCCGATCCCGCGCGGGTCCTGCCCGACCGCGCCCAGGTGACGATGACCGCGCCCTGCATGCGGGCCTACACCACGCTGCTCATCCGCACCTGCCACCATCGCGGCGCGTTCGCGATGGGGGGCATGGCGGCCCAGATCCCGATCAAGGGCGACGAGGCCCGGAACGCCGAGGCGATCGAGAAGGTCCGCGCCGACAAGCGCCGCGAGGCCGGCGACGGGCACGACGGCACCTGGGTGGCGCACCCGGGGCTGGTGCCGGTGGCGCGCGAGGCCTTTGATGCGGTGCTGGGTGGCAAGCGCAACCAGCTCGACGTGGCCCGTCTCGATGTCCGGGTGGGCGCCGCGGACCTCCTGGCCGTGCCAGCGGGGACGCGCACCGAGGCCGGGCTCCGGCACAACATCCGCGTGGGGATTCAGTACCTCGCCGCCTGGCTGGCCGGGAACGGCTGCGTCCCGCTGTATGACCTGATGGAGGACGCCGCCACGGCGGAGATCTGCCGGAGCCAGGTGTGGCAGTGGCTGCACTTCCAGGTGCCGGTCACGATGCACGACGGCCGCGCCATCCCGCTCACCGAGCGCGCCTTCCTGCGGCTCTCGGCCGAGGAATTCGAGGCCATTCGCGCCGAGGTGGGCGACACCCGCTTCGCGCAGGGCCGCTACGCCGAGGCCCGCGACCTCTTCAACCAATTGTCCACCAGCCGCGAGTTCGTGGAGTTCCTGACGATCCCGGCCTATCCCCTGCTCGACCCCCACTGAGCGAGAGCCCGATGTCCCCGACTCCCTCGAATCGCTGGGCCGGCATCGCCCGCCCCTACTCCGCCGCCGACGTGAACCGCCTCCGAGGCACGGTGCCCATCGAGTACACCCTGGCCCGCCTGGGTGCAGAGCGGCTCTGGGAGCTGCTCCACCGCGAGGACTACGTGCAGGCGCTGGGCGCCCTGACCGGCAACCAAGCGATGCAGCAGGTCCGGGCCGGCCTCCAGGCCATCTACTGCTCCGGGTGGCAGGTCGCCGCCGACGCGAACGACGCCGGCGCGATGTATCCGGACCAGAGCCTCTATCCGGTGCACTCGGTGCCGATGGTGGTCAAGCGGATCAACAACGCGCTCCAGCGGGCCGACCAGATCGAGCACGCGGAGGGGAAGGACGGCCGGCACTGGTTCGCCCCGATCGTGGCCGACGCCGAGGCGGGGTTCGGCGGCCCCCTCAACGCCTTCGAGCTGATGAAGGCGATGATCGAAGCCGGCGCGGCGGGGGTGCACTTCGAGGACCAGCTCAGCTCGGAAAAGAAGTGCGGCCACCTAGGCGGCAAGGTGCTGGTGCCGACGGGGCAGTTCATCCGCACGCTGGTGGCGGCGCGGCTGGCCGCCGACGTGATGGGCGTGCCCACGCTCATCATCGCGCGGACCGACGCCGACAGCGCCACGCTCATCACGAGCGATGCCGATGCGCGGGACCATCCGTTCATTCGCGAAGACGAGCCGAGGACGGCGGAGGGGTTCCACCGCATCAACAACGGGATCGAGATGGCCATCGCGCGGGCGTGCGCCTACGCCCCGTACGCCGACCTGCTCTGGTGCGAGACCTCCACGCCCGACCTCGAGGAGGCGCGCCAGTTCGCGGCCGGGGTGCACGCCAGGTACCCGGGAAAGATGCTCGCCTACAACTGCAGCCCGTCGTTCAACTGGGAGAAGCACCTCGACAAGCCCACCATCGCGCGGTTCCAGCAGGAGCTGGCCGCCATGGGGTACAAGTTCCAGTTCGTGACCCTGGCGGGCTTCCACGCCCTCAACCTGTCGATGTACAAGCTCGCCGCGGACTACAAGGAGCGCGCGATGGCGGCGTACTCCGAGCTGCAGCAGGAGGAGTTTGCGCTCGAGGCGGAGGGCTACACCGCCACCAAGCACCAGCGGGAGGTGGGCACGGGGTACTTCGACGCCGTCGCCCAGGTCCTCTCCGCGGGGCAGAGCAGCACTCTGGCGCTGGAGGGGAGCACCGAGCGGGCGCAGTTCGTGTAGCGCCCGCGGCCGGGCGGTCGTAACTTACGCCGGAGGACTCCCGCCCCTTCGACGCCCCCGGAGCCGTGAGCGACACTCTCGACCGCCTCCAGTCCGCCATTGTCGACCGCTACCGCGTCGAGCGCGAGCTCGGCGCCGGCGGCATGGCGACTGTCTTCCTGGCGCAGGACCTCAAGCACGACCGCGAAGTCGCAATCAAGGTGCTCCACCCCGAGCTCGGCGCCTCGATCGGCTCCGAGCGGTTCGACCGCGAAATCCGCCTCGCCGCCAAGCTCCAGCATCCCCACATCCTCGGGCTGTACGACTCGGGAGAGGCGAACGGCCTCCTCTACTATGTCATGCCCTTCGTCCGCGGCGAGTCGCTGCGCGACCGGCTCGACCGGGAGCAGCAGCTCCCGATCGAGGACGCCATTCACATTGCCCTCGAGGTGGCCGACGCACTGGGATACGCCCACGAGCTCGGCATCATCCACCGCGACATCAAGCCGGAGAACATCCTCCTCGCCGGCGGGCACTGCCTCGTGGCCGACTTCGGGATCGCCCGCGCCGCCAGCGAGGCCGGCGAGAAGCTCACCCAGACCGGGATGGCCGTCGGCACGCCCCTCTACATGAGTCCCGAGCAGGGCCTCGGCGAGCATGTCGGCCCCACCGCCGACCTCTACAGCCTCGGCTGCGTGCTTTACGAGATGCTTGCCGGCACCCCGCCCTTCACCGGCCCCAACGCGCGGGCCATCATGGCCCGGCACGCCATGACGCCGGTGTCGGGCCTGCAGGAGGTCCGCGCCTCGGTGCCCGACGAGGTCGAGGAGGCGGTCCTCGCGGTGCTCTCCAAGGTGCCGGCCGACCGGCCGCAGACGGCCAAGGCCTTCTGCGACATGCTCGGCACGCCGATCGGGACCACCGCCACGCGCCGAGCCACGGTGCGGACAACCAGCACCCGGAACATGGCGGTGCGGATGACCATGGAGGAATTCGAGGCGCTGAAGGCCAAGGAGCTCCCGGCCACCAAGCCTTCGTGGCGGCGGCCGGCCACCTGGGCGGTGGCCGGCGCGGCGCTTCTCGGCATCGGTGGCGTGGCGTGGATGCTGGCTCGCAGCGGCCCGTCCCCAGAGGCCGGGGTGGGCGGGCTCGACCGGCACCGGATTGCCGTCCTGTACTTCGAGGACCAGAGCTCCGCGCACGACCTCGGCTACCTCGCGGACGGCTATACCGAGGCACTGATCGACGAGCTGAGCCAAGTCGCTGGCCTGAGCGTCGTGTCGCGGGGCGGGTCGGCTGCCTGGCGCGATTCCGCCGTCCCGCCGGATAGCATCGCCCGGGCGCTCCAGGCCGGCATGCTCGTGACGGGGCGAGTCGAGCCCGTGGCGGGAGACCGGATCCGGGTTCAGGTCTGGCTGGTGGACGGTTCCAGCGGCGCGGACATCGGGAAGCGGGCCAGCTTCGAGCGGCCGGCCGCCGACCTGCTCGGTGCGCGTGACTCGCTCGCCACCCAGGCCGCTGACCTGATCCGTCGGGAACTGGGACAGGAGGTGGCGCTCCGCGGGCAGCAGGAAGGGACGCGGAGCCCGGCGGCCTGGTCGCTCCTGCAACGCGCCGAACTTCTGCGCAAGACCGGCGAGGCGGCGGCCGACAGCGGCGACACGGTGCGCTTCGTCGCCGCCTTCGACGAGGCCGACACGCTGTTGGCGCAAGCCGAAGCACTCGATGAGAGGTGGCCGGACCCCATCATCCAGCGGGGGCGGCTCGCCTACCTTCGGTCTCGCCGCTATCTGGGAGACCCGAGAGCCGCCGGATCCTGGATCGGAGTTGGGCTCGGGCACATCGGGCGCGCCATGGCGATCACCACCACCAATGCGGACGCCTTCGAGATCCGGGGCAACCTGCGCTACTGGAAGTACCTCCTCCGCCTTGAGCAGGATCCCGTGGCGGCGGCCGCCCTGCGAGCCAGCGCGCGAAGCGACCTCGAGCAGGCCACCAAGCTTCGACCCACCCAGGCCGGGGCGTGGGCCTCGCTCAGCCACCTCTACGGCAATGACCCGACTACGAGCCTGACCGACGTCTTCCTCGCGGCCCGGAGGGCCTACGAGGCCGATGCCTACCTGTCCAACGCCCCGAAGATCGTCGAGCGGCTCTTCTACGCGGCGTACGACCTGGACCAACCCATCGACGCGTCCCACTGGTGCGAGGAGGGTCTCCGCCGCTTCCCCAGCGAGCCCGCCTTCACCACCTGCCAGCTCTACCTCATGACGATGCGCGGCCAGACGGCGGACCCCGTCAAGGCATGGGCTCTCGCCGGAAGCGACGTCCTGGCGAAAGCCCAACCCGGTGGTTCGGCGGATTTCCAGCTTGCTGAGGCGCACATGATGGTCGCCGGCATTCTGGCCCGCGCCGGCCTCAAGGACAGCGCAAAGGCGGTGGCACGCCGCTCGCTGGCCACTCCCGAGATCGACCCGACCCGGTTCCTTTCCCTCCAGGCAGCCTTCGTTTACGTCCTGGCTGACGACAAGCCGGAAGCCGTCGAGGCGCTGAAGACGTTCCTGGCTGCCAACCCGGAGCGGCGCAACGAGTTCGCGCCCGACCCAGGCTGGAGGTTCCGGCCCCTCGTCGGCGACCCATCGTTCCAGGCCCTGGTCGGCGCGCAGTGACCCGGCCCTGCCGGAGGAGTGGTCCGGGCGCCGCAGCGCCGGGGCGCCACTAGCGCGTGCGGCAGTCCCGCTTACCTTGAGCCACCCGAATTCGTACTCATGGCCCCTGGAGGGCTGGATGAATCGCAGGATGGCGTACGTGCTGACTGGCGCCACACTCTTCCTCGGCGCCTGCGCCAGCGACCAGCTCGCCCCGGACCGCCCCCCGACCGGATCGGTCGCGGCCCCGGTCCAGTGGAGCACGGCCGCCTTGGCCACCCTGCCGACGGAGTGCAGCAGCGAGGCCGCCGCCCAGAGCACCATCGACGGTCTCCTGCCCCAGCTCTTCGGGCCGGGCGGCGGACGGCGCGGGAAGGCCCAGGGCTACAGCAACGTGATCGTGAAGGCGCGGCGGGAGGGCAAGACCGCCCTCGCCGAGGCGAACGTGGATTCGTTGGTCAACTTCACGTTGTCCACCTACTACGCAGGCAACCTGATCGGCGGCCAGAGCACGGCGACGCAGGAACGGGTGCTCGAGTTCATTTACCTCCTGTACTGCTCGAACAACATCACCCCCATCCCCGACCTCAGCGGCATCTTCGGCGCCGAGAACACGGTGCTGCTCCGCAACAGCTCGCCGACCACGATCGTGAACGACCCGCTCGACTCGGCCGCGGTGGAGGTGGAGCACGGCGAGGTTCCCAACACCATCTTCGGCACCTTCGTCTCGGTGTACAAGACCACCAACCCCCTCCCGACCACGCTGGACTGGTACGGGATCGACGGATTCCGTCAGGGGGCGTTCGAGTTCGTGTCCAACCCGGCCGTGACCTTCACCTCACCGGTCCTCACGGGCGTGTGCATCTCGTACGACGCCGACATCGTCTCCCCGAACGACCTGCGCCTGGCCCACGCGGTGGAAGACGGCTACGTGTCAGTGGTGCCCGGGAACTCGATCGTGGCGACGAGCGCCGGCACGATCGAGATCGGCGCCTACGCCGACCCGGGTCCCCTCGACCTCGCCTGCGACCCGCTGCCGCCCCCGGTGGTCGCGGCCCGGACGAGTGTCGGCCGTGCCTGGCAGCAGCTGGCCCAACTCTTCTCGCCCGGGACGCTCTACGCCGCCGTGAGCGGCGGCGGCACCGGCAGCCAGGTGGTCAAGTTCAGCCCGTTTGCCGCCGTGGACATCCGGCTCGCGGCCACCGGAACCGGCCCCTCGTCGCCGCAGTACATCCCGGTGGGCAGCACCGAGGTCCAGGCGACCGTGGACGTGACCGTCGTGACGCGGAAGGGACACAGTCCGGTCGAGGGCCTCGCAGTCGCATTCGACCCGGGCGGCTCGTTCGCGCCCGACACCACGGCCACGGACGCGGCCGGTACCGCCACCGCGTCGTGGACCCTGACGTCCGGCACCAACGACGGCGAGGCAACCTCCGCTACCGCACCCCTGCGCTTTGCGCCGGAGGCACGGGCCTTCTCGGTGACGGCGATCCAGCTCACGCCGCTCAGCATCACGACGGCATCGCTCCCGGGTGGCCAGGCGACCGTGGCGTACGGCCCCGCGACCCTGACGGCCGAGGGCGGCGCAGGTACCTTCTCCTGGGGCCTCGCCCCCGGCAGCAGCCTCCCCGCCGGGCTCACGCTCTCGTCGGCTGGCGCGCTGTCGGGAACCCCGACGTCCCCGGGGGCCTTCCAGATCACCGTCCGGGTGACCAGCGGCCCGATGACGGCCGACCGGGCGTTCAGCGTCACGATCTCCCCAGCTCCCGTGATAGTCACCACCGCATCGCCTCTCCCCGACGCGACGGTGGGCGTGGCCTACTCACAGGCCTTCCAGGCCACGGGCGGCACCGGGACCTACAGCTGGGCCGTGGCTGGCGGGGCCCCGCCAGCGGGGCTCACCCTGTCCGCCGCCGGGACCCTGGGCGGTGTGCCCAGCGCCGCCGGCACCGCGAGCTTCACGATCGAGGCGACCAGCGGCGGCGTGGTCGGAAGCAAGGCCTTCACCCTGACTGCACGGTACCCGACCACGGGGACGCTCGTGTTCCAGCCGGGGCCGTCCTCCTCACAGTGCTACGCGCTGAACGTCATCATGACCCCGAACATCGGGGTCAAGGTCAGCGACCAGGCCGGTCGGCCCCTCGCCGGGGTGCCCGTCAACCTCGTGGCGG
The DNA here is from genome assembly GCA_964574295.1 of uncultured Gemmatimonadaceae bacterium. GTDB lineage: Bacteria > Gemmatimonadota > Gemmatimonadetes > Gemmatimonadales > GWC2-71-9 > SPDF01. The sequence continues at coordinate 90,324 of CAZNLY010000001.1, forward strand.
TGACCAACAACGGCTCGAAGGTGGTGCCGTCGCAGCCGACTGCGCTCACCGGGGCAAACGGCATCGCGGTCTTCAACACGTTCTCCATCAACAAGACCGGCGGCTACCGCCTGATCGCGTCCCTCCAGGCGCCGTGGCCCGTCGTGAGCACGCAGTCAGGCAAGTTCAACATCTCGCCTTCCTGCTCATGAGTTGAGCCGCAGGAACCAGCAACGCAAACGGCCCCGCCATCAGGCGGGGCCGTCGCATTTCCGGCCGTGACGCGACGCGGGCTAGTTCTTCTTCTGCTGCGCGCCGGGCGGATACTTCTCGAACATCTTGTTCACGGCCTTCTGGAGGTTGGCCTGGTTCTTCTGGGCATTGGAGCTCGGGTTGAGCTGCTTGGTGGCCGTGGCCTGCCAGATCAGCTGCTGCTTGGCGGGATCATACATGTCCACCGCCAGCGTCCCGATTTCGATGGTCTCCGAGGTGACGCTCCCCATGCCGCCCATGCCACCCCAGCGTCCGCCACCGGAGCTGTAGCCGTTCCACTGCTTCTGGTCCTGCGTTGAGATCTGGTAGCCGACGTACACCTGCCCGCCGCTGTCCACCTTCGTCATGCCCTTCATCTTGAGCGCCGAGTCGATCGCGGCCCGGATCTGGGCGTCCTGCAGCGAGTTGGGGTAGGTGGCGCCCTGGATCAGGACCCAGTTGTACGTGGTGAATTGCGAGAAGTTGACCGTCTGGTCGTAGTTGGTGGAAACCTGCTGGGCGGAGGCCGTTCCCGCCCCCATCAGCATCGCGCCCAGGGTGAGCGCGGCGGCCGTGGCGAGCGTCTTGGTACGAATCATCGGTGCGTTCCTCGTCGGGTTGGGGGTAGACCGGTACGAAAGTCGGAATTCGCGCCAGCACGGAATATGACCGCTCATCCCGCCGGGGCAAGGGGAACGCGGCACCCGGCCGGAACCTGCGGGGGGACGCCCCGGGAGGTGCCACCCACACACCCGCGCACTCGGCGCCATCAGGGCCCGAGGGTGGGCCCGCCGGGGTATTCGGCGCCGCGTTTCACGACGAGCCGGACCCGCCTCACGTTGCTCACGTCCTCGAGGGGACTGGCCTCCAGCACCACGAAATCGGCGAGGCGCCCAGGGGCGAGCGTGCCACGCTCGGTGTCGGCACCGATGGTTCGGGCCGCAACGCGCGTCGCCGCGGCAAGTGCTGCCGCGGGAGGGAGCCCCGCCTCCCGCACGAGCAACTCCAACTCGGCAAAGAGGTTGGGTGGGGACCACCCGCCGGGGTCGCCGCTGCCGAGGGAGTCGGTGCCGGCGCTCACTTCGATACCGGCCTGATACGCCCGCCTCGTGACCGCCGCCGCGAGCGGGCGCACGGCAGCCCGCTCCCCGTCATAGATGAAAAGCGTCGGCTCGAGGATGGTCCCGCGCTGCCGCATCGCGGCAGCGAGCGAATCAAAGGTTGGCACCGCGAGCGCCCGGTCGGCCCCGCGCGCCGAGTCGGCCAGGGCGGCGGCGTAGCCCTCCGCCCCGAGTTGCCTGGCAAGGAGCGTCCCGTGGGAGAGCACGTTCACGCCGGCCTCGGTCATTTGCAGCGGGGAGACCGCGGCCATGGCGGCGTGCGCCCAGACGAGGAGGCCCTGGCGGTGCGCCTCCCGGGTTGCTGCGACGACGAAGGAGGGCGTAAGCGCGGCGTACAGCTTGATGGCCGTGGCGCCGGTCCCCCTCGCCTCCGCCACCGCACGCGGCAGGTCGGTGGTGCTGTCCACCGCGCGCATCCCGGGCATCGAGCCCGGCACCTCGCCGGCGCTGGCCTGGGCGGTGCGCGGATCGGAGAAGAACGCCGGCCCGGCCCAGAGGGCGGCGTAGTAGATGTCGGGCGAGGCGATGTCGCCCACCTTGGCGTCCCGCGCCAGGGAGCCCAGCGCACGGGTGTCGCCCGCCATGTCGCGCACGGCGGTGACGCCGCCCAGGAGGGCGCGGCAGAGCCGGAGGTCGGCGCGGCTCCGCCGATCCTCTCCCGAGACATCGCTGGCCACGTGGACGTGGGTGTCGATCAGGCCCGGGATGACGAAGCTGCCGGCCAGCGACCGGGTGCGCGCCCCTGGGGGCAGCGGCCGGCTCCCGTCCGGGAAGAGGCCGGCGATCCGTTCATCGTGGACGAGGATGGTGGTGCCGGCCCGGGCCGGAGACCCGGTGCCGTCCCACACCGTGGCGCCGGTGTAGGCGGTGTACCCCGTGTCCGCGCGCTGGGGAGTGCACCAGGATTGGGCGGAGAGCGGCGCGGCGACGAGGAGGTGGAGAACCGCGAGCCGGCAGGAGGGTGTCACGGAGGGCTCCAAAGCGGGCGGGAAGTGCGCTAAGGATACCACCGACCGGCGCGCTCGGCACGGGCGTCCGGGAGTGATCGCCGCCCGTGCCTGGATGGCCGGATCCTACGCGTGCGCCTGTCCGCGTCGCCCTGCGAGCGCGGCATCCACCGAATACCGCCCCGCCCCGGTGATGACCAGTGCCACGGCGGCGCTGCCGAGGGTCAGGACGAACTCGTAGCCGGCTGGGAGGAAGAACCCTGCGCCCAGATGGACCAGGAGCAGCGCGCCCAGCATGTCGGCCGCAAGGCCGAGGGCGGCAAGGCGGGTCAGCACGCCGAAGATCAGGGCGAGGCCGCCGAAGAACTCGAGGAAGGCGATGGCCGGGCCGACGAGCCCCGGGAACGGGACCCCCATCTGGCCGAAGGCGCCGGCGACGCCGTCGAATCCGTAGACGAAGAGCTTCTGGCCGCCGTGGGCCACGAAGACGAGGCCGGCGGCGATGCGGAGGATGGCCAGTCCCAGGTCGGCCTGGGTCGGGGTGGTGCGGAGGAGCGTCATGGGAGGTCCCTGCCCTTCGGGTGGTCGGTGATCGATCCATATCCGTGTCATCACACGTATGTGGACCGCAAGATATGTGTTATCCCATATACCGTCAAGACCCCTGACTCCCGGGTTCGCTCGCCGACGCCGAAAGGCCCCCGCACCTTCCGTTGCAGGGGCCTCTATCTACTGCCGTGGCAAGCCGTTACGTCGTGCTCAGGCGGGCGGGGTGCTCTGCCAGCCGGCGGGACAGGCGGACTTGACGGAGTCCCACCGTTCACCCCGAAGGAAAAGACCGGCGCTCATGACCCCACCCGATCCGGCAACTCCCGCCCCTCCGCCCACGCCACGAGGTTCTCCAGCGCCCGCATCCCCATCGCCGTGCGGGCCTCCACCGTGGCGCTCCCCAGGTGCGGAAGGAGCACCACGTTGGGGAGGAGGAGCAGCGCGGGGTGCACCTGGGGTTCGCGCTCGTACACGTCGAGGCCCGCCCCCGCGATGACTCCCCGCGCCAGCGCGTCGGCCAGCGCCGCCTCGTCCACCACCTCGCCCCGGGTGGTGTTGACCAGCACGCCGTGCGGCGGCATCAGCTCGAGCCGCCGTGCGTTGACCAGGTGCCGCGTCTCCGGCGTGGCGGCAACATGCAGCGACACCACGTCCGACCCGGCGAACACCTCGTCCACCTCCGTCCGCACCGCGTCCAGCGCCGCGGCCTCTCCCTCGGGCAGTGGCGTGCGGCTCGCGTAGCGCAGCCGCATGCCGAACCCGTGCACCGCCTTCCGTGCCACCGCTCGCCCGATCCGCCCCATCCCGACGATGCCGAGGGTCTTCCCCGTCAGCCGACGACCGAGGTGGTGCGTCGGCCCCCAACCGGTCCAGGCCCCGGCGCGCACCGCGCGCTCGCCCTCCCCCAGCCGGCGGACGGTCATGAGCATGAGCGCGACGGCGAGCTCGGCGGTGTCCTCCGTCAGCACGCCGGGCGTGTTGGTCACGGCAATTCCGCGGCGCCGCGCGGCGTCGAGATCCACGTGGTCCACGCCGACCCCGAAGTTGGCCAGCAGCCGCGCGCGCCGGGGCTCTGCCGAGAGCACCGCGGCGTCGAGGCGGTCGGTCACGGTGCAGAGGAGCGCGTCGGAGGCGGCGAGCGCGGCGCCAAGGCCGGCCGCATCCAGCGGACGGTCCTCCGCGTTGAGCCGGACGTCGAACCGCTCGGCCAGGGCGGCCTCCACGACCGACGGGAGGCGGCGGGTGACGGTCACGATCGGGCGGGGAGAGTCGTTCACGGACCGCTCCTTGGACAGGCAGGACTGAGGCCCCATACTAGGGCATGCGTGACGTGCTGCTGGACCTCTACCGGGCCGCGCTCGCGGCCGCCGATCCCGCGGCGGCGGTGCGCCGGGAACTCGCCGAGCGTCCACTCGCCTCGCCGGCGCCGGTGCATCTCCTTGCCATCGGGAAGGCCGCCGCCGGCATGGCGTCGGCCGCCCTCAAGGCGCTGGACGAGGCCCGTCTCCCCCTTGCAGGCGGCGTTGTCATCGGGCCCGATGCGGCCCCGATCCCCGCCTCACTGCACCGATGCGCCGGCGATCATCCCGTGCCCGGTGCCGCCTCCGCCAAGGCCGCGAGTGCCCTCGGCGACGCGGTGGCCGAGGTACGGGGCGGCCATCAGGCGCTCGTCCTGCTCTCGGGCGGCGCCAGCAGCCTCGCCGCCGCGCCCGTCGAAGGGGTCGCTCGGGAAGACCTCGGCGCACTCTGGACCCTGCTGCTCGGAAGCGGACTCGATATTGCCGCCATGAACGCGCTGCGCAAGCGGTGCCTCCGCTGGGGCGCGGGGCGACTGGCCGCGGCACTCGCCCCGCGGGCCGTCACCGCCCTCTGCGTCTCGGACGTGATCGGCGACGACCCCGGCACCATCGGTTCCGGCCCCTGCGCCCCCGACCCCCGCACCGCGCGCGAGGCCCTCGCGCTCCTGGCCCGCGCCACTCGCCACGGCGAGGCGCCCCCGACCGTCCGCCGCCTCCTCGAGCGTCAGGCCTCGGGGGAGGCGCCCGACACCCTCAAGCCGGGCGACCCCGCCTTCCGGAACGTGACGACCCACGTGATCGGCAGCAATCGCCTGGCGGTGCGCGGCGTGGAGCGCCGTGCCACGGAGCTCGGGCTCCGCGTGATGGCGGGCGCCTCCGACCTGGCCGGCGAGGCGCGCGAGGCGGGCACGCGGATCGGCGCGTTCCTCCGCGCCGGTGGCGGCGGCGCCTCCTGCTTCGTCTGGGGCGGGGAGACGACGGTCTCGCTCGGCGAGGGGCCCGTGGGATCCGGCGGCCGGTGCCAGGAGCTCGCCCTTGCCGCGGCCGCCGAGTTGGAGGGCGTGCCCGGGGTGGCGTTGCTCGCGGCCGGCACCGACGGCCGGGATGGGCCGACCGACGCCGCCGGCGCGGCGGTGGATGGCGACACCTGGCAACGGGTCGTCGCGGCGGGCCGAGATCCGGAGGCGGACCTGGCCCGACATGACGCCTATCACGCGCTCGGCGCCGTCAATGCGCTCGTTCGCACCGGTGCCACCGGCACCAACGTGATGGACGTGGTCATCGGCCTGCGCCGGCAAGGGCCTGCCGCCTAGGGGTGGATCTCCTCGGGCGGCCGGTAGTCGGCGCCGAGGATGACCGTGACATCCACGCGGCGGGTCGAGTCCGGCGCCCAGGTGATGCGCCCGGTGCCAAGGAGGCGAGCCGTGCGCTCCGCGGCGGTGCTGTCGCCGCGCCGGACGAGCAACCGGGTGGAATCGATGGGGTCGCCATCGGCCGTCCCGTAGAACATCACGTCCAGGCCGCCCCGCCGGAGCACCCGGGTGGCCGTGCGGGCCAGGCCGCTGCGGCCGCTGCCGTTCAACACCTCCACCTGCAGGCGACCGTGTTCCCCGGGAATCGGGTAGGCCCGCTCCACCGGGGTGGTGGCGCCCGGCCGGGAAAGGAGCAGCAGGATGGCGAGGAGGAGGAGCCCCGCCCCGATCAGGGCGAGGCGACGGCGAGACTGTTCCAAAACCGCACCATCGGCTCCGGCAGCGGCCATCCGGACCGCGCCAGGTAGGTGAGCCGCGCCCGCGACACCGCCCGAAGGACACCCGCCACGTCACCCGGGAACCGCGCGGCGAGCTCCGCGCGCGCCTCCGCGTCGAACGAGCGCCCGGGCTCGAGGAAGTCGGCGCAGTAGAGCACCCGGCCGACCATGTCCCATTCGGCCAGCCCCACCGAATGGTAGCGCACCGCGTCGAGCACGCCGCGGTCCGTCTCCCCCTCCGCCTTGGCGCGTGCGGCGGCGGCGGGGCCGTGCCAGAGCTCGATCGGGCCGGAGGAGCTGGAGGCCCACTGCGCCAGCGTTTCCCGGCTCGCGTCGCGCAGGGCGTCGTGCAGCCAGACCGCCTTGAGCCACCGGTTCCGCTCGGAGTCGGGGACGCCCATGGTCTCCGCCCACTCCGAGACCACCTGCGCCACCCGTTGGATGTGCCCCAGGCGCTTGGCGCTCACCTCGGCCCACGACGGCAGCGTCGGCCGGAGGGCCGGCGACACCCCGAGGGGAGCGGCGCCTCCGGTCACCGGCTCAGCCCTCGGCTCGGAGCGGCGGGCGGACGATGCGGTTGCGCTCATCCACGAAGACGACCGTCGGACGGTGCCGCGCCGCCTCGGCGTCGGTGAAGACGCCGTAGGAGATCACGATGACGAGATCGCCCGGCATGCCCAGACGTGCGGCCGCTCCATTGAGCTGCAGCACCCCCGAGCCGCGGGGACCGGGGATGGCGTACGTGCTGAAGCGCGCGCCGTTGTTCACGTTGACGACCTGGACTTCCTCGAATTCCCGCAGGTCCGCGGCGTCGAGCAGATCCTCGTCCACCGTCAGCGAGCCCTCGTAGTGCAGGTCCGCCGAGGTGATCGTGGCGCGGTGGATCTTGGACTTCATCAGGTGCCGCTGCATTTATGCGATGCCTTCCCCGAAGATGACGTTGTCGATCAGCCGGGTGGCGCCCACCCGGGCAGCCACCAGCATGAAACAGCCCGCCCCCGCCACGGGGACGGGGGCCAGGGCCAGCGGTTCCACGACCGAAATATACTCGACCAGCACCCCCGGAAATGCCGCGAGGACCTCCCGCGCCCGGGCCTCCAGCCGCGTCGAGTCCGCCGCTCCCGCCGCCCAGGCTTCGTGGGCCGCGCGCAGTGCCCGGCTCAGCCCCACCGCCTGTCCGCGCTCCTCGGCGGAGAGGTACGCGTTCCGGCTGCTCAGGGCGAGGCCGTCGGCCTCGCGCACCGTGGGCGCCACGACCAGGGCGATGGGCCAGTCGAGATCGCGCACCATCTGGCGGATCAAGGCCGCCTGCTGCGCGTCCTTCTGCCCGAAGACCGCCACGTCCGGCCCGACCAGGTGGAAGAGCTTGGCCACCACCGTCAGCACGCCGCTGAAATGCCCGGGGCGGGCCGCTCCTTCCCAGCGCTCGGCCGCCGCGCCCGGCACCACGCGGGTCGCCGAGCCGGGCGGGTACATCTCGGAGACGTCGGGCACGAAGAGGGCGTCCACACCGCGCCCGCCGGCAAGGGCGCGGTCCCGCGCGAGGTCGCGCGGGTAGCGCGCGAGGTCTTCGGTCGGCCCGAACTGCAGTGGGTTGACGAAGATGCTCATCACGACGGCGTCGGCGAGCGCGCGGGCGGTGTCCACGAGGCGGAGGTGCCCCTCGTGAAGGGCGCCCATGGTGGGGACGAACGCGGTGCGGCGGCCGGCGGCGCGCTGGTCCGCTCCCCACGCCCGGATGCCTGATGCCGTCGAGAACTCCCTGGGGACGGGGTTCGGGTTCACTCGAACCCGTGCTCGGGGCCGGGGTAGCCGCCCGCCCGCACCTCGCCGGCGTAGGCGGACACCGCCTGCCGGATGATGCCGTCGAGGTCGGCGTAGCGCTTGAGGAACTTGGGCCGGAAGCCGGCGTTGAGCCCGAGCATGTCGGGCAGCACCAGCACCTGGCCGTCGCAGTCGGGCCCGGCGCCGATGCCGATGGTCGGGATCGTGAGCGCCGCGCTCACGCGGGCCGAAAGCGCCGAGGGCACCAGCTCGAGCACCACGCTGAACGCACCCGCCTCCTCGACGGCGCGGGCATCGGCCAGCAACCGCTCGGCCGCCTCGGCGTCGCGGCCCTGCACCCGGTACCCGCCGAGGGCGTGGACCGACTGCGGCGTCAGGCCGACGTGCCCCATCACCGGGATCCCGCGCTCGACCAGGGCGCGGATCGTGGCGGCCATTGGCACGCCCCCCTCGAGCTTCACCGCCGCGGCGCCGGTCTCCTGCAGCACCCGTCCGGCGTTGCGGATGGCCTCCTCCACGCTCACCTGGTAGGTGAGGAACGGCAGGTCCACCACCACCAGCGCATGGTGCACCGCACCCTGCACCGCGCGGGCGTGGTAGATCATCTGGTCGAGCGTGGCGCTCAGGGTGGTCGGGCGGCCGGCCACCACCTGGTTCACCGAATCGCCGACCAGAATGACGTCCACTCCCGACTCATCGAGGATGCGGGCGGCCAGGGCGTCGTAGGCGGTGAGCGACACGATCTTCCGGCGCGCCGCCTTCATGGCGAGGATGTCGTGGGTCGTGAGGGCGCGAGGGTGGTCGTGCATCAGGCAGTCACCTCCGCCCGCCCGCGCTGCCAGAAGTCGCGGCGGGGGAGTTCCGGGTGCGGGATCACGAGGCCGGGTTCGGCCACCTGGCGGCGGCCGAACTCGAGGATGTCGAGGTCGAGGGTGCGGGACGCCCAGCGCGCTCCGCGGACGCGCCCCGCGGCCCGCTCGATCTCCTGGCAGGCGTCGAGCAATGCGCGCGGAGCGAGGTCCGTCTCGAGGAGGACGACCTGGTTGAGGTAGGCCGGCTGGTCGAGCCCGCCCAGGGGCGCCGTCTCCTCCACGGCGGAGGCGCGGAGCATGCGCGTCATCGGGAGGGCGGCCAGCGCCGTGCGCGCCGCGTCGAGGTGGCGGGCGCGGTCGCCCAGGTTGCTGCCGAGCGCCACCAGCACCCGCTCCGCCACCTCACACCCCCACCGTGAAGTGCCGGGCGATCGACTGCAGGTGCGAGGACACCTGCTCGAGCTGGTGGATGGCGCCATCGAGTTCCTCCTGGGCGGCGGCGGCACGGCCGGCCTGGCCGGCGAGCGTTTCCGTCTGCTCCAGGATGCGGGTGGAGACGGTGGCCAGCGAGCCGATCTGCTGCTGCAGCCGGGCAAAGGCACCCTCCTGCAGCGTGGCCGTCTCGCCGATGCGGGAGGCCGAGCTCCCGGCCTCGCGGGTCACGGTCACGATCCCCTCGAGCGCCTCCACCGCCCCCTCGCCGAGCTGCTCCACGCCCTCCACCGAGCGCTCGCCCAGCTCCATCTGTGCGGAGATTTCCGTCACCTGCTCGGAGATGGCGGCGAGCAGCCCGCCGGCCTCGCGCGCCGCCACGGCGCTCTGGTCGGCCAGCTCGCGCACCTCGGCAGCCACCACCGCGAATCCCTTCCCTTCCTGCCCGGCGCGGGCCGCCTCGATGGCGGCGTTGAGGGAGATCAGGTTCGTCAGGTCGGCAATCTCGCGAATGGACCCGATGAACCCGGTGATCCGCTTGGTGACCGCACCCAGCTCGGCCACCTGCCGGGAGCTCTCGGCCACGAAATGCTTGAGCTCGACCAGCCGCCGGACGGCGTCGCGAATGGCCTCCCGGTTGCGCGCCGCCGTCTCCGAGGCCCGCCCGCTCGCCTCGGCGGCGCGGCGGCCCTGGTGGGCCATCTCCGCGGAACCGCTGGCCAGCGCCTTGGTGGCCTGGAGCCCAGCCGCCACGAACGCGTCCTGTTCCGCGAGCCCGGCCCGCAGCGCATTCGACGCGGCCGTGAGGGCGTCCGCCGAGGCGCGGAGCGATTCCATGGCGCGCGCGAGCGCGCCCACCTGTGCGCCGATGCCGTCCACCGTGGTCACCAGCGGGCGCCGCAACTCGGCGATGTGGATGGCGGTGGCCACCTGCGTGGCCAGCGTGGCCATCGCCGCCAAATCGCGTGCGCGGTACATGTGGCGCTTGTGGTGCTCAAGTTCGAGCGTCCCGATCACGTCCGCGCCGAAGCGCAGCGGGAGGATCACCAGGCTCTGCGTCTCCGCACCGCCCCCCATCAGCCGGGAGTCCTTCGTCGTGTCATGCACGACCACCGCCTCCCCGCTCTCGATGGCCTGCCGGCGGAGGGGCTGGATCTCCTCCGGCACCTCCCCGCGGCCGCTGCGACCGACCTCGCCGCGGTAGGCCAGGCTGACGACGTCGCGCTCGTCCCGGCGGTAGATGCGCAGGTCCCCCCAGTCGAGGAGCCGGTGGGCCAGGCGCTCGATCTGCTGGAAGGAGTCCATCAGCGTCACGTTGGTCGTGATCGCCGTCTCCATCAGGTGGACCTTGTTCAGGTCCTCGGCCGCGATGGCCTCCTCGAGGATCTTCTTGGTGAGGAGCCCGAAGACGGCCACGACCGCCAGCACCGCCGCCCATCCCGGGGGGCTGAGCAGGTTGATGGCGCCGACGACGATGGCGACCGCCCCGAGCGTGAGGAGGTAGGACACCACCTCATAGCGGAGGATGAGGAGGCGCTCCTCGCTCTCGAGCTTGTCGCGCAGGAGGAGGGTGAAGTAGAACAGGGCGCGCGAGGAGAAGAAGTAGATGCCGGCCAGCGTGAAGGCGGCGGGGAGGAAGTCGAGGCCGAGCCCCGGCATGCCGCTCAGGTCGCGCACCAGGGCGTAGACCCCAAAGGCCGCCACGAAGGCGATGGTCTCGCGGCCGGCATTGACGAGCCCCGCGCCCATCGGCTTCCGGAGCCAGAGGGTGTCCACCACGTACACGCCGGCGGCGAGGCCCGCCACCACCTGGGACGGCGCGGCCACCAGCACGCCGACGAGCACGGGAACGCCGTGCTGGGTCAGGTAGGAATACTTGCTGAGCCGGACCGGGGAGGCGCGAAGGGCGACGACGGCAAACAGGATGGCGAGCGTGGGGACCGGCTGGGCCAGCCAGCGGAAGTCCACCAGCAGGGCCGCCGCCACGAGCAGCAGGCCGATCCACACCAGCCCCCGGGCGTACAGGGCAAGGACCCGCTGGGTCTCAAACAAAGTAGTCTCCCACCACGAGGCCGTAGCGGGCCGGATCGGTCACCTTCACGATGGACCGGGCGTACCCGCCCTGCGTCCCCTGGGCGGCCAGGTCGGCCGCGACGCCAGGCGGCGGCAGCACCGCGCCGTTCACGTCGATCGCGATGCGGACCATCGGGCGGTTGAGGAGCGTCGGGTCGGGGTTGGCGCCCGACACGATGGCGACCTCGAGGGTGTCGAGGATGACACAGGTGCCGACCGGATAGATGCCGATCAGGTTGATCAGCGCCTTGACGAGCGTCCGGTCGTACCCGCGCCGAGGATTGAGCCACATCTCCTTGAGCACCTCGTCGGGCTGGATCGGGATCGTCTGGTAGCTGCGCCGCGTGGTGGCCGCGTCGAACCCGTCGGCCACCGCCACGAGCCGGGAGAAGAGCCCCAGCTGCCGGGGCCGGATCGGCCGCGGGTATCCGGTCAGGTCCACCTTCATGTGGTGCTCGTGGGCCACCAGGATGGCGCGGTACGGCGTCTCCTCGTAGCGGCGGGAGCTGAAGAGGGTGAGCGTCCCGAACCAGGGGTGGCGCGTCATGATCCGCCACTCCTCCTCGTCGAGGCCGGTCGTCTTGTTGAGGATGTCGAGCGAGATCCGCGCCTTGCCGATGTCGTGCAGGAGCGCCGCGAGGCCCAGGTCGTAGAGCTGGAGCTTGCTGAGGCCGAGCTTCTTGCCCAGCGCCACGGAAAAGATGCAGACGTTGACCGAGTGGGTGAAGGTGTACTCGTCGTAGTCGCGGATGGTGGTGAGCCCGACGATGGAGGTCTCGTTGTTGAGCACCTGGTCCACCACGAGCTGCACGGCGCGCTTGACCTTCTTGAGGTTGGCCGTACGCCCCAGCCGGACGCTGTTGACCACCTCCTTGGTGACGGCCACGCCCTGCGCGTAGGTGCGCTTGGCCACCTCGCGGGCCTCGGCGGAATCCTGCTGCTCCTCGACCGAGCTCAGCGGCTCGAGCTGCAGGTGGCGGATGTCCGCCCGGGCCAGGCGGGCCTGCAGCTCCTCGAAGCGGCTCCCCGCCACCTCGCGGGTGCCGAGACTCAGGAAGATGCTGAGCACCGCCTGCCATTCGCGCCGCTCGACGCCGCGCAGGATCCGGAAGGTGCCGACCTCGAAGGTCCGCAGCAGTCCCAGCACCTGGCTGAAGGAGGCGTAGTTGTCGAGCTCGAGGCGGAGTCGGGTGTCGTTGACGAAGAGGAAGTCGCCCGACACGCGCAGCTCGACCTCCTCCTCGGTGCCGAGCAGTTGCACGCCGGCTGCCAGGAGGTCGTCGAGCGCCTTCTGCACGGTGGTGTTCTCGAGGGGATAGAGCTTGAGGCTCCGGAGCGCGGCGTAGAACGTCAGGAGGAGGCCGCGCCCGTCGTGGCGCAGCTGCTGGTCGAGCGACTGGGCGTCGTGGGTCATTCCGCCGCCCCCCGGAGCGCGGCGGTCACCGCGTTCCGCACCTGCCGGTCGTTGTCCTCGGCCACCGACTCCAGCACGGCCCGCGCCTCCGGGGTCCCGATCCGGCCCAGGCCGAGGGCCGCGCACATGCGCACGTCGGCGCTCACCTTCTTGCGGAAGAGCCCCCGGCGCTCGAGGAGCCCGCGCAGCGGCTCCAGCCCCGCCGGCCCGGCGATGGCACCGTACGCCTCGAAGTAGGCGCGGCGCTCGCTGAAGTCGATGTCCTTCCGGCCCTTCCCCTGCACCACGTCCTCGATCCGCTTGAGCACGCCCTTGTAGCCGCGTCCGCTCAGCGCCTTGAGCGCCGCCATCCGGACCGCCCGGTCGTCGTCGCCGACGGCGCGGTCGAGCAGCGGCAGGGTGCCCGGCGTGCCGATGGCGATGAGCGACTCCACCGCCGCGAGCCGGAGCGGGGGGGCGATGCGGGGGAACACCTCGCCGAGCCCGGCCACGGCGCCCTCGAGGCGGAGCCGCCCGGCCAGCTCGATGGCGCCGCGCAGGGTGTCGCCCTCGCTCGAGCGGAGGAGGCGCAACAGCTCACCCGGATTGGCGGAGGCGAGGTGGCGCACCGCGGCCTCCACCAGCCCACGCACCGTGGCGGAGGAGAGCCGGGGCGTCCACTCGACGAGGGTGGCGAGCGCGGCCGGCCGGAGCTCGCGCAGCAACTCCGCCACGTCGGCGTCGCTCGGCCGGCCGGTGCCCTCGTCGAGCGCCTGCATCAGCTGGCCCACGATGGCGGGCTCGCTCAACTGGTCCACGAAGTGCCCGAGCCGGCCCCGATGCGCCGTGTCGAGCCCGGGCGCGCGCTCGGACAGCGCGCGCGACTCGCGCAGCACCGCGGCGCTGGCGCGGAACTCGCCCGCGTTGAGCATGCTGGGGAAGAGCGCCTCGAGGACGCCGAGGATCTCCTCGCGCACCTCCGCCGCGCCCTCCTCGCCCTCGAAGAGGTCGTACAGCGCGTTGAGGGCGGCCTCGCGGAGGTCCCGGGTGTACTCCTGCTGCAGGTCGGCAGCCAGCTGGTCGACCTCGGCGGCGTCGAGGAAGTAGAGCGTCGAGTCGAACTCGTCGAGGTCCACCACTCCCTTGGGCCGCTGGGCCCCCGCTTCGCCCCCTTCCCCCTCGCCCTCTTCCCCCGGTCCTGCGGCTTCGCCTGCCGTGGCGGTGGCGGCCAGGTCCTGCCGCACCGACTCGGCCTGGTTCGCCTCGCCCGCGTACCGGGCGCCGGTCTCGAGCTCCACGGTGCCGTATTCGTGCGCCGATTCCGCAAAGCGCATCTCGACGAACTGGAAGTCCTCGGTCCAGAGGAGGGTGAAGAGGTCGTCCGCGGCGTCGGGGGCCAAGGCGCGCACCGTGTTGATGACGCGCAGGAGCCGGGGCATCTCCTCGCGCTCGACCCCCTTCTTGAGGACGAGGACGCGGAGCCCGTCCTTGTAGAGGGTCCACGCCAGGCTGTCCGACTTCTGGAGCTGGTGATAGACGACGGTGCCTTCCCAGACGAAGTCGGTCTCGTGGACCTGGAGGACGAGCTCGTCGAGGGCGGACCAGAGGGGATCGAAGGCGACCTGGAGGTTCTGCGCGGCGCGATGGTACATCGGGTTGTTGGGGAGGTACATCTGGAAGGCCCGGGCGGCCTTGACCAGCGTGCGCAGGAACTCCTCCACCTGTTCCGGTGGGAGGACGTGCTCGAACTCTGCGCCTGGTTCGGTCACCGCGACCCTCCCCTGAGCACCGGCCACACCCGGATGCCCCGCCGCCCCCGTCCTTCGGGGCCGACGGTCCGGATGTCCAGCCACCGGTGCAAGCTAAGAGGGCTCGCACCATCCGGCCACCGTCAACTGCCGCTTGGGGTTGGCCCTGACCGGGCACTCCCCGGCACCGGCCTTGACCTTCGGGACTTCTTCGGGTAGGTTGAATCGGCCTCCTTTCGGGTACTCGAATCCGGGCACCGCCATGCCGCTCACGCGCCGCCAGAACGACATCCTCAGTTACCTCCAGGGGCACATCGCCGACCACGGTTACGCGCCGAGCTTCGAGGAAATTGCCGAGCACTTCGGGTTCCAGTCGCTCGCCACGGTGCACGAGCACCTCACCAACCTCGAGCGGAAGGGCTACATCCGCCGCTCGTTCAACGAGAGCCGCGCCATCGAGGTCCTCCCCCCGCGGGGCACGGCGGTGGCGTCCGAGATTCCCGTCCTCGGCCGCGTGGCGGCCGGCACGCCGATCGAGGCGGTGATGCACAGCGAGTCGCTCGCCGTCCCCAACGAGATGCTGCCCACCCGCGGGCCGAATTACGCGCTGCAGGTCCAGGGCAATTCCATGGTGGACGCCCACATCATCGACGGCGACTACGTGGTGGTGCACGGGCGGCAATCGGCCGAGAACGGCGAGATGGTCATCGCCCTGATCCACGGCGCGGAGGCCACGGTCAAGAAGTTCTACCGCGAGGCGGGCGGGTGGATCCGGCTCCAGCCGGCCAACGCCACCATGCAGCCAATGCGGTTCCAGGAGCGGGATGTCCTGATCCAGGGCGTCGTGGTGGGGGTCATCCGCAAGTACTGACCGCCCATTCGTCGGCCGAATTCGGCCGGCGGAAGCGAGGGCCGTTCGCGCTCCACGACCGGTGGTGCACGAGCGGCCCTTTTGTCAACGGCGACAAGCAGTTGCGCGAGTTGCCGCCCCCCCGCCGGCCGGGCTAAATTCCGCGCCGATGAGCCGGACCTTCCTGGCGGTGCTGCAGTACGACGGCGGCGGCTTCCTCGGCTGGCAGCGGCAGGCCCGGGGGCGCACGGTCCAGGCGGAGGTGGAGGGGGTCCTGGAGCGGCTGGCGGGACGGCGGGTCGTGGCTCACGCCGCGGGACGGACCGACGCCGGTGTGCATGCGCTGGGGATGGGCGTGAGCTTTTCGCTCGCCGCCAAGTGGGAGCCGGACGCGATCCGGCGCGCGCTCAACGCGCTCCTTCCGCGCGATTGCTGGGTGGCCTCGGTGCGCGGCGTTCGGGCCGGGTTCCACGCCCGCAAGAGCGCCACCGGGCGGTCCTACCGATACGACATCGGCACCGACGCCGCGGCGGCGTCGCCGTTTCGCCGGCGGTACGAGTGGGCGCTTGGCCGGCCGCTCGACCCCGGCGCACTGCACGAGGCGGCCCAACAGCTTCCCGGCCGGCACGACTTCCGCGCCTTCGCCGCCAAGGGCGAGCCGAAGCCGCACTACGAGTGCACCGTGCGGCGGGCGGAGTGGGTCGAGCGGCCGGGCCGGGTCGGATTCGCCTTTCACGTGTCGGCCGACCGCTTCCTGCACCACATGGTGCGCATGCTCGTCGGCACGATGGTGGATGCAGGGCTCGGGCGCCGGCCGGCCGGCGACATCGGCCGGTTGCTGGCGGCACGGGACAACGCCGGCACCAGCCCCCCGGCGCCACCGGAAGGACTCTACTTCGAGGCGGCGGACTATCCCGAGTCCGCCTTCGACGACCAGGACGGGGACACGCCATGACGGCTCGCCAGCCCGCTGCCCACCCTGCCCGAGGCCCCGGCCTCGGGGGCGTGCGGGCGGCCGCGGCGAGTTCGTGCCTCCTGATGGCCGCCGTGACCGGCCTCCCCGCCCAGGCCGGGGCCGCCACCACCGCCATCGACTCCACCCGCCGCACCGCGATCGTGAGCGCGGTGGAGCGCGTCGCGCCCGCCGTCGTGTCCATCAACGTGGCGGCGCGCCAGCAGGTGGCGGTCCGGTCCACCTGGGCCGACCTCTTCGTGCCGCGCTACGCCTCCCAGCTGGTGCGCGGCTCCGGCACCGGGTTCCTCATCCGCCCCAACGGCGTCATCCTCACCAATCATCATGTCGTGGCCGGTGCCGAGCAGATCACCGTCACCCTGCCCGACGGCTCCCAGCTCCCGGGCACCCTCGTGGGCTCGGACCCCGTGGCGGACATCGCGGTGGTCCAGGTGGCCGGCCGCGGACTCCCCACCGCCCCGCTGGGCCGGAGCCGCGGGCTGATGGTGGGCGAGTGGGTGGTGGCCCTCGGGAATCCGTATGCGGACTTTCTCGGCAACACCGACCCCACCGTGACGGCCGGCGTCGTGAGCGCCCTCGGCCGCAACATCCTTCCCTCCGAGGGGCAGGCGGGCCTCTACCTCGACATGATCCAGACCGACGCCGCCATCAATCCCGGCAACTCGGGCGGCCCGCTGGTGAACGCCCTCGGCCAGGTGGTGGGCGTCAACTCCTCGATCCTCTCGAACAGCGGCGGCTCCATCGGCCTCGGCTTCGCGATCCCGATCGAGCGGGCGCTGCGCGTGGCCGACATGCTCCTCGCCGCGGGGTCGGTGCGCCGCGCCTGGACCGGCCTCGACGTGGCGCAACCGCAGAGCTTCGACGCGTGGAAGGCGCTGAACGGCGTGGAGGTGGCCTCGGTGGCCCCCGGCGGCCCCGCGGCGCGCGCCGGCCTGCAGCGGCGCGACATACTCGTGACCGCCAACGGCCGCGCGTTGCACAACCACCTCGACTGGGAATCGGTCAAGCTCGACCTCCGGGTGGGCGACACCGTGGTGCTGGTGACCCGGCGCGGCACGGTGACCACGACCCGCGCCCTCGTCGCGAGCGACCTGCCGACCCAGTCGGCGGCGCGGGTGACCGTGCTGCAGGATCTGCAGCTGGTCACGGTGACCCCGGCCATCCGCGCCGAACGGGGGCTGCAGTCGCCCGACGGGGCGCTCATCGTCCGGATCACCCCCCGCACCGCCGAGGCGACCGGGCTCCGGGAGGGCGACGTGATCGTGGGACTCGACCGCCAGCGCGTGGGGACGGCCACCGACCTGAGCGCCTACTTCGACACCCTCCGGCCCGGCGACAGCTTCCGCATCTGGGTGGAGCGCAACGGCCAGACCGCCTATACCGACCTGGTGTACCGATGAGCGACGACCGCTGGGTTTCCCCGCTCGGCACCCGCTACGCATCGCCCGCCATGCAGCGGCTCTGGGGCGAGCCGCACCGAATCGGCCTCTGGCGGCGGATCTGGCTGGCGCTGGCGGAGTCGGAGCGGGAGCTGGGGCTCGACATCCCCGAGGCGGCGCTCACGGCCATGCGCGCCCACCTGGATGACGCCGACCTGGCGGCGGCGGCCGCCTACGAGCGCCGCTTCCGGCACGACGTGATGGCGCACGTCCACCACTTCGGCGACCAGGCCCCGGCCGCCCGGGCGTACCTCCACCTCGGCGCCACGAGCGCCTTCGTGACGGACAATGCCGACCTTCTGGTCATGCACCAGGGGATGCGCCTCCTCCTCGGGCGGCTGCTCGGGGTGGTCGAGTCGCTGGCCGCCTTTGCGCGCACCCACGCGGCGGAACCCTGCCTGGCCTACACCCACTTCCAGCCGGCCCAGCTCACCACGGTCGGCAAGCGGGCCACACTCTGGGTGCAGGACTTCGCCACCGACATCGAGGAGTTGTCACGCCGGATCGAGACCCTCCGCCTGCGCGGCTGCAAGGGGACCACCGGCACCCAGGCGTCGTTCCTCGAGCTCTTCCGCGGCGACCACGCCAAGGTGCGCGAACTCGACCGCCGGGTGGCGGCGACGCTCGGCATCCCGCGCACCTGGCCGGTGACCGGACAGACCTACACCCGCAAGGCCGACAGCCAGGTCCTCGACACCCTGTCCGGGATCGCGCAGTCGGCCGCCAAGATGGCGGCCGACCTCCGCCTCCTGCAGCACGAGGGCGAGCTGCTCGAGCCGTTCGAATCGGAGCAGATCGGGTCCAGCGCCATGGCCTACAAGCGGAACCCGATGCGGGCCGAGCGGATCGGCGGCCTCGCCCGGTTCGTGATGGCGCTGCCCGCCAACGCCGCGCAGACGGTGGCGGGGCAATGGCTGGAGCGCACGCTGGACGACAGCGCCAACCGCAGGCTGTCGCTCCCGGAGGGGTTCCTGGCCACCGACGCCGTGCTCATCCTGGCGGGGAACATCGCCGCCGGGCTCGAGGTGCGGCCTGACGTCATCCGGCGGCACGTGGCGGCGCAGATGCCGTTCATGGCCACCGAGCGGTGGCTCATGCTGGGCGTCGGCGCCGGGGGTGACCGCCAGGCGTTGCACGAGGTGGTGCGGCGGCACAGCCTGGCGGTGGCCGAGGGGGTGGCGCGAGGCGCCGCGAACGACCTGATGGACCGACTGGCCGCGGACCCGGCGTTTGCCCAGATTCCCGCCGGCGCGCTCAAGGCCGAGCTCGACCCGGGCCGCTACACCGGGCGGGCGCGCGAGCAGGTGGACGAATTCCTTTCGGAGTACCTCCAGCCGCTGGTCGAGCGGGCCCGCCCGCTGGCCGCGACCCCCGATGCCGCCGAGGTGCGGGTATGACCGTCGTGATGCGCAGCGCCCTGCCGCTCCCCCTCCTGCGAGCGGGCAAGGTGCGCGAGGTGTACGAGGCGGGCCCGGACCACCTCCTCCTCGTCGCCAGCGACCGCGTGAGCGCGTTCGACGTGGTGATGGCCGAGCCGATCCCCGAGAAGGGCCGCGTCCTCACCCAAGTGAGCGCCTTCTGGTTCGGCCTGCTGGCCCAGGTCTTCCCATCGCATTACGTGACCGCGAATGCCGGCGAGATCATCCGCCGGCTTCCCGACCTGGCCCCGCACCGCGCCGCGATCCGCGGCCGCTCGATGCTGGTGCGCCGGACGACGCCCGTCCCCTTCGAGTGCGTGGTGCGCGGCTACCTCAGCGGCTCCGCGTGGGCGGAGTACCGGGAACACGGCACCCTGGCCGGGGAAAAGCTCCGCGCCGGCATGGTGGAGAGCGAGCGGCTCGACCCGCCCCTCTTCAGCCCCGCCACCAAGGCCGAGACTGGGCACGACGAGAACGTGACCTTCGCCACGATGGCGGCGGCGCTGGGGCGGGCCGAGGCCGAGGCGCTGCGCACCGCCAGCTTCCGCATCTACGAGGCGGGGCGGGCCCACGCCGCCGAGCGGGGCATCATCATCGCCGACACCAAGTTCGAGTTCGGCCGGGACGCCGACGGCACGCTCCGGCTCATCGACGAGGTGCTCACGCCCGACTCCTCGCGCTTCTGGCCGGCCGACCGGTACCAGCCGGGCCGCGGGCAGCCGAGCTTCGACAAGCAGCCGCTCCGCGACTACCTGGCGGGGGTCAAGAAGTCCGGCGGATGGAATGGCGAGGCCCCGCCGCCGCCGCTGCCGGCGGAGGTGGTGGCCGAGACCTCGGCCCGCTACGTGGACGCCTACCGGCGTCTGACGGGGCATCCCCTGCCCGAGGACGGCTGATGCGCATCGCCCGCGAAGGCTGGCCCTTCATCGGGGGCGCCTGGCTCCTCGAAGTGTCGTTCCTGGGGCTCGGCCTCACGACGGCGGCGGTGGTCTTCCTGCCGGTGGCCGTCTGGGTGGTGGCGTTCTTCCGCGACCCGGAGCGCCACGGGCCGCGCGGCGACCGGCTGGTGATCGCCCCGGCCGACGGGCTGGTGGTCAGCGTCCGGACCATCGACGAGCCGGCGTTCCACGGGAAGGAAGTGCGGCGGGTCTCGATCTTCATGAACGTGTTCGACGTCCACGTGAACCGGTATCCCGTGAGCGGCACCATCGCGTACCGGGCCTACGTGCCCGGGGCGTTCCTCAACGCCGCCGGCGAGAAGGCCTCGCTGGAGAACGAGCAGTCGTCGGTGGGCATCACGACGCCGCGGGGCAAGGTGCTGGTGCGGCAGATTGCCGGCCTGGTGGCGCGGCGCATCGTGACCGACCACGAGCAGGGGGCGGCGGTGCGGCAGGGCGACCGGATGGGGCTCATCCGCTTCGGCAGCCGGGTGGACGTCTTCCTGCCGCTCGACGCCACGGTCAAGGTGGCCGAGGGCGAGCGGACGGTGGCGGGCGTGACCGTCATCGCGGAGTGGGCGTGAGCGACGGCCCGGCCACCCCGGACCCGCGCCGCCCCGGCCTCCGCCGGGCGATCATCGTCATCCCGAGCGCGTTCACGCTCGGCAACCTCTTCCTCGGGGTCTGGGCGATGGTCTCCGCCGCGCAGGGGAACTTCCTCTGGGCGGGGTGGTTCATCGTCTTCGCGGCGGTAGCGGACATCCTCGACGGCCGGCTAGCGCGCATGTCCCACACCGGGACGCGCTTCGGCGCCGAGCTCGACTCGCTGGTGGACATCACGAGCTTCGGCGTGGCGCCGGCGCTCATCATGTACTTCCTGGAGTTCGAGGGCGCAGGCAAGTTCGCCTGGATCATCTGCTTCATCTACGTGGCCTCGGTGGCGGTGCGGCTGGCCCGGTACAACATCACCGCCGCCGGTGCCGACAAGCCCGGGTGGTTCACCGGCCTTCCGTCCCCCGCCGCCGGGATGACGCTGGCCACGTACTACGCCTTCAGCCAGACGCACTGGTACCAGGCCTCGCTCGCATACCTGGACCTGCAGCGCCAGGGGCTCACCTTCCTGATGCTGGCGCTCTCGGCGCTGATGGTGAGCACGGTCAAGTACCCGCGGGCCCCGGCCATCGGCCTGCGGTCCTTCAGCGGGCTGCTCGGCGTCGTCATCACCCTGGGCATGTTTGTCGGCGCGATCTTCGCCCCGTCCACCTTCTTCTTCCCGTTCGGCATCGCCTACCTGCTCTTCGGGGTGGTGCGGGGGGCGCTGCTGGCGCTCTCCGAGCGCCCCGTGGACCCCGAGGAGGGGCAGACCCTCCAGGTGCGGCACCACGTCCCGCCCTATCGCGACGAGGATTCCACTCGATGACCTACCGCGTCCACATCCGGGTCGTGCCCCGCGCCGGCCTCCTCGACCCGCAGGGCCAGGCGGTGGAGCACGCCCTTGGCGTCCTCGGCTTCACCGGCGCCGGCGAGGTGCGCGTAGGCCGGGCCATCGAGCTGGCGCTCGTCGCCCCGAGCCGCGAGGCGGCGGAGGCGGCGGCACGCCAGATGTGCGAGAAGCTCCTGGCCAACCCGGTCACGGAAGATTTCAGCCTGGCGGTGGAGGCCTGATGGTGCGCGTGGCGGTGGTCCGCTTCCCGGGGAGCAACTGCGACTGGGACGCCTGGCACGCGGCGGAGCGCGCCGGGGCGGAGCCGGTCTTCGTCTGGCACCGCGACACCGACTTGCAGCAGGCCGACGTGGTGATCCTGCCGGGAGGGTTCAGCTACGGCGACTACCTCCGCTCCGGGGCGATCGCCCGGTTCAGCCCCGTGATGCAGGCCGTCCAGCGCCACGTGGCCGACGGCGGCGCGGTCCTCGGCATCTGCAACGGCTTCCAGATCCTCTGCGAGGCCCACCTGCTGCCGGGCGCCCTCATCCGGAACGATCGGCTCACCTTTGCCTCGCGCCCGGTGTGGGTCCGCGTGGAGCGGACGGACACCTTCTGCACCAGCGCCTACGCCCGGGGCGCGGAGGTCCGCGTGCCGGTGGCACACGGCGACGGCTGCTTCGTAGCCGACCCCGACACCCTGCGACTCCTCGAGGCCGAGGGCCGCGTCGTGCTGCGGTACGTGCGGGGCGAGAACCCCAACGGCTCCGTTGCCGACATCGCCGGCATCTCGAACGCCGCCGGCACCGTCGTCGGCTTCATGCCCCACCCCGAGCGCTCCATCGACCCCGCCACTGGGAGCGACGCGGGCCTCGGATTCTTCCGGTCCATTGCGGCGTGGCTCCCCAGGGGAACCGCCCGCCCGACTTCTTGAAGGAGGCCGTGACGCATGCCCACCAACAAACCCAGCAAGGCCGAGGATGAGTTCTTCGCCAAGGAAGAGGCGGAGCTCCTCAAGGAACAGCGCCGCAAGGCCCAGGAGGCCGCCGACGAGGCGGCGCGACGCTCGCATTACATGAAGTGCCCCAAGGATGGGCACGACATGGAGCAGGTCGAGTTCCTGGGCGTCACCGTCGAGCGCTGCCTGCACTGCAAGGGGATCTTCCTCGACGCCGGCGAGCTGGCCTCGGTGGTGGCAAAGGAAGACGTGACGCTGCTGGGCCGCGTGGTGCGCGACCTCTCCAACGCCCTCCGCGGCGCCCGGACGGAGCCCAAGTGACCGTCGCCGCTCCGGCCACGCACGCCGAGCCCTTCCCGGGCGAGCGCCCGGTGACCCCGGAGGTGGTGCGCGAGCACAACCTCAACGCCTTCGAGTACGGGCGCATCGTGACGATGCTGGGCCGCACCCCGACGCTCACCGAGCTCGGGGTCTTCTCAGCCCTCTGGTCGGAGCACTGCTCCTACAAGCATTCCAAGCCGGTCCTCAAGCGCTTTCCGACCACCGGGCCGCAGGTGGTCCAGGGCCCCGGCGAGAACGCCGGTGTGCTCCGGCTCCCGAACGGCTGGGCCGTGGCCTTCAAGATTGAGTCGCACAACCACCCCTCGGCGGTCGAGCCGTACCAGGGGGCGGCGACGGGGGTCGGCGGCATCCTGCGGGACGTGTTCACGATGGGGGCCCGCCCGGTGGCGGTGCTGAACAGCCTGCGGTTCGGCCCCCTCACCGAGCCGCGGAACCGGTACCTCTTTGCCGGCGTGGTGCGCGGCGTCGGCGACTACGGCAATTGCGTGGGCGTGCCGACCCTGGGCGGCGAGGTGGGGTTTGCCGAGGGCTATTCCGGCAACCCGCTGGTCAACGCGATGTGCGTCGGCATCCTCCGCGAGGCCGACCTGGCCACGGCCCGCGCGCACGGCGTCGGCAACGTCCTCCTGGCCGTGGGGGCCAAGACCGGCCGCGACGGCATCCACGGCGCGAGCTTCGCGTCCGAGGAGCTCTCGGCGAAGAGCGAGGCGCGCCGCCCGCAGGTGCAGGTGGGCGACCCCTTCACCGAGAAGCTGCTCCTCGAGGCCACGCTGGAGCTGATCACCTCGGGCCTCATCGTGGCCATCCAGGACATGGGCGCCGCGGGGCTCACGAGCTCCAGCGCCGAGATGGCCGCCCGTGGGGGCACGGGCGTCGAGATCGACACCAGCCTGGTGCCCACCCGGGAGCCGGGCATGACCCCCTATGAGATTCTCCTCTCGGAATCGCAGGAGCGGATGCTGGTGGTGGCCGAGCCCCACCAGGTGCCGGCCATCCAGGCGGTCTGCCGGAAGTGGGAACTCGACGCCACCGACATTGGCCGGGTGACGGACGACGGGCTGTTCCGCGTTCGGCACGACGGCCGCACCGTCGCGGAGATCCCGGGCCGTTCGCTGGTGGACGATTGCCCGATCTACACCCCCGAGGCGCGGGAGGCCCCGGCGGCCCAGGCGCGCCGGCGGGCACGGCCCAGGTCCGCTCCGCGGGCGGACGTGCACGGCGCGCTGGAGGCGCTGCTCGACACGCCCTCGATTGCCAGCAAGCGCTGGGTGTACGAGCAGTACGACTCCACGGTGCAGGCGGCCACCCTCCTCGGCCCCGGCGGCGATGCCGGCGTCTTCCGGGTGCAGGGGGAGCCGTTCGCCGTGGCCGTGAGCGTGGATTGCAACAACCGGCTCGTGGCGCTCGACCCCTACGAGGGCGGCAAGGCCACCGTGGCGGAGGCGGCCCGAAACGTGGCCTGCACCGGCGCGGAGCCGCTCGGCATCACGGACTGCCTCAACTTCGGGAACCCGGAGAAGCCGGAGGTGTTCTTCCAGTTCCGGGAGGCGTGCCGCGGGATCAGCGACGCCTGCACCGCGTTCGGCACGCCGGTCACGGGAGGGAATGTCTCCTTCTACAACGAAAGCCCCACGGGCGCGGTGGACCCGACGCCGACCGTCGGCATGGTGGGCCTGCTCCGGCGCGCCGAGGACCGGGTGCCGAGTCACTTCCAGGCCACCGGCGACCGGATCGTGCTGGTCGGCCCGACCGCGGGCGCCCTTGGCGGCTCCGCCTACTGGGCCGAGCTGTGCGACTTCATCGGCGGCGAGGCGCCGGTCGTCGACCTCGAGCACGAGGCCCGGCTCCAGCAGTTCCTCGTCTCGGCGGCGGCGGCACGCCTCCTCCGCTCGGCACACGACTGCTCCGAGGGCGGCCTCGCCGTGGCCCTCGCCGAGGCGGCGATCGGCGGGCCCTACGCGGCCCACGGCTTCGGGGCCATCGTGGACCTCGGGACCTACGCCCCCGGCGCGCCGGCCGAGGGAGTGCTCTACGGCGAGGACCACGGGCGCGTGGTGCTGAGCGTGGCGCCATCGGCCCTTCCCGGGCTCCGGGCGCTGCTGGCGCGGCACGGCCTCCGCGGGTACCTGGCCGGCGAGGTGACCGCGCCCGGGGGCGAGCTGGCCATCACCGTGCCCGGTGCAACCCTCCGGTGGCCGGTGGACCGGCTGCGGTCGGTGTACGACGAGGCGATCCCACGGCGGATGCGCGAGGTCACCAGCGACCGGGCGGAGGCCTGACCCATGTGCGGCATCATCGGCGTCTCCGGCGTTCCCGACGCGGCCCGCGTGGCCTACCTCGGGCTGTACGCCCTCCAGCATCGGGGACAGGAGAGCGCCGGCATCGTGGCGGTGGACGGCGGCGGCGAGGCCCGGGTCAAGGTCGGCATGGGGCTGGTGTCCGAGACGTTCGATGAGACGGTGCTCGCGCAGCTGCCGGGCGACGTAGCGGTGGGGCACACCCGGTACTCGACCACCGGCGGCACGGGACTCCCCAATGCGCAGCCGTGCCTCGTGAATTACCGCGCCGGCTCGCTCACGGTGGCGCACAACGGCAACCTGACCAACGCCGCCGAGATCAAGCGGAGCCTCGTCGAGCGGGGGTCGATCTTCGGGTCGTCGAGCGACACCGAGGTGCTGGTGCACCTGATCGCGCGCTCGGAGGCCGCCGACGCCGAGATGCAGATCCGCACCGCCCTCGAACGGGTGGAGGGGGCGTACAGCCTCGTCATCGGCGTCGGGCGGACGCTCTACTGCGTGGTGGATCCGCGGGGCTTCCGCCCGCTGGTCCTCGGCCGCCTCGGCGGCGGCATCGTGGCCGCCAGCGAGACCTGCGCGCTCGACCTCGTGGGGGCCACCTTCTTCCGGGAGCTGCAGCCCGGCGAGTTCATCCGGATCACCGACGGCGTCGTGGAGGACCTCCAGCAGCTCCGCCGGAAGCCGGTGAGCCGCTGCGTCTTCGAGCTGATCTACTTCGCACGGCCCGACAGCACGATCTTCGGCGAGTCGGTGGACCGGGTGCGGCGCGAGGCGGGGCGCCGGCTGGCGCTCGAGCACCCCGCCCCCGGCGCCGACGTCGTCTTCTCGGTGCCCGACAGCAGCAATGCGATGGCACTCGGATTCAGCGAGGCCTCCGGCATCAAGCTGGAGCACGGGCTCATCCGGAACCACTATGTCGGGCGGACCTTCATCCACCCGACGCAGGCGCTCCGGGTGGCCAAGGTCAAGATCAAGTTCAACCCGGTTCGCGGGGTCATCGAGGGAAAGAAGGTGGTTGTCGTGGATGACAGCCTCGTCCGCGGCACCACGAGCCGCGGCCTCGTGCAGATGATCCGCGGGGCGGGCGCCCGCGAGGTCCACCTCCGCCTCGCCTCCCCGCCGATCACCGGCCCGTGCCACTACGGCATCGACACCCCGACCCGCGAGGAGCTGATCGCCTCCACCCACTCGCTGGAAGAGATCCGGGACTACCTCGGCGTGGACACCCTAGGCTACCTGAGCCTCGACGGCATGGTGGCCGCGGCGGGCGGCGGGCCCTTCTGTCACGCCTGCTTCTCCGGCCAGTACCCCACCATCGTGCCCGGTGAGCCGATCCAGCTTCGCCACGACTCCCCCCTGACTGCGAGCCGCGCATGACCGGTGGCCTGAGCCAGCCGCTCGTCTACTTCTTCGGGCAGGGCCGCGCCGACGGCACCGCCGCCATGAAGGACCTGCTGGGCGGCAAGGGCGCCGGCCTGGCCGAGATGACCAACATCGGGATCCCGGTGCCGCCGGGGTTCACCATCGCCAGTTCGCTCTGTATTGCGTACCTCGAGTCGCGCCAGTTCCCGCCCCGCCTGCGGCAGCAGGTGGAGGCGGCGCTCCAGCGCCTCGAGGCCGCGACGGGCAAGATCTTCGGGGGCGCGGACGACCCGCTCCTGGTCTCCGTGCGCTCCGGCGCGGCGGTCTCGATGCCCGGGATGATGGAAACGATCCTCAACCTCGGCCTCAACGATGAAACGGTCGAGGGGCTGGCGCGGAAGAGCAAGAACCCCCGCTTCGCGTGGGACTCCTACCGGCGCTTCGTGCAGATGTACGCCTGCGTCGTGTTCGACCTGCCAAAGCACCCGTTCGAGGAGCTGCTCGACGAGCGCAAGCGCGCCGCCGGCGTGTCCCGCGACATCGACCTCCCCGCCACCGAGATGCAGGCGCTGGTCCGGGCCTTCAAGGCCCACGTGGCCAGGGAAACGGGAAAAGCGTTCCCCGACCGGCCGCTCGACCAGCTCTGGGGCGCCATCGAGGCGGTCTTCGAGAGCTGGCACACGCGGCGGGCGGTGGACTATCGCCGGCTCCACGACATTCCCGACGCCATGGGCACGGCGGTCAACGTCGTGGCCATGGTGTTCGGCAACCTCGGCGAGGGCTCCGGGACCGGCGTGGCCTTTACCCGGGACCCGAGCACCGGCGAGAAGGTCCTGTACGGCGAGTACCTGCTCAACGCCCAGGGCGAGGACGTGGTCAGCGGCTCCCGGGACCCGGAGCCCATCGAGCGGCTCAAGCAGGCGCTGCCCGCCGCCTATGCGGAGCTCGACCGGGTGGCCCGCACCCTCGAACGGCACTTTCGTGACGTGCAGGACCTCGAGTTCACCATCGAGAACGGCAAGCTCTTCATGCTCCAGACCCGCCGCGCCCAGCGGACGGGGCACGCCTCGGTGCGGATTGCGTGCGAGATGGTGGACGAGGAGCTGATCACCCAGGAAGAGGCGGTGGCGCGGATCCCGCCCATGGACCTCGACCAGCTGTTGCACCCGACCATCGACCCCAAGGCGGAACTCGACCTGCTCACCACCGGCCTCCCCGCCTCGCCGGGCGCGGCGTCGGGGGCCGTCGTGTTCAGCGCCGACCGCGCCGAGGAGCTGGGCAAGAAGGGCGAGGCGGTCATCCTGGTCCGGCGGGAGACGAGTCCCGAGGACTTCCACGGGATGGTGCAGGCCAAGGCCATCCTCACCGCGCGCGGGGGGATGACGTCGCACGCCGCGGTGGTGGCGCGCGGCATGGGAACGCCCTGCGTGGCCGGCGCCCAGGAGATCACGGTGGACGAGGCGGCAGGGGCCTTCCAGGTCAACGGGCGGCAGGTGCGCGAGGGGGAGTGGATCACCCTGGATGGCGCCACCGGCCGGGTGCTGGCGGGCCGCGCCGCTCTCGTGGCGCCCGAGGTGTCGGGCAACTTCGACCGGCTCCTCGGCTGGGCCGACAAGGTCCGCACCCTCCGGATCCGCGTCAACGCCGATACTCCGGCCGACTCCCACCGGGGCCGGGACTTCGGCGCCGAGGGCATCGGCCTTTGCCGGACCGAGCACATGTTCTTCGAGGGCGACCGCCTCTCGGCGATGCGCGAGATGATCGTGGCCTCCGACGACGAGGGCCGGCGGAAGGCGCTCGCCCGGCTCCTCCCGATGCAGCGGGGCGACTTCGAGGGGATCTTCCGCGCGATGGAGGGGTATCCGGTCACCATCCGCCTCCTCGACCCGCCGCTCCACGAGTTCCTCCCGCATGACCCCGAGGAGGTGGCGGGGCTGGCCCGGGAGATGGGGAAGGATCCCAAGGAACTCCAGCGGATCGTCGACCAGCTCAGCGAGCAGAACCCGATGCTCGGCCTCCGGGGCTGCCGGCTGGGCATCCGCTATCCCGAGATCACCGCCATGCAGGCGCGGGCCATCTTCGAGGCGGCGTGCACGGTGGCGGCGCGGAAGGGGCGGGTGCAGCCGGAGGTCATGATCCCCCTGACCTCGACGGTGGTGGAGTTCCGCCGCCAGGCGCTCATCATCCGGCAGGTGGCGGAAGAGGTGTTCCGGGAGCGCCAGTTGACGGTGCCCTACCTCCTCGGCACGATGATCGAGCTGCCGAGGGCGGCGCTCACCGCCGACGAGATCGCCCGCGAGGCGCAGTTCTTCAGCTTCGGCACCAACGACCTGACCCAGACCACCTGGGGCCTCTCGCGCGACGACGCCGGCAGCTTTCTGCCCTACTACATCGAGCAGGGGATCATCCCCGACGACCCCTTCCAGGTGCTCGACCAGTCGGGCGTCGGCAAGCTGATTGGCATGGCGTGCGACCTCGGCCGCCGCACGCGGCAGGACCTCAAGCTCGGCATCTGCGGCGAGCACGGCGGCCAGCCCGCCGCGATCGCCTTCTGCGACGACCTGGGCATGAACTACGTCAGCTGTTCTCCCTATCGTGTGCCCATCGCCCGGCTCGCCGCGGCCCAGGCGGCGCTGGCCAAGCGTGGCACCATGGACCGGACCAAGGCGACCGTATGACC
>CAZNLY010000001.1:119242-173040 GCA_964574295.1 uncultured Gemmatimonadaceae bacterium
ACCTTCGCCATCGGCGAGGCGGGGGCGCACAATGCGGCGCTCTTCGCGGTGGCGATGCTGGCACGCGGGGACAAGGAGCTGGCCGCCAAGCTGGCGGCGTTCCGGAAGGAGCAGGAGGAGAAGATCCGGAAGATCACCCTCAGCTGAGGACTTGTGGGAGCTCTGCGCTCAGCGGGGGGCCGCCTGAAGTACGGGAGCAAGGTCCTTGCGCCGCTTCTGGACTGGGGACGAGGCGAAAACAGCGGACCGGCAGCCGGGCATTGCCCCGAGTGCCGGTCCGTTTGCGTTCGAGTGGAGGCGCAGGGAATCGAACCCTGGTCCGAGTGTGGTTCCAGAACCGCGTCTACGTGCGTAGGCTCCGCTTCTTGCTTCACTCCCGCCCCGGCGCCGAGCCGGCCCGGACGGGTGCTAGCCCCTGAAGTCTCGCCTCACGTGGCGGGGCGCCACGCTTGGCCAGCCCGGATTTTCGATCCGACCTGCCGCGCCCCGGGCGGGCTCAGCGTGCCGGAGGTGCGTGAAGCGAGCTTAGCTCAGCTTACGCAGCCAGCGCCAGGTTATCGTTGGCGTTTGGTTGTTTCCAGATGGTTTAGCCAGGGACCTGGACCTGGGCACGCAGCCATTCCTTCTTCCAACCCGTCGAAGCCGATCGCCCCCGGGTGTGTCAGAATGATACACATGAACCCCGATGGCGACAAGCCTCGGCCCCGCACCCCATCCCAAACAGCATTCACGAAAACACGACGAAAAAGCGAAAGCACGAAAGAGTGACTGTCTTTCGTGCTTTCGTGCTCATGTGAATGCAGTTCAGCCGATCTCCGCTATGGCTTTTCCTTCGGGTAGAGCAAGGTGAATTGCATCCGCACCTGGTCCGCCCCGGCGTTGTCGGGGCGCTCGATGTTGTGGTAGTACTGGAGCAGGATGTTCATGGCCTGCTTGCCGACCATCGTGATCTTGGACACCCCAAGGCCGATCGGCACCGTCCACTCCTGGCCGCTCGGCGCGTTCCAGTTGGCGGTAATGGCAGGCGCCGTCGAGATGGCCCAGCCGCGCTTGAGGTTGTAGTTGATGAACGGCTGCAGGAAGAAGTTGTTGATCGGCGTGGTCGTTTCGCTGCCGGCCACCCGCCAGATGTTGTTGACCAGGGCTCCGTACACCCATGTCTTGGAAATCTTGAGCGCCACGAAGGTGGGGCCGAGGCCGAACTGACCGGTCTCGGTGGCCGGATTCGTTGACGTGGGGAAGGAGAAGATCGGCCCGAAGCCCCAAATGACCCCCTTGGGCTTGGCCGGGGTGAGGTAGATCTGCTCCTGGATGTCGGCAATGCCCTTGATGCGTTCGGTGCCGGGGCCGGGCAGGTTCACGATCGGCACCACCGTGCGGGAGATGAGGTTCCAGTCGGCGTCGATCGGCAACGGAAGGACCGGCTGCACGTTGATGACCGACTGCGTTTCCTCCTCGAGGCCGCCGCCGGTGTACCAGTTGAACTGGACCGGAATGGAATTCATGTTGGCCACCGGATTCTGGGCCGCCTTGGCCAGCTCCGTGGCCTTCTCCGCCATCGCCGCCTCCTGCTTGGCCTGGTCGGCGTCCTGCGCCCAAGCCGCTCCCGCCACCATCATGCTCGTCCCGATTGCCAGCACCGTGCGTCGCATCCGCATCTCCGGAGTGAAAGGACTATTGCTTCGTGACCGTGATGGCCGCCGCCTCGGTCACCTGGATGGTCACGTTGTCGCCCACCTGCAGCTGCGACAGGTCCACGCCCTTCTCCGCCTTGTAGGTCGTGATGCTCCCGTCCTGGAGCTGGACGGTCACCTTCCGCTTCGCGGCGTCGATGGCGGTGACCTTGACGGTCAGCAGCATGGTGGCCACCGCGAAGCCCGCCGGATTGGGCGTGCCGGTCGGTGTGATGCCCACGGCGGCAGCGGCGGCATCGGGCGGCGGGTTGGTGCCCTTCCAGACGGCAATCGCCACCTGCTCCGTGACCACGGCGTTGACCTGGTCACCCACCCGGAGCTGGTTGAAGTTGGTCATGCTCGGCGAGGCCTTGAAGGTGGTCTTCTTCCCGTCGGGGGTCTGCAGCGTGAGCTTCATCTTGGCCTGGTCGATGGCGGTGATCGTGGCCGTGGTCGAGAAGGTCTCGGTGACGATGGCGCCACCCGGGCCGGCCACGACCGACTGGCTCGTGGTGCCGGACATGCCCTTGGAACAGCCGGACGCGGCGAGGACCAGGATCGGCACCGCGAACACGGCCGTGGTCGGGAAACGCAGGAACCGCATAAGAGCCTCCGTCAGGGGGTAGTTGCGCCGTGCGCGAGCGGCGCGCCTCGAAGCTAGGATGGTACGGTTGGATTTTGTAGGCGGGGTCGGGAAGGGATCGCAGGGTTCAGGATGAACCTTCCCTCAAACTGCGGTTCCACGTCACCACGCGGTCGCGCCCACCGCGCTTGGCGGCGTACAGGGCGGCATCCGCCTGCGCCGGGAGGTTCTCCTTGCTGCGGGTGGTCTCCGGCCAGGCCGCCACGCCGAACGACGCCGACAACGGCCACGGCCGCCCCTGCCAGTCCCACTTGCCGGTGCCGAGCCGGACCCGCACCCGCTCCGCCACGCGGGCCCCCTCCTCGAGCGTGGTTCCCGGCAGCCAGAGCAGGAACTCCTCGCCTCCCACCCGGGCCACCGCGTCCATCCCACGCACCTGGTCGAGAAGAATGCGGGCCAGATGCACCAGCGCCGCGTCGCCCGCCGCATGCCCAAGGGTGTCGTTGAGGAGCTTGAAGCGGTCGAGGTCGAGCGACACGAGGGCGGCGCGCTCGGGGCCAAGGAGCCCCATCCGCTCGGTGAGCCCGCGGCGATTCAACAGCCCCGTGAGCGGATCCCTGAGCGCGGTGTCGGTGGCCTCCGCCAGGCGGCGTGCGCCCTCGAGCCGGGGCGCCGCCGCGCGCAGCGCCTCGCGGATTTCGCGATCGGCGTCGGGAGCCGCCAGGCGGCCGTCCGGCATCCGCCACGCGAGGGCACCCACGACGCTCCCCTCCGCCCCGATGGGAGCCACCCGGGCGGGCGGGTGCCGGCGGCGGTCGGCCTCGGGAAGGCCCAACGGATCCGCCGAGGAACCCTCTCCCTCCACCCCGCGCCCGACGAGCGAGAGTGGGGCCTCCCGGGACAGCACCTGCCCGAGCGCCCGCCGGTCCGCCAGGCCCGAGACCCCGACCACCCGGACCCCCGCCGCCTCGGCCACGCCGACGTAGGCCTCGGCGCCTGCGATGCGCTCCACCTGGTACGCGAGCCGCATCCCGACGCTCTCGACCGATTCCCCGACCGTCCCCTCCTGCACCTGCGCCAGGTCGTGCAGCACCGGCCGGCGCACCACCCCTTCGAGCAGCGCCAACACGTCCCCTCGCGCGGCGGCACGGGCCGCGGCGGACGCCGTGGCGGAGAGCAGGACGCCCACCGCCGTCCCGGCCGACGAGGCGGTAAGGAGAAATCCCCCCTCGAGCCGCTCGGCGCCGTCGCCGTCCCGCTCGGCCGCCGCGCGGAGCCGCGTGGCCAGCAGCGCGAGCTCCGACTCATCGCCGTCCCACTGCGGGTCCACTGCCTGGTACTCGCGGCCCCCGGAACCGCCCTGGCCGGACTCGAGGACGAGGATGGCGTGTGCGCCGGTGGCGCGACGAAGCCAGGCGAGGGCGGGATCGGGAAGGAGGTGCGGCGTGACGGCGCCGCCGGCCGGAGCGCTCACGGGTCCTGGGCGCCGGCGCCGAGCGAGGAGCACCCCACCGACCAGGCCGGCCGCGGCGGCGAGCAGCGCCAGCCCGACGGGATTCACTTCATCCACCCCCGGCGGCGGAACCAGAGGAAGATGGCCAGCGACACGACCGCCATCACCCCGATGGCGAAGGGGTACCCGTGCCGCCAGGCCAACTCGGGCATGAACTGGAAGTTCATCCCGTAGATGCCCACGATGAAGGTGAGCGGCAGGAAGAAGGCGGAGAAGACCGTCAACACCCGCATGACTTCATTGGTGCGGTGCGACGCGATGTTCAGCTGGACGCCGAGCAGGTTGGTGATGTTGTCGTGGACCTCGTCGGCCCAGGCATAGAGGCTTTCGATGCGCTCGCGCAGGTCCTGGTAGATCGGGGCGTGCCCCTCGCTCGGCGGATGCAGCCGCTGCACCACGCCCAGCGTCTGCCAGAGCATCCGCTTGATGAGCGTCACCCGGCGCTTGACCACGTAGATCTCCTCGAGTCCCGCCTCCACCCGCTTCCGGTCGAAGAGGGCGGTCTCGAAGTCGTCGAGGATCCCCTCGGCCTGCTCCAGGGGGCGCTCGTAGGTGTCCGCCACCGCCGCCACCAGGTCCACCAGCACCTCGCCCAGGCCGGGCTGGTCGGGACGCCGGCCGGCGCACTCCGCCTTCAGCTGGTCGAGGAACTTCATCGGCCGGCGGTGGATGGTGAGGAGAAAGGTGAGTCCCGCGAACGCCGCCACCTTGCGGGTCATCTGCTGGACGGTGACCGCATCGTCGGGGGCCGCGTCGTCGAAGGCCCGGACAATCAGGAAGGTGGCGCCGCCCAGCCGCTCGTACTTGGGCAGGTGCTCGGGATCGAGGCAATCCTGCACCGCCATCGGGTGCAGGCCGTAGGACTCGGCCAGCCCCGCCAGGTCGTCTTCGGTCGGCCCCGTGACGTCGAGCCACTCGAAGTCGGGGCCGGTGCGCCTGAGGACGGTCTCGAGCATCAGGAAGCCCCCGGCTGGTTGATGCGGGTGGCGGCGGCCGCGGCGCCGAAGCCGTTGTCGATGTTGACCACCGTCACCCCGGCGGCGCAGCTGTTGAGCATGCCGAGGAGGGCGGCCACCCCCCCGAAGGCCGCCCCGTACCCGACGCTCGTCGGGACCGCGATGACCGGCACGCCCACGAGGCCGCCCACCACGCTCGGCAGGGCGCCCTCCATCCCGGCCACCACGATGACCACCGAGGCCTCCCGGAGGCGGTCTCCCTGGGCCATCAAGCGGTGGAGTCCCGCCACGCCGACGTCGGCCATCCGGGCCACCCGGTTGCCGAAGGCTTCCGCCACCACCGCCGCCTCCTCCGCCACGGGGAGGTCGCTCGTGCCGGCGCACACCACCAGCACCGTGCCCCGCCCCGTCGGCGCCGGCCGCGGCGACGGCGGCAGGTGCGCCACCCGCGCCACCGCGTGCCACTCGACCCGCGGGAAGGCGCACCGGAGCACCTCGGCCTGCGCGTCGGTGACGCGCGTGCAGAGGAAGCTCCCCTGCTCCGCCAGCCGCTCGCAGATGCCCGCGACCTGATCGACCGTCTTCCCGGAGCAGAAGACCACTTCCGGCTGTCCCTGCCGGAGAGCGCGATGATGATCGATGCTGGCGTACGGGAGGTGCTCCGCGGGAAAGTGCCGGAGCTGTTCGAGGGCGGCCACGGGCGTGATGCGGCCCGCGGAGACGTCGCCGAGGAGGGCGGCCAGCCGTTCCGGGGTCACGCCACCTGCGCGAGCGGGGCGAGGTAGCCGACGAAGATCCGCTCCGCCTCGGCCACGGACTCCACCTGGAAGAGCCGCTGGCGGAGCTCGCTCGCCCCGTGCAGCCCCTTGGTGTACCAGCCGAAATGCTTCCGGAACTCGATGACGGTCTGGCGGGTGTCGCCCTGGAGGCGGAGCGCCAGCCGGGCGTGGTCGAGGGCCAACTCGAACCGCTCCGCGGCGCTCGGGGCCTCGGGCCGGGGCAGCCCCTCCAGGAGGGCGCGTGCGTCGCGGAAGAGCCACGGGTTCCCGAAGGCACCGCGGCCGATCATGACGCCCGCCGCACGGGTGTGGTCGCGCATGCGGACGACGTCCTCCGGCGTCTGCACGTCGCCATTGCCAATGACGGGGATGTCGAGCGCCTCGACCACCCGGGCGATCTCGTCCCAGTTGGCCTTGCCGCTGTACATCTGGGTTCGCGTGCGGGCGTGGAGGGTGAACGCGCGGGCCCCGGCGTCCTGCATCCGGAGGGCAATGCCCACCGGGTCACGCTGCTCGTCGTTCCAGCCGCTCCGCGTCTTGACCGTGACCGGCAGGTGCGTCGCCCGCACGCAGGCGCGGATGATGTCGGTGACCAGGTCGAGGTCGCGCAGGCAGCCCGAGCCGCCGTTGCGCTGCACCACCTTCTTGACCGGGCAGCCGAAGTTGATGTCAATGAACTCCGGCCGGTAGTGCTCGGTGATCAGCGCGGTGGCCTCGGCCATCGCGTCCGGGACCGCCCCGTAGATCTGGATGCCGATCGGGCGCTCGCACTCCTCGAACTCCGCCCCCTCGAGGGTGTTCCGGATCCGGCGCCGGATGGCCTCGGAGGAGAGGAACTCGGACAGCACGACATCGGCCCCCAGCCGGCGGCTGATTTGCCGGAAGGGCGCCTCCGACACCCCGGCCATCGGGGCCAGGAGGAGGGAGAAGTCGTGGGGGGTGGGGTACGGGAGCCGCATGGGAAGGAAAATACGGCCGGGGCCTAAGCTGAGCAATGCGAGGGGTTTGACACGCCTTCCGGGCGACGGTTAGCTTCCCGCATGCACCTCCGCGAGTTCTTCACGCCCGACGCCGTCCGCTATCCGCTGGCCTCCTCGACCAAGGACGACGTCCTGGCCGAGATGGTGTCCCTCCTGCGCACCGACGAGAAGTCGGCGGAGACGCTCCTTCGGATGCTCAAGCGCCGTGAGGCGCTGGGCTCCACCGGCGTCGGACGCGGCGTGGCGGTGCCGCACTGCCGCTCCCTCGTGGTCCCCCGGCTCCAGCTGGCCTACGGATTCTCGCCGTCGGGAATTCCCTACGATGCGGCGGACGGGCAGCCGGTCCACCACGTCTTCCTGATCGTGGCCCCGCCCAACGAGGTCTCGAACCAGTACCTGCCGACGCTGGGGAAGATCGCGCAGCTCGCCAAGGAACCCGGGGTGCTGGAACAGCTCGCGCGCCTCGGGGAGGCGGAGCAGTTCTTCCAGGTGCTCGAAGACAAGGGCGTCTGAGGAGGGCCTACTCCCACTCGATCGTGGCGGGGGGCTTGCTGCTCACGTCGTACACCACCCGGTTGACGCCCTTCACCTCATTGGCAATCCGGCTCGAGATGTGGGACAGGACCTCGTGCGGGAAGGGGTACCAGTCCGCCGTCATGCCGTCGCGGCTGGTCACGGCCCGGAGCGCCACCGCCTGGTCGTAGGTGCGGAAGTCCCCCTGCACCCCCACCGAACGGATCGGCAGCAGCACGGCAAACGCCTGCCAGATGTCGTCGTAGAGCCCCGCCGCGCGGATCTCCTCGATGTAGATCGCGTCCACCGCCCGCAGCGTGTCGAGCGCCGGGCGTGACACATCGCCCAAGATGCGGATGGCCAGCCCCGGCCCCGGGAAGGGATGGCGCCCCACCATCTCCTCGGGGAGCCCGAGTTCCCGCCCCACCTGCCGCACCTCGTCCTTGAACAGCTCCCGGAGCGGCTCGATCAGCTTGAACGGCAGCCGCTCGGGCAGGCCGCCCACGTTGTGGTGCGTCTTGATCGTGACCGACGGCCCCCCCTTGGGCGACACCGACTCGATCACATCCGGGTAGAGCGTCCCCTGCACCAGGAACCCGACGTCCTTCCCCACCTTCCGCGCCTCGGCCTCGAAGACCTCGATGAAGGTGTGCCCGATCCGCCGCCGCTTCTCCTCCGGGTCGGTGACCCCAGCCAGCCTTTCCAGGAAGAGAGCGCTGGCGTCCACCACCCGCAGGTCGATGCCGAGGTGGCGGCGGAAGGTGGCCTCGACCTGGTCGCGCTCGTGGAGGCGGAGGAGGCCGTGGTCCACGAAGATGCAGGTGAGCCGGTCGCCCACGGCGCGATGCACCAGCGCCGCCGCCACCGACGAATCCACGCCGCCCGAGAGCCCGCAGATGACGCGCGCCTGGCCCGCCACCTCGCGGATGCGCGCCGTCTCCTCCTCGATGAAGTGGCCGGCCGTCCAGTCGGGGGCGGCGCCGCAGATGTCGAAGAGGAAGGCCGCGATCAGTTCCCCGCCCCGGGCGGTATGCGCCACCTCGGGATGGAACTGCACCGCGAAGATCGGCTTGTCCTTGTGCTCGATGCCGGCCACCGGCGAGTTGGCGCTGGCGGCCGTCACCACGAACCCCGGCGGCGGGGCGTCGACGTGGTCGCCGTGGCTCATCCAGACGGCCGTTTCCTCGCCCCTGGCAAAGCCGTGGAAGAGCCGCCCTCCCTGGACGGTGACCATCGCCCGTCCGTACTCGCGGCGGCTGGCCTGCACCACCTGCGCCCCCGCCATCTGGGCGATCACCTGCATCCCGTAGCAGAGGCCGAGCACCGGCACGCCGAGCTCCAGGAGGCCCTTCGGCGCGGTGGGGGCCCCCTCGTCGTACACCGAGTTGGGGCCGCCGGAGAGGATGATTCCCTTGGGGCGCCACTCCCGGATCCACTCGAGGGAACGGGTCGAGGGGTGGATCTCGCAGTACACGTGCGCCTCGCGCACCCGCCGCGCGATGAGCTGGGTGAACTGGGACCCGAAATCCAGGATCAGGATGCCGTCGTGGTGCGGCGCGTTGGGCATGGACCGGCCTCCTCAGCCGTGGTCGGAGAGGGTGGCGAAGGGATCGGCGACCTCCCCGGCGTAGAGCGCGTCCACCGCCTCGCGGGGACGCACCACCGCCGAGCGCCCGGCCTCCACCAGCACCTCCGCGGCCCGGCCGCGGGTGTTGTAATTCGAGCTCATCGAGAAGCTGTAGGCCCCGGCGCAGAGCACCGCCAGGCGTTCGCCTGGCTCCACGCGCGGCATGGTGCGCTCGAGCGCCAGGAAGTCGCCCGTCTCGCAGATCGGGCCGACCACATCCACCTGCCCCTCAGCCCGGCCCGCGGGACGGACCTCCACGATCTCGTGGTGTGCCTTGTACAGGCTGGGACGGAGGAGGTCGTTCATCGCGGCGTCCACGATCACGAAGTCGCGCCCGCCGGAGTGCTTCCGGTAGAGCGCCGTCGTGAGGAGGACGCCGGCGCTGCCCACCAGGAACCGGCCCGGCTCCATCGTCACCGGGAGCCCGACGTCGCCCGCGATCGGCCCGACCGCGGCGGCCAGCGCCGCGGGGTCGAGCCCGGCCGGCCCCTCCGGCTTGTACCGGATGCCCAGGCCGCCGCCAATGTCGATCGAGTGGAAGCTGTCCACTCCGCGGAGCCGGAGTTCCTTGACGAGGAGCGACAACTTGCCGAGCGCCTCGGCCCACGGCGCCGGGTCGAGCAGCTGGCTGCCCAGGTGCATCGCGATGGCGGTGAGGCGGAGGTAGGGGTGCTTGCGGATGTAGTCGGCGGCCGCGAGCACCTGGTCGTGCGGGACGCCGAACTTGATCCCGCCGTGGCTGGTGCTGATGTAGGGGTGGGTGTCGGTCGTGACGTCGGGGTTGACCCGGATGCCGACGGCGGTGACCCGGTCCAGCCGCGCCGCCACTGCGCCGAGGAGCTTGAGCTCCTCCACCGACTCGACGTTGACCTGCCCCACCCCCGCCCCGACCGTCTCCTCGAGCTCCTGCTCCGTCTTGCCGACGCCGCTGAACACGAGGCTCCCGGGCGCGAACCCGGCGGCCAGCGCGCGGCGCATCTCACCGGCGGAGACGAGGTCGGCGCCGGCGCCCAGGTCATGCATCAGGCGGAGGATGGCCAGGTTGCTGTTGGCCTTGACGGCGTAGCAGATCCGGTGGGGAATGGCCGCGAAGGCCGATTCCAGCGCCCGGTACCGCCGGCGGATGACCTCGGCGTTGTACACGTAGACGGGGGTGCCGACCTCCTGCGCAATGCGCGCGAGCGGCACCCCCGCCATGACCAGCCCGTCCGGCCCGGCCGACAGTCCGGCGTCGGCCAGCAGCGCCATTCGTCCCTCTGCGAGGCCGGCCGGCGCCCCTCCCATCAGTAGGCCTTGGCCCACACCGCCTCCGTCACCGCGTCCCGGTTGCACCAGCAGCACCGGGTGGGCGCGGGGTCGGAGCGGAACTCGGCGTCCGGCAGGACGCGGATCGTGGCCTTCGTCTGTTCCTTGATGTCGGCCTCGCAGGTGGCGTCGCCGCACCAGCCGCCGTACACGAAGCCGCCGGGGCCGTTCATCGCCTCCACCAGCTGGGCGCGGGTCGCCCCGCGGATCGTGGCCGCCTCCCGCCGGGCGACGGCGGCGCCGAGGAGCGCCTGCTGCATGGCGTCGATCTCGGCGTGGATCCGGTCGCCGAGGCCGGCCATCGGCACCGCCTCCTTCCCCCCGGTCCGGCGCGCCAGCATCACCTGGCCGGCGGCGAGGTCGCGCGGGCCCAGCTCCAGGCGGAAGGGCACGCCCCGCGCCTCCCACTCGTAGTACTTGGCGCCCGGCTTGAGGCCGTCGCGGGCGTCGAGGTGCACCCGCACCCCCGCGGCCCGGAGCGCCTGCACCAGCCGCTCACCCGCCTCGAGCACCGCCGAGCGCTCCTCGTCCTTCCGGTAGATCGGCACGATGACCACCTGGAACTGCGCCAGGCGCGGCGGGCAGACCAGGCCCACGTCATCGCTGTGGGTCATGATCAGGCCACCCACCAGGCGGGTGGAGACGCCCCACGACGTGTTCCAGACGTGGTCCAGCCCACCCTCCGCCGTCTGGAAGGTCACGTCGAACACCTTGGCGAAGTTCTGCCCCAGGTTGTGGCTGGTGCCCGCCTGCAGGGCGCGGTTGTCCTGCATCAGCGCCTCGATGGCGTAGGTGCGGAGCGCGCCGGCAAACTTCTCGCTCTCCGACTTCCGGCCGGTCAGGACCGGCATCGCCATCCACTCCTCGGCAAAGCGGCGGTAGATGCCCAGGATCTTGAGCGTCTCCTCCTCCGCCTCCGCCTCGGTGGCGTGCGCGGTGTGCCCCTCCTGCCAGAGGAACTCCGTGGTCCTGAGGAAGAGCCGCGTGCGCAGCTCCCAGCGCACCACATTGGCCCACTGGTTGATCAGGAGTGGGAGGTCGCGCCAGCTCTGGATCCACTTGGCGTACATCGCGTAGATGATCGTCTCGGAGGTGGGCCGCACGACCAGCGGCTCCTCGAGTTCCTTGCCCCCGCCATGGGTCACGACCGCGGTCTCGGGGGCAAACCCCTCGACGTGCTGCGCCTCGCGGGCCAGGTAGCTCTGCGGGATGAACAGGGGGAAGTAGGCGTTCTGGTGCCCGGTCTCCTTGAACATCCGGTCGAGCGCCTGCTGCATCTGCTCCCAGATGGCGTAGCCGTTCGGGCGGATGACCATGCACCCGCGCACCGGGCTGTAGTCGGCCAGCTCCGCCCGCGCGATGACCTCGTTGTACCAGGCGGAGAAGTCGGTGGCCCGGGGGGTGAGCGCCTTGTCGTCTGCCATGCGTCCTCGGTGGCGGGCCGTCCGGCCCGGGGTCAGGAGCGGGCCGCGAGCAGCGCGGCCACCGCCTCGTCACGGGGCACCGACCGCTGCTCCTTGGCGGCCAGGTCCTTGAGTTGCACCTCGTTGCGGGCGCGGTCGTCGGGCCCGATGAGGATGGCAAAGCGGGCGCGCCGGGCGTCGGCCTGGCGGAGCTGGCGCCCCACCGCCTGCGCCGCGAGTGCGTACTCGGTGCGGAGCCCCGCGTCGCGGCACTCGTGCGCCAGGCGCAGCGCGTGGGGCAGGTCCTCCTCGGTCACCGCCGCCACGAAGACCTCAATGGCCGGTGAGGCCGGGGGGAGCAGGCCCCGTTCGCGGAGGAGGTCGCCCATCACCACGTCGCCCATCGCGAAGCCCACGGCGGGCAGGTCCACCCCGCCAAGGCGGCCGAGGAGGTCGTCGTACCGGCCGCCGCCGGCGATCGCCCGGTGGCTCCGGCCGGCGTCGAAGAGCTCGAACACGGTGCCGGTGTAGTAGGCGAGCCCGCGGACGATCGTCAGGTCCACGTCCACGAAGGCGTCGAGGCCCATCGCGGTGAGCGCTTCGACGGTGCGGCGGAGCGGCCCGAGCGCGGCGGCGCCGCGCGGGCCCGCCAGGAGCCGCGCCACGGCATCGAGTCCCCGGAGCGCCGATACTTCGGTCACGCGGCGGGCCACGTCCGCGGAGAGCCCCGCTCCGTCGGCGCCGCGGAGCAGCGCCTCGAAGGCGGCGGGGTCCATCCGCTCGCGCTTGTCGATGGCCGCAAAGGCGGCGGGGAGCTGGGCCTCCGCCACCCCGGCCCCCTGGAGCAGCGCCGCCAGCACCCGGCGGTCGGAGAGGCGCACCCGCACGTCGGACGCGCCAAGCCCCACCTCGCGCGCCACGTCCACCAGGAGGGCGATCATCTCCGCGTCGCCCAGCGGGCCGGGCTCGCCGATCAGGTCGCAATTCAGCTGGAAGTGCTCGCGCAGCCGCCCCTTCTGCTGCCGCTCGTAGCGGAACATCTGGCCCACCGAGAACCAGCGGATCGGCTTGCGCAACCCGTTGGCGCGGGAGGCCACCATGCGCGCCAGCGTCGGGGTCATCTCGGGGCGGAGCGCCACCGCCCTCCCGCCCTTGTCGGTGAAGTTGTAGAGCTGGCCCACGATCTCGGGACCGCTCTTTTCGGTGTAGAGATCGAGCGGCTCCAGCGGCGGGCCATCGTACTCCTCGAACCCGTACCGCGCGGCGACCCGCCTCCACGCCCCGAAGAGGTGCGTGCGGGCGTCGAGATCGTCGGGGAAGAATTCGCGGAAGCCGGGGAGGGACTGGTGCGACATGGGGGCAAAATACTTGGGGCCAAAGGATTTGGCTACGCGCCGCCTCGAGGGCCGTCCCCCAGCCCGAGCGCCCCCATCACGTCGCCCACCGTGTGAAAGGAACCGGTCACCAGCACGGTGCCCGCCCCCGGCTGGACCCGTGCGAGCGCCTCCTCGAAATCGGGGACGAGCGTCCAGTTGGCGCGGGCCGGCGGACGGTCGGGGCGGGCCAGCCACGCCCGGAGCCAGTCGAGGTTCCACCCCCGTTCGGCTGCCGAGGGCGCCACCGTCAGGATGCCGCGGTCCACCACCGAATCGAGCCAGACGAGCATGGTGGGCCATTCCTTGTCGCCGAGGATGCTGACCAGGGCATGCACGGGGCCGGGCGGCGGCTCGGTCCGGAGCGCGGCCACCAGCGACTCCATCCCGTCCGGATTGTGGGCCACGTCGAAGAGCCACTTTCCCCGCCGATCGAGCCGCCCCGGCACCCGCGCGCATGCGAATCCCTGCCGGATGGCCTCGAGGTCGGGGCGCCATGGCTCCGGCAGCGCCATCAGGATGCCGTGCGCCACGCCGGCGTTCCGCCGCTGGTGCGGGCCCTTGAGCCCCAGCGGGCCGTCCCACTCATAGGCGGGCGGGAGGAGGCGGACGTCGCTCCGGCCTCCCGCCGCGCGGGCAATCCGCCGCGCCTCCTGCCGGAGCACCTCGACGAGCGCCGGGTCCCGCTCGCCGATGACGAACGGGGTGTCCGGCTTGGCAATGCCGGCCTTCTCCCGAGCAATCGCCTCGAGCGAGTCGCCGAGGTACTTCATGTGGTCCCGGGCGATTTTCGTGACGGCGCTGACGACCGGGGCGATGGCGTTGGTGCTGTCGAGGCGCCCGCCGAGCCCCACCTCCACCACGGCGATCTCGGCGCCGCGGGCGGCGAAGTCGGCCAGCGCCATGGCGGTGGAGGCCTCGAAGAAGGTGGCGCCGCGCTCGCGGATGAGGGGGGCGAGCTCGCCGGTCCACATCGCCACCGCCTCCTCGGGGATCGGCACGCCCCCCACCTGGATCCGCTCGCGGAACGACACGAGGTGTGGCGAGGTGTAGAGTCCCACCCGCCACCCGGCGGCGGTGAGCGCCTCGGCCACCAGGGTGGAGACGCTGCCCTTCCCGTTGGTTCCGCCGATGTGGATGGTGGGGTAGACCGACTGCGGGTCCCCGAGCGCGGCGAGCAGCGCCCGGGTGGTGTCGAGGCCGAACTTGATGGTGGTGGTGCGGGGAAAGAGGAAGGCGAGGGCGTCGTCGTAGGTGAAGGAGCTCACACCGCCTCCGCCGCCTCCTGCGCCGCCCTTGCGCCCTGCATGTGGCGCAGGAGGCGCGACGTGGTGTCGCGGAGGGAGCCGCGGGGCACCACGTCGTCGATCTGCCCGTGGTCGAGGAGGAACTCCGCCGTCTGGAACCCCTCGGGCAGGTCCTGCCCGATCGTCTGCTTGATGACCCGCTGCCCCGCAAAGCCGATCAGCGCGCCGGGCTCCGCCAGGATCACGTCCCCCTGCATGGCAAACGAGGCCGAGACGCCGCCGGTGGTCGGGTCGGTCAGGATGGTCAGGAAGGGAATGCCGTGCAGGCCGAGCTGCGCCAGCGCGGCGCTGGACTTGGCCATCTGCATGAGGGAGAGGGCGCCCTCCTGCATGCGGGCGCCGCCCGAGGCGCAGACCAGCACCAGCGGCAGCTTCTTCTCGAGGGACCGCCGAGCCAGGCGGGTCACCTTCTCGCCCACCACCGAGCCCATCGACCCGCCCATGAAGGCGAAGTTCATCACGCCGAGGTGGTAGGGCAGCCCGTCGAGGCGGCCGGACCCTGCATAGATGGCGTCGGAGGGCCCCGCCTTGGCGAGCGACTTGGCGAGCCGGTCGGCATAGGACTCGAAGGAGAGCGGGTCCTCGGAGCGCAGGGTGTCCCACAGCTCCCGCCACGAGCCCTCGTCGGTCAGCAGCTCGATGTATTCCTCGGCGCTCATCCGCCGGTGCTTGCCGCACTCGGGGCAGACATTCAGCGCCCGCTCGAATTTTTCCCGGAGATCGAGGTGCCCGCACGCCTCACACTTCTCCCAGGCGTCCGGTGGAACCTCCCGGCGCTCCCGGAGCGGGGTGCGCGGCTTTCGTTCTTTCTTGAACCAGGCCATTACAGCCCAATCGAGGTTGGAGAGGCTCCGGGGGCGGAGAAGGGGCAGGGCATACGGGGTATCAATTTGGGGCTTCGGGGGACTCCGCGCTAGGCCGAGCAGGGTAACCCGTTGTCAGGACTCACCATAGCCGGAGAGCCGGGCGTCCCAGGCGGCCCGGAGGAGGAGCCCCACGGAGATGCAGCAGATGAGGAAGAAGGACCCCCCGTACGAGAAGAACGGCAGGGGGATGCCCGTGATCGGCATGAGGTTGACGGTCATCCCCACGTTCTCAAAGACATGCGTGAAGAAGAGCGCCAGGATGCCGAACGCCACCAGGCTGGCAAAGGGGTCGGTGGCCCGGCGGGCGATCCGCAGCACCACCAGGAAGAGCGCCAGGAAGAGGGAGAGCGCCAGCAGGACGCCAAGAAAGCCGAGCTCCTCGCCCACCACCGAAAAGATGAAGTCGGTGTGCTGCGCCGGGAGGAAGGCGAGGCGCTTCTGCGGGCCTTCCGTGAAGCCGTTGCCGAACCACCCACCCGAGCCGATGGCGACCCGCGACTGGATGGCGTGGTACCCCGCGGCGCGCGGATCGATCTCGGGGTTGAGGAAGGTGAGCAGCCGGTTCTGCTGGTACGGCGCCAGGCGCTGCCAGAGGGGCATGGCCA
This sequence comes from uncultured Gemmatimonadaceae bacterium, assembly GCA_964574295.1. Taxonomy (GTDB): domain Bacteria; phylum Gemmatimonadota; class Gemmatimonadetes; order Gemmatimonadales; family GWC2-71-9; genus SPDF01. Next base: position 134,726 of record CAZNLY010000001.1, read on the forward strand.
CGGCGCCCATCACGGAGTTGGCCACGTAGAGCACCACCCCTTCGGCCACGTACGGCCGCCACGCGAGGAGCGCCAGCGCCAGCAGCACCATCCAGACGCCCCAGGTCCAGGTGTTGAACGCCAGGAGGAGGCTGATCCCGGGGCTGGCCAGCAGGAAGAGAAGCGACGGCTTCACCCCGGCCCAGAAGAGCATCAGGAAGAGGATGCCGATGAAGACGATGGCGCTCCCGAGATCCGGTTGCTTGAGCACGAGGAGGAAGGGAATCCCCGCGATCAGGCAGGCCGGGGCAAGCTCCCGCAGGTTCTTGGGCGGCTCGCGCATCGCCGAGAGATGGCGGGCGAGCATCAGGATGACGGCCAGCTTGGCGAACTCCGCCGGCTGGCCGATCTGGTGGCCGCCGATGGCGAGCCAGCTCTTCGTGCCCGCCGCCGTCCCCTGCCCCGTGCCGATGGCCAGGGTCAGGAGCAGGAGGAACAGGGCCACGAGGTAGGCGGTCGGCGCGACCCACTCGAGGATGCGGTAGGACACCCGGAAGACCAGGGCGGCGGCGACCACCCCGAGCCCCATCCAGACCAGCTGGCGGGTCCACACTTCCGCCGCCTGGGTCGGCACGTCGGTCTGGCCGGCGGAATAGAGCGTGAGCAGGCCGTACGCCGCGAGGAGGACGACGACGGTCACCAGCGAGCGATCGGGGCCGACGCGCCTCACTGGTCCGCCGGCGCCGGGGGCGCGGGAGGGGTGGAGTCGTCGGCCACGGGATCCACCTGGCGCACCGTGTCGGGGATGATCTGGACCGCGCGCGGCGCGGAGTCGTCGGGAGTGAGGAGGCGAATGGGCACCGCCTGGTCGGTGCCCGGCCCATTCACGTAGCGGCGCAGCACCCGGATCACGTACGGCGCCACGTTCGAGCCGTGCTCCGCGAACTCCATGATGCTGCCGACGATGATCGTCGGCTTGTCCGCGGGGGCGAACCCGACGAACCAGCCGTGGTCGAGGCCGTGCGAGTTCTGCGCGGTGCCGGTCTTCCCCGCGATGGCGAGGTCGCCCACCCGGCTGGCCGCAGCGGTGCCCCGCTCCACCACCGCCACCAGCGCCTGCCGGATGCCGGCCAGTTGCTCGGGCGTGAGGCCCAGCTGCCGGACCTCGTTGCTCCGGCGCTGCACGATGTACGGCGTGGGGGCCTCGCCGCCGCTGGCCAGCGCCGCGAAGAAGCGCGTCATCTCGATGACGGTCTGGGTGTTCTCGCCCTGGCCGATGGCGAAATTCAGGGTCGCGCCCCACTTGCTCCAGTTGCGCGGCCCGTACTTCCGGTCGAAGTAGGCGGCGTTGGTCGGAAAGATCGGCGCGATCTCGTTCTGCAGGTCGATCCCGCTCCGGTCGCGGAAGCCCATCAGCACGCCGTCGCTCAGGATGGCGTCCAGGCCGAGGCGCAGGCCGAGCTGGTAGAAGTAGACGTCGCAGCTCTTCGCGATGGCGCCCTCGAGGTCGAGGTTGCCGTGACCTTCCGGCTTCCAGCAGCGGAAGTAGCGGTTGCCCACCTGCATTCCGCCCCGGCACGGCTCCGGCATGTGCGTGCCGAAGGTCACGATCCCCCGCTTCAGGGCCATCGCCGCGGTGGCAAGCTTGAACGGCGACGCGGGAGGATACCGGGTCTGGATGGCCCGGTTGAGGAGGGGCCGCGCCGAGTCCGTGGTGAGCGCCCGCCACACCGGCGCCGAGATGCCGCCCACGAAGGCGTTGGGGTCGTAGGTGGGCGCGCTGTAGAGCGCCAGGACCTCGCCTTCGGGCGTCAGCGCCACCATGGCGCCGCGCACGCCCCGCCGCTCGGCGCGCCAGAGCGAGTCGATGTAGCGCTGGAGCGGGAGGTCGATCGTGGTGTGGATGGCCTGGCCGGGAATGGCGGGGAGTGCGGGGGCCACCCCTTCCTCGCGCACCAGGCGCCCGCGGGCGTTGACCTCCACGTAGTGCACGCCGGGCCGGCCGCGGAGGAGCGAATCGTACTCCTGCTCGAGGCCGGCGCGCCCCACCACGGTGCCGAGCTGGGCGCCGGGGAACCGGTTGGTCTCGAGGTCGCGCTCCGTCACCTCGCCGATGTAGCCCACGAGGTGCGCCACCGCCTGGCTGTCGGGATAGTAGCGCCGCGGTTCGGCCTGGATGACCAGGCCCGGGAGCGCGCTCCGGTGCTCCTCCAGCCGGGAGACGACCTCGAAGGAGCCGGTGCCGAGCACCACGACCGGCTGGTAGGGCGCAAGGCGGAAGCGGGCGATGGCGATGGCCACGTCGGCGCTGTCGAGGGGCACGATGGCCCGGAAGCGCTCGAGGACCGCGCGGAGGGAGTCGGCGGAGGGCGCCAGCAGCTTGACGGCGTAGCCCGGGACGTTGTCGGCGATCACCGCCCCGTGGCGGTCGTAGATGATGCCGCGCGGCGCGGCCATCGGCACCAGGCGGAGGCGGTTCTTGTCGGCGCGGAGCTGGTACTTCTCGTGCTGGACCACCTGCGTCCGGAAGAAGGCGCCCACGAGCAGGACGAACGCGCCGACGAAGAGCCACCGCGCCAGGGCCGCGCGTTCCGCGCGCCGGTAGGAATGGAACTCGTTCATTCCTCGAGCCGGATGTCGAGCCAGTCCCGGAAGACCACCAGCACCACCATCCCCGCCACGGCGGTCGTGAGCCCGAGCAACGGGCTCCAGACCCCCAGTTGCATTAGGAGCGAGCTGCCCGTCATGCCACTCGCCATGAGCACCAGGAGGTCGCGCAGCCAGACGCCCGCGGCGATGAACCCGGCGTTGACCAGGAGGTTGTCGGCAAAGAAGACCGCCCGCCCCCACGCCGCGGCATAGCCGACGAGGGTGTTGGCCAGCATCGCGGCGCCGAAGTGCGCCGGGGTCAGCGCGTCGCTCGCAAAGCCCACCAGGAACCCGGCGACGGCGGCCGCACCGGGCCGGCTCCGGATGGCAAAGAGCATCAGCCCGAGCATGAGGAAGTCGGGGGACACGCGCGGGTCGAGCAGGCGCGGGCGGACGTAGAACTGGAGCCCGACGAGGAGCACCATGACCAGCGCAAAGCGCAGGCGGCGGGTGCGGGCGGCGCTCACGGGACGGAGTCCTCGGCGGCCACGGGAGCCGCCACCCCCGATTCAAGGACCAGCACGTGGCTCACCCGGGCGGGCGCCACCGCCGGCCGGACCAGGTACACCCGTTCCCACCCCTCCGCCTGCCGCGCCACGCCCACCACCGTCCCGATCCGGAGCCCCCGCGGATAGACGCCGCCGAGTCCCGAGGTCACGACCGCCGTGCCCGGGGCGACGCTGTCCCGGTAGGGGACGCCGCGGAGCTCGAGCATCGGCTCGTGGATCGAGGCGTCGGGGGTCACTCCCACGATGCCGGTGATGCCGCCGTCCTGCGTCATGGCGCTCGCGCGGAAGTCGGGGTGGGCCCACGTCATGACGAGCGCGGTGCCCGCCCCCACGCTCCGCACCAGGCCCACCAGTCCCTCGGGTGCCACCACGGGCTGGAAGGGCGCCACGCGCGACGAGCGCCCGATGCCGAGGAGGAGCATCCGCGAGTCGGTGGGAAGGGTCTGGTGGAGCACCTCCGCCGGCACGGCACGCGGCGAGGCCCGCCGCGCCAGGCCAAGCAGCGCGCGCAGCTGGGCGTTTTCGTCGAGGAGGACGGGAAGCGACTGGGCGGCGGCGGCGGCGGAATCGCGCTGGGCGGTGAGCGCCTCGAACCGGGCGCGGCTGGTGCGGGAGGCCTCCGCGCGCCGCTGCAGGGCGATGAGCGGGGCGAGGGCGGTGCTCCGCACGGCGGAGGCCACCGCGAACTGCCAGGCTTGGGGAGCGAAGAGGGCGCCGACCGAGAGCGCCACGCAGAGGGCGAAGAGCGCCGTGTCGCGACGCGCGAACGCGCGATCCGGCTCCAGCATGCTACTTGGAGAGGACGCTTTGGTACTTCATCGGGTCGTCGAGGATGCGCCCGGTGCCGCGCACCACGCAGGTGAGCGGGTCTTCGTCCACGTGGATGGGGAGGCCGGTTTCCTGCTGCAGCAGGATGTCGAGCCCGCGGATCAGCGCCCCGCCGCCGGTCATGATGATGCCGCGGTCGACGATGTCGCTGGCCAGCTCGGGAGGGGTGATCTCGAGGGCGCGACGGACCGCGTCCACGATCTGCTGGATCGGCTCCTGGATGGCCTCGCGCACCTCGGAGGAGTGCACGCGCACCGTCTTCGGGATGCCGGAGACGAGGTCGCGACCCTTGACCTCCATTTCCCGCTCCTCGCCGACCGGCGCCGCCGAGCCGATCTTGATCTTGATCGCCTCCGCCGTCGGCTCGCCCACGAGCAGGTTGTAGTTCTTCCGCATGAACTGCACGATGGCCTGGTCGAGCTCGTCGCCGCCGGTGCGGATGGAGGTGTCGGAGACGATGCCCGACAGCGCGATCACCGCGATTTCCGTGGTGCCGCCGCCGATGTCGATGACCATGTTGCCGGTCGGCGTCTCCACCGGGAGCCCCACGCCGATGGCCGCCGCCATCGGCTCCGCCACCATCCACACCTCCTTGGCGCCCGCCGTCTCCGCCGAGTCGCGCACCGCGCGCCGCTCCACCTCGGTGATGCCGCTCGGCACGCACACGATGACCATCGGCTTCACGCGGAAGACGTGCTTGTCGATGATCGTCTTGAGGAAGTAGCGGAGCATCTTCTCGGTCACGTCGAAGTCGGCGATCACGCCGTCCTTGAGCGGCCGCACCGCGAGGATGCCGTCGGGGGTGCGCCCCAGCATGCGCTTGGCCTCGAGGCCGATCCCCTTGATCCGGCCCGTGGCCTTCTCGAGCGCCACCACCGAGGGCTCGTTCAGCACGATGCCCTCGCCCTTCACGTAGATCAGCGTGTTCGCCGTGCCCAGGTCCACCGCGATCTCGTTGGCGGGGATGAGCGAACTGAGGCGAAAGGAGGGCAGCTTCATCCGGGGTGGCGTCTCGCGGCGATCGGGGTGTGGAGGGGGAGGTCGAACGCCTAAGCTAACGAATGTCGTAACTTGGGACAAGACGGGAGGTTAGGCCCCCTAATGTCCGGTACTTCCGAAGCCCCCCTCGCCCCGCCCTGTCGGCGGGAGCACCTCGGCCTCCACGAACGACGCCGGCTCCACCCGCGCCACCAGCAGCTGGGCGATGCGCATGCCGCGGGTGATCCGGACCGGGGCGCCCCCCAGGTTGACCAGCGCCACCTTGAGTTCGCCGCGATAATCGCTGTCGATGGTGGCCGGCGTGTTGGGGAGGGAGATCCCCTGCCGCAGCGCGAGGCCCGATCGGGGGCGAATCTGGATCTCGTACCCCTCGGGGATGGCCACGGCAAACCCGGTGGCAAAGAGGCGACGCTCCATCGGGGCCAGGTCGCCTTCCTCGGCGCTGCAGACGTCAAACCCCGCCGACCCGGGGGTGGCCCGGGCCGGCAGGGGGAGCCCCTCCCCGTGGGGGAGGCGCAGGATGCGGATCTCGGGCACCGGCCCGGGACCTAGAGGACGGTCTCGACGTCCACCAGCGGCAGCCCGAAGGCCTCCGCGACGCCCGGATAGACCACCTTCCCCTCCACCACGTTGAGGCCGAGCATCAGCGAGCGGTCGGCCTTGCAGGCAGCCTTCCAGCCCAGTCGGGCCAGCTTGAGGCCGTAGGGGAGCGTGGCGTTGGTGAGCGCCAGCGTGGAGGTGCGCGGGACGCCGCCGGGCATGTTGGCCACGGCGTAGTGCAGGATCCCGTCGACGAAGTAGGTCGGGTTCTCGTGGGTGGTCGGCTTGATGGTCTCGACGCAGCCGCCCTGGTCCACCGCCACGTCCACGATGACCGAGCCGGGCTTCATCACCGCCAGGTCGGCCCGCTTGATGAGGTGCGGGGCCTTGGCGCCGGGGAGGAGCACCGCGCCGACGACGAGGTCGGCCCGGCGGATGCACTCAAGGATGTTGTGCCGGTTGGAGTAGGCGGTGTCCACGTTGGCCGGGAGGACGTCGTCGAGGTACCGGAGCCGGTCGAGGGAGATGTCGAGGATGGTGACGTGCGCGCCGAGGCCGGCCGCCATCTTGGCGGCGTTGATGCCGACGACACCCCCGCCGATGATGACCACCTCGCCCGGGGCCACGCCGGGCACCCCGCCCAGCAGGATCCCGCTGCCGCCGAACACCTTCTCGAGGTACTTGGCCCCCTCCTGCACCGCCATCCGCCCCGCCACCTCGGACATCGGGGTGAGCAGGGGGAGCTCGCCGCTTGGCAGCTGCACCGTCTCATAGGCCACCGCCACCGCACCCGACTTGATGACGGCCTTGGTGAGCCCCTCGTCGGCGGCAAAATGGAAGTAGGTGTAGATGAGCTGTCCCTTGCGCATCCGGGGCCACTCGACCGCGATCGGCTCCTTGACCTTCATGATCATGTCGGCCTTGGCCCAGACCTCGTCGGCGGTGGGGAGGATCTTGGCGCCCACCTCGACGTACGCCGCGTCGGGGAAGCCGCTGCCGAGCCCGCCCCCCTGCTCCACGTACACCGTGTGGCCCTGCCCGACGAGCGACTCGGCGCCGGCCGGCACGAGCGCGATGCGGTTCTCGTTCGTCTTGATTTCCTTCGGTACGCCGATGATCATGGCCTTACCCTTGTCGTGGATGGTCAGAGCCCACTGAAGACTGCCGTGGTACGCATGTCGTCCGTCGCTTCAGCGACCCGAGCCGAGCCGCGGCGTCAGCCACGCCCGAGCCGGACGATCGTCTGCCGCTCGGGGGCAAAGAATTCCCCTGCCACGGCCGCCAGGGTGTCGGCCCCGACGCCGTCGATGTCCTCCAGCACCCGGTCCAGCGGGCGGTACGGCTCACCCTGGAGCACCAGCGACGCCAGCCGGTTCATCCGGCTCTGCGGGCTCTCGAGCCCCAGCATGATCTGCCCCTTGAGCTGCCGGCGCGCATCGTCCAGCTCGGTCGGCGTGAGTCCGTCCACCGCCAGGCGCCGGTACTCCTCGAGGATGGCCTCGGTGGCCTGGTCGGCGGTGCCCGGCTGGGTGCCGACATACACCCCCGACTGCCCCGCCGACCGGTAGAACTGGTGGTAGGCGTACACCGCGTATGCCAGGCCCAGATCCTCGCGGATCCGCTGGAAGAGGCGGCTCGACATCCCCCCGCCGAAGGCGTTCACCAGCATCGCCAGGGCGTACCGGCGGCTGTCGGCGTAGCGAAAGGTATCCGTCCCGAAGACGATGTGCGCCTGGGTGGTGTCGCGCGCCTCGTGCCGGACCACTCCGCGGGCCGCCTCCCCGGGAGCCGCTGGCGGGAGCGGCGGCTCCCGGTCCCCCCCCTCAAACCACCCCTCGCGCTCGAGCACCGTCAGCAGCTGCTCGTGGTCCACGTGCCCCGCGGCGGCGATGACGCAGTTGCCGCGGAAGTACCCCCGCCGGTGGGTGGCCTGCAGGTCGCCGGCGGAGAGGGCGCCGACCGACTCGGCGCTCCCCAGGATCGAGTAGCCGTACGGATGCCGGGGCCAGAGCGTCTCGGCGTGCAGCTCGAAGACGAGGTCGTCGGGCGTGTCGGCCACGCCATTGATCTCCTCCAGCACCACGTTCCGCTCGGGCACGAGATCCTCCTCGCGCAGGAGGGGCCGGCGGACCAGGTCGGTCAGGATCTCCGCGGCCAGCGGCAGGTCGGCGTCGAGGACGTGGGCCTGGTAGCTGGTGTGGTCCCGGCTGGTGTAGGCGTCGAGGCTCCCGCCCCGCGCCTCGAGCTCGAGGGCGATCTGGCGGGCGGTGCGGCGCTCGGTCCCCTTGAACACCATGTGCTCGAGGAGGTGCGACACCCCCATCCGGGGGCGGTCCTCGTGGGCGCTGGCCGACCGGACCCAGATGCCCAATGCGGCCGAGCGCACCCCCGGCAGGGCCTCCGTGAGGAGGGTGCAGCCGTTGGGTGCGCTCGTCTGGTGCAGTCCGTCATCGAGGCGGACGGTGGTCACCGGGCTACTCCTTGGGCAGGAGCGCCTTCCGGGACAGCTTCATCCGGCCCCGGTCGTCCACCTCGAGCAGCTTGACCTTCACGACGTCGCCCTTCTTGACGACGTCCTCCGTCTTTTCCGTCCGCGCGTGCTGGAGCTCGCTGATGTGCAGCAGCCCCTCGACGCCCGGCAGGATCTCGACGAAGGCGCCGAAGGCGGTCGTGCTCTTGACCGGCCCCTCGTAGACCTTGCCCACCTCGGGCTCGGTGCAGATGGCGGTCACCATCTCGCGCGCCTTCTCGCCCGCCTCGCCGCCCACGGCCGCGATGGTGACGATGCCGGAGTCCTCGACGCTGATCTTGGCGCCGGTGGCGTCCTGGATGCCGCGGATCGTCTTGCCCTTGGGGCCGATGAGGTCGCCGATCTTGTCCGGCTTGATCTGGAGCGTGAAGATCCGCGGGGCGTACTTCGACATCTCGGGCCGCGGCGCGGCGAGCGCCTTGGCCATTTCCTGCAGGATGTGCAGGCGGCCGAGGCGCGCCTTCTCGAGCGCCTCTTCCATGATCTTGAGGTCGAGCCCCTGGATCTTGATGTCCATCTGGATCGAGGTGATGCCCGCCGTGGTGCCCGCCACCTTGAAGTCCATGTCGCCGAGGTGGTCCTCGGAGCCCAGGATGTCGGTCAGCACCGCGACCTTCTTCCCTTCCTTGATCAGCCCCATGGCCACGCCGGCGCAGGCCGCCTTGACCGGCACGCCCGCGTCCATCAGCGCCAGCGAGCCGCCGCAGACCGACGCCATGCTCGAGGAGCCGTTCGACTCGAGGATTTCCGAGACGATGCGGAGGGTGTAGGGGAACGCCTGGAACTCCGGCAGGAGCGGATGCAGCGCCCGCTCGGCCAGGGCGCCGTGGCCGATCTCGCGGCGGCTGGTGCCGCGGATCATCTTGACCTCGCCCGTGCTGTAGGGCGGGAAGTTGTAGTGCAGCATGAACGACTTGGTCGTTTCGCGCGGCACGTCGATGTTGTCGATCCGCTGCTCGTCGTCGGAGGTGCCGAGCGTCACCGCCACCAGCGACTGGGTCTCGCCGCGGGTGAAGAGCGCGGAGCCGTGCGCCCGGGGCAGCACCCCGGTCTCGATGGTGATCGGCCGGACGGTGTCGGTGTCGCGCCCGTCCACCCGCTCGCCCTTGTCGAGCACCTGCGCCCGCATGACGCGGTACTCCACCTCCTCGAGCTCGTGCCCGATGTCCCGCCCCTGCTCCGGGAACTCCTCGGCCAGCTTGGCCGCCACGTCGGCCTTGACCGCGGCCACACCCTCGGCGCGCCCCGCCTTGTCCTTGGCGTTGATGGCCTTGGCCATCGCCTTCTCGGCGAGCTCGGCCACCCGGGCCACCAGCGCCTCGTTCCGCTCGGCCTTGGCCCACGTCATCGTGGGTTCCGCCGCCTTGCCGATGACCTTCTCGGCGATGCCGACCAGCTCGCGGAGGCCCTTCTGGCCCACCTTGAGCGCGTCGAGCGCCTCCTTCTCGGAGATTTCCATGGCGCCGCCCTCGACCATCACGATCGAGTCGGCCGACCCCGACACCGTCAGGTCGATGGTCGAGAACTCCAGCTGCTGGAAGGTCGGGTTGAGGATCCAGTTCCCCTCGACCCGGCCCACGCGCACCGCGGCGATCGGGCCGTCCCACGGGATCGGCGAGATGGCAAGCGCGGTGGACGCCGCCAGCACGCCGAGGACGTCGGCGTCATTCTCCTGGTCGGCGGAGATGACGGTCACGAAGACCTGCACCTCGTTCTTGAACCCCTCCGGGAAGAGCGGCCGGATGGACCGGTCGATGACCCGCGCGGCGAGGATTTCCTTGTCGGAGGGACGCCCCTCGCGCTTGAGGAACCCGCCGGGGAACTTGCCCGCGGCGTAGGTCTTCTCGCGGTATTCGACGGTCAGGGGGAAGAACGGGAGGGTGGAGACATTCTTGGAGACGGTGACGGCCGCCAGGACCATCGTGTCGCCGTAGCGCGCCAGGCACGAGCCCGCCGCCTGCTTGGCCATCCGGCCGGTCTCGAGGCTGAGCGTCCGCCCGGCAAATTCCGTTTCGATCCGATGCACAGTCACAACCTTTGGGAGTCAGAGCACGCAATGCAAAGAGGGCGTCCCGTCGTGCTCGGTCGGGACGCCCTCGCCCACGGGCTGCGGTTAGTGTCGGAGACCCAGTTGCTCGATGAGCGTTCGGTACGCCGGCAGGTCGCTGCGCTTCAGGTAGGTCAGGAGGCGGCGCCGCGTGCCGACCATCTTCAGGAGCCCGCGCCGCCCATGGTGATCCTTGGGGTGGAGCCGGAAGTGGTCGGTGAGGGAGTTGATCCGCTCGGTGAGCATCGCCACCTGCAAGGGAGCGGACCCGGTGTCCGACTCGTGGCGGCGATAGCCCTCGGCGACTGCCTGCTTGTTGAAGCTCATGCTGACGGATTCCGTTGGGTGCCCGCGTGGGCAACGATTCTGGTCGCGTTCAATTCTAGCACGGAAGAATAACCCGCTAGTCGTGACAGGACAAGGGGTTGGGCCCTCCCGGCCTGGCGGCGCCGATCCGGGGCCCCGACCGCCGAGAAATCAACTAAAACATTACCGGACAACGAGTTACCAGAGGAGCCCGAAGAGGCGCCTGAGGTCATTCGAGAAGGCAAAGAGCATGAGCGCCATCACCAGCACCAGCCCCACCATGGTCAGGCGCTCCCGGAGCTTGAGCGAGAGCGGCCGCCGGAGGACCCCCTCGGCCAGCAGGAACAGGAACTGGCCGCCGTCGAGCACCGGGATCGGGAGCAGGTTGAGCACCGCGAGGTTGATCGAGATGACGCCCAGGAAGCCGAAGAACACGCCCAGGCCCGCCTCGGCCGAGGCGGCGGCCATCTGCCCGATGAGGATCGGCCCGCCGATGTTCTTTCCCGACACCCTTCCCGTGAGCATCCCCCGCACTGAACGCACCACCGTGGTCGAGGCGTTGAGCGTGGCGTCGTAGCCCTCGCCCAGCGCCTGCACCAGCGTGAGCGGCTCGTAGATGACCGCCCCGGTGTTCCCCACCCCGATGCGGCCGACGGTGCGCTCCGACCCGCCGGGGCCGTGCAGCACCTCCGCGCCCGGAGTCACCGTGATGGTGAGGCGGGCGGCGCCCCGTGCCACCGACAGCGCGGCGGGGGTGTTGGGCCGCGCCTCGATGGCGGCGGTCAGGTCCCACCACTGCGGCGTGGGGACGCCGTCCACGGCCAGGATCGTGTCGCCCGGCTCGAGGCCGGCTCGGTTGGCCGGGCCACCCGGTGTCAGGGTGCTGATGACCGCCGGGCGCCACGACTGCACCGCCTGGACCGCCAGCGCCCGCTCTTCGAGCGCGTCGCGATGGATGGCGAGCACCACGTCGGGCTTTCCGGCCACCCCGATCCGGATGGAGTCGGCGGCGCCGGCCATGATGCCCTCCTGGAGGTCCCCCCACTGGCGCACCGGCGTGCCGTTGACGCTGAGGATCGAGTCGCCGGGGACCAGGGCGCCGAGGGGCGCGAGCGCGGCCGGCAGCGCGGCGGTGTCCACGACTCCCACGCGCGTCTCGGGATCGACGGCGCGGCCGTTCCTGGCGGCCAGCCCGGAGAACACCAGCCAGGCAAAGAGCGCGTTCATCGTGACACCGGCCAGGATGATGATCATCCGTTTCCAGACCGGCTTTGCCTCGAAATACGCGTCCGGCGGCACGACGGCCTGCGGGGCGCTGCCCTCGAGGGCGCTGCTCGTGGCGTCCTCCTCGGCGGTGGCCATCTTGACGTACCCGCCGAGGGGCAGCCAGCAGATGGCGTACTCGGTGCCGCGCCAGGTGAAGGACAACCCGGGGATCGGGTTCCCGATGCCCAGCGCAAACCGGTGCACCCAGACCCCGGCCCACTTGGCCGCCAGGAAGTGGCCGGCCTCGTGGATGAAGACGAGGATGCCGAGGACGATCAGCAGGTAGAGCATGGTCTGGAGGACGGTCACGCCATCTCCTCGAGCGCACGGGTGCGAGCCCAGCGGTCCGCCTCACGCACCGATTCCAGCGAGGCGGCGGGGCGCACAGGGTGGGCGTCGAGCACGGCGCGGACGGTGTCGGGAATGCGACCGAACGGGATGCGGCGCCCGAGGAACGCGGCGACCGCCTCCTCGTTGGCGGCGTTGAAGACCGCGGGCGCCGTGCCGCCGGCCCGCCCCGCCTCCACGCCCGCCACGAAGGTGGCAAAGGCATCCCGCCGCACCGGCTCGAAGGTCAGGCTCCCGGCGGTGACCGGGTCGAACCGCGGCACGCCGGCGTCGGCGAGGCGCGCGGGGTGGGTCAGCGCGTAGAGGATCGGGAGTTCCATCGTCGGGAAGCCGAGCTGCGCCAGCACGCTGCCGTCATCGAACTCGACGAAGGCGTGGACGATGCTCTGGGGGTGGACCACCACGTCGATGGCGTCGTACGCCAGGCCGTAGAGGAAGTGCGCCTCGATCACCTCGAGGGCCTTGTTGGCCAGGGTGGCGCTGTCCACGGTGATCTTGTGTCCCATGGCCCACGTGGGATGGCGCAGGGCCTCCTCGACCGTGGCCGCGGCGATCCGCGCAGGGGGCCACTCCCGGAAGGGCCCCCCGGACGCGGTGAGAATGAGCCGTTGGAGCCCGGCGCGGTGCCCGGCCAGGCATTGGAGCACGGCACTGTGTTCGCTGTCCACCGGCACCAGTTCCCCGCCCCCGGCGCGGGCCGCCTCGAGCACCAGCTCCCCCGCCATGACCAGCGATTCCTTGTTGGCCAGCGCCACCCGCTTGCCGGCCCGAAGCGCCGCCAGCGTGGCGTCGAGCCCGGCGGCCCCGACCACGGCATTGACCACGATGTCCACGTCGGGATGCGTCGCGGCCGCCACGAGGGACTCGGGGCCCGAGGCCAGCTGTGCCGTGCCGGCGGCCTCCACCAGCGACGCGAACGCGGGGCGCCATTCGGCGCGCTGGGCCTCGAGCAACTCGGCATTGCGTCCGGCGGTGAGCGCCACGACGCGGAAGTGCTCCCGCTGCCGCCGGAGGACGGCGAGGGTGCTCCGGCCGATCGAGCCGGTCGAGCCCAGCACGGCGACTCCGCGCATCAACGAACGCCGAGGAGGCGGAACAGGAAGGCGGCGACGGGCAGGACGAAGATCAGCGAGTCGAATCGGTCGAGGACGCCGCCGTGGCCGGGAATCAGGTGGCTCGAGTCCTTGACCCCCGCCTCGCGCTTGAAGAGGGACTCGGCCAGGTCACCCGCCTGTCCCACGATACCGAGCAGGAGGCCGAGCCCCGCCCCGGCGCCGATGCCCATCTGGACGCCCGCCGGAGCAAGCGCCAGCGGCACCAGCAGCGCGCCGGCGACCGTCGAGCCGACGAGCCCGCTCACGCCGCCGGACCGCGTCTTCCCGGGGCTGATGGTGGGGGCCATCTTGGGCCCGCCGATGGCGCGGCCGCCGCTCATCGCGGCGCTGTCGCCCACCCAGGTCACGATCAGCGGGAAGAAGACGAGCGCAGTGCCCGCCCACGAGCAGAGTCCGTAGTCGGCGTGCCGGAGGACGAGCAGAAAGGCGGGGAGCCCGGCGGCGTAGAGCGGCCCGAGGAGGGTGACCGCCGCCGCGCCGAGCGGGTGGGCGTCGGGCCCCCGGCGCGCGAGGGCCCAGCTCAGGATCAGGAGGAGCCAGAGCGCCGCCGCGTACGGCCACCAGGAGGAAACCGTCTCGGCCACGCTGGCATTGCGCAGCGTGAGCCATGTGAGCGGCGCCGCCGCCAGCGCCGCCGCCCCGCCAAGCCCCCTGGAGGGCTGGACGCCCTTGGCCTCCGCAAAGGCAAAGAGCTCGCGGGTGCCGAGCACGCCGGCCGCCGCGAGGAGCGCGACCAGCGCCCAGCCGCCGAGCCAGACGAGCCCCACCGCCGCGGGGATGGCCACGGCGGCAAACGCCACCCGCTGCCGCATGTTCCTGTCCATCAGGCGGAGACGCGGCCGAAGCGGCGGTCGCGGCGCTGGAATTCCGCGATGGCCTCGAAGAAGTCCTGCCGGGTGAAGTCGGGCCAGAGCACCGGCGTCACGTAGAGCTCGGCGTACGCCAGTTGCCAGAGGAGAAAATTGGAGAGGCGCTGCTCGCCGGAGGTGCGGATGAGGAGGTCGGGATCGGGCCACGGGGCGGTATAGAGGCGGCGGGCCAGGGCGGCCTCGTCCACCTCCGCCGGCACGAGCCGGCCGGCCGCAATGTCCTCCCCGATCAGGCGCGCGGCCCGGGCGATCTCCGCCCGCGAGCCGTACGAGATGCAGATGTTGAGCGCCAGCTCGGTGCCGCTCGCCGTGGCGCCGACGGTGGCGTCCACCGCCGCCCGCGCGCTCGGGCCGAGCCGGTCGAGCTCCCCCAGGAAGCGCACCGCCACGCCCTTGGCCACGAGCTCGTCGCGCTCGCGCGCCACGTATTCCTCGAGGAGCGCCATCAGGGCGTCGATCTCGCCGGCGGGGCGCTGCCAGTTTTCCTGGGAAAAGGCGAAGAGGGTCAGCACCCGCACGCCCGTCCGCCGCGCCCCCTCGACCGCCTCGCGGACGCCCTGCATTCCCGCCTGGTGTCCCGCCGGGCGCGGGAGGGCCCGGGCCTGGGCCCACCGCCCGTTGCCGTCCATGATGATGGCCACGTGGGCGGGGACGGGCCCCTGCTGGCGCAGCGCGTCGGGAAGCGGGTCGGCCATGCCGTCAGACTTCCAGGATCTCGGCTTCCTTGGCCTTGATGAGGGCGTCGATCTGGTGCACGTGGTCGTCGGTGTGTTTCTGGACGTCCTTCTCCGCGCGGGACTTGTCGTCGTCGGAGACGTGCTCGAGCTTCTTCATCTTGTTGAGGGCCTCGGTCCGCGCGTGCCGCACGGCGATCTTGCCCTCCTCGGCCAGCTTGTGCACCAGCTTGACCAGCTCCTTGCGCCGCTCCTCGGAGAGCGCCGGGAGCGGCACCCGGATCAGGTTGCCCTGCGTGGCGGGGTTGAGGCCGAGGTCGGCGTCGCGAATGGCCTTCTCGATGACGGGGGCCAGGCCCTTGTCGAACGGCTGGACGGTCAGGAGCCGCGGCTCGGGCGCCGCCACCATGGCCACCTGGTTGAGGGGGACCAGCGCGCCGTACGCCTCGACCTTGACCAGGTCGAGGAGCGACGTGGTGGCCTTGCCGCTCCGGATGGTGGAGAGTTCGCGCTTGGTGCTCTCGACGGCCTTGTGCATCAGCTCGCGGCCGTGCTTGACGAGATCGGGAATGCTGGTCATCGCACGAGGGTCCCGACCCGCTCGCCCCGCAGGATTCGCGCGATGGCGCCGGGTTCGTTGATGTTGAACACCACGATGGGCAGCTGGTTGGCCTTGCAGAGTCCGAAGGCGTTCGCGTCCATGACGGCGTAGCCCTTCACGATCGCTTCCTGGAACGACAGCTCCGGGATGAAGCTGGCCGAGGGATCGGTGCGGGGGTCGGCGGTGAAGACGCCGTCCACGTTCGTGGCCTTGAGGATGACCTCCGCCTCCACCTCGAGCGCGCGGAGCACCGCGGCGGTGTCGGTCGAGAAGAAGGGGTTGCCGGTGCCCCCCGCAAAGAGCACCAGCCGCCCCTTTTCCAGGTGCCGCTGCGCGCGCCGCCGGATGTACGGCTCGGCCAGCGACTCCATCCGGATGGCGGTCATGACGCGGGTGTGGACGCCCAGCTTTTCGAGGACGTCCTGCATGGCCAGCGCGTTGATGACGGTGGCCAGCATGCCCATGTAGTCGGCGTTCACCCGGTCGAGTCCGTCGCGGCTGGCCGCCGTGCCCCGGATGATGTTGCCGCCGCCCACCACCACGCTCAGCTGGACCCCGGTGGCGTGGACCGACTTGATCTGCTCGGCCAGCGACTCCACGACGTGGTAGTCCAGGCCCACGCCCTTGTCGCCGGCCAGGGCCTCGCCGGAGATCTTGAGCAGCGCCCGGGCGTAGGCCTGGGCCATCACGCCTCCCCGATCTTGAACCGCGCGAAGCGGCGGACCACCACGGCCTCGCCGAGCTTGCCCGACACTTCCTTGATCAGGTCGCCGACGGTCTTGCTGTCGTCCTTGACGTACGGCTGCTGGAGCAGCGTCCGCTCGGCCACGAACTTCTTGAGCTTGCCGTCCACGATCTTGGCGCGGATGGCCTCGGGCTTCCCCTCGGCGGCCACCTGCTCCTCGGCGATCCGGCGCTCCCGCTCGAGCACCTCGGCGGGGATGTCCTCCGGGTTCACCGCGAGCGGGTCCGCCGAGGCGATGTGGAGCGCGATGTCGCGCGCCAGCTGGCCAAACTCCTCGGTGCGGGCCACGAAGTCGGTCTCGCTGTTGACCTCGAGGAGCACGCCCACCTGGCCGTTGTGGTGCATGTAGTTGACCACCAGCCCCTGGCTGGCGGCACGGCCGGCCCGCTTTTCCGCCTTGGCGATGCCGCGCGCGCGCAGGAGCTCGACCGCCTTCTCCATGTCGCCGCCGGTCTCCTCGAGCGCCTTCTTGCAATCCATCATGCCGGCGCCGGTGCGCGCCCGCAGTTCCGCCACGTCCTTCGCCGTGAATGCCATCGTCGTCATGTCCGTAATCTCGCTCTGCCAGTGTGATAGTGAAACCGCCGCCCTCGCCGGTTGGAGGCCGGGGGCGGCGGCGCAGGGGAACCCGGGGTCCCGCCTAGGCGTCCGATTCGGCCGCGGCCGGCGCCGCCGTGTCGGCGTCGCCCGCATCGGCCTCCCCCTTCATCCGGGCCGCAATGGCCTCCGGCTTGGGCCGCCGCTTGCGCCGGGCCCGCCGCTTCTTGCGGTCGGCGTCGGCGTCGCCCTCGGTGCCCGCGTCGGTGCTGTACGTCTCCGCGCTCTCGTCGTCCACCACCTCGCGCGCCGGCATCTGGGCCCGCGCCTCGGCGATGATCTCCGCCAGGGCGTGGGTGATGAGCGCCACCGCCCGGATCGCGTCGTCGTTGCCGGGGATCGGCACGGTGATCACGTCGGGGTCGGCGTTGGTGTCGACGATGGCCACCACCGGGATGCCCAGCTTGTTGGCCTCGGCCACCGCGATCTTTTCCTTCTTGGCGTCCACCACGAAGAGGGCGCCCGGCAGCCGGTTCATCTGCTTGATGCCCTCGAGGTTGCGGGAGAGCTTCACCCGCTCGCGCTCGAAGAGGAGCTTTTCCTTCTTGGTGTAGTTCTCGAACTCGCCGTCCTGCGACCCCTGCTCGAGGTCCCGCAGCCGGCGGATCTGCTTCTTGACCGTCTGGAAGTTCGTCAGCATGCCGCCGAGCCACCGCTCGGTGACGAAGTGGCTGTGGCTCGAGGCCGCCTCGGCCTGGACCACGCCCTTGAGCTGCCGCTTGGTGCAGACGAAGAGGACGCTGTCGCCCTTGAGGACCACGCTCCGCAGCAGCTCCTGCGCCTTCAGGATCTGCCGGAGGGTCTTCTGGAGGTCGATGATGTAGATGCCGGAGCGCTCGGCGAAGATGAACCGACGCATCTTCGGGTTCCACCGGCGGGTCTGGTGCCCGAAATGGACACCGGCTTCGAGGAGGTCTTGCAGTTGGGGCTGTGCCATGCTGGTGCGTGCGTCCTTCGCGTGTTGGGGTTATCCGGCCATCGCCTTCGTCTTCCGCCCTGACCCCGCGGGGCACCCGGGGCGGAATCCGGCGATGTGGTTGATGGCGGCGGCCGGCGGCCGCCGCCGGTTGCCTACCGCTTGCTGAACTGGAACCGCTTCCGGGCGCCCGGACGGCCCGGCTTCTTGCGCTCGACGGCGCGGGGATCGCGCGTCAGGAGCCCCGCGGCGCGGAGCTTGGTCCGGTGCATCGAGTCGGCCTCGACCAGCGCCCGCGCGATGCCGTGCCGGAGCGCGCCCGCCTGGCCCGCCTGCCCGCCGCCATCCACGTGGGCCTTGACGTCGAAGGCGCCCAGGGTGTCGGTGGCGGTGAACGACTGCTGGATGTGCTGGACCAGCGACGGCCGCGGGAAGTAGTCGCCCAGGGTGCGGCCGTTGACGTCCCACTTGCCCGTGCCCGGGGTCAGGTACACCCGCGCCACGCTCGTCTTGCGCCGGCCCACGGCCTGCCACCGGAATTCGGGAACCCCGCTCATGCGCTCACCTTCTGGCTGCTGGACGTGATCGGAAACGGCTTCGGCTGCTGGGCCTGGTGCGGGTGCTCCGTGCCGGCGTAGACCTTGAGCTTGCCCCGGAGCTTCTGCCGGGCGAGCGAGGTCTTCGGCAGCATCCCGAAGACCGCCTTCTCGATGACCCGGTCCGGATGCTTGGCCAGCATGTTCCGGAGCGGCGTGTGCGACTCGTGGCCCATGTAGCCGGTGTGCCGGAAGTAGGTCTTGCCGTCGAGCTTGCGCCCCGTCACGCGGACCTTGTCGGCGTTGATGACGACCACGAAGTCTCCCCCGTCCATGTGCGGGGTGAAGGTCGGCTTGTGCTTGCCCCGGATGAGCTGGGCCACGGTGCTGGCCAGCCGGCCCAGGGGCACGTCCTTGGCGTCCACCAGGAGCCAGTCATGGTGGATCGTCGAAGGGGTGGCGGTGAAGGTCTTGATCGTCATTCCCACGGTCCCCAAAATCGGGTAAATCGACACAGACCTTAATGATAGCCGGGGGGGCAGGGTCCGGTCAAGCGGGGCCCCCGGCCCCCACCACCACGAGCACCTGCCCCTTTTCAACGGCGGTGCCGGGTACCGCCCGGACCGCCTCCACCACGCCGGCCGCCGGCGCCTTGATCTGGTTCTCCATCTTCATGGCCTCCAGCACCACCAGCCCCGCCCCGGCCTCCACCCGCTGCCCCGGTTCCACGAGCACCCGGAGAACCAGGCCGGGCATCGGCGCCTTGACCTCGCCCGCCCCCGGCCGCTGGCGCCCCTCCCCGGTCAGGCTCCGGATGTGCCGGGTGCGCTCGTCGATGACGGTGGCCTCCCAGCGCTCCCCCCGGCTTGAAAGAGCCCAGCCCCCGCGGTCCACCGGCTCCACGGCAAAGACCAGCGTCCGCAGGCCCAGCCTGAGCTGCCTGAGCGGCGTGCCCGGCAGCGACTCGAGGAGCGCCGGCACCGGCTCACCATCCACCCGGACGCCGTCGGCCTCGAGGTCCACCGTCACCTCGCGCCCCGCGATCTGGACGAAGTACCTCACCGGCTGTCCTCCACGATGGCCACGGCCTCGACGTGGGCCGTCTGCGGAAAGAGGTCGAAGGCGCGGAGCCCCGCCAGCCGGGGCCGCCACACCGGCGGGGCCACGGCAAGCATCCGGGCCAGGTCCCGCGCCAGGGTGGCCGGGTCGCAGCTGATGTAGGCGACCCTCCGCGGACGCGCAGCGGCGATGGCGTCGGCCACCCGCGGGTCCATCCCGGTCCGGGGCGGGTTGGTGACCACTAGGTCGGCGGCGCCGAGCGTGGGGACGAGCTCCTCCGCCCGGCCGGCGTGGCGCCGGACCCCGGCCGGGCCCCGACGCTCCGCCTCCCGCACCGCCCGGGCGTCGAGCTCGACGCTCTCGACCGAGGCGCCGGCCGCCGCCAGCCGCGCGGAGGTCTCGCCGATGCCGGCGTAGAGGTCCCAGGCGCGGAGGCCGTGCACGGTCCCGAGCGCCGCCAGCGCCCAGGCGCGCACACGGTTGCCCATGACGGGGTGGACCTGCTCGAAGACCGCCGCCGGGAACGCCTCGCCGGCACCCGCCACCGCGCGCGCCGCGCCGCCTTCCGGCTCCCACCAGAGCACCGCATCCATCCCGCGCGCGGCAAGCCGAGCGTGGAGCTCGCGCGCCACCGTCCAGGCCTGCTGCCCCCGCACCCGCGCGATGAGGTGGAGGCCACCGGACCCGTCTCGCCGCAGGACGAGCTGCTCGAGCTCCGCCGGGAGGAGCGCGCGCTGGGCGCGCACCGCCGACCAGAGGTCCATCAGCGCGCCATCGGCAATCCGGCACCGCTCGAGGTCGAAGATCTCTCCCGGCCGGCCCTGGCGATGAAATCCGATGGCACGCCCTCCAGCCCCCGCCGCCAGCGTCACCTTGTTCCGGTAGCCCCACGGCTCGGGGGCCGGCTCCACCGGCGGATCCTCCACCTCGAGCCGCCCGATCCGTCGGAGGGCATCGCCCACCATCGCGCCCTTTGCGGCACGCTGCGCATCGAGCGAGAGGTGTTGCAGCTGGCAGCCGCCACAGTCGTCGCGCAGGAAGTGCGGGCAGGCCGGCTCCACCCGGTCGGGAGCGCGCTCGAGCAGTTCCGCCACGGCGGCGCGGGCAAAGGTCTTCGACACCCGGAGCTGCCGGAGGCGCACGAGGTCGCCGGGCGCGGTGCGCGGCACGAACACCACCCGCCCGTCCGGAAGCGCGCCGACGCCGTCACCCCCGCCCGCCAGGCGGAGGATGCGAACCGGTTCCGGGGCGGCCCCGGTCAGCGGAGGCCCTCGGCCCGCGCCCGCGCGAGCCAGGCGGTGTGGGCGGCGTCCGCCTCCGCCACCGCCGGCTTCCGTGCGTGCCGCGCCGCGTCCTCGGCCAGTGCCGCGGCAATCGCCGCCGCGCGGGTCAGGTCGGCGGGGGGCGGCGCATCGGCCAGGTCGGGCCGGCGGTCGAGGAACTGGATGTCAATGTCGCCCGCCACGAAGGCGGGGTCGGTGACGAGCCGCCGCTGGAACCCCTGGTTCGTGGCTACGCCGACCACGATCAGCTCGTCGAGGGCGCGCACCATCCGCCGCAGCGCCTCGTCGCGGTCGGCGCCCCAGGTGATCAGCTTGGCCACCATCGAGTCGTAGTGGAGGGTCACCTCGTTGCCCACCTCGACCCCGCTGTCCCACCGCACGCCGGGCCCGGCGGGCACCCGCAGGTACTCGAGCCGGCCGGTGGAGGGGAGGAAGCCGTTGGCGGGGTCCTCGCTCGTGATGCGGCACTCGACGGCCCACCCGTGTGGCGTGAGCGGACCCGCGGGCACCCGCATCGGCAGCCCGCGCGCAATGCGCAGTTGCTCCCGCACCAGGTCCACGCCATACACCAGCTCGGTGACGGGGTGCTCCACCTGGATGCGGGTGTTCATCTCGAGGAAGTAGAAGGACCCGTCGGCGGCGAGGAGGAACTCGCAGGTGCCGGCGCTCAGGTAGCCGACGGCCGCGGCCGCCGCCACGGCGGCGGCGCCCATCCGCTCGCGGAGCGCGGCATCCACCGCCACCGAGGGCGCCTCCTCCAGCACCTTCTGATGGCGCCGCTGGACGGAGCACTCCCGCTCGCCGAGGTGGACCGTCCGCTCGCCGTCGGCAAGGACCTGGATTTCCACGTGGCGCGGGCGCTCGATGAACTTCTCGAGATACACGCCCGCGTCGCCGAAGGCCTTGAGCGCCTCGGAGGCGGCCGAGGCGAGGGCGCCCTCGAGCTCCGGCTCGGCGCGGACCACGCGCATCCCCTTCCCGCCGCCGCCGGCCGCCGCCTTCACCATGACGGGATAGCCCATCTCGCGCGCAAGCGCGGAGGCCGCCGCAAGCTCGGTGACCGGCGCATCGGCGCCGGGCACCACCGGCACGCCGGCGGCGCGCATCCGGCGCCGGGCCTCGGTCTTGTCTCCCATGGCGCGGATGGCCGACGAGGGCGGCCCGATCCACGTGAGCCCCGCCCGCTCGACCGCCTCGGCGAACGGCGCCCGCTCCGCCAGGAAGCCGTAGCCGGGGTGCACCGCCTGGGCGCCGGTGGAGCGGGCCGCCTCGAGGAGGCGGTCGATGCGGAGGTAGCTCTCGCCCGGCGCGGCGGGGCCGATCTCGACCGCCAGGTCGGCGGCGCGCACGTGCGGGCTCAGGCGGTCGGCGGCGGAATACACGGCGACGGCCTCGAGGCCCTCCTCGTGGCAGGCGCGGACGATGCGCAGCGCGATCTCGCCGCGATTGGCGACGAGCACCCTGGTGATCGGGGTCATGGTCGAGGGTCGGGTCAGGCGGGACGCCGGGCCGGGAGGCCTAGCGGCGGCAGGCGGCGACTTGCGCGTCTCCGAGGAGCGCCAGCGGCCCGTCGCAGAGGCGCGGGTTGAAGCCGGCGGCGGCGGTGTAGATGGCGTGGACTTCGGTGACCCAGGCGGAGCGCCCCTGCCGCTCGGCGCGGGCCAGGTCGGTGACGGTCACGACCCGGTCGCTGGCGGTGGCGCCCGGTCCGGCCACGAGCACGAAGCGCATCGGCCGGAGGTCGGGGAGCGCCAGCAGCGCGCGATCGGCAAGCGGGGTGAGACAGACGGGGCGCCGCTCGGCCACCGCGCCGAGGGCCCGCTGAATCGACCAGGAGGAGTCGGTGCCGAGCGCCTCCGAGATCCGGTAGCGGTAGCGGGCGTCGGTGGCGTAGAACGCCGGGACGACGATGATGACGCTGCCGGCCTGGCCCGCCGAGGCGGCCACCGAGAAGAGGGCCACCGTCTCCAGGTCGGATCCGGTGGCCAGGACGCCCGCGGCGGGACAGCTGCCGAGGAGGTTGGCACCGAGTTCGAGGACGAAGTCCGGGAGCGGCGCCATGTCGGCGGGGAGAGTCCATCCGGCCAGCACGCCGAAGCCCTGCGCCTCGACGGCGTCGAGGGCGCGTTCGGACTCGAGCATCTGGCGGAGGATGACGCCGGAGTCGCCGCGGAGGCGGGCCGCCTGGTCGAGGGCGGCGGCGCCGAAGTCCACGTACAGGACGCCGGGCGAGTCGGTCGGGTGCCCGGAGAGGTGCCACTCGCGGATGTCGAGGAGGTAGAACCGGCCGAGCTGCACCCAGGCGGAGCCGTCGTCGGGCGCGGTGGCCAGGTAGCGTGAGAGCATCTCCGTGGCGATGCCGCGCTGGCCGTTGCGGGCCAGCTCCGCCGCCCGCGGGGCCACGGTGGGGTTGACCGACGCCTGGGCCGACAGGTCGAGCGCGCCCGCGAGGCCAAGGAGGCCCAGGGCCACGAGGGACTGCCAGCGTTGGTGCGGCGTAGGTGTCATGCCGTGCCCATCCAGGTCCTGAGGCCGGGGGTAGGCCTCTAAGATGCGGCTTGGTGCGGGGTTTGGCTAGTGTGGCGCAGCCTCAGCCCCTTCCCCCTCGTGTATCGCCTCACCCCCTATTCCCCTCCATTTCTACCTCACCCCCTTCCCCCTCTCCGTGAAACGGAGAGGGGGAGTTCCGTGCTACAGCGGGATGCACCCGTGCTTCTTGGGCGGGTTCTTGTCCCGCTTGGTCCTGAGCGTCCGGAGTGCGTCGATGAGTCGCGGGCGGGTGTCGCGCGGGTCGATCACGTCGTCCACGTACCCGCGGGCCGCCGCCTCCCACGGATTGGCGAAGCGCTCGGTGTACTCCTCGATCCGCCGCGCGGTCTCCGCCGCGGGGTCCTTCGCCTTCGCGATCTCCTCCTTGAAGAGGATCTCCACCGCCCCCTTGGGCCCCATCACCGCGATCTCGGCGGTGGGCCAGGCCAGGTTCACGTCGCCCCGGATGTGCTTCGAGCTCATGACGTCGTACGCCCCGCCGTAGGCCTTCCGCGTGATGACCGTGAGCTTGGGGACGGTGGCCTCGCAGTAGGCGTAGAGGAGCTTGGCGCCGTGCTTGATGATGCCGCCATGCTCCTGCGCCACGCCGGGCAGGAACCCCGGCACGTCCTCGAAGGTGACGAGCGGGATGTTGAAGGCGTCACAGAACCGGATGAACCGGGCGCCCTTGACCGAGGCGTTGATGTCGAGGACGCCGGCCAACACGGCGGGCTGGTTCGCCACCACTCCCACCGACTGCCCGCCCAGCCGGGCAAAGCCGACGAGGAGGTTCCCCGCGTACTCCGCATGCACCTCATGGAAGTGGCCGTCGTCCACCACGCGCCGGATGACGTCATGCATGTCGTACGGCTGCGAGGGATTCTCGGGAATCAGGTCGAGGAGCGCCTCGTCGCGCCGGTCCTCGGCATCGCCGCTCGGGAGGATCGGCGCCGGGTCGAGGTTGTTCGACGGGAGGTAGCCCATCAACTCCCGGATGGCGGCCAGACATTGCGCCTCGGAATCGTGGACGAAGTGCGCCACGCCCGAGGTGCCGGCGTGGATGTCGGCGCCGCCCAGCTGGTCGAAGGACACATCTTCGTGGGTGACGGTCTTCACCACGTTGGGGCCGGTCACGAACATGTAGCTCACGCCGCGCACCATATGGACGAAGTCGGTGATGGCGGGGCTGTACACGGCGCCCCCGGCGCAGGGGCCGAGGATGGCGGAAATCTGGGGGACGACCCCCGAGGCGAGGGTGTTGCGAAGGAAGATGTCGGCGTAGCCGCCGAGGGAGACCACGCCCTCCTGGATGCGCGCGCCGCCCGAGTCGTTGAGCCCGATGACCGGCGCCCCGTTGCGGAGCGCCAGGTCCATCACCTTGCAGATCTTGGCGGCGTGCGTCTCCGAGAGCGACCCGCCGAAGACGGTGAAGTCCTGGCTGAACACATACACCAGCCGGCCGTCGATGCGGCCGTGGCCGGTCACCACGCCGTCGCCCAGGTAGCGCTCCTCCGCCAGCCCGAAGCCGGTGGCACGGTGGGTCACGAAGCGGTCGAACTCGACGAAGCTCCCCTCATCGAGCAGCAGGTCGAGGCGCTCGCGCGCGGTGAGCTTGCCCTTCTTGTGCTGCTGGGCAATGCGGCGGGCGCCGCCGCCCTGCTCGGCCTCCGCCTGGCGGCGGTGGAGCTCCTCGAGGCGCTTGCGGGAATCGGTCATGGGGGCAATCTACGACGAACGGCGGGCCACGGAAGCTCCGTGACCCGCCGTGGGCGTGCCGCCGTGCCGCCGCGCCTATTCGTCGGCGGGCGACTCGTCGATGACCGGCTTGACGGGCGGGATGATCGGCTCGTCGGGATAGCCCACCACCGCCACCACGATGCGGTGATGGATCGGGTCCACCTCGATCACCTTCACGTCGAGCGCCTGGCCTTCCTTCACGGCGTCGCCGGGGTTGTCGATGTTGGCCACGCCGAGCTGCGACATCGGGGCAAAGGCCTCGAGGTCGTTGCCGAGGTCCACGACGACGCCCTTGTCCATCAGGCGCACGGCGCGGCCGCGGAGCTCGTGCCCCACCGGCAGGA
Source organism: uncultured Gemmatimonadaceae bacterium (assembly GCA_964574295.1). Classification (GTDB taxonomy): domain Bacteria; phylum Gemmatimonadota; class Gemmatimonadetes; order Gemmatimonadales; family GWC2-71-9; genus SPDF01. The sequence goes on from CAZNLY010000001.1 coordinate 159,732, forward strand.
TCTCGCCGATGCGGAGCCAGGGATCCTCCTCGGCCTGCTTGAGCCCGAGGGAAATCCGCTTGTTCTCGCCGTCGATGTTCAGGATGACGACGTTGACGCCGTCGCCCTTCTTGACCACCTCCGACGGGTGCTGGACGCGCTTGGTCCAGGACATGTCGGAGATGTGGATCAGGCCGTCGATGCCCGGCTCGATCTCGACGAAGGCGCCGAAGCTGGTCAGGTTGCGCACCTTGCCCTGGAGCCGGGTGCCGACCGGGTACCGCTGCGGGAGGATCATCCACGGGTCCTGCTCGGTCTGCTTCATGCCGAGGGAGATCTTCTCCTCCGCCTCGTCCACCTTGAGCACCACCGCCTCGATCGTCTCGCCGATGCTGACGAGCTTCGACGGGTGGCGGACGTTGCGGGTCCAGCTCATCTCGGAGATGTGGACCAGGCCCTCGATGCCGGGCTCGAGCTCCACGAAGGCGCCGTAGTTGGTGATCGAGACCACCTTGCCCTGCACCCGGGTGCCGATGGGGTAGCGCTCGGCGACGTGCTGCCACGGGTACGGCTGCAGCTGCTTCATGCCGAGGCTGATGCGCTCCCGCTGCCAGTCGATGTCGAGGATCTTGACCTCGACCTCGCGGCCGATGGCGACCATCTCGGTCGGGTGCGACACGCGGCCGTAGGACATGTCGGTGATGTGGAGCAGGCCGTCCACGCCGCCCAGGTCGATGAACGCGCCGAAGTCGGTGATGTTCTTGACCACGCCCTTCCGGACCTGGCCGACGGCGAGCTCCTTCATCAGGAACTCGCGCTTGTGCGCGCGCTCGTGCTCGAGGATGACGCGGCGGCTGACCACGATGTTCCGCCGGCGCTTGTTGAGCTTGATGATCTTGAACTCGTACGTCTGGCCCAGCAGCTCGTCGATGTTCGGCACGCGGCGGAGCGCGATCTGGCTGCCTGGGAGGAAGGCGTCCACCCCCATCAGGTTGACCACCACGCCGCCCTTGATCTTCTTGACGAGGGTGCCCTCGACCGGCTGGTCGGCCTCGTGGGCCACGCGGATCTTTTCCCAGACCCGCATGAAGTCGGCCTTCTTCTTGGAGAGGACGACCGCCCCCTCCTGGTCCTCGAGGTGCTCGAGGAAGACTTCCACTTCGTCGCCCACCGCCGGCGGCTCCTTGAACTCGTCGAGGGGCACGGAGCCCTCCGACTTGAAGCCGACGTCGAGGATGACGGCGTTTTCGGTGATGCGCAGGACCTTCGACTTGACGATCTCGCCCTCGGCGATCGAGGCCATGGTGCCCTCGTACATCGAGAGCATCTGCTCGTATTCGTCCTCGCTGTACTCTTCGTCGTACAGGTCGGGGCGAACCAGGAGGCCGGTGGCGCTGGGGGTGCGGCGGGGCGTGTCGGGGGTCGGACTGGTGAGTTCGTCGGACATGGCAGGGCGTTCCCTTCGGGGCGGCCGCACCAGACGGGCTGCGGGCTGGGGTTGAACCCGGGCCGGGGCGGAAGTGCCCCGGTCGGGAGAGCCGACAAAACTAACCGCCCGGACCACCAGGGTCTAGGGGCCTGGGATACCGTACGCCGCCCGCGCTAGCGAGGCGATGCCAGCCACCTGCTCGGCGAAGGTCATCTTCGAGGTGTCGAGCTCGGTCGCGTCGTCCGGAATGACGAGCGGCGCCACGGGGCGGGAGGCGTCCGCCTTGTCGCGGGCGCGGAGCCGCTCCGCCTCGGCGTAGATCTCGGCGTCGGTCGGGGCCTGCCCCTGCTGGGCGAGCCGACGCATGGCGCGCACCAGCGACTTGGCGGTGAGGAAGATCTTGAGCCGCGCCTCGGGGAAGACCACCGAGCCGATGTCCCGCCCGTCCACCACCACCGGCACCCCGGAGTCGGCCAGCGCCCGCATCCGGGCGTTGACCCAGTCGCGCACCTCGGGCACCGCCGAGACCGCCGAGACCGCCGCCGTGACCTCGGGCGTGCGGATCAGCGCCTCGGCGGGTTGCTCGTCGAGCATCGGGATGAAGTCCTCGCCCTCGGGGCGGAGCCCGAGGCCGCGCCTCTCCGCGGCGTGCAACAGCTTTGGCACGTCGAGCCGCTCCGGGACCAGCCCGGCGTCGAGCGCCACACGGGTGAGGGCTCGGTAGAGGGCGCCCGAATCGAGGTGGTGCCAGCCGAGGGCCCGCGCCACCGCCCTGGCGGTGCTCGACTTGCCCGACGCGGCGGGTCCATCGATGGCCACGACACGCATTACGCCCGTCCCTTCCGCGCGCCGCGGAGGGCGCGCAACGACGCGTGAAACCCGGGGAAGCTGACCGCCGCCGAGCCGGGATTGTCCACCCGCACGCGGGCCCCCGGCAGGGTCCCCAGCACCGCGAACGCCATGGCCAGGCGGTGATCTCCCGCGGTGACCACCCGGCCCACCGGTGGCCGGGCGCTGCCCTCGACCCAGAGGGCGTTGCCGTGCGCCTCGGCGCGCGTCCCGAGGGCACGGAGGTTGGCCGCCAGGAGCGCCAGCCGGTCGCTCTCCTTGACCCGAAGTTCGCCCACCTCATGGAAGATCGTGGTACCCTCCGCGCGGGAGGCGAGTACCGAAAGCAGCGGCACCTCGTCGATCAGGCCGGGGACCTCGGCAGGGGCCACCTCCGTGGCGCGGAGGGGCGAGGGTGCCACGAGCAGGTCGCCCACCGGCTCGCCACCCGCATCACGCAGGTCCTCCACCGCGATGTGCGCCCCCATTCTGGTGAGCACCCGCAGGAACCCGGTGCGGGTCGGGTTGAGGCCGATGTCACGCAGCCGGAGCGAGCCGCCCTCCGCGAGCAGGCCGGCGCCGACGAGGAACGCGGCGGAGGAGGGGTCGCCGGGGACGAGCCAGTCGGCGGCCTCGAGGCGTCCCGTCGGCTCGAAGCGGATCCAGTCGCCGTCGTCCTCGATGGCGAAGCCGAAATGGCGCAGCATGCGCTCGGTGTGGTCCCGCGAGCGGCCGGCGGGCTCCCGCACCAGGACCGCCACGCCACCGGTGACCCCTGCTAGGAGGAGCGCGCTCTTGAGCTGCGCGCTCGAGACCGGGAGTTCCCAGCGCAGTGGGGCGAGTGCCCCGCCGTGCACCGTGACCGGCAACCCGTCGGACCCGCGGTAGGAAAACCGTGCCCCCATCCGTTCGAGTGGGTCGGTCACGCGGCGCATCGGGCGGCGCCTGAGGGAGGCGTCGCCCGTGAGGGTGGCCGCAAACGGGTGCGCGGCCAGGATGCCGAGGAGGAGGCGCGCCGAGGTGCCGGAATTCCCGCAGTGGAGCGGCGTGCGCGGCCGGCGGTACCGCGCCCGGCCCCGAATCGTCACCATCCGGCCGGCGGCCAGCGGCGAGACCTCGGCACCCAGCTCCCGGAGGACGCGCGCCGTGCTCCGCGCATCGAGCGAGGCGAGGGCGCCCGTGATCCGGCTGGTGCCGCGCGCCAGCGACGCCAGGAGCAATGCGCGGTGGGTGATGCTCTTGTCGCCCGGGACCCTCGCCTCACCCCCGATGATCATCGGGACCTCACGACCGGCGTGCACACGGCGCAACTCCCGGGGCCGCAACGGCATCAGTCGGCATCGCAGGACCGGGACAGGGAAAAGGACCGCAAGTGGAAGCAAGGCACGGGGTTTGCTGCCCCGGGGGCCGAATCCTATCCCGTCCGTGACGGTTTCTCAATCACCGCCCCTGGGTGCCGAGTGGCCACGATCCTGATCGTCGAAGACAGCCCGGACAACATGAAGCTCTTCCGGACCCTCCTGACCCTCCACGGGCACGACGTGCTGGGCCTGGGCGGCGGGGAGGGGCTCGTGCGCTACGTGCTGGACACCCGGCCTGACCTCATCCTGATGGACATCCAGCTGCCCGAGCGCGACGGCTTTGCCCTGCTGGCCGACATCCGAGCGGAGGTGGAGGGGCGCATCCCGGTGGTGGCACTGACCGCCCACGCGATGGCGGGAGACCGCGAGCGGGCGCTGGCGGCAGGATTCGACGGGTACATCACCAAGCCGATCGACATCCGCGCCTTCCCCGAGCAGGTGCGGCAGGCGCTGTCGCCGGCCGCCCCGTAGCGGCATTGCGCCCCCGCCCCGGCGGGCCGAACTTACCCCCAACCCCTGAGCCCCGGAGTCGCAGTGTCCAAGCCCCCCCCGAGGAAGCCCACCGGTCCGCCTGCGGGCAGCAAGGAGGCGTTGCTGCACGCGCTGCAGGGCGCGGTGAAGTCGGAGGCGGACAAACGCCGGGAACTTGCCTCGGCGAGGCCCGGGGCGTCGCCCAGCCGACGCCTGATGTGGCTCTCGCTGCTGGCGCTTGCGCTCGTCGGGGCGTGGGCCTTCGGGACCCGGCCCGAGTGGCTCTTCCCCGCCCCGGTGGCCAGCCGCAGCACCGAGTTCCAGGACGCCAGCCTGCGGATGCTGCTCTACATGGAGTCGCGCCGGATCGAGAACTACCGCCAGGCGCACGGGGAGCTGCCCCGGTCGCTCGATCAGGTGGGGGTCGTGCCCAAGGGCGTGCGGTACACCACCAACACGGACGGCACCTACGTCCTGACCGGGAAGGAAGGGGCGCTCGAGCTCACCTTCCGCTCGACGGACAGCGTCGCCCCCTTCCTGCGCAACAGCTTCGAGCTCCTCTCCCGGCGGGAGGTGCGGCAATGATCCGCTTCCTCCGGAGGCACGGCAGGCGCGGCTTCACGCTCATCGAGCTGCTGGTGGTCTTCGTGGTGCTCGGCATCCTGTCGTCGATCGCCATCCTCAAGTACATCGACCTGCGGATGAGCGCCCAGGCGGCCCGGGTGGCGAGCGACTTCAACGCCATCAAGGTCGGGGTGTACGCCTATTACACGGACGCCACGACGTGGCCGGCGGAGGTGGGCCCGGGCGTGGTCCCGCCGGAGTTGGTGCCGATCCTGAGCCAGGGATTCGACTTTGTGCGGGACGTCTACACCCTCGACTACGACTACTTCCCCATCTCGGGGTCGGGGCCCGGCGGGTACATCGTGGGGGTGACTGTCACCAGCACCAATCCCAAGCTGATCGCCAAGCTGGAGCAGATCCTCGGGCGGTCGATGCCGTACATGTCGTCGGGGGGCGGGCTCACGTACATCATCGTCGGGGCGGACGGGGCGTCGTAGCGAGGGCCGAGCCGTCCGAACATGGCCGAGGGGCCCGCGCGATGGCGCGGGCCCCTTCGTCATCTTGGTTCGGCGCGCCGACCGGGCTCGACGCGCTGGGCCAGCATTCGCTCCGCAAAGTCCAGCCGTTCCTGGGTCTCGCCGAGGGCGCGGCGCAGCTCGTCCATTTCGGACTCGAGGGAGCCGACGGCCTGGAGCGCCTCCGCGCCCTCGAGGCGGGCCAGCTGCGCCTGCCCCGTCCGCTGGGCCCCGAGGAGGCGCTGGGCCCAGAGCGCGAACGCGACGCCGAGGGCCGCGTGGATGCCGGCGTGCCACGGCTCGGCGTCGCCGGCGGCGAACCCGGCCGCCACCACGTTGACCGCGCTCAAGACCGCGGCGATCGGAAACCACACCTTCGGCTTGAACGTCATCGATCGCTCCGGAGGAGTCTATTGGCCGGCGACCCGCTCGATCACCTCGTAGTGGGCGGAGCGCTCGTCAAACCGCTGGAGCAGCGCACGGGCCGGCGCCGGAACCACGGCGGCGTCCATGTCGGGCCCGGCAAAGTCGCGCACGGCGTCCCACGAATCGAACCACATGATCGTCACGAACTCGACGGCGTCCGTCCCGGCACGCCGGAGGAGGTCGATGCCGCGATATCCGGCGATCCCCTTGCCGGCAATGGCGGGGAAGATCTCCCGCCGGAGCAGCGCCTCGTAGGCGTCGGCGTCCGCCGACCGGGTCCAGCCGTGCCAGAGCCGTGCGATCACCTGCTGCCCCTTCCGTGACTGGCGATCCACCGGCGCCAACCGTTGCCATACCCGGGGTGGGGATCGAACCCACACGGGGATTGCTCCCCTTGGGATTTTAAGTCCCATGCGTCTGCCAGTTTCGCCACCCGGGTGTAGGGGTGGACTATATCACCCCGGCGGGCCCGGGGCCACGCGCTACCGGCCCTGTTCCCTCCGGGCGCCGCCCGACGCCCGCGTGAGCCAGGTGACCGGCCTCCGCCCCACCTCCCGGCGGTAATCGGTCGCGATGGCCCCGCCGATCCTCCCCAGCTCGTCCGACGACCCCATCACGAGGACGGTGCCACCCCACCCCGCCCCCGTGAGCCGCGCCCCCCACGCCCCGTGGCGGAGCGCGCTGGCCACGATCCGGTCCGCCTCGCCGCAGCTCGACTCGAAATCGTCGCGGAGCGAGGCGTGCCCCTCCGAAAGGAACCGCCCGACCCGCTCGTAGTCCCGGGCCGAGAGCGCCATGGCCGCCGCGCGGGTCCTCGCGGTCTCGGTCACGACGTGGCGCAACCGCCGGAAGGAGATGGTGTCCATCGCCCCTTCGAGCCCCGGGAGCGCATCTCCGGGTACCTGGGCCAGGTGCTCGACCGCCATCCCCGCGGTGCGGCACGCCTCGAGCGCCGCGGTGCACTCGGCGCGGCGCCGGTTGTACTCCCCGTCGGTGAGCCGGTGCCGGACGCCCGTCTCCACCGCCAGCACCGAGCGCTCGAACGGGATCTGGGTCACCCCGCCGTCGGAGGTCTCGATGAGGCAGGCGTGCCTCGCGGTGGCGTGCACCGCCACCATCTGGTCCATTCGCCCGCACTGCACGCCCACCACGTCGTGCTCCGCGCGGTAGGCCACCTCGGCCACCGCCTCGCGCGAGAGCCGCCGCCCGGCGAGCGCCGAGAGCGCCCGCGCCGCCGCCACCGTCAACGCCGCCGAGGAGGAGAGGCCGGCGCCGACCGGCACGCTGCTCGCCACCGCGATGCGGGCACCGGCCGGAGCGGCTCGGAGCTCCACGAGCACCCGCACCACCCCCGCGAGGTAGTCGGTCCACCGCCCCACCGGCGCCGCCGCCGGTTCGAATGCCGACGCCCCCGGCTCGAGCGTCGACGCCGCGGCCCAACCCTCCGCCGGCCCCACGAAGACGGCGGTGCGCCGCGGGATGGCGAACGGCAGCACGGGCCCACCGTTGTAGTCGGTGTGCTCGCCGAGCAGGTTCACCCGGCCCGGCGCGGAGGCGCCGGTCGCGGGGCGACTGGCAAAGGCGGCCTGATAGAGCGAACTTGCGAGCCGATTCGGGGAGGTGCGGGGCACACGTGAGAGTACCGCCGGAGGAAGCTTGAGGCAATGCACGCTCGGGGTCGCGCTCGCGATCCTGCTGGCCGCGCCGGCGGCGGCACAACTCCCCGCCATCGGCGCCCCGCGCGGCGTCTTCCGCCTCGAGCTCGGCGCCGGGTTTGCCAACGCCTCCGAGCAGTACCACGACGGCTCGCTCGAGCCGTGGCGCGCCCAGTTCGCCTCACCCGGCGTCGGCACGGCGTATTACCCGGAGCTCGCCTCGACCCAGGCCCAGGTGGCCCGCCTGAGCGGCATCGGGAACTACCAACTCTCGATCGGCCAAGCGGCAATGACCGCCCAGGCGAGCACCGGCACCCTGACCCTCGGCGCCACCCTCGGCATCACCCCCAAGCTGAGCCTCTTCGGCCACGTCCCCTTCGTGCGCCAGGCGGTGTCGGTGGACTACCGCCTCGACAGCCTCGGCGCCAACGCCGGGTTCAACCCCGCCGACCCGGTGTTTGGCACCGCCGCGGGCGCCGATTCCGTCACCACCTTCCTCCTGGCCTACCAAGAGGCCCTCGACACCCTGGGGGCGCGAATCACCGCCGGCTACTACGACGCCGTCCCCGCCGACCTCGCGCTGGCCCAAGCCACGCTGGCCAGCGGCACGGCGTACCTGGCCGGACTCGACTCGCTCTATCTCGTGGCCGGTGCCGCCACGAGCTACGTTCCGCTCGCCGGGAGCGCCGCGGGACTCGCCATGGCCGACAGCGTGGCGGGCACGCAGGGCGCCCTCACCACGCTGGGGATTCCGGCCTTCACCCAGCCGCTCCCCCTGCCCGCCGCGGCCATCACGCAGCCGGAGTACAACACCTACCTCTCGAGCTTCGCCGGCCCGATTGCCGCGCGCCCGATCGACGACGTGAGCTCCTTCCTGGCCGGCGACGCCGAACTGGGCGCCGCCTACACCTTCATCGACCGGTGGAACCGCGAAGGGGCGCCGGGCGGGCTCCGCCTAGTGGGCACCGCGCTACTCCGCCTTCCGACGGGCAGCCAGCCCTTCCCGAACGATTTCGTGTCGCTCCCGACCGGCGGCGGCCAGACGGACATTCAGGCCTCCGTGGTGGCCGATGTCGGGGGGGCGCGGTTCGGCGGGCGCTTCTCCGCCACCTACAACGACCAGCTCTCCTACACCTCCGACCGGCGCGTGACCCTCCCGTCGCAGCCCATCCCCTGGCAAAATCGCCTCGCCACCGTCACCACCGATCCTGGCAACGAACTCCTCCTGAGCGCGATGCCCTACTGGCAGATCGCGCCCGGGCTGGCGATCGTGGGCGTGGTGCGGTTCTGGTCGCGCGGGGAGGATGCGGTGGAGTACGCCTCGGGGGCGGCTCTCGTGGCAGGCGTGAGCGCGAGCGAGCTCGCGCAGGGCACCCAGCGGAGCGCGACGACACTCGGCGGCGGCCTGAGCTACGCACCGACGCCCCGCTGCCGCGGCACGGCGCCGTGCACGCCGCCGCTGGGGCTCGATGCTTTCTGGCTCTATGAGGCGGTGGTTGCCGCGAGTGGCGGGGTGGTGCCGAAGGCGGGGACGGTGCGGATGGGGATCCGCTGGCCGCTCCGGCTCTGGGGCGGCACGGGGGACTAGGCCGGCTCGACCCGCAGGGCTCGGCCGAGCATCTCCTCGGCGTGGCGGCGGGCGGCGGCGCCATCGGGATCGCCCAGCATCCGCGCCACTTCCGTGACGCGGTCCTCGCCCAGGATCAGGTCCACCCGGCTGGTGGCGACGCCGCCCTCGACCCCCTTGGACACCACGAGATGCCGGTCGGCGCGCACCGCGATCTGCGGGAGGTGCGTGATGACCAGCACCTGGTGCTCGGCCGCCACCTCCGCCAGCGCCTGCCCCACCTGCCCTCCCACCTCCCCGCCGATCCCCTGGTCGATCTCGTCGAAAACAAACGTGGGGATGCGGTCGTGGCGCGCCACGACCACCTCGAGCGCCAGCATCAGCCGGGAGAGTTCGCCCCCCGACGCCACCTTGTGGATCGGCTGGGCGTCGAGCCCCACGTTGAGCCGGACCGAGAAGGTCACCGACTCCGCGCCGGCCTCGCCGGGTTCCGACAGCGGCGTGAGCTGCACCTCGAACTTCCCACCCGTCATGCCGAGCCTGGGGAGTAGCTTCCCGACGGCGCGCCCGAGCCGCCCGGCCGCCTGGGTGCGCTTCTCGGTGAGCCGCGCCGCCGCCGCCTGCCGCGCCGCCTCGGCCGCCTCGCGCCGCGCCGCCAGGGCGCGCAGGTCTCCGTCCGCCGTGTCGAGCAGCTCGAGCTCGGCCTCGGCACTCCGCTGCGCCTCGATCACCGCCGCCAGGGTGCCGCCGTGCTTCTGCTGCAGGCGGAAGAGGAGGTCGCGGCGCCGCTCCACCTCCTCCAGGCGCCCGGGGTCCCGCTCGATTCCCTCCGCATACTCGCCGGCGAGCCGCGCCAGCTCGCTCAACTGGGAGTAGGCCCCGTCCAGCAGGTCACGCCAGGCCGCCACGGCGGGATCCACCCGCTCCAATTGATCGAGTGCCTTCTCCGCGGCACCCAGGGCGCGGAGCGCTCCGGCGTCCTCGCCGTCGAGCGCCTCGGCCAGCGCGCGCGCCTGCTCCTCGAGGGCGGTGGCGTGGGACAGCCGCCGCGCCTCCTGTGCCAGCGCGTCGTCCTCGCCAAGGCGGATGCGCGCGGCGCCGATTTCCTGCGCCACGTGGCGGAGGTAGTCGGCGCGCCGGCGCACCTCGTCGAGCCGGCCGGCCAGCCCCGCCTCCTCGGCACGCAGCTCGGCCAGGGCCGCGTGGGCCTGCGCCACCGCCTCGCGCTCTCCCGCGGCCTGCGCGTACGCGTCGAGGATATCGCGCTGGGTGTCGGCCCGGAGGAGGGAGACGGCCTCGTGCTGGCCGTGCAGGTCCACCAGGAGGGCGCCGATGGCGGCGAGGACACCGATGGTCGTAGGGCTGCCGTTGACCCAGGCGCGGGAACGCCCCTCGGCGCTCACCTCGCGCCGGATGACGATCCGGCCGTCTTCGGGCTCCACTCCCAGGTCCTCGAGCCGGCGCTGGGCCGGCCTCGGGAGTCCCTCGAAGGCGCCCTCGACCACCGCGCGCGAGGCACCCGGCCGCACCGCGGCGCTGTCGCCCCGGCCGCCAAGCAGCAGGCCGAGGGCGTCGACCAGCATCGACTTGCCGGCACCGGTCTCGCCGGTGAGGACGTTCAGGCCGGAACCAAGGGGGAGGGTGACGTCCGCGATGGTGGCGACGTCGCGGACGCGGAGTTCGGCGAGCATCAGATCGGGCTGCGGTCGGTGAGGTCGCCCCAGTGGAGCTTGCGGCGCATGCGCTGGAAATAGCTCTCCGGCCCCACGCGCATCAGGAGCACCGGGGCCTCGGCGGCCCGCACGTGCACCCGCGCCCCGGGGTGGAGGTGGGTGGCCACCTGTCCGTCCACCGAGACGATCACGTCCTCCTCGGCGGGGTCGGCGGGCTGGATGACCACGTCCCACGCGGCGGGAAAGACCAGTGGCCGCACCGCCAGCGTGTGGGCGCAGATGGGGGTGATGACCAGCGCCTGCACCCCGGGCACCACGATCGGTCCACCCGCGCTCAGCGAGTAGGCGGTGGAGCCGGTGGGCGTGGCCACGATGATCCCGTCGGCGCTGTAGGGGCCGACGCTCTCGCCCTGCACCATCACGTCGAGCCGGATGACGCGCGCCACGCCGCCCTTGTGCACCACGACGTCATTGAGCGCCAGGTCGAGCGCGGTGGACTGGCCGTTGGGCTCGAGCACGGTGGTCCGGAGGGCCTGGCGGGGTTCCGTCACGTAGCGCCCGCTCACCAGCGCGTCGAGCGCGTTCGCGAGGGTATCCCGCGGGACGGTGGTGAGGAAGCCGACCTTGCCGAGGTTGATGCCGAGGATGGGGACGCCGCGCCCCTCGAGGAGCCGGGCGCCGCGGAGGAGGGTGCCGTCGCCGCCGAAGGCGAGCAGGACGTCGAGCGGGGTGCCGTCGAGGGCGGCGGGCGCGGCGGGCCAGAGGTCGCCGAGCCGGGCCTCCGAGAAGAGGGTGATGCCGCGCGCCGGAGCCAGCTCCGCCAGCTGGGCCAGGAGGCCCGGCAATTCGGGATAGCGGTGGTTCCCGACGACGCCGACGTTCATCGCGTCCCGACCGACTCCTCGCCGTGGAGCGCCGTGACCCGCCGCGCGATTCCCTCGGCCGTGAGGCCGAAGGTGGCCAGCTGGTCGGCGCGCGGCGCCTGCTCCACCAGGCGGTCCGGCACGCCGAGGGCCACCACCCGCACGTCGGGCGCGAGCGCCTGCACCGTCTCGGCCAGGTAGGCGCCGAACCCATTGACGATCGTCCCTTCCTCGACCGTCACCAGCACCTTGTGGTCGCGGAGGAGGCCCTCGAGTGTGGCGCGGTCGAGCGGCTTGAGGAACCGCGCGTTCACGACCGTGCAGTCTACGCCCTCCGCGGCGAGCAGCCCCGCCGCATCGAGACTCGGCTGCACCATCGTGCCCACGCCCAGCAGCGCCACGTCCCGCCCGTGGCGGAGCGTCTCCCAGGTGCCGTACGGCACCGCGGGAATCTCGGGCACCGGCCGCGGGTCGAAGGGCACCTTGTCGCGCGGGTAGCGGGTGCAGAACGGGCCGTCGGTGTGGGCCAGTGCGGTGCGCAGCAGCCCGATCAACTCCTCGCCGTCCTTGGGCGCGGTCACCGTCATGCCCGGCACCGCCAGCATGTAGGCGATGTCGTACAGCCCCATGTGGGTCTGGCCGTCCTCGCCCACGAGCCCCGCCCGGTCCATGCAGAACACCACCGGCAGGTGCTGGACGGCAACGTCGTGGATGACGTTGTCGTAGGCCCGCTGGAGGAAGGTGCTGTAGATGGCCACCACCGGCCGCACCCCCTCCGCCGCCAGACCGCCGGCAAAGGTCACGGCGTGCCCCTCGGCAATCCCGACGTCGAAGAACCGGTCGGGCCAGGCCTTCTGGAAGATGTTGGTGCCGGTACCGCTCGGCATGGCCGCCGTGATGGTGACGAACCCCGGCACCTCGTGCGCCAGTGCGGAGAGGCCCTCCCCGAACACCTGCGTCCAGGTGGCGGGACCGGCCGACTTCTTCCGGAGCTCGCCGGTGACGGGATCGTAGGCGGCCAGCCCGTGCCACTTCTCCCGGTTCTCCTCCGCGAACGCGAACCCCTTGCCCTTCTCGGTGACGATGTGCACCACGCGCGGCCCCGAGAGCCCCCGCACGAAGGCGAGCGTCTCGGTGAGCTTCTTGAGGTCGTGGCCGTCGATGGGGCCGAAGTAGCGGAACCCCATTTCCTCGAAGAACATCCCGTCCGAAAAGAGGTTCTTGGCGCTCTCCTCGAGGTTCTTGGCGAACTCCACCAGCCGCTCGCCGAACAGGTGCGAGGCGGCCACCGTGAGCCCCTTGACCCGCTCGCGCACCTTGTTGGTGAGCGGATTGGCCACGATGCCGCCGAGGGTGCGGCTGATGGCGCCCACGTTGGGCGAGATGCTCATCCCGTTGTCGTTGACGACGAGGATGATGTCGCGGTCGGAATGGCCGGCGTTGTTCATCCCTTCGTACGAGAGCCCGCAGGTCAGCGCCCCGTCGCCCACCACCGCCACCACCTTGTGCCTGGCCCCGCGGAGGTCCCGCGCCGTGGCCATCCCGAGCGCGGCCGACATGGCGGTGCCGGCGTGGCCGGCGCCGAACTGGTCGTGCTCGCTCTCGCTGCGCTTGAGGAAGCCGGAGATGCCTCCGGTCTGCCGGAGCGTTGGGAACTCGGCGTTCCGCCCGGTCAGGAGCTTCCACGCGTAGGCCTGGTGGCCCACGTCCCAGAGGATCTTGTCGGTGGGGGAGTCGAACTCGTAGAGCAGCGCGATGGCGAGCTCGACGACGCCGAGGCTGGCGCCGATGTGGCCGCCGGTGACGGAGCAGCAGGCGATCAGCCGCTCGCGGACCTCCTGGGCCAGCGCGGGGAGCTGGTCCCGGGAGAGCGCCTTGAGGTCGGCGGGACCGTGGATCGAGTCGAGCAGGGCCATGCGGGGGTCCGGGGTCAGTGGCGTCGAGTCACAATATAGCGGGCGAGCGCCTCCAGCGCGGT
>CAZNLY010000001.1:173140-199791 GCA_964574295.1 uncultured Gemmatimonadaceae bacterium
TCGACCGCCGCGGCCACGCCGGCGATGGACGGGGACTCCCCGCCGCAGGCGCGGTACGCGGCGAAGACCAGCGCGGGACGCACGCGCTTGCCGGGACTCCGGAGGGCGTAGGCCGAGGCGAGCCCCATCGGCCCGGGCAGCTCCTGCTCGAGGCGCCGGGCCGTGGCCTCCAGGATGGCGTCCGTGCGCTCCCGCGCCTCGGCGAGCAGGGCGCCAGCGTCAGTTGTCGAGGTCAACGAGTCCCACGTCTCCATCGGCCTGCTCGAGCACGCGCTTGACCCGGGCCTCGGCCTCCGCCAGCCGTTCGCGCGCGGCGCGCAGCCGGCGGACCCCTTCCTCGAAGAGCGCGAGCGAGGCGTCGAGGTCGGCGTCCTCCGACTCGAGGCGCCGGACGATCTCCTCCAGCCGGCGGAGGTCGTCCTGGAGGGAGGGCGGGTCGGGGGCGTCGGGAACCATGGGAGCTACTCCGCGCGGGCGGGCACGGCGCCGTCGCTCACCCGAAGCCGGAAGCGCGTGCCGGGGGAAAGGTCGGCCGTGCGCATCAGCACGCGGCCCTGGTCATCCTGTGCCATGCTGTAGCCGCGCGCCAGCACGCGGAGGGGGCTCAGCGCCTCGAGTTGGGCCGCACTCCGCTCGAGGCGGCCGCGCCGCTCCTCGAGCACGCGCCCGAGCGCGCCCTGCATCCGGTCGGCGGTGCGATGCAGCCGCTCCTCGGCCACGCGGGTGCGGCGGCGGAGCCCGGCGGCCAGCCGGAGCGACAGGGCACTGACCCGATGCTCGAGGGCGGCGCGCTCGGGCACCACGAGCTCGGCCGCGGCCGAGGGGGTGGCGGCCCGGACATCGGCCACCAGGTCGGACAGCGAGGTGTCGGTCTCATGCCCCACCGCCGAGATGGTGGGTACCCGGACCGCCGCGAGCGCACGGCACACCGGCTCGGCGTTGAATGCCGCCAGATCTTCCCGGGCGCCGCCACCCCGGCCGATGATGCAGGCGTCGAGCTCGGGAATCCGGTTCACGAGGGCGAGCGCCCGGACCAGCGAGGCCACCGCCCCTTCACCCTGCACCTGCGCGCCCACGACGATCAGTTCCACGGCCTGCCACCGGCGGCGGGTGACGGTGACGATGTCGCGGAGCGCGGCGCCATCGGGGCTGGTCACCACCGCGATGCGCCGGGCCAGGGCCGGGAGGGGGCGCTTCCGCGCCACGTCGAGGAGCCCGTCGGCCTGGAGCGCGGCGCGCACCCGCTCAAACTCGAGGGCCTTGGCGCCGAGGACGGCGGTGGAGAGGATGTCGCTGGCGGTGAGGCGGTACTCGCCGCGCTCCTCCCAGAGCGTCGGCTTTCCGCGGACCAGCACCTCGGTGCCGTCGGCAGGGAGGGCGCCGAGGCGCGCAAGAACCCCGGCCGCCTGCTGCTTCCAGAGCACGCACCGGAGGGAGGCGTCGGCGTCGCGCAGGGTGAAGTACCAGTGCCCGCTGCGCCACACCTTGAACTCCACCAGCTCCCCGTGGACCCAGATGGCGTCGCGGAAGATCCCCTCGACGGCGTTCCGGGCGTGGCGGTTGACGTCCGCGACCGACCAGGCCTCGGGCAGCTCACCGGCGCCGAAGAGCGAGGGGTGGGCCACGCCGCGCGCTACCCCGACCGCGCCAGCTCGGCGGCCTGGATGGTGTTCTTGAGGAGCATGGCGATGGTCATCGGGCCGACCCCACCGGGCACCGGCGTGATGGCGGAGGCGATCGGGGCCACCTGGTCGAACGCCACGTCGCCGCACAGCCGGTAGCCCTTCTCCTTCGTGGCATCGTCCACCCGGTTGATGCCGACGTCAATGACCACCGCGCCGGGGCGCACCATGTCGCCGGTGACGAACTCCGCCTTGCCGATGGCGGCCACCAGGATGTCGGCCTGCCGGGTGATGGCCGGGAGGTCGCGCGTGCGGGAGTGGCAGACGGTCACCGTGGCGTCGCCGCCTGGCCCCTGCTGGATGAGGAGGTTGGCCATCGGCTTGCCCACAATGTTCGAGCGGCCGACGATGACCGCGTGCGCGCCCTTGGTCTCGATGCCCGAGCGGAGGAGCATCTGCTGCACTCCGTACGGGGTGGCGGGGCGGAAAGCGGTGGGGTCGCCGGTCACCAGCTTGCCGACATTCTCCGGGTGGAAGCCGTCCACGTCCTTCCGCGGATCGATCCGCCGGAGGACCCGGTCGCTGTTCATGTGCTTGGGCAGCGGCAGCTGGACCAGCATCCCGTGAATGGCCGGATCGGCGTTGAGCCGGTCGATGGTGGACAGCAGCTCGTCCTGCGAGGTCTCCGCCGGCAGGCGGATGGTGACGGAGTGCATCCCCGCCTCCTCGCAGGCCTTTCCCTTGCTCCGCACGTAGACCTGGCTGGCGGGGTCCTCGCCCACGAGGACGACGGCAAGGCCGGGACGGTGCCCGGCGGCGGTGAGGCGGGCCGCCTCGGCGGCCACCTCCTGGCGGATGGCACGGCCCAGCGCGGCGCCGTCCAGCAAGCGGGCGGTCATCGAGCGACTCCAACGGCACGGGTTTCCCGGATCACGACCACGCGGATCTGGCCGGGGTACTGCAGTTCGCTTTCGATCTTGCGGGCAATCTGCTCGGAGAGCTCGGCGGCCTGCCCGTCGTCCACCTTGTCGGGGGTGACGATGACGCGGATCTCGCGGCCGGCCTGGATGACCGAGGTCTTCTCGACGCCGCGGAACCCGGCGGCGATTTCCTCCAGCTTGGTGAGCCGCTTGACGTAGCTCTCGAAGGCCTCGCGCCGCGCGCCGGGCCGGGAGCCGCTGATGGCGTCGGCGGCCTGCACCAGCACCGACTCGGTGGACTCGTGCGGCACGTCGTCGTGGTGGGCGTGGATGCAGCTGATGACCGCCGCGCTCTCGCCATAGCGGCGCGCCACCTCCACGCCCAGCTCCACGTGGGTGCCCTCGCTGTCGTGGGTCAGCACCTTGCCCACGTCGTGGAGCAGCGCCCCGCGCTTGGCCAGCGCGACGTCCACGCCCAGCTCGGCGGCCATGATCCCCGCCAGCCACGCCACTTCCTTGGAGTGCTCGAGGATGTTCTGGCCGTAGCTGGTCCGGTACCGCATCCGGCCCACGAGCTTGATGAGCTCGGGGTGCAGGCCATGGATGCCGGTGTCGAAGGCGGCCCGCTCGCCAAGCTCGACCAGCTGGGCGTCGAGCTCGGTGCGCACCTTGGCGACGATGTCCTCGATGCGGCCGGGCTGGATCCGCCCGTCGGCGATCAGCGCCTCCAGCGCCCGCCGCGCCACCTCGCGCCGGATCGGGTCGAAGCAGGAGATGACCACCGTGTCGGGCGTGTCGTCGATGATGACATCCACGCCGGTGGCCAGCTCGAAGGCGCGGATGTTCCGCCCCTCGCGCCCGATGATGCGGCCCTTCATCTCGTCCGAGGGCAGCGTGACGGCGGCAACGGTGCGCTCGGCGGTCGTCTCCGGGGAAATCCGCTGGATGGCGATCGAGACGATCCGCTGGGCGTCGCGCTCGGCGTTGCGACGAGCCTGTTCCTTGATGTCCCGGGCCAGTGCCGCCGCCTCGGCGCGCGCGGCGTCCTCCGCCCGCTGCAGCAGCTCCCGACGCGCCTCCTCGGCCGAGAGCCCGGCAACCTGCTCGAGCCGGCGGGCCTGCTCGGCCTTGAGCGCCGCCACTTCCTGTTCCCGAACGCCCAGGGCGCCTTCGCGCGTTCCGAGCGCCGATTCCCGCGCCTGCACCGCGCCCTCGAGGGCCGTCAGCTGCTCCTGCCGCCGGTCGTACGCCCGCTCCCGCTCCTCCGCCCGCCGATCGAGCCGCGCCCACTCCTCGCGCCGGCTCGCCATTTCGCGATCGAGCTCCTCGCGCAGGGCCAGCGCCTCCATCTTGCCCGCCAGCACCGCGTCGGTGCGCGCCGTCTCGGCGGCGTGCTGGGCGTCGCCCAGCAGCCGCTCGGCGTCGGCGCGGGCGGCCTTGAGGAGCTGGTCGGCCTCGGCACGCGCCCGTTGCGCCAGGGAGGCCGCCTCCGCGCGGGCGGACGCGACCAGGTCCCGCCCCGCGACCCGGCGGCGGAGTTGCACGATGAAGACGAGGACAAGGGCGGCGACAAGGCCGGCGAACGCCCCCCCGAGGACGGGGAGCAGGGGCAGGTCGGGCATGGATGTATCTCCAGCGTGGCGGCCTGGGCCGCCCCGCAGTGATGTCAGTCGGCCGGGGAGGGGACCCCGGCGGCCCGCCCACCCCGCTTGCTGGGCGGGAGGAGTCGGGCCACTTCGTCCAGCAGCACCGTGAGCCGCTGGGCGGCGTCGCGGTCGCCCCGACGGGCCTGGAAGAGCTCGTCGGTGATCTGCAGGGCGGCCAGGATGGCCGCCTTGTGGGTCTCGACGCTCGGCATCCCGGCCTTCACGTGCCGGTACGCGGCGTCCACATACGCCGCCACCTCGCGGGTGTACTCCGGTGGCAACTCCGAGCGCACCGTGAAGCTCTCGCCGGCAATGAACACCTGCACGGCGTTCTTGGCGGTCGTCACGCGGCGCCGTCCTCCGCCTGGAGGAAGGCCAGCCGCGACGAGAGCGCCCGCAGCCGCTCGCGCGCCGACTCGATCCGCTGCCGGAGCACCTGGTTCTCGGTTTCCAGCTCGATGATGCGCTGCCGGGCCTGGATCAGCTCGGGCCCCGCCAGCACGCCGCCGCGGCTCCGCGCCTCCTGGAGCTCCCCCTCGGCCTTGAGGGTGCGTCGCCGCCACCCCGACACCTCCTCACCGAGGTGGCGGAGCAGCTGCTCCAGCTCTGCAAGCGCCTTGAAGTCAGGTCGTTCGTAGCTCGACGCCATGCTGCTCCCGCACTGCGGCCAACACCTTCGCGACCGAGGCATCCACCTCCTGGTCGCGCAACGTCCGGTCGGGGGCGCGGTACCGCAGCCGGAAGGCCAGGGCACGGCGCCCCGCCGGCAACCCCGACCCGCGATACTCGTCCAACAGGTCCACCGCCTCGAGGAGCCGTCCCGCCGCCCTGACGGCGGCTGACGCCACCTCCGCGGCATGGACGTCCTCGGGCACCAGCAGCGAGATGTCCCGCGTCACTGCCGGGGTGGTCGGGAGGGGCCGGAACGGGGGAACGCCGCGCGGGGACGGATCCACCGCCAACTCGAAGCCGTAGACCGGCGCCGCCCAGGGCGGCGCATCGGCCATGAGGGCGCGCGCCGACCCCACCACCTGCCCGCGCGGAAGGCGGGCAACCCACTCCCCGTCTTCAACTTGCACGCTCGCGGCGGGATGCGCCAGAGCCACCGCCGCCTCGAACAACGAGCGCAGGTCCCAGGGGTCGACGTCGGCCGACTTCCCGGCGGCGCTCCAGTGCGCCGGTTCCCGCGCCCCGGTGATGATCCCGGCCACCCGCTTCTCTTCATGGGGCGCCTCGCCGACCCCGGCCCGGGAGAAGACGGTGCCCAATTCGAAGAGGCGGACATCCCGCGTCTGGGCGGCCCAGTTCCGCTCCACCGCCCGCACCAGCGCCGGCAGCAGCGACGCCCGGAGGTGCGCCTCCTCGGCCGAGAGCGGATTGAGGAGCGCCACGCTCGATGGCCCTTCGGCGGGGCCGAGCGGGAGGGTCTGGACCTCGAACAGTCCCTGGGCCGCCAATCCCGCGCGGATGGCGCCCTCGATGGCCTCGGAGGGAGCGGAGGGCGCCTCGCCAACGCGGAAGGGGCGCAGCTCGGTCGGGAAGGTGCCGTATCCGTGCAGCCGGGCCACTTCCTCGATGAGGTCGATCTCCGCCACCAGGTCGGGCCGCCAGCCGGGCACGTCCACCGCGATCCGGCCGTCCTCCGGCTTGGAGACGACGGTGGCCCCGATGGCCACCAGGTAGCGTTCGATGGCCTCCCACGGCACCTCGACGCCGAGCACCAGCGCCACGCGTGCCGGCCGAAGGAAGATGCGCGGTGGGTGCGTGGGCTGTGGATGCAGGTCCACCGGCTCGCCGTCCACGGTGCCGCCGGCCGTGGCCTGGATGACCTCGACGGCGCGGCGCAGCACCTCCGGCCCGTTCCAGCGGTCCACGCCCCGCTCGAAGCGGTAGCTGGCCTCGCTGCTCAGCCCGAGGGCGCGGCGCGTGGCGCGGATGCCCCGCGGCTCGAAATAAGCGCACTCGAGGAAGAGGTCGGTCGTCTCGGGCGTCACCTCGGAGTGGGCCCCGCCCATGACGCCGGCCACGCCGATCGGCCCGCCGGCGTCGGCAATCAGGAGCATGGAGGGGTCGAGCGGGCGCTCGACGCCGTCGAGCGTCACCAGCCGCTCCCCCGCCGCCGCGCGGCGCGCCACGACGGCGGGGCCGCGGAGCCGGGTCACGTCGTAGGCGTGCATCGGCTGGTTGAGCTCGAACATCACGCAGTTCGTGGCGTCCACCACGTTGTTGATGGAACGCATGCCGATCGCCTCGACGCGGGCGCGGAGCCAGGCCGGCGAGGGGGCCACCCGCACGCCGCGGAGCACCGCCGCCAGGAAGCGCGGACATCCCGCGGCGTCCTCGATGGCCACGCGCACCCCCCCGGTGGTCGCCTCGTTGCCGGCGCGCACCGGCGTGGGCAACGCCGGGCCCTCGGACCCGGGGATGGCGGGGAGGCGGAAGGGAATGCCGAACGAGAAGGCGAGCTCGCGGGCCACGCCCTTGTGGCCGAGGAGGTCGGGCCGGTTCGGGGTGACATCGACCACCAGTCGGTCGTCGCCCACGGGCATCGCCTCGAGGAAGGGCGTGCCGGGCGCTGCTCCCGTATCGAGCTCGAGGATGCCGTCGTGCTCCTGGCCGAGGCCGAGCTCGCGCGCGGAACAGAGCATCCCCTCCGACACCTCGCCGCGGATCTTCCGCCGCTCGAGGGTGACGCCGCCCGGCAGCGTGGTGCCGACCCGCGCAAAGGGATACCGGCGGCCGGCAGTCACGTTGGGCGCGCCACAGACGACGTGACGGACCTCGCCGGAGCCGTCGTCCACCTCGCAGAGGCGGAGCCGGTCGGCGTTCGGGTGGGGACGCACCGTGCGCACCTCGGCCACCACCACCTGCTCGAGGCCGGGGTGGAGCGGCTCGATCGCGTCCACGGCGCCGCCCAGCGCGGCGAGGCGGCGGGCCGCGTCGGCGGCGTCGAGCGGGCGGCGGAGGAACTCCTCCAGCCAGCGGCGGGAGATGTTCATCCGGCCCGCCCGAGCTGCGACAGGAAGCGCATGTCGCCGTCGAAGAAGAGGCGGATGTCGGGCACGCCGTACCGGAGCATGGCGATCCGTTGCGGCCCCATCCCGAAGGCGAAGCCGGTGTAGCGCTCGGCGTCCACGCCGCAGTGCTCGAGCACGCGCGGGTGCACCATGCCGCAGCCCAGGATTTCCATCCACCCCGTGCCCTTGCAGGCGGCGCATCCCGATCCCTTGCAGAGGAAGCAGGACACGTCCATCTCGGCCGAGGGCTCGGTGAACGGGAAGAAGGAGGGCCGGAAGCGGACCTGCGTGTCGGCGGAGAAGAACTGCCGCGCGAAGTGGAGCAGCGTCCCCTTGAGGTCCACGAAGGAGATCCCCTCGTCGATCGCGAGCCCCTCCACCTGCCAGAACACCGGGGCGTGCGACGGGTCGAACGGGTCCTTCCGGTACACCACCCCCGGGATGACGACGCGGTGGGGCGGCGGGCCCGCGAGCATGGTGCGGATCTGCACCGGCGAGGTGTGGGTCCGGAGCAGGACGGCCTTCCCGTCGCCGGGGCGGGCGGCACCCCCCACGTCGAGGTAGAAGGTGTCGTGCATGTCCATGGCTGGGTGGTCGGCGGGGAAGTTGAGCGCGCCGAAGTTCATCCACTCGGTCTCGGCCTCGGGGCCCACCGCGCGCGCGAACCCGAGCCCGTGGAAGATCTCGCAGATCTCCTCCACCACGCGGGTGACGGGGTGCGTGGCGCCGACCCACCGCCGGCGGCCGGGCATGGTGCGGTCGAGCGCGGGCCCCGAGGCGGCGCCGGCCCCGGCCAGCGCCGCCGCGCGCGCCTCGAACGCCGCCTCGAACGCCACGCGGAGCTCGTTGGCGGCCGCGCCGACGGCGCGCCGCTCGTCGGGTGCCAGCGTGGCAAGCGACCGGAGGAGGGCCGTCAGCGCGCCGCTCTTCCGGCCGAGGACGGCGATCTTCTCGGCCTCGAGCTGGGCGGCATCGAGCGCGCCCACCGCCTGAAGGCGGGGGCGGAGCGCGTCGAGCAGGGCCTGCGGGTGGGACTCGGACATGACGGGTCCGGGAGTGACGGGGGTGGAAACGGCCGTGGGGCCGGCCGCGCATGGCGACCGGCCCCACGCGCGACCGTCCCTCGCGAGGCGAGGGCTAGCGGGCGGCCTTGGCCGCTTCGGCCTTGGCCACCTCGGCGATCGCCGCGAACGCGTCGGCGTCGCGGACCGCGAGGTCGGCCAGGATCTTCCGGTTGACCTCGACCCCGGCGCGGCGGAGCGCGTCCATCAGCCGGCTGTAGCTCAGGCCGTGCTGGCGCGCGGCGGCGTTGATCCGGGTGATCCAGAGCGCGCGGAACTCGCTCTTCTTCTTGCGCCGGTCGCGGTAGGCGTAGGCCAGGCCGCGCTCGACGTTTTCCCGCGCCGCCTTGTACAGCTTGCTGCGGGACTGGAAGCCGCCCTTGGCGGCCTTCATGATCTTCTTCTTCCGGGCGTGGTGTGCGACGCCGTTCTTGACGCGAGGCATGGTGTCTCCCTTACGCCTGGAGGAGGCGGCTGACGCGCGGGAAGTCGGCCGAGCTGACGTAATCGCCCTTCTTCAGCTTGTTCTTCCGCTTGCGCGCCTTCTTGGTCAGGATGTGCGAGTGATTGGCGTGGAAGCGCTTGAGCTTCCCCGACCCCGTCTGCTTGAACCGCTTCGTGGCGGCCCGCTTGGTCTTCATCTTCGGCATGGTCCAGTCACCTTTCGGATCGGGCGCCCTCAGCGCGGCGCGATCACCATCGTCATGTTGCGGCCCTCGAGCCGCGCGTCCATTTCCACCTTGCCGACGTCCGCCAGCGCCGCCACCACGCGGTCGATCACGGCGCGGCCCAGGTCGAGGTGGGCCAGCTGCCGGCCCCGGAACATCAGCGTCACCTTCACCTTGTTGCCGTCGCCCAGGAACTCGCGGGCGTGGCGGGTCTTGAACTCGAAGTCGTGGTCGTCAATGCCCGGCCGGTACTTCACTTCCTTGAGCTGGATGACGTGCTGCTTCTTCTTGGCCGCGCGCGCCGCCTTCGCCTCCTCGAACTTGAACTTCCCGTAGTCCATGATCTTGACGACGGGGGGGCGGGCCGTCGGCGCCACCTCCACCAGGTCGAGCCCGCGGTCCTGGGCGGCCGCCAGCGCCTCCTCGATCGGCAGGACGCCGAGCTGCTCACCCTCCGCCGTGATGACCCGCACCGGGCTGATGCGAATCTGGCGGTTGACGCGTACGCGCTTTTCGCGGTCTGTGGACAGTGGAACGCCTCCGGCCATAAAGAAAAAGGACATCCTGAGCAACGGATGTCCACGGGCGCCACGGCGGGATGTCCCCGCGAGGGTGGCGGCATCGGGACCCGTTCACGCCGGCCAGGCCGGGCTCAGGGTGGGGGGATCGGCCCCCGCTTCAAGTGGGGCCAAGTCTAGCCGGGGCAGCCCCTTGTGTCAACCGGCCGCGGGCACCGCCTCCGCCAGCTCCACCCCCTTGGCGCCCCGCACCAGCCGACCCATCGCCACCGTCGGGTCGTGCTCGAACACCAGCAGCCAGCGCCCCGCCTCCGCGTCGGCCAGGAGCGCTCGGCGGGACTCCAGCGTCCGGAGCGGCTCGAGGTCGTACCCCATGATCCACGGCAGCGGCAGGTGGGCGGAGGTCGGGATGAGGTCGCCCAGGAAGACGGCGGTGTCGCCCCCGCTCGAGAGCACCAGCGACTGGTGCCACGGGACGTGCCCCGGCGTGAGGCGAGCCCGGAGCCCCGGGAGGATCTCGGCGTTCCCCTCGATGAGCCGCCAGCGCCCCGCGCCGGCCACCGGCTCGAAATTGTGGGGGAGGTAACTCGCGCGCGTGCGCTCGTTGGTGTGCCGGGCGAACTCGAGCTCGCCGGCTTGCACCACATAGGTGGCGTTGGGGAAGGTGAGCCTCACCCCTCCATCCGCTGCCGTCGTCGTGTTCCCGCCGGCGTGGTCGAAGTGGAGGTGGGTGTTGACCACCCAGCGCACCTCCGCCGGCGCGTGCCCCAACTCGCGGAGCGCGTCCTCGAGCAGCGTCGGGCCGGGTGAACCGGCGTTCTCGACGCCGTAGATGTCGTGGAACTTCTCGTCTTCCTTGTTGCCCAGCCCGGAGTCGATCAGCACCAGCCCCTCGGCGTGCTCCACCAGCAGCACCCGCATGGCCAGCGGGATCCGGTTCCGGTCGTCGGGCGAAATCCGCCGGCTCCAGAGCGTGCGCGGCACCACGCCGAACATCGCCCCGCCGTCGAGGCGCTGGAGGCCGGCCTCGAGGGTGTGGCAGCGGAGGTGACCGAGCTGGAAGGTGCGGACGAGGCTCATTCGGGTAAGGTAGCGCTGCCGCGCCGGAGCCGGGTCAGGTCGTCCAGGGTGCGGGCCCCGCGGGCCTCCGCCATCTCGAGCAACCGCCGGAGGATCTCGGCGGTCACCAGGGCGTCGCCGCGGGCCCGGTGCCGGGCGCCGTTGTCGAGGTTGAAGTGGGCGGTGACGTGGTCGAGCGCGTGCGACGGCAGCCCGTGCACCAGCCGGCGGGAGAGGCGCACCGTGCAGAGTCGCGGGCCCTCGAGCGCCAGGCCCCGGTTGCGGCGCAGCTCGGCGTCCACGAAGCCCCAGTCGAAGCGGACGTTGTGCGCCACGAACACCCGCCCCGCCAGCGCGCCGAGCACCTCATCGGCGACGGCGTCGAAGGCGGGGGCGTTGGCCACCATGGCATCCGTTATCCCGGTGAGCGCGGTGACCGCCGGGGCGATCGGCCGGCCCGGGTTGATGAGCGACTCGAAGACCAGCTCCGTCCGCCCGCCGTGGACCAGCACGATGGCGATGTCGGTGATCCGGTCGTCGCCCGCGGCGCGCGTGCCGGTGGTCTCCACGTCCACCACCGCAAAGGCGGACGTGGCAATGGCGGGAGACCCCTCGCCCCCGACGGCTAGCGCCCAGCGGCCGTCCCCGAGCTGGCGGACGCGGGGATCGGCGCCAAGAAGGGCCACGGCGAGGCGGGCCGCGACGGCGGGGGGAGCTGCGGGCAGTCCAAGGACATCACGCGCCAGGACCAACGCGTCGACGGGGCCGGTGGCCAGGAGGGCCATCGCGCGCTCGGCCAGCGTCGAGGTCGGGTGGGCGGAGAGGCCGGTCACTCAGCTCGGATTGGCGAGGTGGTAGGCGAGTGCCTCGAGTTCGAGGGCCAGGTTGACCGTCTTGACCGTCACCTCGGCGGGCACCACCAACTGCAGCGGCGCAAAGTTCAGGATGGACCTGATGCCCAGCTTCACCAGGCGGTCGGCCACGTCCTGCGCCGCCTCGGGGGGCGTCACCAACACGGCGATGTCCGGCGGCGTGGCGGCGAGGCTCGCCTCGAGCCGCATCACGTCCTCGATGACGAGGCCGTCGAGGCGGCTCCCGATCTTGGCCGGGTCGCGGTCGAAGATGGCCACGAAGTCGAAGCCGCGGCGCCGGAACCCGCGGTTCTGCACCAGCGCGCTGCCGATCTTCCCCGCCCCGACCAGCGCCACCCGGTAGTGCCGCGTGAGGCCGAGGATCTGGCGGAGCGCCTGCACCAGCTCCGGCACCGAATAGCCCAGACCCCGCTTGCCGAAGGAACCGAAGAAGGAGAGATCCTTGCGCACCTGCGCCGACGTGGTGCCGCCGCGCGCGGCCAGAGCCTCCGAACTCACGGTCTCCATCCCCTGACCCTCAAACTCCTCCAGGAACCGGAGGTAAAGGGAGAGACGGCGGACGGTGCTGTCGGCGATGCGGCGCATGACCCGGCTTTGTGAAATGTTTCACAAAGCTAAGCGGGTCGCCATCCCCCGTCAACGAGCGCGGCGTGAAGCCGGAGGAATTCCTCCGGCGAGAGCACCTCCGGCCGCTTCCCCGGCTCGAGGCCGGCTCGGCCGATGGCGGCGAGCGCCGCGTCCGCGTTCCAGCCGGTCAGTTCGCGCACCGCGCGCCCCAATTGCTTCCGCCGGTAGCCGAAGAGCCCGACCACCATGGCGCGGAATCCGCGCACCTCCCTGTCCGGAACGAGCGGCACCGCAAGCGGCTCGAGCAGCAGCAGGGCGCTGTCCACCTTGGGCGGCGGCTGGAAGGCTCCCGCCGGCACCGTGAAGAGCACCGTCGGCCGCGCCACAGCCTGGATGCCGACGCTGAGCGCGCCGTAGTCGGGAGCGCCCGGCCGCGCCCCGACCCGGCGCGCCACCTCCTTCTGTACCAGGAAGACGATTCGCCGGGGGCGCGGCGGCAGCAGCGCCTTGTCGAGGAGGGGCGAGGTGATGTTGTACGGGATGTTGCCCGCCACGATCCCGCCGGGCCCGCCCATGAGGGCGACCCAATCCAGCTCCAGGGCGTCCCCCTCGACGAGTTCGACCGCTGGCACCCGCGCGCGGAGCGCCGGAAGGAGGTCGGCGTCCTTTTCGACGGCCACGACCCGTCCCGCGCGCCGCGCGAGTGCCTCGGTGAGGCCGCCCGGCCCGGGACCTATCTCGAGGACGGTGTCGGCGGGCCCGGCGCCCACCGCGTCGGCGATGCGTTCCAGGATGCGCGGATCGTGCAGGAAGTGCTGGCCGAGCCGCCGCTTGGGACGGGACACCGGTCAGACCCGGAGGACGAGCAGCGTGATGTCGTCGGCGGGACGCGGCGCGAAGGTGCGGACCTCCTCGACCAGCTCGGCCACGATCTGTTCCGGCGCAAGGTGCCGGCGGTCGGCGACGCCGGCCAGGAGCCGCGCCTCGCCGAACGGCTCGCCGTCGGGATCCCGGGCGTCGAGGAGGCCGTCGGTGCAGAGGCAGAGCAGGTCCTCGTGGATGCGCCACGGCACCTGGCTCAACTCGATGGCGCCGGTGGCGACGAGGCCGAGCGGCGGTCCGGTGGCGCCGAGCCGCTCGGGCGGGCCGGACGGGGGGATGCGCCACGCGTGCCCGTGGCCGGCGCTGGCATAGGAGAGCTGCTCGGCGCGCGGGTCCAGCACGCCGTAGAACACCGTCAGGAACATCTCCGTGGTGGCGAGCTCCCCGGCCACGCTACCGAGGATCTTCCGCAGCGCCTCGTCGGGGGTGGTGGCCGCGGCGGCGTGGATGCCGGCGGCGGACATGACCATCGCCATCACGAGCGCCGCCCCGAAGCCGTGCGAGGACACGTCGCCAAGCATCACCCCGACGCGCCCGTGCCCGAACCGATGAAAGGTGTAGAAGTCGCCGCCCACCGATTCGGCCGGCAGGCAGCGCGCCGCCACCTCGGCGTCGCCGGTCAGCGCCGCGGGGGACGGCATCAGCTTGACCTGGAGGTCGTGCGCCAGCTCGAGTTCCCGGCGGAGCCGCTGCTGCTGGAGGTCCCGGATGACGAGCCGCGCGTTCTCGATGGCGGCGCCGACCTGGTTGGCCACCGCGGTCACGATCTTCCGGTGCCCGGGCTCGAAGGCGTCGGCGCCGAGGCGATCGGTGAGGTTGAGGACTCCGACGCAGCGGGCGGCGCCGCCGGGCGCGGCGTAGATGATCGGCACCGAGAGGTAGGCGGCGCCCTGGTAGCCGCGCGGCCCGCCCGTGCCATCGGCGCCCGGCGGGTTCTCCACCAGCCGCCGCTCCCGGTACGCACGCGCGGCAATCGAGGCGTGGTCGTCGGGGGCCACGGTGGCCTCCTCCGGCGGCACGAAGCCGCGCGCCGCCACCACGCGGAGCCGCCCCAGCGCCTCGTCGTACACCATCAGGGAGCTGCGCCGCGCCGCCACGACGGTGCTCACCTCGCGCAGGATCGTGCGCCCCGCCTCCTCGAGGTGGATGGTCTGCCCCAGCAGCTCGCTGATGGTGTAGAGGAGGTCGATCTCCTCGTACCGGCCGGCCAGCTCCTCGCCGATCTCGACGGCGCGGCGCTCGCTGTCGAGCAGCGCGCCGAGGATGGGTCGCAGGCGGTCGGCGGCGGCGCGCGCGCGGTCGTCGGGGAGGCCCTCGACGGTGAACCAGACCCCGTCGATGCCGGGGACAGTATCGAGCCAGGCGCTGCCGGTGGGGGTGGGAACGAGCCCGGCGTCCCGGGGGATGATGGGCGCCCAGCCGGGATCCTCCTGGCCCACGGGGCGCACGCGCCGGCCGTCGAACCGCCACGCGCGCAGCCGGGCGCCGACCAGGCCGCCGAGGGCGCGGAGGACCGGCTCGGCCCGGTCTACGGGCGGCGCAGGGTCATGCAGAGGGAATTCCCCGGGGGAATGAACCGCACGTCGTCCATCAGGTTGCGGATGAGGAAGAGGCCGCGGCCGCAGGGGAGCTCGAGGTCGTCGGGGGTGACGGGATCGCGGATGGTGGCGGGGTCGAAGCCGGGCCCCTCGTCGGTCACGTGGACGTGGATGGCGTCCGGCAGGCACTCCGCCCGCACCTCGACCATCCGCTCGTGCCGCTCCTCATTGCCGTAGAGCATGGCGTTGGCCAGCGCCTCGGAGAGCGACACCCGGAAGCGAAAGCGTGCCCGGCTCGGCGCGTCCCACGTGGCGAAGCAGTGCCGCGCCACCAACTCCACCGCCTCCTCGATGATCCCGACGTCACTCGGGATGCGCAGCGCGACTTCCACGGCGAACCCCGCGGGGTGGGGGCGGTCGGCGCGGCGGACGCAGAGTCGGAGCGGCGCGGTCACGAACGGGCGCGGTCAGAAGCCGGCCAGCGCCTGTGCCGGGCTGTCGGCAATCGCGAACAGCGTGTCCAGCTTGGTGAGCTCGAAGAGCGAGCGGAGGTCCTCGTTGAGGCCCGAGAGCCGGAGCTCCCCGCCCTGCTCGCGCACCTTCTTCGAGATCGACACCAGGGCGCCGAGCCCCGAGGAATCGATGTAGCCGGTCTTGGAGAAGTCGATCAGCAGCTTCCGCTCGCCGTGATCGGTGGCCTCCTGCACCACGGCCTTGAGCTCCTGCCGGTTGCCCACGATGAGCTGGCCCTCGACCTCAACCACCAGGACCCCCGACGCGTGCTTCGACGTGGTGAACGCCATGGACCGCGGCCTCCCTCAGGAGCTCGGTTCGGACTGCAGGATCGCCAGGGCGGCGACCTCGACAATATCACCGCTCGTCGCGCCGCGCGACAGGTCCGCCATCGGCCGGGCCAGCCCCTGCAGCATCGGGCCGAGGGCCACCGCCCCCGCCAGCCGCTGGACCAGCTTGTAGCCGATGTTCCCGGCGTCGAGGTCGGGGAAGACGAGGATGTTGGCCCGGCCGCCGAGCGGGGAGCCGGGCGCCTTCTGCGCCGCCACCTCGGGCACCAGCGCGGCGTCGGCCTGCACCTCGCCGTCGGCGGGGACGCCGGGCGCGAGCTCCCGGAAGCGCGCCGCCGCCTGCCGCACCGCCTCCACGGCCGGCCCCTCGGCGCTGCCGTGGGTGCTGTAGCTCAGGAAGGCCACGCGGGGCGCGTCGCCCACCAGGCGGCGCCGGTCGAGGACGGCGGCCAGCGCCACATGCGCCAACTCCTCGGGCGTCGGGGCCGGGAGGACCGCGCAGTCGGTGAAGGTGAGGACGCGGCCGTCCCCGCAGAGCATGTAGAAGGCCGAGCTCAGCCGGGTGAATCCCGGCGCCAGCCCGATGCCCCAGAGCGCCGCGCGCAGCACGTCGGCGGTGGGGTGGGCGGCGCCGGCCACGCACGCCTCCGCCTCGCCGAGGGCCACGAGGCCGGCGCCGAAGCGGAGGGGGTCGGCGGCGAGGTCCAGCGCGTGGATGCCGTCGCGCACCCGGTCGGGGTGGCGGCTGCGGAGCAGTTCCGCGACGCGCGGCAGGCGCGGATCGCGCGCCGGATCGAGGTGGCCCTTGCCGAGCAGGATCGGGCGGGCCACGCCTTCCCGCTCGAGGCGCGCCGCCGCTTCCACCACCCGCGGGTCGCCTCCCTCCGGAAGGACCACGCGCGCCCGCCGGGCTGCGGCGCGCGCGAGCAGGTCGCCTCGGAAGCTCACTTCGCGAAGCGGGCGCGCAGCGCGCTGGCCACCGCGGGATGCACCAGGGCGGTCACGTCCCCGCCGAAGCGGGCCACCTCGCGCACGAGGCTCGAACTCAAGTAGGTGAGGTCCACCGCGGGCACCAGGAAGACGGTCTCGAGCCGCGGGTGGAGCTGGCGGTTCATCAGCGCCATCTGGAACTCGTACTCGAAGTCGCTCACGGCGCGGAGGCCGCGGACCACCACGCCCGCCCCGACCCGCTGGGCAAAGTCGGCCAGGAGCCCCTCGAAGGTGGCGAACTCGATCCGCGGGTCGTCGCCGACCGCGGCGCGCAACATGGCGATCCGTTCGGCGGCGGTGAAGAGCGGCTGCTTGGCCACGTTCACCGCCACCGCCACCACCAGCCGGTCGGCCAGCTGGAGGCTGCGACGGATCAGGTCCTCGTGGCCGCGGGTCGGCGGGTCGAACGAGCCGGGATAGACGGCGATGCGAGTCATGGCGCGTAGCAGAACGTGAGGGCGGTGTCGCCGTAGCGTCGGGTGTCGTCGCCCGGCAGCGCCAGGGTGGCGCGGTGTTCCACGGAAAGAATGCGGGCGAACGGCGTCCGGCGGAAGAGCGCCACCAGCCGCTCCGCCCCGTCGTGGTCGTAGGGCGGGTCGGCAAACGCCACGTCGTAGGCGCCGGGGGCGAGCCCCTCGGCGACGCGCAGGGCGTCCCCCTTCCGGACCCCGCACCGGGCCTCGACGCCCAGCGCGGCGATGTTGGCGCTGAGCGCCTTGAGCGAGGCGGCCCCCAGCTCGACGAAGTCGGCGTACCGCGCCCCCCGCGAGAGCGCCTCGAGGCCCAGCGCGCCGCTCCCGGCAAAGAGGTCGAGCACCCGCGCCCCCGGCAGCGCCTCGCCGAGGATGCTCATCCACGCCTCGCGCACCCGGTCGGCGGTGGGCCGAACCCGGTCGTCCTTCGGCATGGTGAGCCGGCGGCCGCCGAACTCGCCAGCCACGATCCGCATCAGCCGCCCGCCGCGGCAGGCACCACCGCCACCATCCTGGCCTGCAGGGTGTCGCGGCCGAGGTAGGTGTTGCGCTCCAGGCGGAAGGCCACGTCCACCGCCTCCCCCTCGCGGGGCGCCTGGGGCATCAAGTGGAATCCGATGGCGTCGAGGGCGCGGGCCCCGCCGCGGAGCCGCGCCTTGAGGTGGCCCTTCCCCACCTCGCGGACCCCTTCCAGGCGGGCGTTGCGCACCGCGAAGACCGGCCCGGGATTCTCGCTGCCGCACGGCTCCAGCGCCCGGCAGAGGCGCTCGAGCTCCTCGGTGGCGTCGTCGAGGGAGATGGCCAGGTCCACCCGCTGCTCCGGGGCCAGGTCCTCGGGGCGGAGGAGGCGGTTGGCCTCCGCCACGAAGCGCTCGCGGAAGGCGTCGACCCGGTCGCGCCGGATGGTGAGCCCGGCCGCCACGCGGTGTCCGCCGAAGCGGTCGAGCAGGTCGCCGCACGAGGCCAGGGCGTCGCGCAGGTGGAAGCGCGAGATGCTCCGCCCGCTCCCCTTCCCCACGTCGGGCGCTCCTTCATCGAAGGCGATCAGGAACGCCGGCCGCCCGTAGCGCTCGACGAGCCGCGAGGCCACGATGCCGATGACGCCGGCGTGCCAGCCGTCGGAGGCCAGCACCATCGCCGCCTCCTCCTCGAGCCGCACGGTGGACTCCACCTGGGCCACCGCCTCGTCGAGGATCCGCTGGTCGAGCGCCTGCCGGGCGTCATTCAGCGTGTTGAGCCGATTGGCCAGCTCGGTCGCCTCCGCCGGGTCGTCGGTGAGGAGGAGCCGGAGGCCGTCCATCGCATCGCCCACGCGCCCGGCGGCGTTGAGGCGGGGGGCCAGAATGAACCCGACCTGCCCCGCGCGGAGTTCGTCCCCGGTGATGCCGGACGCCCGGCGCAGCGCCTGGAGCCCGGTCCAGCGGCTGGCAGCGAGCACCCTGAGCCCGTGCCGGACGAGGACGCGGTTTTCCCCCCGCAACGGCACCACGTCGGCCACCGTGGCCAGCGCCACGTAATCGAGCAGGTGCATCGGGAGGTGCGCGGGGAGGCCCAGGACGGGGACCAGCGCCTGCACCAGCTTGAAGGCGACGCCCGTTCCGCAGAGCGCGGTGTAGGGCGACTCGGGACCGTCCAGCTGCGGATCCACCAGCGCGCTGGCCGGCGGCAGTTCCGGCCCCGGGAGGTGATGGTCGGTCACCACCACGTCGAGGCCCTCGGCGCGCGCGGCACGGACGGTGTCCACCGAGGTGATGCCACAGTCCGCGGTGATGATGAGCCCGGCACCCACCGCGCGGGCCCGGGCGAGCCCCGCCTCCCGGAAGTCGTAGCCGTCGCGCAGCCGGTGCGGCACGAACGGCTCCACGCGCGCGCCCGCCGCGCGCAGCGCCCGCGTGAGCAGCGCCGTGGCGCACTGGCCGTCCACGTCGTAGTCGCCATGGACGAGGATCCCGGTGCCCGAGGCCACCGCCCGCGCCACCACGTCCACCGCCGCGGCCATCCCGCCCAGGGCCAGCGGGTCGCCCAGCTCCTCGAGCGCGGGGCGGAGGAACCGCCGCGCGGCGTCGGGGTCGGCCAGGTCGCGCAGGAGGAGGAGTGCCGCCAGCGGGCGCGGCACGCCGAGCGCGGCGGCGAGCGCCGCCACCCTGCCCTCGTCGGGCGGGGGCGCCACCGCCAGGCGAAGGCGCCGCGGCGCGGAGACGGCGTCCATCAGCGCGGGCGGGTCAGGCGCGGTCGGCGTAGTAGAGCAGGACGCCGCACGCCTCGCAGCCGTCCACCAGCCCCGACATCCGCATCTGGGAGCGCCGGTTCATCGGCACGGCGGTGTAGCAGGCGCCGCAGGCGTCGCCGGCCAGGGCCACGACCGCCACCGTCGTCCGCGCGTTGCGGAGCCGCTCGTAGCGTGTCCGCAGCGGCTTGGCCACCGCCTCCGCGCTGGTGTTCCGCGCGTCGAGCGCCGCCTGCCGTTCCTGGTCGAGCGCCGCGCGCCGGCCCGCGATGTCCGCCCGCGGCGCCTCCTGCTCGCCGCGGAGCGCCTCGACGGCGGCCGCGGCGTCCGCCACGCGCGCCTCCTGGGCCTGGACCGCCTCCTGGGCGCGGAACCAGTCCGACTCCTCCCGGGCCAGCACCTGCCGCGACAGGTCGAGCTCCGCCATCAACTGCGTGGTCTCCTTCCCCGGGCGCGACACCTCGATCCGCTTGCGCCGCCCCTCCTGGAGCTTGCGGTAGGTCTCGACGCGACCCTCCACCTCGACGCGACGGCGCACCGCCTCGGCCACGCCGCGTTCCGCCGCGGCCACCGCCTCCCGCGCCGCCTCGACCGCCTGGTCGAGCGCCTGTTCCTCGCCCAGCACGGCGTCGAGCCGGCGGTCCACCTCCAGAAGGGCCAGGTCCTTGGCCTGCAGGTCGAGCAGCTTTTCGAGTTCGGGGTTCATCCTCGCGTCCTCTCGGGGGTTGTGGCGCCCGCCGCCGTCACGGCGTGCGGGGCCGGGGATGCTGCCAATGCATGGCTCGCGAGGCACGGGGGTACTTCGCCTCGAGGGCCCGCTTCCGGCGCACCTTCTCCGCCGGGTCGGTCAACTGCTGGTATTCACGAAAGAGCGGCCGGAACTCGAGCATCTCCGACGCGCTGGCGTACTGGTCATCGAGCATCGCCTCGGTGAGCGCGGCGCCCGACTCGCGAAGGGTGCCCCACAGTTCGCGCACCAGCGGCGACAGGCGCTCGGCCACCTCGCCACCCTCGGGGGCGGTCAGGGCGTCGAACAGCTCGCGGTGCGGCGGTTCCTCGAACCAGTCGCCGCGCACCTCGTGCACCGCGCGGGCCCGGTAGTCGGCGCTCGCCACGAGCACGCGGAGGAGCTCGCTCTCCGCCGCGCTCCCCCGCCGCCACCGTCGGACGGCAGGCCGCTCGGCTGCCGGCGCGCGGCGCCGGTCCGGCGGCGCACTCACCGGGGCCGGCTCCCGCATCGCCTCCACCTCCTGCAGCAGGACCTCCTTGCTCACGCCGGTGCGCTCGGCCGTCCGCCCGAGGTAGAGCTCGCGGGTGATGGCGTTCCGCGCGGCCCGGATGGTGGGCAGGAGGCGGTCCAGCGCCTCGCGCCGGTGCTCCACCCCCTCGAACCATCCCTTCCGCTCCAGGATCTGGATCTTCCGCTCGAGCACGTCCACGGCGTCCCGCAGGAACGGCCGGAGCGCGTCCGCGCCGCCCTTCTGGACCAGCGTGTCGGGGTCCTCCCCCGGCGGGAGCGTCGCCACGCGCACGCGCAGGTCGTGGCGCAGGAGCTCGTCCCCCGCGCGGAAGGTGGCGCGGAGCCCGGCCGGATCGCTGTCGTAGAGGAGGGTGACCGTCTTGGTGTACCGCTTGAGCAGGTCGGCCTGGTCGCCGGTGAGGGCGGTGCCGAGCGGGGCCACCACATGCTCGAGGCCGGCGCGGACCAGGCGCAGCACGTCGAAGTACCCCTCCACCACCAGCACATCCTCCTCGCGCCGGATCGCGTTGCGCGCCCAGTGGAGGTTGTAGAGCGAGCGCCCCTTGTGGAAGATCGGCGTCTCGGGCGAGTTGAGGTACTTGGGCTCGCCCGGCCCCAGGATCCGGCCGCCAAAGGCCACCGGCCGTCCGCGCACGTCGTGGATCGGGAAGAGGAGCCGGCCGCGGAAGCGCGGCACGACGGTCCCGTCGTCGCGGCGCACCAGCAGGCCGGCCTCCAGGAGCACCGGCTCCTTGAGCCCGAGGCCGGTCATCGCCGCCAGGAACTCGCGCCCGCGGGGCGCGTAGCCCAGCCCCAGCTCGGCGGCGGCCTCGAGCGGCAGGTCGCGGCCGGCGAGGTAGCCCCGGGCGCCGTCGGCCTCCGCCGCCTCCAGCAGCTGCCGCGCAAACCACTCCTGGGCCACCTGCACCGCGCCGTAGAGCGGCTCGTGCGGGTCGGGCCCCGCGCGCTCGCTCCGCTCCGGCACCACGATGCCCACCTTGCGGGCCACCTCGCGCACCGCGGAGGGGTAGTCCATCCCGAACCGCTTCATGAAGTAGCTGAAGACGTCACCCGCCTCGTGACACACGTAGCAGTAGAACATCCCCTTCTTCGGGATGACGGCCAGGTTGCGGTGGGTGCCGCCGTGAAACGGGCAGGCGCCCCGGTAGTCGGACCCGGTGCGCTTGAGGTCCACCGACTCGCCCACGATGGTCACGATGTCGGCGGCATCGCGCACCTGCTCGATGACCTCGTCGGGAATGCTCACGGCTTGAGCTCCGCCACCGTGGCGCCGGTGCCGCCCTGGTTGGACGGGGCAAAGGCGTGGCTCTGCACCCGCTTGTCCCGGCTCAGGAGCCGCTGCACCCGGTCCCGGACCACGCCGGTGCCCTTGCCGTGGATGATCCGGAGGTACGGCCGGTCGGCCAGCACCGCCGCGTCGAGTGCGGCGAGGGCCGCCGCCTCCGCCTCGTCGCCGGTCATCCCGCGCAGGTCCACCTCGAGCGGCGCCTCGGCGCCGGCGGGCGCGTCGCCCCGGGGCGCCGGCACGGCGGCCGTCTTCCGCGCCACCCGCGGGAGGACCTCCAGCTGGCGCGCCTCGACCACCACGCGCAGCGCCCCGACCCGCACCACCACGCGGCCGTCGCCGCGGAGCTCGACGACCTCGCCCTCGCCGGCGGAGGGGGTGCGCACGCGGCTTCCCACCTCCACGGGGGCGCCGGTGCCCCGGATCTCGCGGCTCGACGCCGCCAGCGCCCGCGCCTCGGAGGTGATGGCCTCCTCGACCAGGCGGCGCGCCTCGCGGGCCGCCGCCTCGTCGGCGGCCGCCCGGGCCGCGCCGAGGGCCTGCTCCACCACCTGGCGCGCCTCGAGGAGGTGGGCGCGCGCCTGTTCGCGGGCGCGGCGCTCCGCCTCGCGCTCGCGGGTGCGGACGGCGTCCTCCCGCGCCTCGACCGCTCCGAGTTGGGCGGCCAGGCGGACCGCGCGGAGCTCACTCTCTTCCCGCACCGCGGCCAGTTCCCGCTCCGCCTCGGCGAGCGCCCGGCTCCGCCGCTCCGCCTCCGCCAGCAGAGTGTCGAGATCTCGCGCTGCACGCGGCAGCTCCGCCTCCGCCTCGCCCAGGACCGCGCCGTCGATCCCGAGGCGCCGCGCGATGGCCAGCCCGTAGGAGCGGCCGGGGATGCCCTTCTCGAACCGGTAGGTGGGGCGGATGGTCTCCGCGTCGAACTGGAGCGAGGCGTTGACGACTCCGGGGTGCCGCATGGGAAGGGTCTTGAGCGCACCGAGGTGCGTCGTGGCCAGGGTGAGCGCACCCCGCCGCGTGAGGGAGAGGAGCGCCGCGCCCGCCAGGGCCGCGCCCTCCGCCGGGTCGGTGCCGCTCCCCACCTCGTCGAGCAGCACCAGCGTGGCGCCGTCGGCCTCCTCGAGGATGCGGCGGAGGGCGGCCAGGTGCGCGGAAAAGGTGGAGAGGTTGGCGGCGAGTGATTGGTGATCGCCGATGTCCGCAAAGAAGCGCGTGAACAGCGGCAGCTGCCCCCCGGGCCCGATCGGTGGCACGATCCCGCTCTGGGCCAGGGCGGCGACCAGCCCGACCGCCTTGAGGAGGACCGTCTTGCCGCCGGTGTTGGGTCCGCTGACGACGAGGGTGCGCTCCTCGCCGGGGAGGATGAGGTCGAACGGCACCACCGCCTCGCCCGCGGCAAGGAGGAGGGGGTGGCGGCCGTGGTGAATCACGAGTGCCGCGGGGGCGGCGAGGACCTCGGGGGGGAACCCCTCGCTGTCCGCGGCGTACCGTGCACGGGCGGCCAGGTCGTCGAGGGCAATGCACATCTCGAGGCCGGCCACGAGCTCGGCCCAGGCCGGGCGGAGGAGCGCCGTGAGGTCCCGCAGCACCAGCAACCGCTCGCGCTCCTCGCCCGCCTCAGCCTCGCGCAGCGCGTTCCCGAGCTCGATGGCTTCGGTGGGCTCGAGGAAGAGGGTGCCCTGGCTGGCCGACTCGTCGTGGATGATGCCGGCGGGGCGCTGGCGCGCGTCGCGCCGGACAGGGATGACGTACCGGCCGCCCCGCACCGTGACCGTTGCCTCGGCGGGGCCCTCCGCATTGCGGAGAATCGACTCGAGCCGCCGGATGAGCCGCGCCCGCGCCGATTGCACCTCGTGCCGCGCGGCGGCGAGCGCAGGGCTCGCGCCGTCGAGCAGCTCGCCGTCGTCGTCGAGGGCCTGGGCCAGGCGCTGGTCGAGGGACTTGTCGGGCACCGGCACGGCGAGCGCGACGGCCCGCGGCGCCTCGTCGGCCACCCGGCGGAGCTCCGCGGCATTGAGGCGGCAGGCGCGGAGGAGCGCCCGCAGGCGCACCAACTCCACCCCGTCCAGCACGCTTCCGTCCACGCGGAGCCGCGCGAGCGTGGGAGCGGCATCGGGAGCCGGCTCGACGAGGAGCGGGGTCCGGCGCCGCGCGAGCGCAGCCAGTTCTTCCACGCTGGCGAGCTGACCGCGGATCCACCCCAGGTCGGCCGACGGACGCCGGGCGCGGATCCGCGCCGCGCCCAGCGGGCCTGCGGCGCGCGCGGCGACGGCGTCGAGCACCGCGCCAAACTCCAGCGTGTCGAGCGCCGCGTCCACCGCCTCCCCCGGCAAAGGCAACGGGGTGCCGGCGTCCGAAGGCGCCTGCACCCCGTGAGGCTTTCCAGCCGGTCCGGCCTTCATCATCCCTGGGCCA
Organism: uncultured Gemmatimonadaceae bacterium; assembly: GCA_964574295.1. Lineage (GTDB taxonomy): Bacteria > Gemmatimonadota > Gemmatimonadetes > Gemmatimonadales > GWC2-71-9 > SPDF01. The sequence goes on from CAZNLY010000001.1 coordinate 196,962, forward strand.
GCTCCTCGCGTGCCATCTGCTGGATCACCTTGCCGTCGGCGCGGCCCTTGAACTGCGGCATGACGCGCCCCATCACCTTGCCAATATCGGTGGCCCCCGCGGCGACGGCGGCCCGCACCGCGGCCCGGACCTCGGCGGGATCGGCCGCCGGCGGCAGGAACTCCTCGATCATCCGGATCTCGGCCCGTTCCTGCGCCGCGAGGTCCTCGCGGGCGCCCTTGGTGTATTGCTCGACCGACTCCCGCCGCGTCTTGACGCCCCGCTGGAGCACCTCGAGCACCTCGTCGTCGGTGGCGGCGCGGGCCAGTTCGATTTCCCGGTTCTTGAGAGCGGCAAGGACCGTCCCCAGGAGCTGGGTACGGTCCTTGTCCTTGGACTTGCGCGCCGCCGTCAGGGCGGCCTGCAGCTGTTCGGAGAGGCTAGACACGCGGCTTCCGGGGGCCCCGGCGAACCTTCCGCGCGGCGGCGTTCATCTTCCGCTTGCGCTTCTCGCTCGGCTTTTCGTAGTGCCGGTGCTTGCGGAGGTCGGAGAGGATCCCGGCCTTTTCACACTTCTTCTTGAAGCGCTTCAGCGCGCGCTCGAAGCTTTCGTCATCATGGATGATGACTTCGGACATCAGCAGATCACCCCTCTCCGGCCCCAGATGGGGCGTAATGTGATGCAGTCTTTGAACATAGACGGGTCGAGGCCGATGGGCAAGCCCACCGGCCTCGCTGCCGCTCTTGCCGGGAAGTCGCCCCCGGTGGCCCGGGGCTAGAGGGTCATGGCGATCCGGGTGTAGATGAAGCGCCCGTTGTACCCAAAGGGTGAGGCCGCGGCCCACGGGAAGATCCCGAAGCTGTTGTTGGGGCCCGCCTGGTCCGGGTACACGTCGAACAGGTTTCGCGCCCCGAAGGCCAGGTTGACCTGGTTGAACTGGTAGGCGAGCTCTGCGTCGATGACGGTCTTCCCGCCATACGATTCCACGCACGCATCGCAGTAGCCGGGCTGGGCGGACGAGAACCCGCCGAAGTACGAGATGCGCGCGAGCGAGCTGAACCGGCCGTTGCCGTAGTTGCCGGTCAGGGTGCCGCGCCACTCCGGACGCTCCTCGGTGATGGCCACCGTGGTGACGACGTCGAGCAGCGATGTGACGCCAGTGCCCTCGAGCTCGGGGGGCAGCGGCGCCTCGGAGAGGATGACGTTCTGGGTGTAGTTGAGGCCGAGGGTCACCCCGATGACGCCCGTCCCGCCCGTCGACCAGCTCGTCGAGCCGGTCACGTCCACGCCCTGGGTCCGCGTATTGATGGCATTCGCGAAGTACTGCGCGCCGCCGACGGCGAGCCCCGCGTTGCGGAGGATGTTCACGACGCTGTCGGTGGAGAGGAGGCCGGTCAGGACGATCCGGTCGTCGATCTTCACGTAGAAGTAGTCCGCGGTGAAGGTCAGGTTGTTCCGCGGGCTCACGGCAAAGCCGCCGCTGAAGTTGACGGCGGTCTCCTCCTGGAGCGGCTTGGCGCCCAGCGCCTTGGCGGGGGCGCTCGCCACGGGAAAGATGCCGACGTCGATCGGCTCCGGCTGCCCGGTGATTGTGTCGAAGACGAAGTTGGTGGCGATGCTGGCGTAGTAGACCTGGCTCAGCCCCGGCGCGCGGAAGCCGGTGCTCGCCGCGCCGCGCAGGGTCCACTTCTGCGAGGGCTGGTACCGCAGGGCCACCTTGCCGGTGAGGCGGCCGCCGAAGTCGCTGTAGTCCTCGTAGCGGGCCGCCAGGTTCGCGAAGAACTGCTGGGTGATGTTCGCCTCGGCGTCCACGTAGACGCCAATGTTGGTGCGGGAATTGTCGCTGGCGGCCTCCGGACGGAACCCGGCGAAGACCTGCGAGCCGGACGGCGCATAGCCGCCGTACTGATTCGGGTAGAAGCCCTGGATGTAGGACGCCGGCTCGCCCGCCTCGATGGCGTAGCGCTCGTTCCGGAAGGCCCCGCCGACGGCCAGGTTGAGCGGGCTGGCCCACCCCATGTCGAACGTCCGGGAAAAGTTCACCCCCGTCACGAATTCCTCACGGATGAGCGTCCCCGCGTAGAAGTCCATCTGGTTGGGGATGCCCGGATCGTCCGCCGTGCCGAGGATGCTGTCGGCGCCCGGGGCGCACGGCGTGCCCAGGCAAGGCCCCAGGGAGGTGTTCAGCGTGTTGGTCAGGTTGTACTCGAAGTCATTGTGGCCGAATTCGAGCCCGGCGTCCCACGACCAGCTGCCGGCCAGGCCGCGCACCCCGCCCGCCGCCGACCAGTCCACCACGTCCGGCGCGAAGGTCGGGAGGAAGCCCTCGGGATAGATCTGGGGCCAGTTGCGGTCGTCGAGGCCGGTGCGGCGGTACCCGTTGCCGGTGCCCTGCCGGAAGCTGTACCCGCCAAACGAGTAGAGCTCCATCGTCTCGGAGGCGTTGAGCGGCAGCCGGAGGTTGGCAAAGGTGAGGATGTCCTCCGCCTCGCCGTCGCCCCAGTGGTAATTGGGCATGTCGACCGGGTTGTTCTTCACGATCACCTGCCCCTCGCTGTTGACGCTGTCGGCGTCACCCACCACCATCTGGTCGCTCGGGTCGGCCCAGGCCCGGTTCGTGGCGTCGCGGTTCCGGTACTCGGCAAAGAGGCCGAGCGACCCGCGGCCCACCCCGATGCCGATGCCGCCGTTGATGTCGGCCACCTGGCCGTCGGTCGGATAGTCGGCGGTGGCGGTCATCCCGAAGTCCGCCGAGAGGAAGGGCGAGAACTGCCCCTCCTTGCTGACCAGGCTGATGACGCCGGCGATGGCGTCGGAGCCGTACTGCGCCGAGGCGCCGTCGCGCAGGAT
>CAZNLY010000002.1:0-168323 GCA_964574295.1 uncultured Gemmatimonadaceae bacterium
GCACGCCGCGGGTGGCCAACCGCCTCCTCCGCCGGGTGCGCGACTACGCGCAGGTCCGCGCCGCCGGCACCATCACCGGCCCGGTGGCGCGCGAGGCGCTGGCCCGGCTCAACGTGGACGAGTTCGGCCTCGACGACATGGACGCCCGCATCCTCACCACCCTCATCGAGAAGTTCGGCGGCGGCCCGGTGGGGCTCAACACCCTGGCGGTGGCGGTGGGCGAGGACAGCGGCACGCTGGAGGAGGTGTACGAGCCGTACCTCATCCAGCAGGGGTTCCTCGAGCGCACGCCACGCGGCCGCTGCGCCACCGCCACCGCGTACCGCCGCTTCGGCATCACCCCGCCGCCGGGACAGGCCACGATCTTTGACGGCTGAGCGTCCCCTCCGCACCGCCGACTTCGACTACCCCCTCCCCGCGGACCTGATCGCCCAGTTGCCCAGCGACCGGCGGGGCGAGAGCCGGTTGCTGGTGGTGCATCGCGAAGGCGAGCCGCGCCTCGAGGACCGGCGGTTCACGGACCTCACCGCGCTCATCCCCCCCGGCGACCTCCTCGTCCTCAACTCCACCCGCGTTCGCCACGCCCGGCTCCTGGGCACCCGTCCCTCGGGCGCCGCCGCGGAGGTGCTGCTGATCCATCCGGCGGGCGACGGCAGCTGGATCGCCATCGGCAAGCCCGGCAGCGCCCTCAAGCCCGGCAAGCGGATTGCCCTCGGCCCCGGCGCCGAGGTGGAGACGATCGAGGTGCTGCCGGAGGGCGAACGGCGGGTGCGCTTCGTGGGGCTCCCGGCGGAGGAGGCGATCGCGCGGTACGGTCGCCTGCCGTTGCCGCCCTACATCACGCGCGACCCGACGGCGGTGGACGAGGACCGCTACCAGACGGTGTACGCCGAGCGGGAGGGGAGTGTCGCCGCGCCGACCGCCGGGCTCCACTTCACGGCGGTCCACCTGGCCGGGCTCCGGGCGCGCGGCGTGGCGGTGACCACGCTTGACCTCGAGGTGGGCCCGGGCACCTTCAAGCCGGTGGAAGAGGAAGAGATCACAGCGCACCCAATGCACCCGGAGCGGTTCGAGATTCCCGAGATCGCCGCGGAGGCGGTGCGCGCCGCCCGCGCGCGCGGCGCCGGCGTCTGGGCGGTGGGGACCACCGTGGTCAGGGCGCTCGAGAGCGCGGCGCGGCCCGACCGGACGGTGGCGGCCGGGACTGCCGAGACGCGGCTCCTGATCGCGCCGGGGTATGGGTTCCAGGTCGTGGACCACCTCATCACCAACTTCCACCTCCCGCGCTCCACCCTGCTGATGCTCGTGGCCGCGTTCGCCGGCCATGAGGCCACGATGGCCGCCTACGCGCACGCCGTGGAGGAGCGCTACCGCTTCTACTCCTACGGCGACGCGATGTGCATCCTGTGAACTTCTCCTTCACCCTCCACGCCACCCAGGGGCTGGCGCGCGCCGGCACCCTCGACACCCCGCACGGGCCGGTGGCCACGCCGGCGTTCATGCCGGTGGGCACCTACGGCACCGTGCGCGGGCTCCACCCCGCCGAGGTGGCGGCCACCGGCGCGCAGGTGATGCTCGGCAATACCTATCACCTCCACATCCGTCCCGGCGAGGAGGTGGTCCGCGCGCTCGGCGGCCTCCACGCCTTTTCCCACTGGGACCGCCCGATGCTGACCGACAGCGGCGGCTTCCAGGTCTTCTCGCTCGAGGGGCTCCGGACCATCGAGGAGGAGGGGGTCTCCTTCCAGAGCCACGTGGACGGCAGCCACCGGACCATCACCCCCGAAGGGGCGATGGACATCCAGTGGGCGCTGGGCGCCGACATCGCGATGCAGTTCGACCACGTGGTGCCGGGTGGCGCCGACCACGCGCTGGCGCGCGAGGGGATGGAGCGCTCGCTCCGGTGGCTGGATCGGTGCAAGGAGCGGCACGAATCCCGGCGCCGGCGTCCTCACCCCCTGACCCCCTCTCCAGCAAGTGGAGAGGGGGAAGCGGGGTTGGAGCAGGCACTCTGGCCGATCGTGCAGGGGGGAACCCATTCCGACCTTCGCCGCGCGTCGCTCGACGGCATCCTGGAGCGCGGTCCGTGGACCGGCGTCGCCATCGGCGGGCTCTCCGTCGGCGAGCCCAAGCCGGTGATGCACCGCGTGCTGGAGGAGCTGGCGCCGGTCCTGCCCGCCGAGACCCCCCGTTATCTTATGGGCGTCGGGTTCCCGCAGGACCTGCTGGAGGGAATCGCGCGCGGGGTGGATCTCTTCGACTGCGTGGCGCCCACCCGCAATGGGCGCCACGGGTCGGCGTGGGTCTCCACCGGGCGGGTCAACGTGCGGGCGGCCGGCAACCGGCTCTCGCGCGAGCCGCTCGACCCCGAGTGCGACTGCAGCACCTGCGCCACCTTCAGCCGCGGGTACCTGCGGCACCTGTTCGTGGCGGGGGAGATCCTGGGCCTCCGGCTGGTCTCGATCCACAACGTCCGGTTCCTGGTGCGTCTGGGCGAGCTGGCCCGCGCGCGGATCCTGGACGGCACCTTCGACGCGTGGAGCCGCGAGTGGCTCCGCCGCTATCACCAGAAAGGCGAGTCCTGATGCACGCATTGGCACTGATGGCCCCGGCCCCCGGGCAGGGCGGCGGGATGGGCATCCTCCTCGTCCAGATCGCGCTCATCGGCGCGGTGTTCTATTTCCTCATCCTCCGGCCCCAGTCGCAGGCCCGGAAGAAGCACGGCGAGATGCTCGCCGCCCTCAAGAAGGGCGACGAGATCATCACCGCAGGCGGCCTGATGGGAAAGGTGAAGGACATCAAGGACGACAAGGTGACGGTCGAGAGCGGGAGCAGCACCGTGGTGGTGCACCGCTCGCGCATCGTCCAGGTCGGTGACACCGCCTCCACGGCGGCCCAGCCCTGATGGCCGTCCTCCCCATCCACCTCCTCGGCTCCCCGGTGCTCCGGGAGGCCTCGGCGCGCGTGGCCGAGGTCTCGGACGAGGTGCGCCGGCTGGTGGAGGACATGTTCGAGACGATGGATGCCGCCGAGGGGGTCGGGCTCGCCGCCAACCAGGTGGGCCACGCACTCCGGGTGGCGGTGGTGGACGCCGACGGGCACCGCTTCGCGATGATCAACCCGGTCATCGTGGAGGCCTCGGGCAAGGAGAGCCAGGAGGAGGGGTGCCTCTCGATTCCCGAGATCTACGCGGAAGTGACCCGCCCCGACCGCGTAGTGCTCGAGGCCATCGGCGCCGACGGCGTGCCCTACCGGATCGAGGCGGAGGGGCTCAAGGCCCGCGCCATCCAGCACGAGATTGACCACCTCGACGGCATCCTCTTCCTCGACCGCCTGAGCCCGCTCAAGCGGCGGCTCCTCACCGCCAAGTATCGCCGCGACCACAAGGAGGGCGAGAGCCTGCTACGGGAGGTGGCGCGGCCCAGCGGCCAGTCCTCCTGATGCGCGTCGTCTTCTTCGGCACCCCGGAGTTCGCGGTCCCGTCACTCGAGGCGCTCCGGCGCGAGGGCCACGAGGTGGCCGCCGTCGTGACCCAGCCCGACCGCCCGCAGGGGCGCCACCGCAGCACCCTCGTTGCGCCGCCCGTCAAGCTGGCCGCCGAGGCGGCCGGGCTCCATGTCCACCAGCCCGATCGTCCCGTCGGCGACCTCTTCGCCGCCACGCTCCGCCACCTCAATGCCGACCTCGGCGTGGTGGTGGCGTACGGCCACATCCTCCGCCCCGAGATCCTCGCCATCCCGAAGCACGGGATGATCAACGTCCACGCCTCGCTCCTTCCGCGGTGGCGGGGTGCCGCCCCGATCCAGGCCGCCATCCTGGCCGGCGACCGCGCCACCGGTGTCAGCGTGATGCAGATGGAGGCGGGGCTCGACAGCGGGCCGGTGTACCTCGAGCGGGAGCTGCCGATCGCCGCCGAGGACACGGCGGGCACCCTCACGCCGCGGCTGGCGGAGCTCGGCGCGGAGGCGCTGATGGAGGTGGTGGACGTCTTCGAGGGAGGGAAACCCACGAGCAAGCCGCAGGACCACGTGCGCGCCACGATGGCGCCCAAGGTGACGCGACCGGCGGCGCGGACGCCGTGGGAGCGGAGCGCGGTGGAGGTGGCACTCCACCTCCGCGCCTATGATCCGTGGCCGGCGGCGTGGACGGAGGGACCGGAGGGAGAGCTCAAGCTCTTCACGCCGCGCATGGCGGAGGGGCGCGGTGCACCGGGCCAGGTGCTGGAGGCGGGGCCGGCGTTCGTGGTGGCGTGCGGGGAGGGCGCGGTGCAGGTGGCGGAGGTGAAGGCGGCGGGCGGCAGGCGCCTCCCGGCGGCGGAGTGGCTTCGGGGCCGGCCCATTGCCGTGGGGGCCGTCCTGCGGTGAGGCCGCTCCCCCGCCTCCACGCCGTCACCGACGATGCGGTGCTGGCCGACGCGGATGTTGGGATCAAGGCGGCGGCGATCGCAGCGGCAGGCTCCTCGGTGGCGCTGCACGTGCGGGGGCGGAACACGACGGCGGCGGCGCTGGTGAAGAGCGCCCAGCGGTTGGTGTCGCTGGCCCGGCCCGCGGAAGCATCCGTCATCGTCAACGCCCGGCCCGACATTGCCCGCGGGGTCGGGGCGCAGGGCGTCCAGCTTGGGCAGGGAGACCTCTCGGTGGCCGACGCGCGGGCGGTGCTGGGGGCGGGGTGGGTCGGCGTGTCGGTGCACACGGTGGAGGAGGCGCGGGCAGCGGTGGACGCGGGGGCGGACTTCCTCCTGGCCGGGGCCGTCTTCGAGACGGCTTCCCACCCGGGGCAGGCGCCGCTCGGACTCGCGGCGCTCCAGCGGATCGCGGCGCTGGGCCGGCCGGTGATCGCCATCGGCGGCGTCACGCCGGAACGGGTGCCGCAGCTCAAGGACGCCGGCGCCTGGGGCGTCGCCGCCATCCGCGCGCTCTGGCACGAGAAGGATCCCTACGCCGCGGCGATGGGAATGCTGGCGGCGTTGGGCGAGGACACGTAGCTTCCGCAGACCCCCGCCCGCCCATTGCGACTCGACGGCTTCGAGTTGCGAGGTGCCACGATGCCCGCGCGAACCTGGCTCGCTGCCCCGTGCCTCGCCGTCCTTGTCGGCGGCGCGGTGCAACTCTCCGCTTGCACCCTCGCCCCCATGATGCCGCCGATCAACGCGAGCTACGCCGGCAGCGGCGTGGCCCCGACCCCGGCGCCCAGCTGGCCGGTGCGGGCACCGGCACCCTCGCCGGAGGCGGCCGCGCCCCATCCCCGCACCTCGACCGAGACGGCGGGAGCGCTCACGCGCGTCTCGGTCGCGACCCATCCCGGCTCGTACTTCCTCTGGATCCAGAAGCCGCAGCTCACCTGGTTCTACGTCGTGAACGACAGCCTCCAGCCCCCGGCCCCGGTCTCGACGGTGTATCTCGTCTTCCGCCTCCAGTCTCCGCAGGGCATTGCCCACAACCGCCTGACGCTGGTGTGCAACGGGGTGGGGGCTGAAGTGGCGGGCGCGCCGGACTCCCGGCTCGAAAGCCACGTGCAGACCAGCAGCCACTTCCTGACCTATGCGATTCCGCGGGAGACCTTTCTGGCCTTCGCAGGCTGCGCGAAGCAGGAGGTGCAGGTGGGCGGGGTGACCGTGGCGTTCGACGCGATGGCGTCCGCCAAGCTCACGGCGCTGGCGGAGGGGATGCCCGGCGGAATTTCCTCGGCGCCCTAGCGGGAGCTGCGGTACATCCGGCAGGGTATCATTCCCTCGTGAGCCTGCCCAACCTGACCATCACGCTCAACGGCGCCCCGCGCGAGGTCCCCGGCCCGATGACCCTCGCGGGCCTCCTTGTGCACCTGGGCCTCGACCCGACCACGGTGGTCGTCGAACGGAACCGCGCCATCGTCCGCCGGCCCCACCTGGCTGAGACGCCGGTGGCCGCGGGCGACGTGATCGAGATCGTGCATTTCGTCGGGGGAGGCTAGCTCCCCCACATTATCTTTCCCCCATGACTGCCACCCTCCTCTCCGTGCAGGTGGACCCGCCCCTCGCCATCGGCGGGCACACCTTCCGCTCCCGGCTCCTCGTCGGCACCGGTAAGTACCGCGACAACGCCCAGATGGCCCGCGCCATCGAGGCCTCCGGCGCCGAGGTGGTGACGGTGGCGGTGCGGCGGGTGGATCTGGACCGCACCAAGGAACAGGGCGTCCTCTACCACCTGCCGACGAACAGGTACTTCCTCCTGGCCAACACCGCCGGCTGCTATACCGCCGACGAGGCGGTGCGCTACGCCCGCCTGGCCCGCGAGGCCGGCTTCAATGAATTCATCAAGCTCGAGGTGATCGGCGACAAGGAGACCCTCCTCCCCGACACCGACGGGCTGCTCAGCGCGACGAAGACGCTGGTGGCCGAGGGGTTCCAGGTCCTGGCCTACACCAACGACGACCTCATCACCGCCCTCCGCCTGGAAGACGCCGGCTGCGCCGCCGTCATGCCGCTCGCGAGCCCCATCGGCAGCGGGCTCGGCCTCCTCAACCCCTACTCCATCCGCACCATCAAGAAGCGGCTCCGGGTGCCCGTCATCGTGGACGCCGGCGTCGGCACCGCCAGCGACGCCTGCCTCACGATGGAGCAGGGCGTGGACGGCATCCTGATGAACACCGCCCTCGCCGAGGCGAGCGATCCGGTCCTGATGGCCAGCGCCATGCGCCACGCCGTCGAGGCGGGCCGCGCCGCCTGGCTGGCCGGCCGGATGCCGCGCCGCGAGGTGGCCGCGCCGTCGAGCCCCACCACGGGGTTGCCCTGACCCAGACCACCGGGCTCGAGGCCCGCCGCGCCGCCCTCCGCATCCTGCGGGAGGTGCGCGGCGGCCGGCCCTTCGACGCCGCCCTCTCGACCGCCGTCGCCCCCCTGTCCGACCCCGACCGCCGGCTGGCCCACGAGCTGGCCGGCGGCGTGCTCCGCGCCCAGGATTCCCTCGACGACCGGCTGGCGCTCCTCACCCGCCTCGGATGGGAGTCGGTGGCACCACCCCTCCGCGACCTCCTCCGGCTCGGCGCCTACCAGCTCCTCGAGCTCGACCGCATCCCCGCGCACGCCGCGGTGAGCACCACGGTGGAGCTGGCGCGCGAAGGCGGCGGCGAGGGCCCCGCCCGGTTCGTCAACGCCATCCTCCGCCGCCTGGGGCGCGAGCCGGCGCCCGGGCCGCTCGTGGAGACCGCCGATCCGGTGGCAGCCCTGGCTCGCCGCCACAGCCACCCCGAGTGGCTCGTGGCGGGATGGGTGGCGCGCTACGGCAAGGAGGGCGCGGAGGCGCTCCTCCGCTGGAACAACGGGCGCCCGCCGCTGGTGCTCCAGGTGGCGCGCGAGGACCAGGAGGCGCTCGCCGAGCGGTTCGACGACGCCGGCATCCGCTGGGCCCCGGCGCCCTACGGCGCGGGGCTCGTGGTGGACGCCTCCCGTCCCGGCGACCTTCCCGGCTACCACGAGGGCGCCTTCTTCGTGCAGGACCCCGCCCAGGCGCTGGTGGTCCGCTACGCCGACGTGCCCGATGGCGCCACCGTGCTCGACGCTTGCGCCGCCCCCGGCGGCAAGGCGATTGCCCTCGGCCGACACGCCCGCCTCCTCGTGGCCGGGGAGCGGAACCGCCGCCGCGCCGCCCGCCTCGTGGAGAACCTCCGCCGCGCCGGCTCGGGCCACGAACAGGTGGTGCTGGCCGACGCCGAGTTCCCCGCCGTGCGGCCGGTGGACGCCGTGCTCCTCGACGCCCCGTGCCTCGGCACCGGCACCTTTGCGCGGCACCCCGAGGCGCGGCTCCGCGTGACACCCGACGCCCTGCGCGCCCTGGCCCACACCCAGGCCGAACTGCTCGCTGGCGCCACCGCCGCGGTCCGGCCGGGCGGGTTGTTAGTTTACGCCACCTGTTCGCTCGAACCCGAGGAGAACGAAGACCAGGTGGCTGCCTTCCTTCGCGCGCATCCCGAGTTCCGCCGTGAGCCATCCGCCGTGCTGCCGCCGGAATGCCTCTCCCCCGACGGCGACCTGGCGCTGCTGCCCCACCGCCACGGGACGGATGGCGCATTCGCCGCGCGCCTCCGCCGCGCCGCATGAGATTCCGGCGCTTCACCCCGGAGGCCAACCCCGACGCGAACCCCGAGTCGCGCCGGCGGCTGTACCTCTGGCTCGGCGTGCTCGGCGGCGCCGCGCTCCTGGGCTACGCCCTCGCCGCCATCGTCCTCTTCCCCGCGCCGATCGCCGAGACCACGGTCGGCACCCCAAGCGTCCTCGGCCAACCCTACGCCTCCGCGGAGGCCACCCTCCAGGCGGCGGGGTTCCGCGTGCGGCGCGAGGCGGAACAGCCCCACCCCACCGCCATGGGCGGACTCGTCATCTGGCAGGACCCGCCGCCCGACACCCGGCTCGAGCCGGGCGCCGTGGTGCGGCTCACCGTGAGCACCGGGCCCGAGGGAGTGCCCGTGCCCGACGTGTCCAACCTCGACCTGCCGCTCGCCCGCGCGGTGCTGCAGGAGGCGGGGCTCCGCATCACGAGCGTGGATTCGGTGGCCTCCTCGAGCGCGCCGGGCACCGTCCTGGCCACCCGGCCCGGCTCCGGGGTGGTCCGCCTCCCGGGGGACAGTGTGGCGCTGGTCGTGAGCCGCGGTCCCGCCGATATTCAGGTGCCCGCCCTGCGGGGCCTCTCCCGCGCGGAGGCGGCGGAACGGCTCGCCGCGTTCGGGCTGGTGGTGGGCTATGTGCGCTTCGAGGACCGCCCCGGCGCGCGCGCCAACGTGGTGCTCGACCAGCGGCCCGGCCCGGGAGTACGCCTCCCCCGCCGCGGCCGCGTGGACCTGACCCTCTCGAGGGAACCGTGAACCCGATCCTGGCCCCGAGCGTGCTCAGCGCCGACCTCGGCCGCCTGCGTGAGCAGGTGGAGGCGGCGCTCGCGGGCGGCGCCGAGTGGATGCACGTGGACGTGATGGACGGGCACTTCGTCCCCAACCTGACCTTTGGCGCGCCGATGATCCGCGCCCTGCGCCGGATCAGTGACTGCCCGATCGACGTGCACCTGATGGTGGAGCGGCCGGAGCAGTACATCGAGGAGTACGCCGCCGCCGGGGCCAACGTCTTCTCCTTCCACCCCGAGGCCACCGTGCACGTGCAGCGGCACCTGGCCGCGGTACGCGAGAAGGGCATGCTCGCCGGACTCGTGCTCAATCCGTCCACGCCGCTGGCGCACGTCGAGGAAGTGGTGGCCGACCTCGACCTCGTGCTGGTGATGTCGGTGAACCCGGGCTTCGGCGGGCAGTCCTACTTGCCCGGCGCCACGGAGAAGATCCGCCGCCTGCGCGCCCTGCTCGAGGCCCGGAAGTCCACCGCGCGGCTCGAGGTGGACGGCGGCATCACCGCGGCCAACATCCGGGCGGTGCGGGCCGCGGGCGCCGACACCTTCGTGGCGGGCACGGCAGTCTTCGGCGCCCCCGACGTGACCGCCGCCGCGCGCGAACTCACCCGCCTCTGCCAGGCACGGGCCTGAAGGGTCAGCACACCATGTCCAAGCAGTGGATGATCGTCGGCGGGATCGTGCTCGCCATGGTGGCCGGCGCGGTGGCGCTGGTCAAGAACAGCCCCGACACCTACGGCGTGGCGGTGGGCAAGGAAGCGCCCGATTTCCGCGTGATGGACCTGGCGACAGGAGACTCCCTCTGGCTCCACGAGCACTACAAGGGCCAGGTGACGCTGGTGAACATCTGGGCCACCTGGTGCGGGCCGTGTAAGGAAGAGATGCCGGCCATGCAGCAAGCCTACGCGGAGCTCGCCCCGCGGGGGTTCAAGGTGGCGGCGGTGAGCATCGACGAGGCCGATCCCGCCGACGTCAAGGCCTTTGCCGCCGAGCTGGGCATCACCTTCGACATCCTGCAGGACCGGAGCGGCCGCATCCAGCAGGTGTACCAGACCACCGGCGTGCCCGAGAGCTTCCTCCTCGACAAGGACGGCGTGATCGTCAAGCGCATCATCGGCGCCCACGACTGGAGCTCCCAGGTCAACCGCGACCTCGTGGCCCGGCTCCTCGATCAGGGGAACTGACCGGGTGCGCGTCCTCGGCATCGAGAGCTCCTGCGACGAGACCTCCGCCTCGGTGGTGCGCCTCGACGGCGAGCGCCCGGCGCTCGAGAGCCTCGTCATCCTCTCGCAGGACATCCACCGCATCTTCGGCGGCGTGGTGCCCGAGCTGGCCAGCCGCGCGCACCTCACCGCCATGGGCCCCGTGGTGGACCGCGCCCTGGCCGAGGCGGGCACGACACTGGAGGACGTGGACGCGATCGCGGTGACGGCGGGGCCGGGACTCGTCGGCGCCCTCCTCGTGGGCGTGATGTACGGGAAGACCCTCGCTTGGAGCACCGGCAAGCCCCTCCTCGGCGTGCACCACATGGAGGGGCACCTCTTTGCGCCGGCGCTGGAGGATGCCGAGTTCCGGCCCCCGTTCGTGGGGCTGCTGGTGAGCGGCGGCCACACGATGCTCCTCGACGTGCCGGCGTGGGGCGAGTACCGGCTCCTCGGCCAGACTCTCGACGACGCGGCGGGCGAGGCCTTCGACAAGGTGGCCACCCTCCTCGGCCTCCCCTACCCGGGCGGCGCCCCCCTCGAGAAACTGGCAGCCACCGGGCGCTCGGCGCGGTTTACCTTCCCGCGGCCCCTCCTGCGCGACCTGCACGGCACCGGCGAGAACCGCTGGAACTTTTCCTTCAGCGGGCTCAAGACGGCGGTACTCCGGGCCGTGCGCCAGAGCACCGACCTCGAGGCAGACAAGGCCGATCTGGCGCGCGGCTTCCAGGACGCCGCGCTCGAGGTGCTGGTCGAGAAGACCGCGGCGCTTGCCGAGGAGCTCGACTATCCGCAGGCGATGGTGGGAGGCGGCGTGGCGTGCAACCGGACGCTGGCGGCCCGGCTGCGGGAGCGGCTCGGCAGTCGCGTGCGCGTGAGCATCGCCTCGAACCGGCTCAACACCGACAACGCGGCGATGATCGCGGCCGCGGGCGCCTGGCGGCTGGCGCGCGGGGAGCGGAGCCCCCTCTCCCTCGAGCCGCGCGACGACCTCCCCCTTCCCGGCCTCCTCACGCCCGCCGCCTGACGCGGAGCCCCGATGCCCGTCTACCCGTTCAACATCCACCTCGGCCCGCTGACCGTCACCGGGTACGGGTTGATGATGATGGTGGCCTTCCTGGTGGCGGGGTGGCTCATCTCGCTGGAGCTGGTGCGGCGCCGCCTCAACACGCACTACGCCTCGGACATCGTCATCGCCGCGCTGGTGGGCGGCGTGGTGGGGGCCAAGGTGTGGTACACCGTGCTCACCGGCGACCCGGCCGCGCTCTTTTCCCGAGGCGGGCTCGTCTGGTACGGCGGGTTCCTGGGTGGCGTGGTGTTCGTGCTGGCCAACGGCTGGCGGCTCAAGGTGCCGGCGCGCTGGACCATCCAGCTCTGCGCCCCCGCGCTGGCGGCGGGATACGCCATCGGTCGCGTCGGGTGCTTCCTGGTGGGCGACGACTACGGCGGGCCCACCACGCTGCCCTGGGCGGTGTCGTTCCCCGAGGGACTCCCCCCCTCCACCGCCGCGAATCTGGCCGGATTCCGCGTGGCGCTCCCGCCGGGCACCGACCCCTCCACGCTCATGGCGGTGCACCCGACCCAGCTCTACGAGACGCTTATCATGCTCGTCGGCTTCATGCTGCTCTGGCAGTGGAGGAAGAGGGCGTGGGGGACCGGTGCGCTCCTCGGCGTGTACCTGATGATGGCGGGCGTCGAACGCTTCTTCGTGGAGATCTTCCGCGCCAAGGACGACCGGTTCCTGGCGGGATTCACCGTGGCGCAGCTGACCAGTGTCCTGCTGGTGCTGGCGGGAACCGCACTCTTCCTGCGGCTTAAGGGAGCCGGGGAGACCCCTCCCGGGCAGTACCTTTCCTTGACACCGGCCCCAACCGTCAAGAAATGACGCAGTCGGCTAAGTGACTCAGGTCACAGAAGTTCGGCATTACAGGTAAATTTTGTCAAATTTATCGACAATTTGCCCTTGATTTTTCGGCTTGGCTCATTTCGGTAAACACTTGTCATATAACACCTTACGATGACAACAGACGTGGCACGAGGCGTGCCTATGTAGAGGCCGGAACGGAGGCGCGTGCCTCCCGGAAAAAGTGGTAGGTCGAAGAAGGGTTGGAGCGGGCACATCGGCCCGACTCCGTATAACTCAGGGGGCGATCTACCACCTCTCTACGCAAGCGGCCCGCCGATCTCGGCGGGCCGTCTGCATTTCCGGGTTTCCGGGAGGTTGCGACTCGCGACGGAGGCCGCAGATTCTCCGCAACCAGGAGGCCTCCATGCCCACCCGTCGCGCTCCCGTCCTGTTCCTCCTCCCCGCCGTCCTCCTCGCGCTCGCCGGCTGCGCCGTTTCACACGGATCCAGCACCTACGAATTCGGCGGCTCCCACTGCAGCGAGATCAACCCGAAGCAGAAGCTCTGGTATCACGTCAATGGCGGGACCTGCGCGGTCTTCAAGGCGAGCGACAGCACCTTTGCCGCCGTGCTGGTCAAGTCGCCCAAGGCCGACGTGTCGGGGACGGTGGAGCTCTGGGCCTCGGTGGGCGACGGGAAGGCGATGAAGCTCAAATCAAAGCGCTTCTCGGTGGAGGCGAGCACCAAGGCCACCGTCATCACGAGCGCGACGCTGGTGGGCGCCAAGAAGAAGACCTACATCGTGCAGATCACCGTGCCGAGCGGCACGCCGAAGTTCGATTTCACGGTGGGGGTGGAGTAGCGGGACCTACCGGCGGGCGTGGAGCCGGGCCTTGAGCCGCTCCACCTCGGCGCGGAGCTCGGCCAGGTCGGCGTCCATCCGCTCGAGGGAGCGGAGCAGGTCCACCTCAAAGGGCGCGGCCGGCGCGGCGTCGGCCGCCGTCGGCGCCGCGGGCTCCACCGGCTCGGGCACCAGCACCTGGGTCACCCGCAGGCGCCGGGGCTCGAGGTAGAACGTCCACACCACCGCGGCAAGGAGGAGGAGCACCAGGACGCCCTGCGCCGTCAGCGACTCCACCGTCCGGTAGATGCCGAGCCGCTCCACCTGCGGCGCCCAGCCCACCACCGTGATCGGCAGCACCCCGCCCCCCTGCAGCTCCGCGATCCCCTTCCCCGTGAAGACGAACGCCATGTAGTAGAGGAAGGCGCTGGTCACGCCGAAGAACGGCTTGAGCGGGAGCCGGACGCCGAACCGGTTGATCAGCAGGTACACCACCGCGAGCGCCACCGAGGCCAGGGCGATTCCCGCCACCACCGGCATCACGGCGCCGCCCGCCGGCCCCGCCACCAGCAGCGCCTTGTAGAAGAGGACCGTCTCCACTCCCTCGCGGTACACCGCCAGGAAGGCCACCGACGGCAGCGCCAGGACGGAGCCCGACACCAGCGCGTCCTGCACCTTGCCCTTCACGAAGCGGTTCCACTTGGCCACTTCCATCTTCGAGAGCAGCCAGTAGCTCACGTAGAAGAGCGCCGCGGCGGCCACCAGCATCGTGGCGCCCTCCAGCACCTCCTGGCTGGCGTGGGAGACGCGGAAGATCGTCTCGAACGCGGCCGCCGTCAGGAGGCTCGCCACCACCGCCGCCGCCACGCCGATGTGGATGTCGCGCCGGCGCTCGGCGTTGCCGGTCTTCATCAGGAAGGCGATCAGCGCGCCGATGATGAGGATGGCCTCGAGCCCCTCCCGCAGCAGGATCACGAACGACTGGAGGAAGAGGTCCATCGGCCCCATCGGGGCGGCGAAGAGCCGCTCGGCGCGCGCGAGGTCGGCGGCCAGCTCTCCGCGGAGCGTCTGCAGCTCGGCTGCGGTGGCGCCGCCCCCGGCGCGCCCGCGGAGCGTGGCGAACGCCGCCTCGAGCGTGCCGGCCAGCGCCGGGTCCTTGGCCCGGACGCCGGTCTCCACCTGCTCGAAGGTCATGTACGCCTCGAACGCCTCGCCGCTCGCCGCGGCCGGCTGCCCCGCCCCGGCCAGTGTCAGCACCGAGTCGAGCTGCCGGCCCACCTGCGCGAAGACCGCCGACGCCTCGGCCTCGGAGCCCTGGCCATGGAAGCTCCGGATGGCGGCGAGCGCCGGGGCGGCGCGGTCCAGCGGCGTGCCGATGGCCGCGGCGAGCTCGGCGTCGGTCATCCGCGCGGTGGTGCCAAAGGCCCGGAGCCCCGCCGGCACCTCGCCGCCCGGGGCCGGGTACCGGAGCAGTGTGGCATACACGGCCGCCGCCCAGCGATCGTCGGCGCCGAGCCGGGTCTCGTAGGCGGGCATGGCGGTGCCGGCCACGCCGATGGTGATGCGCCGATAGAAGTCGAGGGGGGAGACGTCGGCGAGCCGCCCGCCGTCGGAGAGGGCGGACGGCGGCGGCGTGAGGCCGAGGCCCTGCGGACCGTCGCCCCGGCCGGCAAGTCCGTGGCAGCCGGCGCAGTTCTGCTGGTAGACCTCGGCGCCGCGGGCCAACGACGGCGCCGCGCGCGGGATCTGGTCGAGATCCACCCGGTACCGCTCCGCCAGCCCAGCCACGAGCGCCCGCGCGGCCGAGGCGACGGAATCCGGATCGGCGGTGCGGCCGATGGCGGCGAGGAGCGCATCCACGCCGGCGATGGTGGCGGCCGATGACTCCGGCGGCAACCGCTCGGCGGTGCGCCGCGCCTCGGCCAGGAAGAGCTGCGCCTCTTCCACCTCGGCGGTGGAGACCACCCGCCCGTCGCTGATGCCGATGCGGTATTCCTGCGCCGCGAGCTGGACCGTGGTGGCGATCCGCTGGACCACCGGCGCGAGCTCGGCGGGCGCACCCTGCGGCACCCCCTGTTGGGGGGCGGCGGCGAGGGCTATCTGGGTGGCGAGTGCTATGAGAATCATTCTCAAGTCGTTTGAACGACGGAGCCAAAAACTAGAGCGCTCCAATCCCTTTTGCTAGGGATCACCCTCACGGCCGGAGATCACCCTCGGGAGAGCACCACCACCGCACTCGCCACCAGGTGCGTGTGCGTGAGCGAGAGATGCAGCGTGAGTGCCGGGTCGAGCGCCGCCGCCGGGCCGTGCCGCCGGAGGAGCGGCCGCCCCTCCCCATCGCGCACCACCTCGAGGTCGTGCCAGCTCACCGCTCGCATCCCGTCCAGCGATTGCAGCGCCTTGTACGCCGCCTCCTTGGCCGCCACCCGCACGGCAAAGTGCGCCGCCGGATCGGCCATGGAGACGACATAATTCCGTTCATCGGGAAGGAGAAAGCGCGCCAGCGCGCGCTCGCCGTGCCGGTCGAGGATGCGGCGAGCCCGGTCGATCTCCACGACGTCGATGCCCACGCCCACCACGCTCACGTCCGGCTCCAGACGAATTCCGCTGCCGGGCGCAGCGCCGCCGGCACCGGCAGGTAGCCGCCGAGCACCAGCCCGGCCCAGAGCGCCGCGAGGAGCACCGCCGCCGTGACCGCCCAGACGGGCCAGCGCGCCGGCCGCCACGCCGCCACCGCCTGGATGTCCGGCCCCCATTCCTCCACCTCGCGGGCCGCGGCCGCACTGAGCGCGGCCCACGCGCTCTCGAGGCGCCGCGCCGCCGCCGGCACCCGCGCCGCCCACTCGTCGCCCCGGAGCGGCTCGAGTTCGCTCGCCGCACGCAGCAGCGCCCCGGCCCCGGCGCCGAGCCGGGCGTGGATGGCGCGGTGCTCGGTCTCCGCGATCCGGTGTCGCGCCGCGCGGCGGGCCGGCATCCGCGCCGCCGCCGCGGCCGCCTCGATCCGCCGGTCGAGCCGCTCCGTCACCAGCGCGGTGGCCTCCTCCGCCGCCCGGTCCCAGAGCCCCGCCCACACGGTGGGCGCCAGCGCCTCGCGCGCCGCCGCCTCGTCGCCCTCCGCCAGCGCGCGACGTGCCGCGCCGGCCGCGCCCAGGAGGCGCGTCACCAGCGCCAGCCGCACCGGCGCGAGCAACCGCTCCACCTCGTTCCCCGACTCCGCGGGGTGCACCAGGCGGCCGAGCGCGGGGCCCAGTTCGGGGAGGAGCGTCGCGGACTTCACCGGCGCTCCCAGCGCGGCCGGCCCTCGGGGAGCTCCGCCAGCGACAGCGCGGCCCGCTCGCCGCTCCGCTCCTCGTACCGGCGCACGAACTCGGCAAGCGGCTCCGGCTCGAACGCCGCGCGCGGCAGGCCGGTGACGCCGAGGGCGGCCTCGATGGCCTCCGCGCTTCCCTCCACCTCCACGAGCACGTCCATCCGCGGATACCACTCCAGGCGCACCTCCGCTCCCCCGACCCGGTAGACCTCAACGAAGCGGTCGATGGCCTTCATCACCGCGTACCCGAGCGCGGTGAGGAGCTGCGCCGCCTTGCCGCCGTCGTGTTCCACCGCAAACTCGAGCTCCTCGCGCAGCTTGTACCCCTCCGGCGAGCGGCGCGTGAGTCCCTTCCACGCAAGTTGCGCCCGCGCGGGGCCGCCCTCGGGCCGCCAGGTCCGCACGCGGAGCACCTCGCCTCGCTCGGTCAGCTCGCCCTCGCGGTCGAAGAGGCGGTCCTCCATCAGTCCCCGGAATCCGGGCTCCGCCCCCGATTCCACCAGGCGCCTCCGGAGCAGCGCCGGGTCGGGCACCGCCGCCTTGACCTCGAGTTCCTGCACGGGGGCCGCGTTCATCGGAGGAGGGCGTCGAGGACGGCGTCGGTGTCGGAGAGGTCGTCGAAGGCGGCGCGGGCCCCGGCCTCGCGGAGCGCCGCGGCGGAATAGCTGCCGGTGGCCACCGCCACCGCACGGGCGCCGATCCCCCGGCCGCAGGTGACGTCGGCCGGGGTGTCGCCCACGATGACGACCGTTTCTCCCTCGGGGACGCGCCCCAGGATGGCCGCGGCCCGGCGCGCCGCAATGGCGGGCAGGTCGGGACGATGGGCCGAGTCGGAGCCGTAGGCGCCGACGCGGAAGCGGGCCGGATCGAGCCCGCCCGAGCGGAGCTTGAGGCCGGCGCCCCGTTCGATGTTGCCCGTCAGCAGCCCGAGGACGACATCCGTCCGTTCCTCGAGCCGGTCGAGGAGGGCGGCCACGCCGGGCATCAGCCGCGTGGCGCCGGGGTGGCGGTCGAGTTCCTCCTCGAGGTGCACCACGTACCGCTCACAGACCTCGGCAATGATCGCGGGGTCGGCGGCGTCGGCGTCGCCGGCCGCCTCCAGCAGCTCCCGCACGATCTGGGGGTCGGTCTTGCCGTCGAAGCGGATGGTCTGCCAGGCCTCGCCGGCGCCGAGGCGGTCGGCGAGCGCCGCCGTGATGGCGCGGCGGCCGGCCCCGGCGGTGAGGAGGAGGGTGCCGTCAATGTCGAAGAGGATGAGCGCGCGGCTCATGGCGCCCCGGCCGCGCCCGGGACGCGCCGCGCCACCACGAACTGGGCCCGGAGCAGCGCGGCGCGGTGGCCTGGCGTCCACGGCTCCTCCACCACGCCGCCCATCGCCACCGTCGAGTGAACCAGCGCGCCCCCGGCCGCCGAAAACGCGACGTGCGTCACGCGGGTGCCGTTGTCGCTGAAGAAGAGGAGGTCGCCGGGGCGGACCTCCTCGAGGGGAACCGGGCTGCCCGCCTCCGCCTGCGCCGCCGAGTCGCGCGGCAGCGGCACGCCGCGGGCCGCGAAGGTGGTCTGCACCAGGCCGGAGCAGTCCACCCCGAGGTCACTGACGCCGCCCCACTCATACCGCACCCCGGCAAAGGCGCGGGCCGCCCACCGCTCCGCCGGCACCTGGCGCGCCGCGCGAGTCACCTCGGCCAGCGGGCTGATGTGCCCGTCCGCGAGCGCGCCGATCACGCCGTCGGGGAGCCGCACCCGTCCATGCTCCAGCGCGGCGCGGGCCCGCAGCGGAAGGCGTCGCCGCCCCGCCGGGGTCTCCAGCACGGCCCCCTCCGACCAGCCGTCGGCGTCGGCGCGCCAGCGCGCGGCCGCCGACGCGTCGCACTCCACCACGTACCCCCGGTGGATCCACCCCTCGTAGCGGTCGTCGTCGGACCGCACGCGGAGCCAGGAATCCGATTCCGCCAGCACCAGGGCCGTCTCCCCCAGCACCAGCTGCGACACCTGCTCCACCCGGAGCGACGGTTCCTTCTGCAGCGGCACCACCGCCGCCCGGGCGATGACGGCACTCACGCGAGGTCGGTCGCCCGGCGCTTCTGCTGGCAGGCGGCGCACCGCTCGATCCCGCGGAAGTAGCAAATGAGGCAGATGAAGGTGCCGCACCCCGTGCAGGGATATCCCTCCGACGCCCGCTCCTCGCGGCCGCAGGCGCGGCAGGTCATCGCATCGTGCTCGTGAATCTCGGCCATGGCGCCTCCGCTCAGAGGTCCAGCTGGTAGCGCTTGATCTTGTTGATCAGCGTGGCGCGCGAGATGCCCAGCTCCTGGGCGGAGCGGGTGCGGTTGCCGCTGTGGTGCCGGAGCGTGCGCTCGATGTGCTGGCGCTCCAGCTCCTCCAGCGCCAGCGGCGTGTGCCGGCGGTCGCCGGGGCCCTGCCGTGCCCGGAACTCGCCCGGCAGGTGCTCGACGCCCACCGCCGGCTGCCCCCGGCCAAGGATCAGCGCCCGTTCCAGCACGTTGCGCATTTCGCGGACGTTGCCGGGCCAGGTGTACCCGAGGATCCGCTCCAGGGCCTCGCCGCCGATCTGCGACGGCCCCTCGGGGAGCTCGGCGCGCAGGTCGTTGAAGATGCGGGTGACGAGATCGAGCCGGTCCTCACGCGCGCGT
Organism: uncultured Gemmatimonadaceae bacterium; assembly: GCA_964574295.1. Lineage (GTDB taxonomy): Bacteria > Gemmatimonadota > Gemmatimonadetes > Gemmatimonadales > GWC2-71-9 > SPDF01. The sequence continues at coordinate 18,718 of CAZNLY010000002.1, forward strand.
TCCCGCACCGCCGGGACCTTGACTGGCATCACGCTCAGCCGGTAGTAGAGGTCCTCGCGAAACCGCCCCTCCTCGACCTCCACCGCCAGGTCCTTGTTCGTGGCCGCCACGAGCCGCACGTCCACGGTGATCTCGCGGGTGCCGCCGAGCCGCCGGAAGGTCTTCGTCTCCAGCACCTTGAGGAGCTTGGGCTGGAGCTCGGGGGCCAGGTCGCCGATCTCGTCGAGGAAGATGGTCCCGCGGTCGGCGATCTCGAAGAGCCCCTGCTTCCGTTCCTTGGCGTCGGTGAAGGCGCCCTTCTCGTGGCCGAAGAGCTCCGAATCGAGGAAGGTGGCGCTCAGGCCCGCGCAGTTGACCTCGACGAACGGCATCCGGGCGCGGGGCCCGAGGTTGTGGATCATCCGCGCCACGTACCCCTTGCCGCTCCCGCTCTCGCCGAGGAGGAGGACGGTGGTCCGCTCGCTCTGGGCCAGCAGCGACACCTGGTGGCCGAACGCCTTCATGGCCGGGGACTGCCCCAGCGACTCGAGCCCCCGGCCGGTGCCCCCCTGCTGCAGCAGCGCGGCGTTGACCCGGCGGAGCCGCGCCTTGTCGGCCACCCGGGCGGCCGCCGCGGAGAGGTGGGTCATGTCCACCGGCTTGGTGAGGAAGTTCTCGGCGCCGAGCTGCATGGCGCGCACCGCGGTGGGAACGTCGCTGTTGCCGGTGAGGAGGATGACGGAGGCGTCGCGCTCGCGGAGCTGCTCCAGCACCTGGAGCCCGTCCATCCCCGGGAGGTGCAGGTCGAGCATCACGACGTCGGGGTGCAGGCGGTCGAAGGTGGACAGCCCGGCCTCCCCGCTCAGCTCGCGGGTGACCTCCCAGCCGATCTGCTCGAAATAGTTGCCGATGGCACGGAGGACGTCCGCGTCGTCGTCGATGAGGAGGACCGAACCGATCATCGTGTCACCTCGACCCGCCGGCGGGATGCCGCGGGAGATCAAACCAGAGCCGCGCGCCGCCACCGGGGCGGTTCTCCGCGCGGATTTCGCCGCCGTGCGCACGGATGATCCCGTGCGAGATGGCGAGCCCGAGCCCCGTCCCCTCGCCCTTCGTGGTGAAGAAGGGCTCGAAGATGCGGGGCATCACCTCGGGCGGGATGCCGGGGCCGACGTCGGCCACCTCCAGGTACACCACCTCGCCCTCGGCCCACGCCCGCACGGTGCCGGTGCCGCCCGCCGCGCGCATCGCGTGCGCCCCGTTGGCCACCAGGTTGAGCACCACCTGGCGCAGCTGGTCGGGGTCGGCGTGGACGGTCGGCAGTTCCGCCGGCACCTCGACGCGCCAGGCGCCGAACCGGCCGCCGGCCGACTCGAGCACCTCCCGCACGAGGTCGCCCAGCGCCAGCTCGCCCCGGCGGAGGGGGCGCTGCCGGGCAAAGGTCAGCAGGTCGGTGACGATCTGCGCCGCGCGAGCCGCCTCCGTCCGGATGCTCTCGACCACCCGCCGGCTGCCTTCATCGAGGGGCTCGTCGAGGATCAGCGCCTGCGCCAGCGCGCTGATGCCGGCCAGCGGATTGTTGAGCTCGTGGGCCACGCCGCTCACCAGGCGCCCGAGCCCCGCCAGCTTTTCCGAGTGCCCGAGTTGCTCGCGCAGCCGCTGCTCGTCGGTCACGTCGCGGGCAATCGCGAGCACCATCGGCACCCCTTCGGCGGCGCCCGCCGCCGGCACCGCCACCACCGACGCCTCGCGCACCGAGCCGTCGGGGCGCCGGAGCCGCATCACGAACTCGCGGGGCTCCCCCGCCCGGACCCGCCCCCACTGCTTCTCAACGTACTCCCGCTCCGCGGGGAGGAGGAAGTCCGCCAGGCGGGGGGTGCCCTCGCCGAACCCGCCCAGGGCGCGCGCCGCGGGGTTGAGCGAGCGCAGCACGCCGAGGTCGTCCAGCGTGAAGATGGCGACCGGAACGGCGGCGAACAATGCCCGGTAGCGGGCCTCCGAGCGGCGGAGTTCCTCGGTGGCCACGCGCTCGCGGGTCACGTCGCGCATCAGCGCCACGGAGCCGGCGCCCCCCTGCGGCTGCTCGAGCGGCGCCAGCGACACGGCGAGGAGCCGGGCCTGCCCGTCGGGACGCACCACGCGGGACTCGAACCGCCGCGGACCGCCCCGCGCCTCCTCCCCGGGGTCGCCGGGCAGGAGCTCGGCGAGCGGGCGGCCGAGGAGCGCGTCGGCCGGCGCGTCGAAGAGGTCGGCGGCGGCGGCATTGGCATACTGCACCGCCCCCGTCTGGTCGGCCAGGATGATGGCGTCGTGCGCCGCCTCGACCACCAGGCGGAACCGCTGCTCGAGGCGGAGCACCTGCGTCACGTCGTCCACCGCCACGACATGCCCGCCGTCGGGCAGCGGCGTGGCGGTGACCACCAGCGTACGGCCGTCCGGCGCCTCCATCAGGTCGGTCACCGCGGATCCGGTGGCGGTCGCGATGGCGAGCGGGTCGGTCGTCCCCTCGGCGGCGCCGCCGAGCAGGCGGCCGACCTCCATGCCGGCCACCGCGGTCACGTCCACGTGCGCCAGGTCGGCGATGAAGCGGTTGGCGCGCACGACGCGCCGCTCGCCGTCCACGATCGCGAGCCCGGTGCCGGCCGCGTCGAAGGCGGTCTGCCACTCGCGCCGGCTCCGGCTCACCAGGTCGAAGAGCCGGCTCTTCCCGATGGCGAGCGCCGCCTGGTCGGCGAACGCCACGGCCAGCCGCCGCTCCTCGAACGCGTATTCGCGGGGCCGGTCGTGGAAGAAGGCGAGGACGCCGATCACCTCGTCGGCAAAGACCAGCGGCAGGTAGACCGCGGAGGCATATCCCTCCGCCTGCGCGGCGGCGGCGAGCGGGGAGCCGAGTTCCCGCCGCGCGTGCTCGACGAACACCGCTTTGCCGGCGAGGATGCTCGTCGCCGCCGGCAGCGCGTGGAACTGCCGCTCGAACGCGCTCGCGAACTCGCCGGAGAGGCCGGAGCGGGCCAGGCAGGTGGCGGGCGGCCCCTCGCGCCGCACGAGGAAGACGCCGCTGCGCTCCGCGCCGAAGACGCGCAGCCCCTCTTCCACCAGGTACTGGGTGGTGCGGTCGGCGTCCTCCACGCCGGTCAGGGCGTGGGCCACCCGCCCCAGGGCGTCCATCTGGTCCAGCCGGGTCAGGAGCTCGCCGCGCAGGCGGAGCCCGCTCATGGCGGCGGCCAGCTGGTCGCCGACGGCCTGGAGGAGGGAGAGCGTCTCGCGGCCGGGCAGGCGCCACGACGGCGCCGTGCCCGACACGGTCAGGACGCCGGAGGCCATCGACCCGAATCGCATCGGGACCATGGCCCCGGGCCGCGCGGGGCCATGGCGCCTCGGCTCCCCGGCACCGTCGGAGGGCTCGGCAATGTCGCCCATCGCGCGCGGCTCCCCGCCCCGGAGGACCGACACCTGCGCGTCCCGCTCGCCGAGCAGGTCCCCCACGCGGTAATACCGGGCCTCGGCGCCCACCGAACCCAGCACCACGAGCCCCGGGTGCGGCTCGCCGGGCCGTCCCGCCACCATCGCGCCATCGGCCTTCGCCACGGCGAGGGCGGCCTGGAGCCCCCGTTCGACGGCGGCGTCGAGCGTGCCGATCCCCGACAGGTCGTGGGCCAGCGCGCGGAGGGCCTCGCTTCCCGAGAGCGCGGCGCGCGTCGCCGCCGCGGTGCGTGCCGCCTCGATCGCGATGGCGGCGTGCATCGCCACCGCCGCCACCAGCCCGATGGCCTCGTCGTCGTAGGCGTCATCGGTGTAGGACTGGGTGGAGAGGACGCCGATCATCCGGTCGCCGACCAGCATCGGCGCGTGAATGGCGGAGCGGCTCGGCTCCGATGAGCCGAAGCGGTTGCCCCGGGGGGCCTCGCGCGACTCGGGCCGCCCGAGCGCGAGGAGACGCCGGTGACGGATGACCCAGCTGGTGGGCCCGTCCCCGAGCGGCGCCTCGGAGGAGGGAAGCCGCTGGCCGCGGTCGGTGTGGGCCACGAACCGGATCCGCTGGGCCGCCGGCTCCCAGAGCGCCACGTAGAACGCATCACAGGGAACCAGCCGCGCCACCTGGGATTGCAGCACGTCGAAGAGCGCACCGGGCTCGAGGAGCCGGGCCGTCGCCTCGGCAATGGCGCCCAGCGCCTCTGCCGGCAGGGCCGCAATGCGCCCCGTCTCGCTCACGCCCCCTCCGGCGTGATCACGCGCAGGGCGCCCGGCAGCACCACCGCGTCGAACGGGGTGGAGCCTCCCAAGTCGCCGTCGAGTTGCGCCGGGACGGGATGGTCGGTCTCCACGCGGATCTCCCGGCCCCGCACGTGCCCGATCCGCGAGGCGGGCCCCTCCGCCCGGCGGAGGAAGTGCCAGATGGCGTGGACTCCGTCGGCCAGGCTGTCGGCCCGCAGCACCACCACGTCGAGGAGTCCGTCGTCGGGACTCACCCCGTCGCCGAACCGGAGCAGCGGGGGCAGCACCTCCGCGCAGTTGGCCACGAGCACGAGCGCGGCGTTGGCCTCGTACTCGACGCCGTCCACCCGGATGCCGTAGCGGATGCTCCGCACCTGGTTGATGAGGCGAAGCGTGGTGGCCACGTAGGCGCCCATCCCCCAGCGTCGCTTCATCGCGCCCGAGGTCTCCGCCATGATCCGCGTGTCGAACCCGGCCCCGCACGCCACCGCGAAGTAGTGGTGCTCGCCGTTGGAATCGAGCCGGCCAAGGTCGAGGCGGCGCGAATGCCCGCGCACCAGCACCTGGGCGGCGCGACCGGGCACCGCTGGCACGCGGAGGTTGCCCGCGAGCAGGTTGCCGGTGCCCCCGGGGATGAGTCCCAGCGCCACTTCGGTGCCGACCAGCGCGGCCGCCGCCTGCATGGTGGTCCCGTCGCCGCCGAAGACCGCCACGGCGTCCACCCCCGCCGCCACCCCCTCCGCCGCCAGACGCCGCGCGTCGCCGGGACCGCCGGTGGCCACGACCTCCACCTGCCACCCGCCGCGCCGGAGCACGTCGCGCACGTCCCGCACCGCCGCGGGATCGGTGCGCGAGGCGGCCGGGTTGGTGATGACGAGGACGCGCCCCATCTAGAACTCCTGCTCCCAGAGCATGTCGAGGCCGGCCTGGTAGCGGTCGTTGGTGGTGACGGGCGCCGTCTGCTGGTCGGCGGTGCACGACACCGACGGCTCGAAGCTGGCCAGGAAGCGCCAGCCCCGGGAGAAGCGATACTCGAAGCTGGCACCGATGTTCTTGTAGCTCGTGGCACCCCCGGTGGTGCAGATGCCGGCGCTGAAGGTGAGGAAGGTCTTCCGCCCGATCTGCCACCCCGCGGCCAGCTGGGTGGCGGTGGAGGCGCCGTAGGAGCCGCCGGCGGTGCCGGGCCGGAGCTCAATGTAGTCCACCGGCACGTGCAGGTCGCTGATCAGCATCCGCTGCAGCTCGCTCGTGACCGCGCTCGACACGTAGGCCAGCCCGAGGTTGAGCGCCTGCTGCTGGCTGCCCGGCGCCCCCTCGCCCTGGAGGTTCGAGGCCGGCCGACGGAACATCAGGTAGGAGACGAGGTTGGTCTCCGAGATCGGCGGCAGCACGTCCGAGGTCAGCTGGAGCTTCGGCTCCACCAGCGTGCCGGTGATCCGCGCGATGACCGGAATGTCGCTCCCGCCGTCCAGCGGCCGGACGGTGTGCTCGGCCTGGATGTCGAGGTCGGCGTTCAGGTCCGGCGTCCCGAGAAACCGCACCGTGCCCTTCTGCACCTGGAAGTCGCGGCGCACCGGCCCGATGGCCAGCGTGTAGTTGCCCCGCACCGCCTCCAGGCGCCCGTCCACCCGGTACTCGCGGCGGAGCTTGTCCACCCGCACCTCACCCGCCAGCTGGATGTTCGCCTCGTTCGAGCGCAGCCAGACCGCCTCGCCCAGCCGCACGACGAAATTCTCCACCCGGAGCGAATCGAGGAAGCGGTTCCGGCTCCGGTAGCCGCGCTGGAGGAGCCGCTCGAAGCGCTGGTCGAGGAGGTCGCGGAACTCGGGGTCGTCGAGGTCCACCACATCCTTCGTGACGAGGTCGGCAAAGTAGAGCACGCCCCGGTCGGCGGTGGCGGTGCCGGTCAGGGTGGGCGCGGTGACGGGGCCCGTGAGGCGCATCCGGCCGCTCCCCACCAGCGTCAGGAAGCCGGTGATGTCGGTGGCCCGGAACTGCCGGGCCACGAAGCCCAGGTTGAGGGTCGGGTTGGTGAGCGACGTGAACCGGACGCTCCCCGTGGCGCGCAGGGTGCCGCTGTCCGGGGCGCTGCGAAGGAGGAGGGAATCCACCGCCAGCGAGTCCCCGCCGAACCGGGCGTACCCCGCGATCGTCGTGTAGCGGACGCCGAGGTCCGGCACCGTGCCCTGGCCGTCGTGCACGTCCAGGAACCCGGCCAGCCGCGGAGCCTCCCACGTTCCCTGCACCTGCATGTCCACCGACAGCACACCCGACATCCGGCGCACGCGCGTGGTGAACGCCTCGAGGGTGCCGAGGTCGAGGCTGTCGGCGCGGGCCCGGATCGAGAGCGGCCCCGCGACCTGGCGCCGGGGGACGGCCGCCAGCGCCAGGTCGAGGGGCAATGCCACCTCGACCCCGAGGATGCGCTGGCCCGTCTTCCAGATGGAGAGGTTTCCCTCGAGGCGTCGCGCCTCGTAATGGAGGATGCCCTGGACGAACGGCGCGCGGAAATCGCCGAACACCGCGTCGCCGAGGGAGGCCGTCCCCTGGATGACCGGCGCCTGGCGCGTGCCCGACACCTCCAGGTCGGCGCCGAGGGAGCCGGAGACGCCGGCGGTGTCGCCGCGCAACACGCCGGCCACGTCCCGCAGGGAGAGGCCGTAGAGGTCGAGGCGCAGGTTGCCGGCCCGCGCTCCGGGGACGGTGCCCGTCACCTCCACGGCGCCCGACCCGTCGGTGGCCGCCAGGCGCACCGGCGTCATCGTGATGCCCGAGTCCGACAGGGTGGCCGCCGTCGGCGCCTGGAGCCGCCACAGGTGGTCGGCCAGGGCCACGGCCACCGAATCGAGGAGGAGGGTCTGCCGCCCCTCCGCCGCCACATACCGCCCGGTCGCGTCGAGGGCGGAGGCATCTCCCCGCTCGAAGGAGGTGGACCAGTCGAGGGAGTCGGCGTAGCCCGTGGCGCCGAATCGCACGTTGGTGGCCACGAGGCCGAAGCTGCCGAGGGTGTCGGCCAGGAGCTCCAGGCTGAGGCGCGGGCGCGCGCCCCCGAGCCAGCCGACGGTCGAGGATGCCGAGTTGACGCGCGACCCCCGGAAGCGGACCTCGCCGGCGTTCGCGAAGCCCGAGGCCACCATCGAGTCGAGCGCGCCCGACAGCGTGAGGTCCAGCTGCGCGCGCCCCGCCAGTCGCTCCGCGGTCGAGTCGGCCGCCAGGCCGAGGGCGCTCACCAGGAGCGAGTCGAAGCCCCGCAGGCTGTCCACGCGCACCGCCACCTGGAGGACCCCCTCGTGCGGCAGGGCCCAGCCCAACGTGCCGTGGACGTCGAGGGTGCCGCCGGCCCACTCGGAGCCGAGGGTATCCACGGTCAGGAGGCTGTCCACCACCGAGAGGCGCGCCGCCGCGGTGTCGAGATGGAAGGCAGCAATCCGCCCCGGCCCGAGCACGCCGCGGAAGGACCCTTCCGGGGCGCGGAGGGTGTCGATCGAGCCGTCGATCCGCACCTCGCCCTGCAGGTCGGTGCGCGGGCCGAGGCCCCGCATCGCGTGGAGGTCGAGGCGGCGAAAGGCGATGTGGAGGGAATCGCCGCCCCAATGCGGCGGGACCGCGGTGGCGGTGCCCCGCAGGCGGAGCGCACCGACCTCCCCCGCCACGTCGGCGTCGAGCCGCATCCGCTCGAGCGTGCCCTCCAGGCGCACCGTCCCCCGGAGCGACCCGAGGCTCGGCAGCGTCGGGTAGCCGCGGCGGATCCCCTCGAACGAGAGCGAGTCGAGGGTGAGGTCCCCATCGAAGGCGGTGACCGGCGTCCGCGTGTCGAGGCGCACCCACCCGGCGAGGACGCTCTGCGGGCGGTCGCCGTCCTGGTGCCACGCCGTGCCGGTGAAGGTCACGTCCTTCCACGGGCCCTGCAGCGTGCCCACCAGCCGCGCACGCCCCTCGAGTGTCACCGTCGGGGTGATGAGCTGCACGGTCCGCAGGTCCACGTCCGACGCGCTGAGGGCAAAATCGCGGAAGATGAGCCCTTCGGCCCCCCCCATGAGCAGGTGCCCGCGCCCGGCAAAGCTGCTGGTGGCGCCGCCGGGAACGCCGATGTCGGTGAGGCGGACGTCCATCGCCAGGTCGAGGTCGGTCAGGAAGCCGTTCCCCGCCAGGCGTCCCGACAGGGTCCCCCGCAGCGGCAGCGTGTCGAGATAGGGGCGCGCGTCCTCCAGGTCGAACCGGTCGAGCATCACATCCATGTCCCGCACGCCAAGCCCCCGGTGCCGGTCGGCGATGGCCACCAGCGCGCCATCCACGCGCGTGGTGTCGTTGCCGAGGTGCAGCCCCTCGATCCGGTAGTCGGTGCGGTCGGGCCCCAGCGACTTGGCCACGACGTCCGCGCGCCCGGTCAGCGACGGGAAGTCGGGCGACACCCAGAGGAGGTCCATCAGGTCGAGCCGGCTGAAGCGCATGCCGAAGTCGAAGAGCAGCGGGCCGTCGGGCCAGGTGACCGCTCCCGCCCCCTGGAAGGCGGAATTCGGGAGCGCCCCGCGAGTCACCTCGAAGACGAGGCTGTCCCCGTTGATCCGGGCCCGCCCGTGCGCCTGGACCACCCGCACCCCGGGATCGCTCACCCGCACGCCGAGGGTGTCGATGATCATCGAGAGCGGATCGCGGCTCGGCGTGCTGATGGTGAGCCGGTCGAGTCCGAGGGTCAGGCTGTCGAAGCGCCGGACCTGCTCGAGCCCCTCGGCGCCCTCGACCACTTCCCGGCCAGGGAAGGCGCGGTCGAAGGCCAGGGCGGAGTCGCGCTGGCGCGGCGTGGCCCCCGGCGGCGGGTTCCATGGGAGGCGCAGGGTCAGCGTGGCGCCCCTGAGCAGCAGGTTGTGGAACTCGATGAGCGGCGGGCGGCCGGTTCCGGTGCCCTCGCCGAGGTGCAACACCTCCTCGTAGTTCATCCGGCCGTTGCGGTGCCGGACGAGGTGGATCACCGGCGCCTCGGCGCGGACGCTCACGAAGTCGAACCGGCCGGCCAGGAGGTTGGCGAGCCGGTACCGGACCTGGAGCCGGGGGAAGCTGGCGACCGTCGCCCCGGCGCTGTCGGTGAGCACGACGTCCTGCAGGTCGAGGCCGGTCAGGAAGGTGCCGGCCACGTTGCCGATCTCGAGGTGGCCGCGGAAGACGCGGTCGGAGAGCGCGGTGACGGTGCGGGCCAGGAGCCGGCGCCCCGGCGGGGCCATCGTGAGTGCCGCCAGCAATCCCACCACGAGCCCGAGGGTCCCGAAGCCCGTGACGAAGACAAGGTGGGCCAGGCGGCGCCGCATCAGAACGGCTGCCCCACCGCGAAGTGCACCACGAACCGGTCGGGATTGCCGCCCGGCGTGTAGCTGTCGCGAATCTTGAAGACCGCGTTGCCCCGGCTCAGGTAGAGGGGGCCCGGTTGTCGCGAGTACCCGTTGTACCCGACGTCCAGCCGGACCGGCCCGAGCGGGGTGACGAGCCGGATCCCCGCCCCGGGCGTGACCCGAAGCGCCGGCTCGTTCTGGTCCCGGTCCCAGAGGACGCCGGCGTCCACGAACGCCACCAGGCGGAACACCCGGCCCCACACCGGCGAGGGAATCCGGTACTCGAGGTTGCCCACACCCAGCATGTTGCCGCCGATCGGCGAGTACGTCACCTGGCCGGCGGGGATCGGCGTCGAGCCGGGATCGGTGGTGTCGATCGTGATCGTGTCGTTGTCGATGAGGTAGTTGATCGGACCGAGCCCGTTCAGCTGGTACCCTCGCACGTCGTTCGGGCCGCCGGCATAGAACCGGTTGGCCGGCGGCACGTAGCGCGTCTCCTGCACGCTGTTGAAGGCGGTGAGCGGGGCCCAGAGGGCGCCGGCCCGGAGGCGGAAGCTCAGCACCGAGTTCCGCGACACGCTCCGGTACCAGGATCGCTCGGCCACCGCGGCCACGAACTGCTGGGACTCGCTCGAGCCGAGGAAGCTCGCGCTGAGCGTGAGCTGGACCGTGGTGCGCTCCCCGCGGGTCGGGTCCAGGGGGTTGTTGACCGAGGGAAACGAGCCCGAGGCGCCCAGCATGCCGAGGCCCTGCTTCGAGCTGAGCCGGGCGATGTCGTCGGCGCTGCAGATCTCGAGCGACACGCAGAAGCTGGCCGGGCTGGCGGTGGTGCTGCCGTAGGTGAATGCGTACGAGAGGTTGAGCCGGGCCTGGCGCTGCGTTTCGTGGCTGAAGGTGAGCCCCGCGCCGACCTCCTGCCGGAGGTACACCATGTAGTCCGAGCGCCGGTCGGCAAAGACCGACGTGGTGAGGGTGTTCTGCGGCGACAGGAACGCCGGCCGCCGCAGCGACACCGCCAGGGTGTAGTTGACCTGGCTGGAGCCGATGGTATCGGGCTTGAGCTGCGAGCACATGGTGCCGTTCTCGAGCCCCCAGGCCGTCGGCTCGCCTACGCCGATCTTCGAGACCCGGCCGCTGACGTCGAGGATCCGGCCCCCGCCGCTGAAGTCGCGGAAGGTGATTCCCGCGCCGACGCGGATGCAGTCCTCGGTGGCGTAGCCGACGCTGCCGCGCGCGCGGCGCGGCGGGCTCTCCATCACGCGCACGGAGATCGGCACGGAATCCCCGGCGGGATCGTAGGCGGCGCTGTCGATGACCACCGAGGCGAAGCTGAACAGGTCCGATCGATAGAGGTTGCGCTGGCTCCGGTAGAGCTCCTCCTGCGAGAACGGCCGGCCCGGTCGCGTCGCCAGCAGCGAGCGCACCACGTCGGGCGACACCCGCTTCGTTCCCGTGACGTTCACCGTGTCGATCCGGGAATAGAGCCCCGGCTGGACGTCGAGCGCGGCGCTGGCCGTGAGGTCGCTCTTGTTGCGCTCGAAGCTCTGGAACGCGAGCGCATCAGGGTAGCCCCGGTCGCGAAGCCGCCGCACCAGGGTGTCGGAGGTGGCGTCGAGGCGGATGCGGCTGAAGGGATCGCCCACCTGCAGGGGGAGGTCCCGCGTGAGCTGGGCGGGGCGCGCCACCGAGTCGAGCCCGTGGACCTGCAGCGAGTCGAGGAGCACCGGCGGCCCCTCGTCGATGAGGAAGGTGACCTTCACGTACCTGGCGGACCGGCGCACGAGGGTGTCGACCGTGGCGTTGAGGTAGCCGCTCTTGCGGTAGAGCAGCGTGATCCGCAGGACGTCGCGCTCAAACTCCGACTGGTCGAACGGCCGCTTCTCGCCCAGGCCCATCCACCGCACCAGCCCGCTCCGCGCAAACCACGACGAGTTGTTCGTGGCGATCGCGGCCGAGAGCTGGGTCGCGTCGAGGGCGTGGTTGCCCTTGAAGGACAGGCCATCCACGATGAGCGGCGCGTCCTGCGCGGCGAGCGGCAGGACGGCAAGGAACACGACACCGATGCCCAGGAGCACGCCCCGGGGCGCGCTCACGCGGAGACCCCCGTCAAGCCGGGGGCGTGCCTGATTGACGGCATCCTGTAAGATGCCTAGTTTCACCACCTTACGCCACGGCGTCCGGGCCCCCAGGCCCCCTCCTCTCCCGGTGCGCCGCCCCCACCCTTCTTCCGGTCCACGCGCCCGACCATGCCGCGCCCGCTCCTCGCCGCCGTCCTCTTCCTGGTCGCCTGCGGCGGCGGGGGCGGGCCCCGCACGATCACCTACTACTTCACCGCGGACCCGCGCTCGCTCGATCCCGCCTTCTCGACCGACGTGCCGAGCGGCGAGATGATCGCGATGCTGTTCGACAACGTCACGCAGTTCGACCCCGAGGGCCGGCTCGTCCCCGGCCTGGCCACCCGCTGGGAGGCGGACTCGACCGGGGCGGTGTACACCTTTCACCTGCGGACCAACGCCACGTTTCACGACGGCCGGTCCATCACCAGCCGCACCGTGGCGGCCTCCTTCCGCCGCGTCCTGTCGCTGGCCTCCAAGGGCTCGCGCACCTGGACGCTCACCCCGATCCTCGGTGCCAGCGCCTTCGCAGCCGGCACCGCCGCCGACATCGCCGGGCTCGCCACCCCCGATGACTCGACCCTGGTGGTGACGCTCGAGGAGCCGCTCAACGTCTTTCCCAAGCTGCTGGCCATGCCCGCCTCGGCCATCCTCCCCGAATCGGTGACCGCCGACGTCGGCGAGCGGCCGGTGGCCAGCGGGCCCTGGCGCTTCGTGGAGTGGTCGCATGACGACTACCTTCTCCTCGCCGCCAACGAGTCGTACTGGGGCGGGCGCCCCGAGTCCGATACGCTCCGCGTGCGGATCATCCCGGAACCGCTCACGCAGGCCGCGGAATTCGAGTTCGGGCAGCTGGCGGTGGTCGAGGTGCCGTTCAGCGAGACGCGGCGGTGGGAGGCCGAGCACGCGGCGGAGCTGCAGCGCCGCCCCGCGCTGCGCGCCCTCTACCTGGCCATCAACACCACGCGCGGCCCGCTCCGGGACGTCCGGGTGCGCCAGGCGCTCAATTACGGGGTGGACGCGGAGACGATGCTGCGGACCATCATGGCGGGGCGCGGCGTCCGCGCCGCCGGCGCCATCCCGCCCGGGCTCGAGGGGTACGACAGCACCCGCGCCGCCTACCCTCACGACCCCGCGCGCGCGCGCGCTCTCCTCGCCGAGGCGGGGTATCCGGGCGGCATCACCCTCAAGCTCTGGCGCACCCAGCGCGCCGAGCTGGCGCGCATCGCGCAATCCGTCCAGCAGAGCCTGGCCGAGGTGGGGGTGACGATCGAGATCGTCGAGCGCGACGCCTCGAGCGCGCGGGCCGCGAGCGCCAAGGGCGAGGCCGACCTCTTCCTGACCGACTGGTACGCCGACTACCCCGACCCCGAGAGCTTCAACTACCCGACGTTCTACTCGAAGAACGCCGGGAGCGGCGGGAACCGCGCCTTCTACGCGGATTCCGTCACCGACCGGATGATCCTGCTGGCGCGCCGCACGCCCGACACCGCCCTCAAGGACAGCCTGAGCCGCGCCATCGACCAGCGGATCTTCGAGGCGGCGCCGTGGATCTTCCTCTGGTTCCCGGTGGACCTCTGGGCCCAGCGCGCCGACGTGACCGGCTGGGAGGTGCCCGCCATCTTCAACGGCCAGCGCTGGCGCACCGTGCGGCGGATGCCGTGACCCGGTTCCTCGCCTGGCGGCTCCTGGTGGCGGTGCCCACCCTGCTCGGGGTGCTGGTGGTGGCGTTCCTCCTCCTGCACGTGGCGCCGGGCGACCCGGTGCAGGCCATGGTGGGCGAGCGCGCCGACTCCGCCACCCTCGTGCGCCTCCGGGCCGAGCTCCACCTCGACGAGCCCCTCCCCACCCGCTTCGTCCGCTACGCCGGCGACGCGCTGACCGGCAACCTCGGCAACAGCTACATCACCGGCCGCCCGATCCTCGGCGAGCTCCTGCACCGGTTCCCCTACACCCTCCGCCTCGCGCTCGCCGCCATGCTGTTTGCGGTGAGCACCGGGCTCCTCGTCGGGATCCTCGGCGCGTGGCGCCCCGGGCACTGGTTCGACCGGGTGATGACCCTCGGCGCCTACCTCGGCGTGTCGTTCCCGGTGTACTGGGTGGGGCTGCTGCTCATCATGATCTTCGCGGTCCAGCTCCGCTGGCTGCCCCCGTCGGGGTCGGGGGGGCTCGCGTTCCTCATCCTGCCGGCGCTGACGCTCGGGATGCGCTCGGTGGCGGTGATCGCCCGGATGACGCGGGCGTCGCTGCAGGAGGTCCTCCAGGCCGACTACATCCGGTCCGCGCGGGCCGTCGGGCTCCCGGAGCGGCGGGTGGTGCTGCGCCACGGGCTGCGCAACGCCCTGCTGCCCGTCATCACGGTGGTCGGCCTCGACTTCGGCAGCTACTTGACGGGGTCCATCCTGACGGAGACCATCTTCTCGTGGCCCGGCGTGGGCCGGTACGTGCTCACCGCCATCAGCAAGCGCGACCTCCCCGCGGTCCAGGGGAGCATCCTCTTCCTCAGCGTCGTCTTCGTGCTGGTCAACCTTCTCGCCGACCTCCTCTATGCCAAGGCCGACCCGCGGGTGTCCTATGACTGACCACCTCCGCCGCGCTGCGCGCGCGCTTCTCCTCCTCGCCGCCTTCCTTCCCGCCGCGGCCGGGGCCCAGGCGCTCGCCAAGCGGATGGACGCACGGCTCGACGCCGCCCCCCTCAACCGGAACCTGTGGGGCATCGCCCTGATGGGCCCCGACGGGAAGCGGCTCTATGGGCGCAACGCCGAGCGGATGTTCATCCCGGCGAGCAACACCAAACTCGTGGTGAGCGCGGTCGCCGCCTCGCGCCTCGCGCCCGACTGGACGGTCCAGACCAGCCTCTACGCCGACGGGCCGGTGCAGGACGGCGTGCTTCGGGGCGACCTCGTGCTCTATGGCCGGGGCGACCCCACCATCGGCGCGCGCTGTTACGCCGTGGACACCGCGGCGCCCGGCGCCTGCGACACCGACCCCTTCTTCCGCCTCCGTCAGCTCGCGGCGGGCCTCCGCGCCCGCGGCATCACGACCGTCACGGGCGACCTCATCGGCGACGGGAGCTGGTTCGACGGCCAACTGGTGCACGGCGACTGGGAGGGCTACGACCTCAACTGGTGGTACGCGGCACCGGTGTCGGGACTCGGCTTCAACGACAACAGCATCGACTTCAGCTACGGACCGGGACCGGTGGCCGGCGCACCGGCCATGGTCACCTTCACCCCCGACTTCGGGATGGTGGCCTTCGAGAATCGCACCCGCACGGTGCCCGCAGGCCAGCCGACCACCATCGACTTCTACCGCGAGCCGGGCACCCTCACCGTCTGGGCCGAAGGCGACGTGGCCCTCGATTCCAAGGGCGGCAAGGAATACTTCGCCCTCCCCGACCCCGATCTCTACACCGCGTGGGCGCTGCGCGCCGTGCTGGCGGACAGCGGCATCGCGGTGCTCGGCACCACCCGGTCCACCACCGACTCGACGGAATTCCAGGCCGCGCGCCAGGGCGCGCCGCTGGCCGAGGCCACCTCGCGGCCCCTCAAGGACTGGATCTTCCCGATCCTCAACACCAGCCAGAACTGGTACGCCGAGATGCTGCTCAAGCAGCTCGGCCGCCAGTTCGGGACGGCGGGGTCGTGGGCCCAGGGCGTGGCCGTGGAGCGCCGGTTCCTCGTCGACTCGATGCGGGTGGACTCGACGCAGTTCTCCCTGCGCGACGGCTCCGGGCTCTCGAGCAGCAACCTCGTCTCGCCGCAGGCGTTTGCCACCCTGCTGGCCTACATGCTCCACCACCCCGGCTACCCGACCTTCGTGGCCGGGCTCCCGCAATCGGGGCAGCGCGGCTCCCTCCGCACCCGCTTCGTCGGCACGCCGATCGAGGGCCTGGTGCGGGCCAAGACGGGGAGCATCAGCCGCGTGAACACGTTGTCCGGCTACGTCGAGCTCCCCGGCCGCACGCTGGTCTTCTCGGTGGAGGCCAACAACCACACCCTCGGCGGGCGCACGATGATCCAGCAGATCGACAGCCTCGTCGTCCAGATGGCGCGGAAGAAGTAGGGTGTCGACCGAGACCCTCCGCGTCGCCATCGTGGGCGCGGGACCGTCGGGCTTCTACGCCGCCGACCACCTCCTCCGGCAGGAGCGGCCGGTGGCGGTGGACCTCTTCGACCGGCTCCCCACCCCCTTCGGGCTCGTGCGCGGCGGCGTAGCGCCCGACCACCCGAAGATCAAGTCGGTGACCCGGGTGTACGACAAGGTGGCCGCGCACCCCGCCTTCCGGTTCTTCGGCAACGTGACCGCCGGCCGCGACATCTCGGCGGACGAACTCGCGCGCCACTACCACGCGGTGCTCTGGGCGGTCGGCGCGGAGTCCGACCGCGCCCTCGACATCCCCGGCGAGGCGCTTCCCGGCAGTCACACCGCCACGGAGTTCGTCGGCTGGTACAACGGACATCCCGACTTTCAGGACCGGACCTTCGACCTCACCCAGCAGGCGGCGGCGGTGGTGGGCGTGGGCAACGTCGCCATGGACGTGACCCGCATCCTCGCCAGCGACCCCGAGGAGCTGGCCGGGACCGACATCACCCCGACAGCCCTCGAGGCGCTCCGCCGGAGCCGCGTCCGCACCATCTACCTGCTCGGCCGGCGCGGCCCCGCGCAGGCCGCCTTCACCAACCCGGAACTCAAGGAGCTCGGCGAGCTCGCCCAGGCGGATGTGCACCTCCGCCCGGAGGACGCCGCGCTCGACGCCGCGAGCCGGGCCGCCCTCGAGGCGGAGCCCGACCGCGAGGCGGAGAAGAACCTCAAGACCCTCGCGGAGTATGTGGCGCGCGGCACCCAGGGCCGGCCGCGCCGGATCGAGATCCGGTTCTGCACCTCGCCGCTTCGGATCGAGGGGACGGGACGCGTGGAGCGGCTGGTGGTTGGCCGCAACCGGCTCGAGGGAGGACCGGGGGGAGTGCGGGCGGTCGCGACCGGAGGGGAGGAGGTGCTCGACGTCGGGTTGGTGTTCCGCTCGGTGGGATACCGCGCGCAGCCGGTCCCGGGCCTCCCCTTCGACACGAAACGGGCCGTCATTCCCCACGACCGCGGCCGGGTGCTTGAGGGGCCGGGGGGCGCGCCACGCTCGGGGCACTTCGTGGCGGGGTGGATCAAGCGGGGGCCGAGCGGGATCATCGGCACCAACAAGCCGGACGCGGTGGAGACCGTCTCGACCTTGCTGGAGGACGCCGACCGGGGCATGCTGCCCGGCCCCGACCGCCCCGGACCCGAGGCGGTGCCGGCGCTCCTCCGGAGCCGCGGGGTGGAGGTGGTCGAGTGGAAGGACTGGCAGGCGCTCGACGCGCACGAAGTGGCGGCCGGCGCGCGGCGCGGGGCCCCACGCGAAAAGGTCACGTCCGTCGGCGAGATGCTCGCCATCATCCGCCGCGCGCGGGAGGGACAATGAAGATCTACACCCGCACCGGCGACGCCGGCGACACCGGGCTCTTTGGCGGCGGCCGCGTGCCGAAGGACCACCTGCGGGTGGCGGCCTACGGCGACGTGGACGAGCTCAACGCCGTCCTCGGCGTGGCCCGGAGCGGCGGCGCCGGCGCGTCGTATGACGCACTCCTCGAGCAGGTCCAGCGCGACCTCTTCAGCATCGGCGGGCTCCTGGCCACCCCGGATCCCGGCAAGGTGGCCGCGGCGCTCGCCAAGGCCGAACTGCCGCCGGGCCGCATCGGCGAATTCGAGCGCGCCATGGACGACGCCGAGGCGGAACTCGCGCCGCTGCGCGCCTTCATCCTGCCGGGGGGAACGGCGCACGCCGCTGCGCTGCACCACGCCCGCACCGTCTGCCGCCGCGCCGAACGGAGCGTGGTGCACCTGGCCCACGAGGCCGACGTGCCGCCCCTCATCCTGACCTACCTCAACCGGCTCTCCGATCTCCTCTTCATGCTGGCGCGGCTGGCCAACCACCGCGCCGGGTTCCCGGACCAGACCTGGTGACGGTGCGCGAGCTGCGGGTGACCCACGCGCTGGGGAGCTACCCGGTGACGGTGCGGCCCGGCGCGTTCGAGCACGTCGCGGAGGTGGCACGGGGGCTCTGGCCGGACCGGCCGCTCGCCGTCATCACCGAGGACACCGTGCGCGGCATCCTCGCGGAACGACTCGCCGCGGGCCCCTGGGCCGTCGTCCTGTCGGTCCCGCCGGGCGAGGGCTCCAAGTCGCGCGAGCGGTGGGCCGCACTCACCGATGCGCTCTCGGGCGCCGGGCTCACCCGCCACGCCGCCATCGTGGCGGTCGGCGGCGGGATGGTGGGAGACCTGGCCGGGTTCGTCGCGGCCACGTTCGCGCGCGGCATCCCGTATCTCCAGGTGCCGACCACGCTGCTCGCGATGGTGGACTCCTCCGTTGGCGGGAAGACCGGCGTCGACACCCCGTACGGCAAGAACCTCGTCGGCGCCTTCCACCCCCCCGCCGCGGTCGTCGCCGATCCCCTCCTGCTCCGCACGCTGCCGCCCCAGCACCTGCGGGGAGGCCTCGCGGAAATGGCCAAGCATGGACTGGTCGCCGATCCCGCCTACTGGCGGTCGCTCGCGGCCGACGCCCCGAGGCTGCAGGCGCGGGATCCCGAGGCGCTGGCCGCGTCCATCGCGCGGAGCGTGGAGATCAAGGCCGCCGTCGTGTCGGAGGACGAGCGGGAGGCGGGGCGGCGGTCGGTCCTCAACGCGGGTCACACCGTGGCGCACGCGCTCGAGCACCTCTCGCGGTACGCGATTCCCCACGGCGACGCCGTGGCGATGGGCCTGGCCGCGGAGGCGCTCCTCGGCGAGGCGATCGGCGTGACGCGCCCCGGGACGGCCGATACGGTGGTCGCGGGCCTTCGCGCGCTCGGCCTGCCGACCCGGCTCCCGGCCGAGTTCGAGGCGCATCAAGTGCTCGACGCAATGCAACTCGACAAGAAGCGGGGCGCCGCGGCGCTCCGGTTCTCGCTGCTCGAGGAACTCGGACGCCCCGCGCGCGACGGACAGCGATGGACGATCGCCGTCGAGGAGCACGACGTGATGCTCCGCACGTTGCGAACGGCCGGCGCAGCGTAGTCGCCGAGTCTTCCACACCTGTCCACATTCATCCACAATTTGTCAACTCTGTAAAACATTCTGCAGTAATGTTTTACGCCATCTGACTGATTCCTTCCACCTCGCTCTTCCCCCCTCGCGTTGATGAATTCCCCAACCGCTTCAGTTCGTTGAATTTGTGATGTGGAAAAAAATTCTCGCTTGACCAGTTTCTGGGCGTGTCCTAGATTCGCACACTCGACGGCACGCCCCCCGCCGTTCGCTGATCCATCGCATCCCGACGTTCGAACGCGCCACGACCCACGGGGAACACCATGCCTCACGGCAGTGTCACCAAGGCCAAGGCCCTCTTTCGCGCGGTGCCGACCGGCGCCTTCGACCAGTACCTCCACGACATCCAGAAGCTCCCGATGATCACCGACCCCGCCGAGGAGAAGCGCCTCGCGCGGCTCGCCCAGGCCGGCGATGAAAAGGCCGCCGAGCGGCTCGTCACCGCCAACCTGCGGTTCGTGATCTCCTACGTGAAGAAGTACCAGGGGCACGGCCTGGACCTCTCCGAGCTCGTGGCCATCGGCAACGAGGGATTGCTCAAGGCGGTGCGGAAGTTCGATCCCGACCACGGCGTGAAGTTCATCTCCTACGCCGTCTGGTGGGTGCGGCAGGCGGTCCTCAAGGCCCTCGCCGAGCAGACGCGCAGCGTCCGCATTCCCCTCAACCAGAATTCCGCCCTCATCCGGATGTCGCGCGCCGAGAGCTTCCTGGCCCAGGAGATGGGTCGGGAGCCCACCGATGTCGAGGTGGCGACCGCCCTCAACGACACCGTCGAGAATGTCCGGCTGGCGCGTCGGATGAGTTCCGGTGAGCTCTCGCTCGACGCCCCGGTTGAGCGCGGTGACCGCGGCTCCACCACGTACGGCGAGCGCTTTCCCGGGGGCGGCGGCGGCGACATCGAGGAGCAGACCGATGCGCGGCTCACCCGGGAGTTCATCGACCGGCTCTTCGACCAGTACCTGACCCCCCGCGAACGGAAGATCCTCTACCTCTATTACGGCCTCGAGGAAGGCTCCGACGCGATGACGCTCGAGCGGATCGGCGAGCTCCTCGGCGTCACCCGCGAGCGGATCCGGCAGATCCGCGAGCGCGCCTTCGAGAAGCTCCGGCAGGCCCCCGACGTGAAGGGGCTGCACGGGATGTGGGGCGCCGCCTAGCCGCGCCCCCGACGCCCGCGGCCCCCCGCCGCGGCGCGATGCAGTAGATTCCGGCATGCCGTCCCGGCTCCCGCTCTTCCCGCTCGACGTGGTGCTCTTCCCGGGCACTCCGCTTCCCCTCCACATCTTCGAGCCCCGCTACCGCCAGATGCTGGCGGACTGCCTCCAGGGCGACGAGCGCTTCGGGCTGCTCCCGCCGGGCCCGGGGGGCGCCGCCCCGCGCACCGGCACCGTCGGGTGCATCGCGCGGGTGCGCGCGGCCCACCAGCTCCCCGACGGACGGTCGAACATCGTCGTGGTGGGGGAGCGTCGCTTCCTCCTGCGACAGCGCCTGGCCGGCGACACCCCCTACCTCGTCGGCATGGTGGACACGTTCGACGACGTGGCGGGGCCGGAGGTGCCGCCCGAATCCCTGGCCGCGCTCCGCGAGGCCGCCACCTCCTGGGCCGGCGCCATGGAGACCCTCGGGGCCGGCGGGGAGCACCCCCCGTGGGCGGAGGATGCCGAGGCGCTCTCCTTCCAGGTGGCGGGGACGGTGGACCTCGACGCCGACACCAAGCGTCGGCTCCTCGAGATGCGCACCGCCTCCGAGCGGGTGGCGCTCCTCCTCGAGCTCCTCCCGCCGCTCGCCGCCGAGGCGGCCGCCCGCGCCCGCGTCCACGCCCGGGCGCGGAACAACGGCAGCGGGGGCCCCCACCCCGACATCGCCATCGCCACGTGAGCGGCGCGCTCGCGGCCGAGCTCGGGCGCCTGGTGGGGCCGCGCTGGGTCCGGGACCGTGCCGCCGCACTCGCCCCCTACGCCTCGGACGGGCTCCCCACCCGCACCTCCCGCCCGGGCCTCGCCGTCCTGCCAGGATCGAAACGCGAGCTGATCGACGTCCTTCGCCTCCTGCACGTGGCAGGGGTGCCCTTCGTGGCGCGCGGCGCCGGCACCGGGCTCTCCGGCGGGGCGCTCGCCTCGGGTGATTCCGTGCTCGTGGTCGTGACGCGCCTCAACCGGATTCGTCACCTCGACCCCGTGCGGCGCCGCGCGGTGGTCGAGCCGGGCGTGGTCAACGCCCGGCTCAGCGAGGCCGCCCTGCCCCACGGCCTCCACTACGCCCCCGACCCCTCCAGCCAGGCGGCCTGCACGCTCGGCGGCAACGTGGCGGAGAACGCCGGCGGCCCCCACTGCCTCAAGTACGGCGTCACCACCAACCACGTCGCTGCCCTCGAGGTGCTCCTCCCCGACGCCCGCCTGGTCCGACTCGGCTCCGCCTCCGGCGAGGCGTGGGGCCCCGACCTGGTCGGGCTCTTCGTCGGCAGCGAGGGAATGTTCGGGATCGCCACGGAGATCACCGTCCGCCTCGAGCCGGTCCCGGCGGGGGTGCGGACCCTGCTCGCCGCCTTCCCGAGCGTGCGCGCGGCGAGCGAGGCCGTGAGCGGCATCATCGCCGCGGGGATCGTCCCCGCCGCCATGGAAATGATGGACCAGCCCTGCGTGCGCGCGGTGGAGGCGTCGATCTACGCCGCCGGCTACCCCACTGATGCAGCGGCGGTGCTGCTGGTCGAGGTGGACGGCACCCCCGAGGGCGCGGCGGCCGAGGCCGCCGCCGTCGAGGCGCTGCTC
Source organism: uncultured Gemmatimonadaceae bacterium (assembly GCA_964574295.1). GTDB lineage: Bacteria > Gemmatimonadota > Gemmatimonadetes > Gemmatimonadales > GWC2-71-9 > SPDF01. The sequence continues at coordinate 40,239 of CAZNLY010000002.1, forward strand.
CGGAAGCACGGCGCCACCCTGGTGCGCAGCGCCGAATCGCCGGCGGAGCGCGCCCGCCTCTGGCAGGGCCGGAAGAAGGCCTTCGGCGCGCTGGGGCGGATCGCACCCGACCTCGCGGTGCAGGACGCGGTGGTGCCGAGGAGCGCGCTCCCCGCCATCCTCGACGAGGTGGCCGCCATCGCCGCGCGGCACCGGCTCTCGGTGGCCAACGTCTTTCACGCCGGCGACGGCAACCTGCACCCCAACATCAGCTTCGACGCGCGCGACCCCGAGATGGTGGTCCGCGTCGAGGCCGCGAACCGCGACATCATGCACGCCTGCCTCGCGGCCGGCGGCAGCATCACCGGGGAGCACGGCGTCGGGAGCGACAAGCTGGCCTACATGCCCAAGGCGTTCGACCCGGAGACGCTCGGGGCGATGCGGGCGGTGCGCCTGGTGTTCGATCCCGAGTCGCGGGCCAACCCCGGCAAGGTGATCCCCACCCACGCCTGCCGCGAATGGCGGCGGGGACGGGCCGCGTGAGCGGCGCGCCCCTCGAACGCCTCCGGTCGCTGCTCGGCGGCGCCGCGGTGAGCCGCGACGCCGACGGCGTGCCGCGCGCGGTGCCCGACTCTCCCGACGCGGTGGCGGCCACCCTCGGCCTGGCCGCGGAGGCGGGATGGCGGGTGCGGCTCGAGGGCCACGGCACCTGGCTCCCGTCCGACGCCCCCGCCGACCTGGCCCTCAGCACCCGCGGCCTCGACCGGATCGTGGCCGTCCATCCCGCCGACCTCGTGGCCACCGTCCAGGCGGGGGTGCCCCTCGCCACGCTGCAGCGCCGGCTGGCCGAGGACGGGATGTGGCTCGCCCTCGATCCGCCCGGCAGGCCCGAGCGCTCGGTGGGCTCCGTTCTCGCCACCGCCACGGCGGGACCGCTCCGCGCCGGCTACGGCGCAGTGCGCGACCACATCCTCGGGTGCACCGTGGTGGCCGGCGACGGCCGCATCCTCCGGCCCGGCGGGGCGGTGGTCAAGAACGTGGCGGGGTACGACCTCACAAAGCTGCAGGTCGGCGGGTTCGGCGCCTTCGGCGTGGTGACCGATGTCCACCTCCGGCTCCGCGCCCGACCGGTGGCCGACCGCACGCTGGTGGCCCGCGGCCAACGCGACGACCTGACCCGGGCCTCCCGCGACCTGATGGAGGCCGGCTTCCGGCCCGCGGCGCTCGAGCTCATGGCGCCGGCCGTCGCCGCGGAGCCGGCGTGGGTGCTCGCCGCGCGGCTCACCGGATCCGATGCCGCGGTGGACGCCGACCGCCGCCGGCTCGCGGGGGCCGAGGGAGCGCCGTGGGCCGAGCTCGACGGCGACGCGGCGCACGCCTTCTGGCACCTCGTGACCCACGCCGGCAGCGGCGCGCCGGTCACCCTCCGGCTCGGCGTGCTGGCGCCCGGGCTCGACGAACTGCTCGACCTCGTCGGCCAGCATCTCGACGAGGGGCTGGTCTGGGCCGGCGCCGCCGAGGGGGGGCTGCGGTGGGCCGGCGAGGCCTCCGCCGAGGCGATTCAGGTCCTCCGGGGCCTCTGTGCCGCCCGGGAGATTCCCCTCACCCTCGAGCGCGCCCCCTGGGCGCTCCGCGAGGCCGTCGGGCACTTCGGCGCCTACCGCGAAGGCGTCGGACCGCTCGTGACGCAGCTGCGCGAGGTGTTCGACCCGTCGGGCACCTTCGTCGTGGCGCTCGACGGCGGCGGCGCATGACGGGAACGGCGGAGGAGATCCTCGACCCGCTCGCCCCCTGCGTGCACTGCGGGTTCTGCCTGCCCGCCTGCCCGACCTACCTGGCCACCGGGGACGAGAACGACAGCCCCCGCGGGCGCATCGTCCTGATGCGGCGGTACGCGAGCGGCGCCATCCCCGCCACCGACCCCGCGCTGCTCCACCACCTCGATCTCTGCCTCGGCTGCCGCGGCTGCGAGCCCGCGTGCCCCTCGGGCGTCGCCTATGGCGCCGGCCTCGAGGCCACGCGCCACCGGCTCGCCGAGGCGCGAGGGCTCCCCGCCGCGGCGCGGGCCATCCTGACGGTCTTCTCGACGCCGCTGCTCTGGCGGCCGCTCCTGACGCTCGCCCGCTGGCTGCGCGACACCGGGGTGCCGCAGGCGCTGGCACCTCGCCGCGGCCGCACGAGCGCGCTCGGCATGCTGGCCGCCACGGCGCCCGCGCGGCGAGCGTCATCCCCGGTCCGGGCTACGCCGGCCGTGAGGACCCACCGCGGCACCGTCGCGCTCTTCGCCGGCTGCGTGATGGACACCCTCTTTCCCCACGTGCACGCCGCGGCCCGTCGCACGCTGACCGCCAACGGGTATGACGTGGTGGAGGTGGCGGCGCAGGGGTGCTGCGGTGCGCTCCACGACCACGCAGGCGATGCCGCCGGCGCGCGCGCCCTCGCCGAGCGCAACGTGGCGGCCTTCCTCGGCCGGGCCGACTTCATCGCGGTGGACAGCGCCGGCTGCGGCGCGCTCCTCAAGGACTACGGCCGCCTGCTCGGCGGCCAGGCGGCGGAGGCCGTCGCGGCGCGCGTGCGGGACGTTGCCGAGCTCCTGGCCGAGGCCGGCCCCCGCCCCGGCGGGCCGCTGCCGCTCGACGTCGCCTACGACGCCCCCTGCCACCTCCAGCATGCCCAGCGCGTGCACGCCGCTCCCCTCGCGGTGCTGGGTGCCATCGAGGGGCTCCGGCTCCGCCAGCTCCCGGGTGCCGACCGCTGCTGCGGCAGCGCGGGGATCTACTCGCTCCTCGAGCCCGGACTGTCCGGTGACGTGCTCGACGCCAAGCTCGACGCCGTGCGCGCGGCCGTGCCCCTCCCCGAGGTGATCGCCACCGGCAACCCCGGCTGCCTCATGCAGATCGGCGCAGGCCTCCTCGCCGCCGGCCTCCCGATCCGCGCGGCGCACCCGGTCGAACTGCTGGACGAGGCCTACCGGGCCGCCGGCCTCTACTAGCTTTCGGCCATGCTGGCCGCCTCCCTCCCCTCCTTCGAGCACCTGCATCGCCTGCGCGCCGGCGCCGTCCACGCCCCCGCCGGGGTGGCCGTCTTCCGCGTGGCCGGCCCGGGCGCCATCGCCTGCCTCCAGGGGCTCTGGACCAACGACATCGAGAAGCCCGGCAACGCGGCCGTGGCCTACGGCGCCGTGCTCACCCCGAAGGGCATGCTGATCGCCGACGGCTGGCTGCTCCGTCAGGGGGATTCCGCGCTCCTCGTGGTGCCTGCCTCCACGCGGGAGCCGGTGTCCCAGCTGCTCCGGCGTTCCCTCCCCCCGCGCCTGGCCGCCGTCTCCGACGAGAGCGATGCGCTCGAGGCCGCCGTCCTCCTCGGCGACGCCGCGCTCGACCTCTGGCCCGTCGTGCCGCTCGGACGGCTTCCGGAGCCCGGCACCTGCCTCTCCAGCGAGATGGCGGGCGCCTCGTTCGTTGTCGCGGTCCCGACGATTGGCCCCTTTGCGGCGATGGTCCTGGCCGCTCCGGAGGCGATGCGCACCGTGACCGGAGTGCTGGACGCGGCACGCATGGCCCGAGGCGCCGAGGCGGACCGCGACGCCGCGCGCATCCTGGCGGGGTGGCCGGCGGTCGGCGCCGAGATCGACGACCGCACCCTGCCCCAGGAGGTCCGCTTCGACGAGCACCTGGGCGTGTCGTACACCAAGGGCTGCTACACCGGCCAGGAGACGGTGGCGCGCCTCCATTTCCGCGGGCACGCCAACCGCGCCCTGGTCGGCCTCCGGTGGGTCGGGCCGTACATCGAGGGCAGCGAGGTCACGGCCGGCGGCAAGGTGATGGGGCGCGTGGGATCGGTGCTGACGCTGCCCGACCGGGTGCTGGCGACGGCGCTCCTCCGTCGCGAGCTCCGGCCCGGGCACCACGTGACCGTGGCGGGCGCGGCCGCGGTGGTGACCGACCTTCCGTTCGGCGCCGCCGAGGTGGAGGGGTGAGGGTCTTCGTCACCGGCGGCACCGGACTCGTCGGTTCGGAGGTGGTGCGGCTGCTGGTGGCGCGCGGGGCGTCGGTGGAGGCGCTGGTGCGCGACGAGCTCGGCGCAGCCCGCCTCCGCGCCCTCGGTGCGGCGCCGGCCTTCGGCGCGGTGGAGGATCCGCGCACCTGGGACGCCGTTGGCCCCACGGACGGCATCGTGCACGCGGCCGCGATCGTGGCGGCCCGCCTTCCCTGGCAGCGCTTCTACCAGGTCAACGTGGAGGGCACCCGCCTCGCCGCCGCCGCGGCGCGCCGCCTCGGCGCCCGGCTGGTGCACATCTCGTCGGTGGCGGTGTACGGCCGCCAGGCGTACGACGAGCCTCCCTTCAGCCGCCGAGAGGACGCCCCCTTCGGCCCGCTCGAGGAGCACGACTACTACGCCCGGAGCAAGCGGCTGGCGGAGGAGGCGGTGCGCGCCGAGTTCACCCGCGGGCTCGCGGCGGTCATGCTCCGCCCCTGCGTGGTGTATGGACCCGGGGACCGGCTCTTCCTGCCCCGGCTGGCGCGGCTGGCCCGGCACGGCTGGGTTCCACGGGTGGGTGCCGGCACCCTGCCGCTCGCGCTCGTACACGCGGAGAGCGTGGCGGACGCCGCCCTGCGCGCGCTGGAACTGCCAGCTGCCGTGGGGCGGATCTACAACGTCACCTGCGACGGCCCCGTCGCTCACCTCCAGTTGGTGCGCGGGCTGGCGGTCGGGGTGGGACGCCCGCTGCGGAGCGTCCCCGTTCCCGAGGGAGCGGCGCTGGCGCTGGCAGGGGCCGCACAGCTGCTCCTCCGGGTGATCGGCCCCGGGCTCTACCCGGGCACGCTGACGGGCGCGGTGCGGTTCTGGCGCGGCGGGAATCCCTATGCCGTCGAGCGGGTGCGGGAGGAACTGGCCTGGAACCCGGCGGTGAACCACGAGGAACGCATCGCCGCGTTGGTGCGGGAGTTCGGCACCGCGCACTGACTTCGCGGTCCCGGAAGCGCAGAGGCCCCGCGGCGGCTGCCGCGGGGCCTCTGTCGTCCGTGCACCGCCCGAGCCTACATCTGCTTGGCGGTGTCCCGGGCCATCGTGGTGTCCGCGGGCGCGGCAGCGGCCGAGTCGGTCGTCTGCGCGGCGGTGGTGTCCACGGCGGGGGCGGCGGCCGTGGTGTCCGCGGCCGGGGTGGCGGCCGGCTTCTCGCCGCCACAGGCGGCCAGGGCAACCAGGGTGGCCACGGCGAACAGCTTCTTCATGGGTGTCTCTCTCTCGACGACGGTTTGGGGGTCGGTGCCGTGGCCAGGCCAGGGCGAACACAAGGGCGCGCGGAACATAAGCGCTCCTTCATGGGGGTCAAGTTCCGGCCTGTCGCCCCCCACTCCCCCATCCCAGCCGCCGTGCCCGGTCCACGATCACCTCGCCGGCTCCGTCGTAGCCCAGCAGGGCGGAGTTGACGACCAGGTGGAAGTGCGTCGGGTCGGCCCAATCCCGGTCATAGTACTCCCGGTGATACCGCTTCCGGTTGCGGTCCGTGTCGTCCATCAGCCGCTCCGCGGCGGCCGGGTCCAGGGAGTGCCGCGCCATCACCGTGCGGATCCGCTCGGCGCGGGGCGCCACCACCCGGACGTGAATGGCGTCCTCCTTGCGGCCCAGGACCGCCGGCGCGGCCCGCCCCACCAGCACCACCCGGCCCTCCCGCGCCAGGTCCGCCACCACCCCCTCCGTCACCCGGACGAGCGCCGCCTCCTCGACTTCCGCCGGCGGCGACGCCTGGGCGGGCGCAAAGAGATCGGGCGCGGCGCGGCTGAGCGCTCGCAGGAGCCACTCGCGGAACCCGGGAGCGCGCTCGTCGCGAGCCGCCACGGTGGCCTCCGGCACCCCGGCGCGCGCCGCGACCCGGGCAATGAAGTCGTTGTCGACGAGGCGCCAGCCCAGGGCGTGCGCCGCGTGGGCGGCCACCCGCGACCCTCCGGCGCCGAACTCCCGCGATATCGTGATCAGCATCGCCCTGCCTCCCCCGGATTCCCGGTCAGCCGATGCCGCGGCGCTGCCGCCGCTCGTTCTGCCAGGCGGTGAGTGCCGCCACCACGCACACGCCGCCCCCCAGCGCCAGCGACGCACGCACCCCGAAGTGCTCCGAGATCCACCCCGCCTGCAGCGCGCCGAGCGGGGCCATGCCGACCACCATGAAGGAGTAGAAGCCCATGACCCGTCCGCGGAGGTGATCGGGCGCCTTGGTCTGCAGCAGCGTGTTGGTCAGGATGCCGGTCAGCGCCCAGGTGCACCCCGCCACCACGAGCAGCGCCAGCGCGGCGAGGAACTGCCCCGCCAGGCTGACCGCCACCAGCATGGCCCCGAAGAGGGCGGCGAACGCGAAGACGCGTCCTTCGCGGTGCACCCGGTGGCCCATGGCGGCCACGAAGAGCGCCGCCGCCGCGGCGCCCACACCCACCCCCGCCATCAGCGCGCCGTACCCCTTGGCACCGGCGCCGAGGACCGTGCTGGCATAGACCGGGAGCATCGGCGCGAACGAGAAGCCGAACACGCTCAGGGTGATGGTCAGCAGCGTCAGGAGGCGCGGTTCCGGCGTATCGAAGATGTAGCGCCAGCCGTCCCGGAAGGTGGACTGGCCGGCGGGCGCCGATCCCCCCGCGAACGGCGGCCGCATGATGGCCAGCATCCACAGCACCGCCAGGTAGCTCGCGGCGTTGAGGAAGAAGCAGGCCGCGGTGCCCACCCCCGCGATGAGCAACCCCGCCAGCGCCGGCCCGATGACCCGCGTCACGTTGAACACCGTCGAGTTCAGCGCGATCGCCGTCATCAGGTCGTCGCGCCCGGCCATCTCGCCGAGGAACGACTGCCGGGCGGGGATCTCGAAGGCGCTGAACGTGCCCTGTGCGAACGCCAGCAGCATGACGAGCGGCGCGGTGACCAGGCCGGTCGCGGTCAGGATGGCGAGCGCCAGCGCCTCGACGAGCATGAGCGCCTGCAGGAGGAGGATGAACCGCCGCTTGTTGACGCGGTCGGCCACCACGCCGCCGTAGAGGGTAAAGGCCAGGACCGGAAGCGTCCCCGCGGTGGTGACGAGCCCCACCTGCAGCGGGGAATTGGTGAGCTGGAGGACCAGCCACCCCTGGGCCACCGTCTGCATCCAGGTGCCGGTGAGGGAGACGAACTGGCCGGCCAGGAAGAGCCGGAAGTTCCGGTGGCGAAGGGCGCCGAAAGCGGGCCGGCTGGCGGCCGCGGCCGTCACCGCGCCGGCCCGGGCATCGCTACGGGGCCACCTGCTTCACGAGGGCCCCCGCCGGGAGGGTGGCTCCGGTCGCGACGCCATTGATCAGCGCCACCGCCGGCAGGGGAATGGTGGAGGGATACCGCGTGTTGAACGCGGCCAGCGTCATGGGCCGGGACAGCGTGATGACGTGGATGCGGTCGGGGCGGACGTTGAGCCGGGCCGGATCGGTGAGGGGACGGAAGCTCGCGATCCAGGCGCGGATGAGCGGGTCGTACGCCTGCGACTTGTCCGCCGCGGCCAGCCCCATCAGCCGGTAGGTCCGCCCGCCGTACGAGAGGTAGGTGACCGTGCCATAGAAGAGTCCCTGCTCGAGCCCCACCGTGAAGCGTGCGGAGGCGGCGGGCAGCCCATTTACCGCGGCGCGCGACGTCGAGGTGGTGGTCACCCCTTCCTGCTGGAGGAAGGCCCGGAGCTGGGCGGCGAGGGAGTCGGTGCCGCCCAGCTGCAGCTGCAGGAGCCCGTCCTGCGCCTCCGGCAGCCCGGTGACCGCGGAGAAGCCGTTGACCGCCTTCCACGCCGCGGGAAAGGTGACCTGGAACTTGAGGTCGGGGTGGTAGAACGCCTGGCCGTCGAAGAACCCCTGGCGCGGGTCGTCGCCGTACACCATCCCGTCGAGCTGTCGCAAGTAGGCGCCCTGGTCCAGCGCCAGGGCCGCGTAATCGACCTTCGCGCTGTCGAGGAGCCGCTTGGTCTGCGCGTAGCGGTTCTCGGGGAACGGATGCGTGGTGGCCCACGCCGGGAGCCGCTCTCGGCCGCTCGACGAGTCGACCGCCTGCAGCATGGCGAAGAGGTCCAGCATCGCGTGCGGGTCGTACCCGCCGCGGATGGAGTAGCGGAAGCCAAGCTTGTCGGCCTCGCTCTCGTCGTCGCGGGAATACTTGAGGAAGAGGAGCCCCAGCCCCGTGGAGACGGCACCGGCGTACTGGGCCAGGTCGGGCCGGAGGACGGTCCCGAGGCCGAGGCCGAGCTGGGCCAGCTGGGCCCGGCTCATCTGGGTGGCGGAGTGGCGCGCCGTGACGTGCCCGATCTCGTGCCCGAGCACGCCGGCCAGCTCCGCCTCGGAGCCCATGTGCGTGAGGATGCCCCGGGTGATGAAGATGAACCCCCCGGGGAGGGCAAAGGCGTTGACCTGCGGGTCGTCCACCACCGTGAAGGTCCAGGGCAGCTGCGGGCGCTCCGACTTGGCCGCCAGCCGCTTGCCGAGGTTCGAGACGTACGCCTGCCACGCCGAGTCCTGGTACGAGCCGATCTGCGCGGCGGTCCGCTGGGCCTCCTGCATCCCCAGCGCGATCTCCTGGCTCTCGGACACCAGGTTCAGTTCCTTGCGGCCGGTGGCGGGGTTGACCGTGCACCCCGCCATCAGGGCCATCGACAGCGCCCAGCCGAGCGGCCGCATCGCCATCAGCTCCCCGACATCTCGTCGGCGAGCGGGCCGGCGTCATACACGTGGCGGAGCGCCTCGAGGATGCCGCGGCTGTCCACCCACACCGAGCGCGCCACCCGTTCCGTGAAGAGGAAGCGGTTGGGGAGCGACTCGATGTTGCCGTCGAAGATCAGCCCCACGATTTCGGCGTTCGCGTTGATGACCGGGCTGCCCGAGTTGCCGCCGATGATGTCGGGCGTGCCGGCGGCGTTGAACGGCGTCCCGAGTTCGAACGCCCCCTTCCGCTCCACCCAGCGCGGGGTGAGGTCCCAGGGGAACGCCTTGTTGAAGGACGCCCACCGGTCGTACATGCCGTAGAAGGTGGTGAACGCCGGGGCCTTGGTGCCGTTGTAGGGAAAGCCCAGCACCTGGCCGTCGCTGATGCGGAGGCTGAACGTGGCGTCCGGGGCCACGCTGTTGCCGTAGACCGCCAGGAGCGCCCGGGCCACCTGCTCGTCCTGCGCGCTCTCCTTGTCGGCCAGGGCGATCCACTGCTGGTCCACCGCCCGCGCGAGCGGGTTGATGGTGCGCGCCAGCACGATGAACGGATCGGTGGAGGCGGCCACCGCGGCCGAGCCCCCGCCCACCAGCGCCTGCCGGTCGGCGGCGGTCTTGAGGGTGGTGGCGCTCACCATCGCCGCGGCTGCCGCCGCGGGGGTGCGGCCCTTGAGCGCGGCCGCGAGCACCGGGTCGTTGGCCGGCAGCGCCGCCTGCATCGCCTCGAACCACTGCGCCAGGAGGAGCCGCTCCTGCAGCGTGTCGATCGGCGTGGTGGAGGCCAGCATCCGTTCGCGCTGGGCCTTCCGGGCGTCCTGGTAGGCCGGCAGGCGGTCGGCGTCGGGCTTGGCCATCTCCTCCGGCGTCCGCACGACGATCCCGGCCAACTGGAGGAGGCGGGTGCCGTAGGCGTTGTACGAATAGAAGCGGCGCTTCGCGTCGAGCTGCTGCATCTGGGCCCGCGCCTGCTCGATGGCCTTCCACGGGTCGCCGTACGCCTTCTTGTAGGCGGCGTTCGCGTTCACCGAGCGGCGGAAATTGGCCTCCCAGGCGCGCTTCTGGTTCATGAGCGCCGGGTCGAGCAGTCCCGCCTGGTATCCGGTGACCGCCTTCTGGGAGTTCTCCAGCCCGAAGATGGTGTTGCGCAGGGCCAGCGCGCGGGTCGAGTCCATCGCGGAGAGCTGGTGATACACCGTCAATTGCCGCTTGTAGCCCTGCAGCGTGGCGGGATAGGTCAGGTCACGCAGGTATTCGAGCTGGGCCATCGTGTTGAGCCGCCCGGTGGAGCCGGGGTTGCCGACCACGAACACGAGGTCACCCTCGCTGGCGCCGGTCTTCGACCAGCGGAAGTACTCGGTGCTGGCCGGCTGGCCGTTCACGTACGCCCGGACCATCGACATGTCGAGGTCGTAGCGCGGATAGGTGAAGTTGTCGGGATCGCCGCCGAAGAAGCCGGTCTGCGTCTCCACCGCGAACACGAGCCGGATGTCCGAGAAGCGGCGGAACCGGTAGAGCATGTACTTGCCGCCGCGGTACATCGTGACCACCTGGCAGGCCGCGTCGGCGGCCGTCTTGCCGCAGGCGGCCTCGAGCCGGGCGATCGTCTCGTCCCGCTTCTGCGCCGCCACCGTCGGGGTCGCGCCCGCGGGGATTGACCGCGTGACGCTGTCGGTCACGTCGGTGATCGCCTGCAGCTGGTCGATGGTGAGCCCCGGGCACGCCCGCTCGTCCTCGCGCTTGACCGCCACGAATCCGTTGGTGAGGAGGTCCTCGCCCGGCTTGGTGACGCCCTCGATGCAGGCGCGCGCGCAGTGGTGGTTGGTCATGATGAGGCCGTTGGGCGACACGAACGACGCCGAACAGCCGCTGTTCATGCGCAGGGCGCTGAGCTGCGCGTGGCTGAGCCACTCCGGCGTGGCGTTGAAGCCGTAGCGCTTGGCCCAGTAGGCCAGCGGCGGCTGGTCGAAGGTCCACATCTTGCCGGTCTCGAGGCCGGGATACTCGCCCTCGGTCGGGTTGCCCTGGGCCGCCAGCGGAGTGGCGGCAAGAAGGCCCACGAGGGCCAGGCGGGACAGCGTACGGCGTACCATGGTGCGCTCCACGTCAGGTGGTGTGAGGGCCGTCCGCTCGGCGGCCCGAGGGTCCATCAGATTGCATCGAGGCGATCGCGCCCGATCGCCGGGTTCCACTGCCGGAATTCGTAGGTCGCGAGCCCACGAAGGGTGTACGGATCCGCGTCGCGCAGGCGCTCCGCCGCCCCCAGGCCCTCCGCGTCGGGCACCCGGAGGAGCACCGCCCCGCCGTCCCGCGGGTCGAAGGGCCCCGCGGCCAGGAGGGTGCCGGCGGCCTGCGCGGCGCGCAGGTGGGCACGGTGCGCCTCCAGGTGCGGCAGGATTTCCTCCAGCGGCCGCAGGTACCGGATCAGTCCCAGCACGTACATGGCCCTAACGATCCGCCCCGAAGGGGCCACCGCAAGGGGTCACGGGATCCGGACATCCCGCAGGTCGATCAGGAAGATCAGCGTGGCGTTGCCCGGGATGACGCCCCCGGACCCGCGCGGGCCGTAGGCCAGCTGCGGCGGGATGACCAGCAACCGCTGCCCCCCGACCCGCATCCCCACCAGCCCCTCGTCCCACCCGTCGATGACCCGCCGCATGCCAAGCGTGAATTGGTAGGGCCTCCCCACCCGCTTGCTGGTATCGAACACGCTCCCGTCCGCCAGCCACCCGGTGTAGTCCGCGGAGACCACCGCCCCCTTCACCGCCTCGGCGCCGGTGCCCGGCACGAGATCCTGCCAGTAGAGCCCTGACGGGGTCCGCACCATCATCGACAGATCCACGTTCAGGCTCGAATCGTAGGTCAACGCCTCGGGCTGGCCGACGTTCGGGTTGGTCCGCGTGGGTGCCTGCGCGTCGAGCGGCTTCGACCGCAGGGTGTCGAGGGTGCATCCGGACGACAGGACGAGCAGGGCGAACAGCAGGGCACGGCGCATCAGGCACTCCTTGCAAGGTGGGCGCGCGCGAGGTCCAGTCCCTCGTCGAGGCTCGCCGCAAAGGCGATCCGCCCCGGCGCGGGCCCGATCCCCGCGCGCGCCATGAACTTGGCGGGCTGGTCCTGCACCCGCACGAGGACGACCAGCGTCTTGTCGGCGGCCAGCCGCGCCAGCGCCGACTCGAGGTTGACCATACCGGTGGCGTCGATCACGGGCACCGCCCCCAGCTCCAGCAGCACCACGCGGGCCTCGCCCGACGTGGTGTGCAGCGATTCCATGGCCTTCTCCGCCGCCCCGAAGAAGAGCGGGCCCTCAATTTCGTAGAGGACGGCGCCCGGCGGAACCGGCGAGCGCAGCGCGTGCTGCTGGCCGTTCTCCACCAGCCGGGCACCGGAGAGTTCCGCCATCCGCCGCATGAACAGCACCGCGGCCAGCAGGACGCCCGCGGTCACCGCCACCGTCATGTCGAAGAAGACCGTCAGGAGGAAGCAGGTGACCAGGATCAGCGCGTCGCTCCTCGGCGCCACCCGCAGCACCCGCACCACGTGCGGGAGGTCGCTCATGTTCCACGCCACCACCAGGAGGAGGGCCGCCAGCGAGGCCATCGGCAGGGCGCCGAGCGCCGGGGCCAGGGCCAGCATCCCGGCCAGGACCACGAGGCTGTGCCCGATGGCGGCCACCGGGGAACGCCCGCCCGCGCGGAAGTTCGTGGCCGTCCGCGCGATCGCGCCGGTGGCGGCGAATCCCCCGAAGAACGGCGCCACCACGTTCCCGACGCCCTGGGCCAGGAGTTCCGCATTGGGATCGTGCTTCGTCCCGGCCATCCCGTCCGCCACCACCGCGGAGAGGAGCGATTCGATGGCCCCGAGCACCGCGATGGCAAATGCGGCGGGAAGGAGGTCCTGGATGAGGGCAAACGAGAAGCCGAGCGGCGCGCCATCGGCGCCCGGCAGCTGCCACGGCAGCACCGGCATCGGCGGCTGCCGAGGAATCCCGGCGCGCGTCACCCCGTCGACCACATACTGGAACCGGCTGCCGATCGTGGCCACGTCGAACCCGGGTGCCAGGCGGCGGGCCACCTCGACGGCCACCGCCGCCAGCGCGAGCGCCACCAGCGGGCCCGGAACGCGGGTGCGGAGCCTCGGCCACAGCAGGAGGAGCCCGAGCGTTCCGGCGCCGACCGCCGCTTCCTCCCACCGGGCCCCGGGGAGCGCCGCCACGAGCGCGGCCACGCGCCCCGTGAACCGCTCCGGTTCGCCGGACGGCGTGAGGCCCAGGAAATCCTTGAGCTGCAGCACCGCGATCACCACCGCAATCCCCGCCGTGAAGCCGGCGGTGACGGGGAGCGGGATGTACTGGATGAGCTTGCCGAGCCGCGCCACCCCGAACCCGACGAGGATCGCGCCGGCCAGCATCGTGGCCACGAGAAGCCCGCCCAGGCCGAACCGGTGCACGATGGGGACGAGGATCACCACGAAGGCCGCCGTCGGTCCCGACACCTGGAGGCGCGACCCGCCGAGGGCCGCGATGACCGCGCCGGCGACGATCGCCGTATAGAGGCCGTGCTGCGGCGGCACGCCCGCGGCGATGGCCAGCGCCATCGAGAGCGGCAGCGCCACCACGCCGACGACGGCACCCGCCAGGAGGTCGGTCCGGAGGGTGGCCAGGGTGTAGCCGTCGGCAATGGCGGCGCGGAGCGCCAGGGCCGGCTGCAGGGCGCGCTCCCCGTGCTGCCGCAGCCCCTCGCGGAATCGGGAGTGGCGGGAACGGGGACTCATGCGGTCGGGAATCCGGGTAGGGACTGGAGGCGGCCGAGCTGGCGTTCGTGGTGGCGGATGTGGGCGGCGAGGAACCCCAGCCCCTCCCGGGCGCTGACCCACCCGGCAATCGGGTGGCGGAAGCTCGCGGCGCGCCGCTGGGAGGCGTCCACCCGATCGAAGAGCGCCGCCAGGGCGCCCGCCGCGGCCGCCCAGCGCGCCTCCAGCGTCTCCAGATCCGGGCTGCCGGTCGGAATCACGCGGGAGACGGGGACCTTCACCTTGAGGGGGGAGTCCAGCACCGCCCGCACCAGGACCATCCGGACCGAGGCGACCAGCGTGGCCCGCACCCCCGGCGGGGGACCCTTCTGCACGCCGAGCACACTGTGCTCCTCCGCCAGCACCAGGTGCTCCGTCACGTCGAGCATCGACCAGGTGGCGGGCGTCGGCCGAAAGGACCGTTGCCCGGGCGTCACCCCGCGGACTCGGGTCAGGAACCGCGCCCGGGTTGCCGCGAGGGTGTCAAACCCCCTGGAGAGTTCCGGCAGCATGCCATCCCCATGCTAGAGTGACGGCCGGGCCCGCGTGCCCAGCCCCGCAGCCCGTCCCGTGGCCCATGCCCACAGGAAATTGTAACCGCCAATGGGCCCAAATGCGTCGAGGAGTTCGCCGCAGAGAAACAGGCCCGGCGCGCGGCGACTCTCCAGCGTCACCGGATCCACCTCGGAGAGCGCCACCCCGCCGCCGGTCACCTCCGCCTTCCGGTACCCTTCATGACCGGTGACCGGCAGGGGAAAGTCGCACAGCGCGTCGAGGAGCCGCAGGCGCTCCTCGCGCCGAAGCTGCGCCAGCGTCTGGTCCGCCGCGATGCCGGCCTCGGTGAGCAGCGCCTCGGCCAGCCGCTCGGGCAGCCGACGCCGGACCTCCGTGGCGACGCGCGTCCGCCCGCGCGCCCCGAGGAGCGCCTCCCACTCACCGCGACCGGTGCCGCCCCAGTGCACCCGCACCGCCGGGGGCGGACCCGCGCGCGGACGGGTGACAACGTGCGAGATGTTGAGGACCGATGGCCCGCTGAAGCCGCGATGCGTGAAGAGGAATCCCTGCCGCCGGTGGTAGGCGGGCGTCTCGGGTGGGGCGGAGAGGTCGGCTTCCAGCGAGACGCCCGACAGCGCGGTCCACCGCACGTCGGCGGTGGTGAGCGGGGTGAGCGCGGGATAGGTCGGGTGTACCAGGTGGCCCAGCGCGTCGGCCAGCCGGAGCCCCACCCCGTCGCTTCCGGTCGTCGGCACGCTCAGGCCGCCGGTGGCGAGGACCACGCTCCGCGCCTCGCAGGGCGGGGTGCCATCGAACTCGAGCCGCCAGCCCGTGGCAGTCGCGGTGAGTCCGGTCAGCCGTGCGCCGAAGTGAATCGTCGCCCCGCACGCACGGACGTGCCGCACCAGCCGGTCGCGGACGTCGCGGGCGCGGTTCGACACTGGGAAGAGCTTGCCGCTCTCCGCCTCGAGGCGGAGCGGCAGGTCAAGCTCCCGCTCGAAGAAGGCCCGCTGGGCCTCGAGCGGCCAGCCGCGGAGGATGTTGCGGAGCGAATGTGCGGAGGAGTCGGTGACGAACCATTCGGCGCGGACCTCGGAGGGCAGGATGTTGCACCGGCCGCCGCCGCTGATGAGGATCTTGCGCCCCCCGTCCTGCGTGCGCTCGAACAGCACGACCCGCCGCCCCTCCCCGGCGGCGAACGCCGCCGCGAGGAGCCCGGCGGCCCCGGCCCCCACCACCGCTACGTCAACCTGGTCGGGCGCCACTCAGGCGAGCACCGCGTACACCACCAGGTCCTCGAACACCCCCCACTTGCGGACATGCTGCCGCAGCACCCCCTCCCGTTCCATGCCGAGTTTCTGCATGACCCGGCCCGAGGCGGGATTGCGGACGAGATGCCGCGCCATGATCCGGTGGAGCTGCAATGCGCCGAACCCGTGGGCCACGAGCGCCCGCGCCGCCTCCGTGGCGTACCCGCGATTCCACCACGGAACCCCGATCCAGTACCCCAGCTCCGCGCGGCTGTCGGGCAGGTGGAGCATGAGTCCCACCGCGCCGACAAGGGCACCCGAGCCCCGTTCCGTCACCGCCAGCGTCAGCGTCTCCCGCGCCGCCCACGCCCCGGGATGTCGGGCGATCCACGCCGCGGCGGCGCCGTCGGGATAGGGATGGGGAATGTTGAGCGTGGTATCGGCAATCTCGCGGGCACCGGCCAGCCGCTGCACCTCCGCCGCGTCGGTCGGCGCGAATGGCCGGAGGACCAGCCGCTCGGTGACGAGGGTCGGAAGCGGATCGTCGGTCATTCGGCGCTCACCGGCAGGTCGTCACGGGCACCCCACTCCGCCCAGCTCCCGTCATACAGCGCGCCATCGGGGGCCTCGAGGCACGCGAGGGCCAGGAGCACCGCGCAGGCCGAGGTGCCCGACCCGCAGGTGGCGATGACCGGCCGGGAAGGATCCACCCCAGCGCGCCGGAGCCGCTCGCGGAGCGCGTCGTCGGGGAGCATCCGACCGGTGGCGTCCACGAGGTCGGCATAGGGAAGGCTCAACGCGCCCGGCATGTGCCCGCCGCGAAGCCCCGGCCGGGGCTCCGGGTCGCGCCCGTGGAACCGCCCGGCGGGCCGCGCATCCACCACCTGGGCCCCGTGCGCGAGCGCCGCACGGACCTCCTCGGCGCTTCGCACCAGCTCCGGCTGCGGTCGCGCCCGGAAGTCACCCGATGGCGGCGCCGTTGCCGCGCCTGATTCGGTCGGGAATCCGGCGGCCAGCCACGCCCCGAGCCCGCCGTCGAGCACCGCCACCCGCGCGTGGCCATAGGCGCGGAACATCCACCAGGCACGCGCGGCGCTCAGGTTGACCCCCGAGGCGTCGTACACGACGACGTCACTCGCGGTGCCGACGCCGAGGCGCCGGACGCCATCCTCGAACCGCGCCGGGTCGGGGAGCATGTGCGGCAAGGCGGTGGCGGGGTCGCTCAGGGCGTCGAGGTCGAAGAACCGCGCGCCCGGAATCCGGGTGGCGGTGAACTCGGCCTGCGGGTCGCGCCCCGCCTGAGGGAGGTGCCAGCTGGCGTCGAGGACGACAAGCCCGGGAGCGCCGAGCCGGCGGCGGAGCGCCTCGGGCGTCACGAGCGGGGAGGGGTGCATCGCCAATCTTAGTTTCCCGCGGCGCCGCGCGACAATACTATTCGGGTCACTCCACCCGCCCGGGGAACCCGACCCGTGAACGCCAGCCGCGCCGAGCGCCTCGCCGCCGCCATCCTCGTGATGGGCGCCCTTGCGGTGGTCCTGGCCGTCTCGCCCTATCGGCTCTTCGAGCTGGACCGCTTCTTCCTGCCCAAGGAAGCGGTGCTGCACCTGACCGCGGTGCTGGTGACCCTGCTGGTGCTGCCGGGGCGGCGCGAGTGGGCCTGGACCCGCGCCGATCCCTTCCTCCTGGGCTTCCTTGGCCTGTCGCTCGGCTCCGCGCTCCTGGCCGCCAACGGCTGGTACGCGCTCCGCGCCGTCGGCATCACCTGGTCGGGGCTGCTCCTCTACTGGTCCGCGCGGGAGCTCGCCCGCGCCGGACTGGCGCGGGTGATTGTGCTGGGGCTGTCGGCAGCGGCGGTCGTAGGCGTGCTCACCGCGCTGGGGCAGGCCTACGGCGTGGTCGATTCGGAACTCCTGAGCCTGAGCCGCGCGCCCGGCGGCACCTTCGGCAACCGGAACTTCGTGGCGCACCTCGGCGCGATCGCGCTCCCCACCCTCGTGGCGGCGGCGCTGACCGCCCGGCGGCCCGCCGGCTACCTCCTCGCCGTGCTGGCCACGGCGGTCACCACCGCCCTCCTCGTGCTCACGCGGTCGCGCGCCGCGTGGCTGGCCACCCTCGCGGCCGGGAGCGTGTTCGCGCTGTTGGCCTTTCTTCCCGGGGGACTCTGGCGCGACGCGGTGGTGCGCCGCCGCCTGCGCGGGCCGCTCCTCGCCGCCCTCCTCGGCGTGGGGCTGGCCCTCGCCCTCCCGAACGCCCTCGACTGGCGGAGCGATTCCCCCTACTTCGACACCCTCCGCGGGCTCGCCAACTACCAGGAGGGAAGCGGTCGGGGACGCATCGTGCAGTGGCGGAACAGCCTCGCACTCGTCGCCGCCGACCCGATCCTCGGCGTGGGCCCGGGGAACTGGGCCGTGGAATATCCCGCCGTGGCCCCGCCCAATGACCCCTCCCTCGCGAGCGACGGGACCACCGCCAATCCGTGGCCCAGCAGCGACTGGGTGGCCCTCCTCGCCGAGCGCGGCATCCCGGCCTTCCTGCTCATCACGGCGGCCGGGCTGCTCCTGGCCTGGGGCGCGGCGCGCCGCTGGTGGGCCGGGCCGAGGACGGTGGAGGACCTCCCCGCCGTGGTGCTCGTGGCCACGATCGTCGCCACGGCGGTGGTCGGCGCCTTCGACGCCGTCCTGCTCCTCCCCGTGCCCGCGCTCTTCTTCTGGAGCCTCGTCGGCGCGCTGACGCTGCCCGAGGCGTTTCCGAGCCGCCACCCGGCCGCGTGGCGGGCCAAGGCGGTGCTGCTCGTGGTGGTGGCGCTCGCCGGCACCGGGCTCACCGTCCGCAGCGTCCGGCAGGTCGAGGCGATGGCGGTCATCTCAATCTGGGGCCGCGTCGACACCCGCGTCGCCGCCGCCCGCCTCGACCCCGGCAGCTACCGCATCCAGCTCCTCGTGGCCAATTCGCTCCGCCGGCGCGGCCGCTGCCGCGATGCGGTGGAGTTTGCCCAGCAGGCGGCGGCCCTCCTTCCCGAGGCCACGGAGCCCCGCGCCATCCTCCGGTCCTGCGGGGTGCGCTGATCCCCCTCGCGAAACGGTGCCGCGGCCCGCATCGTAGAGGGGAGACGCCCAACCCCGGAGTCCGACCGTGCCCCAGGCCCGATTCGCCCTCGCCGCGCTCCTCGCCGCGGCGCCGCTGGCCGCGCAGTCCGCCCAGCCGACTGTCGTGGAGTTCGTGATCCCCCGCCCCGGCAACTTCCCGCACGACCCCGCGATCGCCGCCGACGGCACCGTCTGGTACACCGACCAGACGAACAGCTACATCGGCCGACTCGACCCGAAGACGGGCCTGATCGTCGACTACCCGACCCCGACGCCCGGCTCCGGCCCCCACGGCATCACGGTGGCGCCGGACGGGTTCGTCTGGTACACCGCCCAGCGCACCGGCCTCCTCGGCCGGGTCAACCCGCAAACCGGCGCGATCGAGGAGTTCGCCCTCCCGGAAGGGGCGCACAACCCGCACACGCCGATCGTGCACCAGGGCTTCGTCTGGTTCACCGACGCCAACAACAACACCTACGGCCGGCTCGACCCGCGCACCGGCAAGGTGGACGTCTGGACGGTGGCGACGGCCGGCTCCGTGCCCTACGGCATCTACCCCGCCCCCGACGGGAGCGTCTGGATCGCGCACCTCGGCACCAACCAGCTGGGCCGGGTCAACCCGACCACCGGACAGCTCCGCGCCTACCCGCTCCCCGATCCCGCCGCCCGGCCCCGGCGCCTCGCGGTGACCCGCGACGGAACGGTGTGGTACACCGACTACGCACGCGGCTACCTCGGTGCGCTCGACCCGGCCACCGGCACGGTGCGCGAGTGGCGGAGTCCCGGCGGCAACGCGGGCCCCTACGGCATCAGCGTCGGGACCGACGGACGGCTCTGGTACTGTGAGGCGAAGACGGGAAGGATGGTGGCCTTCGACCCGAAGACCGAACAGATGACGGTGGTGCCGATCCCGACCGCGGGCGCGATCGTGCGGCACATGGTGACGGACACCCTGCGGGGCAACCTCTGGCTGGCGCTGAGCGGGACGGGGCGCATCGGCGAGGTCGCCCTCGGCGCACCGCGGTAGGCGGGACTAGGTCGTAAACAGGACCCGGCCGTCCACCGCCACGGACCGGTCGGGGAACGCCAGCAGCGGGTTCACGTCGAGCTCCGCGATCTCGGGGAAGTCCCCCGCGAGGCGCGACAGCCGCAGGAGGACATCCTCGAGGGCGCGACGGTTCGCCGGGGGCGCGCCGCGGAGGGCGTCGAGGAGCCTGTGGCCGCGCAGGCCCCCGAGCATGTCGGCCGCGTCGCGCCGGGAAATCGGGGCGACGCGGAACTGCACGTCCCGCAGCACTTCAACGAAAATCCCGCCCAGTCCGCACATCACCAGCGCCCCGAAGGACGGGTCGCGGGTGATGCCGGCGATCAGTTCCCGCCCCCCTGTCACCATCTCCTGGACCAGCACCCCGTGGATGGTGGCGCCGGGCACCGCCCGCCGCGCGGAGGTCACGATGTCGTCGAACGCGGCGCGGACGGCCTCGGCGCCCCGCACGTCAACCTTCACGCCACCGACGTCGGTTTTGTGGATGATCTCCGGCGCGACGATCTTCATCGCCACCGCCCCACCGGACCGTGCGGCGAGCGCCACCGCGTCGTCGGCCGTGCGCGCGAGCCCCGCGGCCGCCGTGGGAATCCCATAGGCGCGGAGCAGCTCGAGCGACTCGACCTCACCGAGGCGCGCCTGGCCCGCCGCGCGCGCCCCCGCGATCAGGCGGGCAGCCCCCTCCCGGTCCACCACGAACTCCTCCGGCGCCTCCACCGGGCGCTCGGCCCATTCCCGCTGCCGGCAGAGTGCGGAGAGCGCCCGCGCGGCGGACTCGGGGAAGATGTACGCCGGCACCCCCACCTCGTGCAGTTCCGCCTTCCCCTGCGGCAGCCCCTCGCGACCCATGAGCACAGCCAGCACCGGCTTCTCGGGGTGGTCCCCCGCCACCGTGGCGATCGCCTCCGCCACGTCGGCCTGCCGGATGCCCAGCGGCGGGACGAAGATGGCGAGCGCGGAATCGACCGCGGGGTCGTCGAGGAGGGCGGCGAGGGCGGCGCGGTACCCGGGGGGCGTGGCGCTCGCGATCATGTCGAGGGGGTTGCGGAGGGAAGCCTCCTCGGGAAAGAGCGGCTTGAGCCGCGCCACCGTCTCGGGCGCGAGCTCGGGCAGCTCCATCTGCACGCGCTCGAGGGCGTCGGCCGCGAGGATGCCCGGGCCGCCCGAGTTGGTCACCACCGCGGTGCGGCGGGACCTCGGCATCCGCCCGCCCGAGAAGGCCATCGCCAGGTCGAAGAGCTCCTCCACCGACTCGGCGCGCATCACCCCGGCCTGCGTCAGCATCGCATCCACGAGGGCGTCGCTCGCCGCGAGCGCCCCCGTGTGCGAGGAGGCGGCACGCGCCCCCACCTTCGAGCGGCCCGACTTCACCACGATGATCGGCTTGGTGCGGGTCAGCCGCCGGGCGATCTCGAGGAACTTGCGCGGGTTGCCGAAGTTCTCGACGTACATGAGGATCAGTCCGACCGCGGGATCGTTCTCCCACTGCAGCAGGAGGTCGTTGCCGCTCACGTCGGGCTTGTTGCCCATCGACACGAACTGGCTGATGCCGATGCCGTATTCCTTGGCGTAGTCGAGGACGCTGAGCCCCATCGCGCCCGACTGCGACACGAACGCCGCCCGCCCGAAGGGAGGCATGCTCGGGGCGAAGGTGGCGTTCATCGCCACCGCCGGGTCGGCGTTGAGGACGCCCATGCAATTGGGCCCCACCATCCGCATCCCGTGCCGGCGGACGATCTCCATCAGCTGGCGCTCCCGCTCCGCCCCCTCGCCCCCGACCTCCCTGAACCCGGCCGAGATGACCGTGAGGCCCTGCACGCCGGCCTGGCCGCACTCCTCCGCCACCGCGAGGACGTGCTGCTTCGGGACGGTGATCACCGCCATGTCCACCTTGTCGGGGACGGCGCCGATGCGGGGATACGCCTTGAGGGAGCGGATGGCATCGGCCTGCGGGTTCACCGGGAAGACCGTCCCGGTGAACCCGTAGTCGATGAGGTTGGAAACGATCTCGTGCCCGATCGTGTTCGGGGTGCGGGAGGCCCCGATCACCGCCACCCGGCGGGGGCGGAGGATGCCGTCGAGCGGGCCGATCACGTCAGCCGCGGCGGCGCGGCCCGCCGCGGTCGTCGTCCCGCGGGCGCGACTTGGCCCGCTCGGCGGCGGCCTGGGCGGCCTGGCGCAGCATCTTCTCCGGCGGCAGGGGATTGGCGCCCGGACGGGGCGCGCCCGCCTTGAGGGTGAACTCCCCCTCCTCCGACCGGCCGATGACGAGCGGCCGCCCGCCCCGCACCTCGTAGGCGCCCACCACGTCCTCGCTCATGAACGCCGCGGACTTGATCCGCTCGAGCAGGGCCTCGCGGCTCGCGAGTCCCTCACAGGAGTACATCGCCGTGCCGGTCGCGGAGTTCACCCGGATGACGACGGCGTACTTGGCACCGGCCAGTGCCTTGGTCGAGCGGAGCTCGGTGCCTGCCGCCTCGCGCGCCCAGCGAAGGGCCTCGCGCTCCTGGGAACTCATCGTGTCACCAGCCCCCGCGGCGCCCGCCGGGCGCTTCCCCTGCCCGCCACGGTGCTGCTTGATGCGCTGCAGATAGCTCGGTTCGTCGCTCACCCTGACCTCCTGCGCTTGAAGACCTCGAATTTGGAGGCGCAGGATAAGCTGTTACCCCAAGAGACACAAGGAGTTGCGCCTGTTGAGCCAGGGCTCCGCGGACCCACCCGTGGCCGGCGCGCCCAGAAACTGTGGTGCGTAAACCATTGCACTTCGCCGCAATTTATTGACATCGCGTTTTGCATCTATATGCCATACAAAGATTTACGACTGGCCTGAGTGTTGCCTACATTGACGGCCGGTGAGGAATGTCCTTCGCCCGCTGGGTTTCGCTGGGGGCTGTATGTACCGCATTCGGCTCGCGTCTGGCCGCGAACATGTCTACGCCTCGATCCAGGAACTCACCGCCGGTGTCCAGAGCGGGGAGGTCACCGCCGAGGCGCAGATTTATCACCAGCGCACCGACCGGTGGCTCGGCATCGACACCCACCCGCACTATCGGATGGTGGTCGATGGAGCCACGGCCACCCGGCCCAATCGACTCCGCTTCACCCGGCCCTCACAGCCGGTGGCGACCCCCGTGGTGCGCCCCACGCCGGCGGCGCACGAGCCCGCGAAGGGCGACCTCGAGGAGCTGAACCGCCTCCTCGTCCTGCTCGATCCGCTCCCGGCACCAGCCCCGCGCATCGAGCCCCCGGCGTCCGCCGCCGCGTCCGCACCCGCGCCTGAGCCGTTGCGCTCGGAGCCCGCGCCGCCGCCCGCCGACCCGGCGGACTTCGGCACGATGCTGCGCCTCGAGGACCTCGACACGCTGCCGCCGGTGCCGCCGCCCGCACCCACCCTCGACGTCCTGCGCGATGAGCGCGTGATGGCGGCCGAGCTGCCGCCGGTGGACGAGGCGCCCGCCGCGCCCGCCGCGCCCGCGCCGGAGGCGCCGCCCGCCGCCTCGGACCTGGGCCTCCCGGTCGAGGTGCACCTCGACGAGATCCCGGTACCAGCCCTGCTCGAGCCGCCGTCGGCGTTCGAGCCGCTGGCGTCCGACCTGGCGGTGGTCGAGCCCTCGATCGTCGAGATGCCGGCCCAGCCCATTGTCGAGGCCGCGCCCGAGTCGCCCGTCGCCGAGAGCGCCATCGACGACGAGCCGGTGGCGGCTCCGCCGGCGGTGACGCTCTCCGCGGTGCAGGTCGAGCCGGGCGTCATCGAGGTCGTGGCCACCGATGCCGCCGGGCTGCATGCGCCGCGGCGCCGTGCCCGCCCGATGCTCTTCCTCGCCACGGCGGCCATCATCGCCTTGGTCATCTTCGCCTTCACCTCGCGCGGGAACACGCCGAACCAGGGGATCGTGACGCCGGCCTCGGCGACCTCGACCAATCCCCCGCCCTCCGGCGCGGCCCCCGCGGAGACGTCCACGCAGGCGCCCGCGCAGCCGATCGGCTTCCCGCTCCCCTCCGCGGAACAGGCCAAGGCGGCGCAGGCCAAGGCCGAGGCGGAGAACCAGCCGCCGGTCGACGCGACGCCGGCCGCACCGGTCCTCCCAAGCGCGCCGTCGATCGATCTCGGTGCCACCGGCGCCGAGGTGGTGGACGCCGGCGTGGCAGGGCCTCGCGGCGGCAAGGGCAACGGCGCCGCGCTCGCCCGCGGGTACGCCGCTTCCTACGCCACGCTTGGGGCGGAATTCAACGCCCAGATGGATCGCAGCGGCCTGGTGCGCCTCTTCGGCCAGACCCAGCTCACCACCCCCGACGGCATTGCCGGCGCCCGGCGCGCGCTCGACGCCGCGGCCGACGCCGTGCGCCAGTACCACACCGGCGAGGGGATCATCGAGCGCGCCTACCAGGACTCGGCGCGCGCGCTGGAGCGGAGCGGCGCGTCCGCCGCGGACCTGCGCGACTGGATCACCCACGTGTCCCTGCGGGAATCCCAGGAAGCGGCGGGCGAGGGCGCGCGCCTGATCGGCCAGATCGACGCCGTGTTTGCCCTCCTGCAGGGCCAGCTCGGCCGCTACCGCGTGGACGGCGCCACCATCCGCTTCGACGACCGCAACGCGGCGGCCCGCTACAGCGACCTGCAGGGATGGATCAATCGCCGCCTGGAGCACTGGTCGGGGCAGCCCGCCTCCTCGGTGCCCACCTCGGTGCAGCCGATCCTCGAGGGCATCGGCCTGACGCGGCTGCCCACCTCACGCTGAGTCGGCCGGCCGCGCCCAGCGGCCGGTGACCGGCGTCCCCGCCGGTCGTTCTCCCTCCAGACACCGACGCTTGCGCGGAGTGGTTCCCCGGGTTTGTATAGGGGGTTCGGATGGTCGTAACCCCTTCCCGGAGTTTGTGATGCGTATCACGTCCCACCCCCGCGTGGCGGGGATCGTGGCCCTGACGCTCCTCCTCGCCGCGTGCATGTCGCCCGCCGAGAAGAAGCGGCAACAGGAGCAGATGCAGGTTCAACTCGACCAGATCACCGCACTCTCCGCCGAGAAGGACACGCTCCTCCAGGCCGTGGCGGAGAACGCCCGCCTGATGAACGAGATCAACACCGAGATGGCCAAGGTGAAGGACCTGCAGGCCGGGGTGGCCCCCGTGGTGGGGGCCGAGGGAGGCACCCAGCCGGCGGCCGACCAGCGCGCGATCGTCCTGGCGCGGGTCAAGGAGCTCACCGAGCGCCTGAACGACGCGGAGAAGCGGCTGCAGGCCAGCCAGGCCCGGGTGCGCCGGTTGAGCCGGACCTCCGACAGCCTCCGCTCCGACCTCACGTCGATGGAGACCGCGATCGCCGAGTACCAGCAGATGATCGCCACCCAGCGGGTGGAAATCGCGACGATGAGCGAGCAGCTCGCCGCGAGCCAGCAGGAGGTGGCGCAGCTCTCCGTGCAGAAGGCGGAGCTGATCGACACCGTCAAGGCGATGACCGACCGGAGCAACACGGTGTATTACGTGATCGGCACGAAGGACTCGCTCAAGGCCAAGGGGATCATCGTGGAGGAGGGGGGCTCGAAGGTGCTCTTCTTCGGCAGCCACGCCCTGCAGCCGGCGCGGGTGCTCAACGAGGCCGATTTCACCGCCGTGGACCGCCGGGTCGTGATGGAAATTCCGTCGCCGATGTCCACCCAGCGCTACCGGATCGTGTCGCGGCAGAACACCGACTACCTGGAGAACAAGCCCGACTCGAAGGGGCGGGTCACGGGAGGGGTGAAGATCGCGTCGCCCGAGGGGTTCTGGGCGCCGTCGAAGTTCCTGATCCTCGTGATCGACTGACCCCAGGGGGTCCGCAGGGACGGGGCGCGGAGCGATCCGCGCCCCGTTGCGTTGCTAGCGCTCGAGGAGGAACCACCGGCGCTTCGGGGCACGGCGCGGGGTCGGGAGGGCTCCGACGCCGCGCTCGATCGCGGCGGCCGCCTCGGCGACGGAATCGGTGACGGTGAGGATGTCCAGGTCGGCGGGATCGATCATCCCGCGCGCGGCAAGGGTGTCGCGCAGGAAGGCGAGGAGGGGGGCCCAGTACGCGGTTCCCATCAGGACGATCGGGAAGGCGGCGATCTTGCCGGTCTGCACCAGCGTGGCCGACTCGAAGAGCTCGTCGAGGGTGCCAAACCCCCCGGGCAGGACGACAAAGGCCACGCTGTACTTCACGAGCATCACCTTCCGCACGAAGAAGTACCGGAAGGTGACGAACCGGTCGAGGTACGGGTTCGGGCGCTGCTCGTGCGGCAGCTCGATGTTGCACCCGATCGAGCGGCCGCCCCCCTCGCGGGCCCCGCGGTTGGCCGCCTCCATGATCCCCGGGCCGCCGCCGGTCATCACGGTGTAGCCCAGCTCGGCCATCCTCCGGCCCAGCTCCCGGGCCATGCGGTAATGCGGCTCGCCCTCGCCCACCCGGGCGGAGCCGAACACGGTCACGCAGGGACCGAGGAAGTGCAGGGCACGGAATCCGCGCAGGAACTCGGCGAAGATCCGCCCGAGCCGCGCCAGTTCGCTCCGCCGGGACCGGGGCCCCGCCAGCCATTCCCGCACCTCGGGCCGCCCGGGTCCGGTGGTCCACGCCCCGGGCACCTCGGGAGGCTCATCCGGCCGTCGTGTCGCCATGCCCCAATCTCCCCGGCGCCGGGCCGGGGCGCAAACCGCGCCCCCCTCCAGAAAGGGGGGCGGCCCCGTTATCTTGGGGCCCGGCAGGACAGCCCCGTGGTGGGGCCGGCACACTCCAACGCAGGGAACGCAGCGCGCATGAAGGCCACCGACGTCCGCAAGGGACATGTCATCTTGATCGAGGGGCAGCCGTGCCGCGTGATGGACTTCACGCACCGGACCCCGGGCAACCTCCGCGCCTTCGTCCAGGTGCGGTTCCGGAACCTGATTTCGGGCAACACCTTCGACACCCGGCTCAACGCCTCCGATTTCGTGGACCAGGCGCGGCTCGACACCAAGGAGCTGCAGGTCCTCTATCGCGACGCCAACGGCACCCACGTGATGGACCAGGACACGTACGAGCAGTACACCCTCGACGAGGACGTCACGGGCGAGCAGACCCAGTGGCTCCAGCCCGAGATGACCTTCATGGCCGAGTGGCTCGGCGGCCGGCCCATCGGCATCACCCTGCCCAGCACCGTCGAGCTCGAGGTGGTCGACACCGCCCCCATCATGAAGACCGCCACCAAGACGGCCAGCACCAAGCCGGCCGTCCTGAGCAACGGCGTCACGGTCAACGTGCCGGAGTTCATCGGCCCCGGCGAGCGGGTCCGCGTCAACCCGACCACCGGCGAGTACCTCGAGCGGGCCAAGTAGCCACACCCCGCCTCGGCGCGCCGAAGGCCTCGCACCCCTGTGCGG
Organism: uncultured Gemmatimonadaceae bacterium; assembly: GCA_964574295.1. Classification (GTDB taxonomy): domain Bacteria; phylum Gemmatimonadota; class Gemmatimonadetes; order Gemmatimonadales; family GWC2-71-9; genus SPDF01. The sequence goes on from CAZNLY010000002.1 coordinate 66,946, forward strand.
GGCCTTCTATCTTGAGGGACCCCTCACCCGACACCGGAGTCCCCGCATGCAGCTGGTGACGCTGGACTGGGTCGTCGTCCTCCTCTCGATCGTCGTCTCGTTCCTCCCCGCCGTCCTCCTCGCCCGCCGCGCCGGCTCCAGCACCGCCGAGTTCTTCACCTCGGGACGCGCCGCCCCCTGGTGGCTGATCGGCGTCTCGATGGTGGCCACCACCTTCAGCACCGACACCCCGAACCTCGTCACCAACCTGGTCCGCGAGCACGGGGTGGCGAACAACTGGCAGTGGTGGTCGTTCCTGCTGACGGGGATGATGACGGTGTTCTTCTATGCCCGGCTCTGGCGGCGCTCGGGCGTGCTGACCGACCTCGAGTTCTACGAGATCCGGTACGCCGGCGGCCCCGCGCGCGTGGTCCGCGCCTTCCGCGCGGTGTACCTCGGCCTCTTCTTCAACTGCGTCATCATGGGGACGGTCAACCTTGCCGCGGCCAAGATCGCCAACGTGATCCTCGGCTGGCCGATGTGGCAGACGCTGCTGGTGTGCGCGGCGCTCAACATCGCCTTCGCCGCCACCGCCGGCCTCTGGGGGGTGCTGGTCACCGACATGATCCAGTTCGGCATCGCGATGGCCGGCTCCTTCGCGGCGGCCTACTTTGCCCTGCAGCAGCCGGAGGTGGGCGGCCTCTCGGGACTGATGTCCCGGCTCGACCCCGCCACGATTCGCCTCCTCCCGGACTTCTCCGATTGGTCCCTCGCGCTGCCGGTGCTGATCCTGCCGCTCACCGTGCAGTGGTGGAGCGCCTGGTACCCCGGCGCCGAGCCGGGCGGCGGGAGCTACATCGCCCAGCGGATGCTGGCCGCCCGCACCGAACGAGACGCCATGGCCGGGACGCTCTTCTTCAACGTGGCCCACTACGCGCTCCGCTCCTGGCCCTGGATCCTGGTGGCCCTCTCGTCGCTGCTCGTCTATCCGCAACTGACCGACATCGCCGCCAGATTTCCCCACGTGGACCCGGCGCTCATCGGCCACGACATGGCCTACCCGGCGATGCTCAAGTTCCTCCCGGTCGGGTGGCTCGGGCTCATGGTGGCGGGGCTCCTGGCCGCCTACGTGTCCACCATGTCCACCCACCTCAACTGGGGCACCAGCTACCTGGTGCACGACCTCTACCGGCGCTTCTTCCGACCCGACGCCACCGAACGGCACTATGTGGCGGTCGGACGCGTGGTCACCGCGCTGCTGATGGTGGCTGCCGCGGCGGTGACGTACATCCTCGACTCGGCGCGCGAGAGCTTCCAGCTCCTCATCTCGATCGGCGCCGGCACCGGACTCCTCTACCTCCTCCGCTGGTTCTGGTGGCGGATCAACGCCTGGAGCGAGGTGGCGGCGATGGTCTCCTCGTTCCTGCTCGCGGCCGGCTTCCTCGTGGCCCAGAAGAACGGCGCCGCCACCGACGCCACCACGCAGCTCCTCGTCAGCGTCGGCATCACGACCCTCGTCTGGATCGGCGTCACCCTCGTCACCGCGCCGACCGACCGCGGCACGCTGGTCGCCTTCTTCCGGCTGGTGCGGCCGGCCGGGCCCGGCTGGGCTCCGGTGCAGGCGGAAGCCGGTGTCGGCGGCTCTCCCGATTCCCTGCCCATGGCGCTCCTCGGATGGGTCCTCGGCTGCACCGCCGTCTATTCCGCCCTCTTCGGCGCCGGGAGCTTTCTCTTCGGCAACACCGGCCTCGGCACCGCGCTGACCGCCGCCTTCGCCATCTCCTCCTGGAGCCTGGCCCGCCTCCTCCGCGCCATGTGGGCCGGGGAGGGGCGCGCCGGGTGACGCGCGCCGTCATCCTGGCGCGGGGGCTCGGCCGCCGCATGCGCGAGGCCGACCCCGCCGTCGCCCTGGATGCGGCCCAGGAGGCGACCGCCTCCCGGGGGGTGAAGGGGATGCTCTCGGTCGGGCGCCCCTTCCTCGACTACCTCCTCTCCGCGCTCGCTGACGCCGGGTTCCGGCACGCCTGCCTCGTCGTCGGCCCCGAACATGACGGCGTGCGTCACCACTATGGCGCGCCGGGACGGCTCACCCGGCTCACCGTCTCCTTTGCCATCCAGCAGGAGCCCCTCGGCACCGCTGACGCCGTGCTGGCCGCCGAGGCGTTCACCGCGGGCGAGCGCTTCCTCGTCTGCAACGCCGACAACTACTACCCGGTAAAGGTCCTGGCCGCGCTCCGGGCGCTGGACCGGCCGGCGCTCGCCGGATTCGAGCGCGGCGCGCTCGTCCGGGAGAGCAACATCCCGGCGGAGCGGGTGGCCCAGTTCGCCCTGCTGGCCACCACCCCCGACGGACACCTGGCGGAGATCGTCGAGAAGCCGGACGCCGCGGCGTTCGCGCGGCTGGGGCCCTCCGCCCGGGTCAGCATGAACGCCTGGGTGTTCGATGCCGCGATCTTCGAGGCCTGCCGCCGGATCGGGCCATCGGCGCGCGGAGAGCTCGAGATCCAGGACGCCGTGCGCTACGCCATGCAGCGCCTCGGCGTCCAGTTCCAGGTCCTTCCGGTGTCGGCGGGAGTCCTCGACCTCTCCCGCCGCGGCGATATCGAGGCCGTCACCGAGCGGCTCCGTGACGTGGAGGTGCGGCTCTGAGCCTCGCCGAACTGACGGACCGGATCCGGCAGGTCTTTCCCGGCGGCGAGGCCGGTACTGCGCTCTGGCACGTGCCCGGCCGCATCGAGCTGCTCGGCAAGCACACCGACTACGCCGGCGGGCGGAGCCTGCTGGCGGCGTGCGAGCGCGGTCTGGTCATCGGCATGCGCCCGCGGGACGACGCGGTCGTCACCTTCCTCGACGCCGGCACCCGCGCGGAGGCGCGTTTCGCGATGGACCCGGACCTGGTGCCGCTCACCGGCCGGTGGGCCGGCTACCCGATGACGGTCGCGCGGCGGCTGGCGCGCAACTTCCCGAACGCACGCCGCGGCGCCGACCTCGTCCTGGCCAGCGACCTCCCGTCCGCCGCCGGCCTCAGCAGCTCCAGCGCACTGATCATCGCCACCTTCCTCGCCCTCGCCGATGCGAACGCGCTGAGCGACACTCCCGCGTGGCGGGAGCACCTGGCCACGCCGGAGTCGCTCGCCGGGTACCTCGGCTGCGTCGAGAACGGCCAGGACTTCGGCCCCCTGACCGGCGAGCTCGGCGTCGGCACCTTCGGCGGCAGCCAGGACCACACTGCCATCCTCTGCTGCCACGCCGGGGCGCTGAGCCAGTATCGCTTTTGTCCCGTGACCTTCGAGGGGGAGGCGCCGTGGCCGGCGGGCCGGGCGCTGGTGGTCGGGGTGAGCGGCGTCCGCGCGCGAAAGACCGGCCCGGAGCGGGAGGCTTACAATCGTCTCTCCTTTGCCAGCCGGAGAATCCTGGAGCGGTGGCGTCAGCATTCGGGCTCCTCCGCCCCGACGCTCGCCGCCGCCGTCGCCGAGGCGGGCGTCGAGGCGCTGGTCCGCGATCTTGAGGGGGCGCCGGCCCGCGCCGGCGACCCGCCGGGCTACCTGGCCGGCCGGCTGCGGCAATTTGCCGCGGAGACGTTCGAGATCATCCCCGCCGCCAGCGCGGCGTTCGCCGCCGGAGACCTGGCCGAGTTCGGGCGCCAGGTCGATCGCTCGCAGCGCGGCGCGGAGGAATGGCTGGGCAACCAGGTTCCGGAGACGGTGGCGCTGGCGCGCCTGGCCCGGGAGTTGGGCGCGCACGCGGCGTCGGCGTTCGGGGCGGGATTCGGCGGGAGCGCCTGGGCGCTGGTGGATGCCGGGAGCGCCGGGGCGTTCCGGCGCGAGTGGATGGAGCGCTACCTGCGGGCCTTTCCCCGGACCGCGCGGCGGGCGGAGGCGTTCGTGACGCTGCCGGGGCCGCCCGCCCGACGGCTCGACTGACGGTGCGCTAGGCGCCGCTCGCGGCGCGGAGGAGGCGCCGCACCTCCTCGGGGTCATCGGGCGTCCTGCTGTGGATTTCGGAGACCCCCGTCCGCCGCACCAGTTCGGCGGCGTGGTGCGCCCGAACGCCGCCGCCGGCCAGGATGCCGATCCGGCGGCCCGCTTGGCGAACTAGGGCGCCGATACGATCCGCCCCCTCGAGCGCCGTCCCCGATCCGCCGGCCGTCAGCACTCGAGTCACCCCGAGGGCAATCAGCTCGTCCAGTGCCTGCGCCGGATTGGGCACCTCGTCAAAGGCGCGGTGGAACGTGACAGGGGCGCCACGCGCCGCGCCCACCAGCGCCCTGGTCCCCTCGACGTCCACCGTGGCCGACTCGGTCAGGGCGCCGAGCACGAACCCCGCCGCTCCCGCCCGGGCCAGCTCGCGCATCCGCCCCGCCATCGCCGCCACGTCTCCCGGCCCGAGGACGAACGTGCCGGGGCGAGAGCGGACCATGACGAAGGCGGGAATCCGGGTCCGCGCCACGATCTCGGAGACCAGCGACGCCGCCGGCGTGAGCCCGCCGACCTCGAGCGCCGCACAGACCTCGAGGCGCCCCGCCCCACCCCGCTCCGCCGCCAGGGCGTGGGGCACCGATTCGACGCAGGCTTCGAGGAGGACGCGGGGCATCGAGTGAAGATGGGCCGGCGCGCGCGCTCCCGGGAGGGCACCCTTCCCCTCCCCTCCTCCGGCCTCCATCTTCCTTGGAGCGCCGGTGCCCCACCGGGCGCGGATTCACCCCCACGGAGGCCCCCATGCTCAGCATGACCCTGCTGGCCCTCGCCGGCAGCCTGGCCATCTCTCCGGCCGACACCACCTTCAACAACGTGACCCTCCCCGGCACCGTCACCGTCGGCGGCCACACGCTCGTGCTCAACGGGGTGGCGCTGCGGAAAAAGGCGGTGTTCAAGGTGTACGTGGCAGGGCTCTACCTGTCCGCCAAGTCCACCGACGCCAACGCCGTCCTGGCCGCCGACGCCCCGCGCCGGATGGTGATGCAGTTCGTGCGCGACGTCGGGAAGGAGAAGATGTGCGAGGCCTGGGACGAGGCCCTCAAGAACAACACTCCGAACGCCTCCGACCAGCTCAAGACGGAGTTCCAGACGCTCTGCGGCTGGATGGAGGACATCAAGGACGGCCAACAGTTCGTCTTTACCTACATCCCGGGCACCGGCACGGAGGTGCAGGTGGCGGGGGCCGTGAAGGGATCGATCGCCGGGAAGGATTTTGCCGATGCGCTCTTCAAGGCGTGGATCGGGCCGAAGCCGGGGCCGGGCGAGGGATTCAAGAAGAACCTGATGGGCACGAAATAGCCCGCGGGGTTCCGCGGGCGTGGGCTCGGGCGGGCGTGCTTCGGTGCGTCCGCCCTATTTCTTTTCCCCCGCCAGCGCCGTCATCCTCCCGCGCACCTCGGTCACCTCCGGCTGGAGTGAGGGGTCCGCGTCGCGCCAGAGCGCCACGAAGTCGCCGTAGTACTTGAGGGCGTTCTCGCGGTCCCCCTTCGCCTCGTACATCTCGCCGATCCGGCGGTAGGTCGGGCCGAGGGTCCAGCCCTCGTCCGACGCCCCGCCCCCCGGGGTGCGGAGGGTGACCGAGGCCACGTACCGCGTCAATGCGGAGTCCGGTTCCCCCGCACGCTCCCACGACCGACCGGCGTCCGTGAGGGTGCAGGCCGGGCACCGGGCGAGGCCGCGGAAGGTGTCGTAGGCGATCGCGGCGTCGCGCCAGCGCCCCTCCGCCTGGGCCTGCAGGGCGTTCCAGTAGACCGTGTCGGACACCGTGCGCTGCTCGGCGGGCCGCACACGGGTCCATTCCTCGCGCATCTGGCGCACCCGGTCGCCCCGCCCCGCCAGGGCGTAGGCGTACCCCAGCGACATGTAGGGCCGCTCCTCCGCCGGGAGGGCCGCGAGGGCACTGGCCGGAAGGAGCGAGTCGGCCGACCGGGCAAGGGCGTCGGGGTCATCAAACAAGAACGCGCGGTTCATTGCCGGCACCGCCCGGGCGAAGTAGGCCTGGCTCCCGGCGCCTGCGGCCGTGAGCGCGCTCGCCAAGTCGGCGGCGATGCGCTCGGACTCACTCACCCGGCCGAGGGCCACGGCAGCACCCATCCGCTCGTACTGCTGCTGGAGCCGGAGGGCCGGCGTGGTCGGAGCCGGCTGGCCCGGGTCCCGGAGCGCCGAATCCACCGCGTGGTAATCGCGGCGCAGGTACATCCCGGTCCGGCGCATGTCAGCGGGGCGCGGCGAGTCGGGCCATCGACGGCTGAACTCGGTGATGACCGAATCCGCTGGAACATCCTTCGCCTGGGCCAGCAGGTTCACGGCAAGATTGATGTACCCGCTCTGCATCGGGGTCGTGGCCACCAGGCGGCGCAGCAGCGGCTCGGCCTCGCCGTACCGACCCTGCGCGTTGAGCATGAGCCCCAGGTTGTTGAGCGCGGTCGGCTCGTCCGGGTTCTCGGCCAGGACCGCCCGATAGGCCGCTTCCTCCCGATCCGGGTCCCCGACGACGCTGCGGGCGTAGTACGCCTCCGTGAGTCCCCGCTCCACCGGAGGGAGCCGGTCGCGGTACTGGTAGGCCCGCTTGGCGGCCTCGAGCGCCTCGGCCCCGGTCCCGACGGTGGCCTGCGGGAGCACCACGGCCAGCTTGCGCCAGGCCATGGCAAAGGTGCTGTCCACCGCCACGGACTTCCGGAGGAGGGTCACGGCCTGCTCCGGGTTCCCCGATTGGTGGGCCCGCGTGGCCTCGGTGTAGAGGCGGAGCGCCTCGAGCGACGAGGTGGTCACCGCCTCGAGGGCGTCGGATCCGCGGATGCGGCCCAGCGATTCGCCGACCTTCTCGCGCAGCTCCTTCGAGAGCTTGTCCACCGCGGCGATGATCTGCGACGCGTCACTCGCCGTGGCCCGGAGCGGGACGAGTGTCTCGCCGGTGGAGGCGTTGATGACCCGTGCGGCCAGGGAATAGCCCGAGCCGAGCGAGGTGATCTCCCCGGTGATGATCGCCTTGATTCCCTCGCGCCGGGCCAGTTCCGTCGCGGTCGCGAGGTCCACCCGGGCGTCGGCGGGGCGCCCCATCCGCACCAGCGCGGCCTGCAGGTCCGTGGCCTCCAGCAGGCGCATCACGTTCGACTGCCCGAGGTCGATCCGGAGCGCCTCGGTCACCGAGGCGCCGAGGGTCGAATCGCTCGTCTTGTTGTCGAAATCCACCAGGAGGATCCGGTCCTGGGCCTGGAGGACGCCGGCGCTCACCAGGGTGCGCCCCGGACCCACGCCGAGCGCGCGCGAGACGAGGAATCCGGCGCCGAGAAGCACCACGAGTCCGATCGCGAGCGCGCCACCGACCAGCGTGCGGCGCCAGGTGAAGAGCCCGTGGTGCGCCGGCTCCGCCTCGAAGCGGAGGGTGCCCGTGGCCCGGACCAGCGCCCGCCGCCGTTCCACCCGGCCGGTGTACGCAATGATCGGGAGCCCGGCCGCCATCGCCACCGCCGCCCCCTGCCAGATCCAGTCGGGCAGGTCGAGCAGCCGGGTCAGGGCATAGGCACTGCCAATGACCACGAGCGACGCCGCCGCGAAGAGCCCCAGCACCCGGGTGGGCGACGCCTTCCGCACCGCGGCATCCGCCTCGGCCCGCGCCTGGCTGACCGGCGTCGTCAGGACCGGCGTCAGCCCCCCCGTCGGCGTGGCCAGCGCGTCGAGCCGGGCCAGCACCTCCTCGGCGCTCTGCAGGCGGTCGGCGGGGTTCTTCTCGAGGCAGCCGAGCACCAGCTCGTTCATCGCCGGCGGGATGGAACTCCGGTAGCGCGTGGGCGGCTCGGGGCGCTCGGTGATGTGCGCCGCCAGCATCCCCTGCGGCGTGGGCGACACGAACGGCGTCCGGCCGCAGAGCATCTCGTAGGCCATGGCGCCGACGGCGTAGATGTCCGCGCGGTGGTCCACCCGCGGATCGGCGGCGGCCTGCTCCGGCGACATGTAGGCGGGGGTGCCGAGTGCGATGCCGAGCGAGGTCAGGCTGGTGTGGCCGCCGCCGCTCGAGGCGCTCACCGCCTTGGCCACGCCGAAGTCGGTGACCAGCGCGTGCTTGCCGGCCAGCATCACGTTGTCGGGCTTGATGTCCCGGTGCACCACGCCGTGCTGGTGCGAATAGGCGAGGGCATCCACCACGTCGTGCAGGATCCGCTGCACCTCGCCCATCGGGAGCGCCCCCTCCCGGGCCAGGCGCGCACGCAACGACTCGCCCTCGATGAATGGCATGACGTAGTAGGCCAGGTCGGCGTTGGCCCCGGCGGTGAGCAGCTGGACGATGTGGGGGTGCTGGAGCGAGGCGGCGAGCTGGATCTCCCGCTCGAACCGCTCGGCGTTGACGCCGGCGGCCATGTCGGGCGGCAGGACCTTGATCACCACCCGGCGGCCGAGGCGGGTCTCCTCCGCCAGGAAGACGCGGCTCATCCCGCCGCCGCCCAACTCCCGGAGGATGCGGTAATGGGCGCCGAGGGCCGCATGCAGGCGGTCCAGCAGTTCGGCCATGCACTCTCCGGTGGGGGGAGGAACTGCGCTAATAATGCCCCCGGACGGCGTGGGATGGAAGGAAGCGCCGACGGGAACCGGCGCCTTGCGCGGCGCGCCGGAATCGGGGAACTTGGGCGCCACCCTTCGACCCATGACCGATCCCGCCGCCGGCGCCCAGCGCCCCACTCGCAAGGACGTGGACATCTTCGGGATGTGCCATGTCGGCCTGGTTCGCACCCAGAACCAGGATCATTTCCTCGTGGCCACCCTCCACAAGGCGATGCAGATCCACCAGACTACCCTCCCCCACGACGGCCTCGGCTCGCTGGTGAGCGGGGCGCGGGGGTATGTCTTCCTCGTGGCCGACGGCGTCGGCAGCACCCCGTGGGGCGAGGAGGCCAGCGGATCGGCCCTCCGTGCCATCGCGGACTACGTCATCCACGGCATGGACGCCGACGCGCGCCCCGACCCCGACCAGGACCACCGGATGGTCGAGCGCCTCCGCCGCTCGGTCGAGCGTGGACACCAGGCCATCCGGGAGGCGGGCGAGGCCGAGGGGAAACGCGGCATGGCCACCACGCTCACGATGGTCACCATCTACTGGCCCCGCGCCTACGTCGTCCACGTCGGCGACAGCCGGGGATACCGGCTTCGCCGGGGCGAGCTCACCCAGGTGACCCACGACCAGACGATGGCGCAGGCGATGGTGGACGCCGGCGCCCTCCGCCCGGAGGTGGCCGAGCAGAGCCGGCTCAAGCATGTCCTCTGGAGCGCCCTCGGCGGGCGGGAGGCCCTGCCGCAGGTCACGACGCTGGACGCCGAGTGGGAGGATGTCATGCTCCTCTGCACCGACGGGCTGACCAAGCACGTCTCCGACGACGAGATTCGCACCCAGCTGCTGCAGCCCGTGAGCGCGGAGGAAAGCTGCCGCGCGCTGGTGGACCTGGCCCTCTCCCGCGGAGGGAGCGACAACGTCACCGTGGTCATCGGGCGGCTCCGCGGCCCGAGGCCCGCCTGAACCCGAATCCGAGCGTTCCCATGCGCCGCATTCCCCTCGCCACCGCAGTGCTGCTCCTTGCCGCCGTGTCCCTCGAGGCTCAGGGTGCGCCGTCCAGCGCCCCGCCCCCGCATGCACGGCTGGATTCCGCCTCCGCGCTCGCGGCCGGCCGGCGCTACACGGAGTGGTTCTACAACGGCCTCGGCGACAGCCTGATCGCCCACAGCTCCGCGGCCGTCCGGGAAAAGATCACCGCCCAGCAGCTCGAGGACTTCAATGCCCAGCTCGTGGGACAGGTCGGGATGGAAGCCGAGGTGCTCGCCGAGCACATCGAGGCGAGCGACTCGCTCACCGGCTACCTCCGAGTGGCGCGCTTCGAGATGATGGAGGAGCCGCTGGTCGTCGCCTTCACCCTCGACTCCAGCGCCACGATCTACGGCTTCTTCATCCGCCCCAAGAGCGCCGTCCCGCCCGAGGACCTCCAGTAGCCGGCGCCCACCGAACGACACGGGGGCGGACCTTCACAGGCCCGCCCCCGTCCCGTTGTGCGGGGGAGTGGCTCAGGTCCGGGCGGCCGGTGCCGGCGGAGCCGGCGCTGCCGCCGGGGCCGGGGTCGGCGCGGCGGGGATGGCCGCACTCGGCGGGGCCACCCGCACCTTTACCCGCGGCGCCGCGCCAGGAGTCGCCGGTACCGGTGGCGCGATCGGCACGCCACTCCGCCACCGGAGGTTGTCTGGCCCGCGCATCCGCACCCGCGTGGCCGGCACCGTCCAGGAGAGGGTCATCTTCTTCTTGAGGCGCATGATCTCGATCTTGGCGACGTCGCCGCTGTCATAGCTGGCGAAGATCCGGCGCGCCTGCCCCACGTCGGCGGGTGCGCGGCCGTCGATCGCGAGGATCACGTCCCCCGCCTTGAGGGGCAGCGTCGAGTCGGCCGGGGCGTCGAGGACAAGCACCCCCTTCGCGGTGCCGAAGTACTCTCCCAGTCCGGCGTTCATGTCGGCCAGCTCGAGGCCCATCGGCCCGCCGTCGAAGGCGACCCGGAACTGGCGCGGCATGTCGCCCATGCTCCGTTCGAAGTCCAGCATGGCCATCCCGCGCGCCGCCTCGGCGTCGGGAATGGTGACCATGCCGGCCCGGCCGGGCCCGCCGCCCCAGGCAAAGGTGGCCCCGCCGAGGTCCGCCGCCACGATGGTGGCGCTGCGGGACGCGGAGCCGCGGCGGTAGTCCACCTTGACCGTGTCGCCGGGCGAGAGCGCCTGGGCCAGCTCCACCAGTTTCCGCCCGGGGCCGGAGACCCCTGCCTCACCGGCACTGGCGTCGGCCAGGGAGATGCCGTTGAATCGGGTGATGATGTCGCCACCCTGGAGGCCCGCCTTGGCGGCCGGGCCGTCGGGAGTGACCGACTGGACGGTGGCGCCCAGCTTGTTGTTGGCGGCGGAGGCGTTCATGTCGACCGTAACGCCGATCCGGGGTCGCCCGCCGGCGAAGACGATCACATCGTCGTTCTGGGCCCGGGCGGCACCCGGGAGGGCGGCCAGGGCGGCCAGGGCAAGGGGAAGGAAGGGACGTCGCATCGGCGGGTCTCCCGCAAAGGGTGAGTGGTGTCGGGGGAGTAGATGCGGCGGGGGGCGGAAGCGTCGCGGCGGGCCTCGCCCCGTCTCGGCTGGCCAAGATAGCATGGCTTGCCATTTCAGCTCATATATTGTACGTTTCGTACTAATCGTACAATATTAGGAGATCGATTGCATGGAGCGTTCAACGCTGCCGGTGTCCATGGCCCGGAGCAATTTCTCCGACCTCCTCAACGAGGTCCTGGTCTATGGCGAACGAATCGTCCTCGAGCGCCACGGGAAGGCGGTGGCGGCACTCGTTCCGGTGGCCGACCTCGAGGCCTTGGAGGCCATGGACGGGAGCCCCGGGTCCGGAAGGGCCTGAAAAGAAGACGCCCAGGGCTATTCACCCTGGGCATTGCCCCGCCTGGGATCGAACCAGGACTCTCCTGATCCAGAGTCAGGCGTGTTGCCAGTTACACCACGGGGCAGCAAGAATGTGGAGCTGAGGGGGATCGAACCCCTGACCTCTGCAGTGCGATTGCAGCGCTCTCCCAGCTGAGCTACAGCCCCCAGCAGCCGGGGTAAAGTAGCGGGACGGCCGGGGAGCGTCAACGAGAACCAACGTTTCGAGGCTCGTTCCGGGCCCCGACAGGCACCCCATCGTGACCCAGTCCCGCCAGTCTCCTCCCCACGACGCCAGGCTCCACCCCCTGGCAAGCCACCGCCCCGTCCCGGGCGAGTTTGTCCTCTACTGGATCCAGGCCACCCTCCGCTCCCGGCACAACCCCGCCCTCAACTGGGCCGCCGAGCGGGCCAACGATCTGGGCCTCATACTGGCGGTGTACCACGGGCTGCGCCCCGACTACCCGTGGGCGAGCGACCGCTTCCACACCTTCATCCTCGAGTCCGCCGCCGACCTGGCCGCCGACTTCCGCCGCCGCGACATCCCCTACGGATTCCACCTCGAGCGGCGGCGCCCCGAGCCCGGCGCCATCTCTCCGCTCCTCGCGCTCGCCCGGCGCGCCGCAGTGGTGGTGACCGACTACCTCCCCACCTTCATCGTCCCGGGGCAGGCGCGCCGGCTGCAGGCGCGCATCGCGGCGCCGGTGGTGGCCGTCGACTCCGCGACGATCGTGCCGATGGCCACCATCAGCCGCGCGCACAGCACCGCGCGAGGCTTCCGGACCGAGGTGCTCGCGGCGCTCCCCCACCACCTTCACCCGGTCGGCGAGGTCGAACCGCGCATTCGGCGCCGGGTCGAGTTTCCCTTTGACTCCCCCCTCGGGACGTCATCGCCGGCGGCGCTCGCGGCGGAATGCGACATCGACCACGGGGTGGGCCCCGCCCCGGAAATCCGGGGAGGCCAGCTGGCCGCAAGGGCACGGCTCGACGCCTTCCTCGCCACCGGTCTCGCGCGGTACGCGGAGGATCGCGGGGATCCAAACCGGCCCGAGGCCACCAGCGGACTGTCGCCCTACCTGCACTTCGGGAACATCAGCCCCCAGGAGGTGCTGCTCCGGGCGCGGGAGGTGGCCCCGCCCGGCCAGTTCGCCTCCTTCCAGGACGAACTCCTTGTCTGGCGCGAGTTGGCCCACAACTTCTGCCACCACGATCCCCGGCACCGCACCCTCGAGGCCACGCCGCCGTGGGCGCGAACGGAGCTCGCGGACCACGAGGCGGACCCGCGGCCCGCGCAGTACTCGCTGGAGGAGCTGGAGCAGGGGCAGACGGCAAGTCCGCTCTGGAATGCCGCGCAGCGCTGTTACGTGCGGGACGGCTCGATGCCCAACTACCTGCGCATGCTCTGGGGAAAGGCAATCCTGCACTGGAGCCCCGACGCGGCCACCGCGCTCCGGGCCATGGAGCACCTGAACAACAAGTACGCCCTCGACGGGCGCGACCCCAACAGCTACGCGAGTTTCCAGTGGATCCTGGGCAAGTTCGACCGCCCCTTCTACCGGCGGCCGGTGTTCGGCACGGTGCGCTACATGTCGCTGGAGGCTGCCCGGAAGAAGTTCGACGTGCCGCGGTGGCTCGCGGGCCAGGCGGCGCGCGAGGCCGCCCTCACCGAGGCGGGGACGCCTCGAGGCGGGCGAGCTGCCGGTCGTGGACCCGGGAAAGGAGGAGGAGGGACGTGACGGACCCGACCAGCGCGAGGAACATGTCCCACTGGGTGTCCCAGACATCGCCCTGGGTGCCGAGGAAGGCGGTGGAGGCGTCGCCGGTGGAGACGGCCGTCCACCACTCGATCAACTCGTAGAAGGCGCTGAACGCCAGGCAGAAGGCCACCACCACGAACGGCAGCCACCGGCTGCCCCGCAGCGGCGAGGTGCGCACCAACAGTTCCCGCGCCAGGATGGCCGGCACGAACCCCTGGGCCAGGTGCCCCAGGCGGTCGTAGTGGTTGCGCGCCAGGCCGAGGGCGTCACGCACCCAGAAGCCGGCGGGCACCTCGGCGTAGGTGTACTTCCCGCCGACCATCAGGATGCAGGCGTGGACCGCGAGCAGCGTGTACAGCAGCGGCGTGAGGGGAAACCGGCGGTGGGTGGCCAGGAGCATCGGCAGCCCGATCAGCACCGGCGCCACCTCGAGCACCCAGGTGAAGCGGTCGTGCGGCGCCACGCCCGACCACACCAGCACCCCGAGCACCGCCACCAGCAGCACGACCGGGAGCCGGCTCCCCCCCGCGCTCATCGGCCCTCCCCCCCGTCGGCAAACGGCACGTCGAGCGTGAGGCCGTCCCGCGCCACCTGCGTCTCGGGAAAGACCGCCTGCGCCTCCGCGAGGAGCTCCGGCGCCTCCCGGCTGTAGCGCGCGGACACATGCGTCAGCACGAGGCGCCGCACCCCGGCGTCCCGCGCCACCCCCGCCGCCTCGGCGGCGGTGCTGTGCCCCGTCTGGACCGCCTTGTCGGCCTCGTCGGACTGGAAGGTGGCCTCGTGCACCAGGAGGTCGGCCCCCCGCGCCAGGGCCACCACCGCGGCACAGGGCCGGGTGTCGCCGGAGATGACCACCCGGCGCCCCGGGCGTGGAGGGCCCACGAGGTCAGCGGGCCCGATCCGGCGGCCGTCGGGCAGCGCCACGGTCTCGCCGCGGTGGAGCTTCCCCCAGAGGGGGCCCTCCGGCACGCCGAGCTCCCGCACACGCTCCGGGTGGAAGCGGCCAAGCCGATCATGCTCCACCAGGGCGTACGCCAGCGCCTGGGTTCGGTGGTCGGCCTCCGCCGCCACGATCTCGTACTCCCCGCGCTCCACCCGGTCGCCGCCGGCCAGCTCCTCGATCACGACGTCGAACTTGGTCCGCTCGATGCCCACCGACAGCGCCTGCTCGAGGAGCCGCTTGCCGCCCCGCGGCCCGAAGAGACGGAGCGGCTCCGAGCGCTCCTGCATGCCGAGGGTGCGCACGAGGCCCGTGAGGCCGAGGAGGTGATCGGAGTGGAAATGGGTGAAGAAGATGTCGCGGAGCGCGAAGCTGACTCCGTAGCGCATCATCTGCCGCTGCGTGCCCTCGCCGCAGTCGAACAGCAGCGTCTCGCCCTCGCGCGCCACGGCGAGGGCGGCCACGTTGCGGTCGAGGGAGGGAATCGCCGCGCCGGTCCCGAGGAAGGTCAGGGTGAGCGGCATCAGAACATCTTCACCTGGACCGTCAGTTTCCCCGGCTTGGCCTGCACCGAGTCCAGGAGCGCCTGCATCGACTTGAGGGTGGCCTGCAGCTGGTCGTAGAGGGCGGGGTTGGTGGCCACCTGTCCGAGGGTCCCCTTCCCCTCGTTGATGTTGCGGACCAGCGTGTCCATCCGGGCCGTGGTGGTGGTGAGCTGCGTGGTCAGCGCGTCGAGGCCCGCGGTGGCGCTGTCCATGTGCTCGAAGGTGCGCGTGAGCGACGGGTTGGCCAGCACCGAGTCGAGCCGGGCGCTCACCGATTGGAGCGACACCATCAGCCGGGTCATCTCCGCCGTCGGCCCGCTCCGGGTGTCGCCGTAGACGTCGAGCATCCGCTGCATCGACTTGAGGGTGGCGTGGAGGTCATCGGCCAGCCGCTGGTTCACCACCGACTGCACCCCGGTCATCACCGCGCTGGCCTGGTCCCCCAGCCGGTCCACCAGCCCGCCGACCCCCGGCGCCATGGTGCCCTGCAGGACGGCGCCGAGGGGGAGCGGCACGGAATCGGTGCCCGGGTGGAGCACGATCTCCACGTCGCCGAGGACGCCGACGGCCTCGATGCTCGCCGCGGCGTCGCGCTTGAGCTCCACTGGGTGCGTGAGCGCCAGGTTGACCCGCACCTGCCCCACCGACTCGAAGAGGATCCGGTCCACCTTGCCCACCTGCACGCCCGACACCTTGACCGGCGAACTCGACTTGAGGTTGCCGATGTCCGCGAACTGGACGGGCACGATGTTCCGGCGGCCGAAGCTCCGACCGCCCAGCCACATCGTGCCGGCCAGGAACACGGCGGCGCCGGCCAGGACGAGGGCGCCGACGGCGGCTTCCCGCTTGTAGTGGAGGTCCATGGGGCCTCAGGCCGCGAAGGAGTGTGAGTCGAAGTCCCGCTCGAGGAACGCCTTGATCCGCGGGTCGGCGGAGGCCAGGAATTCCTTGGGGGTGCCCTGCAACACGATCGCGCCGCCGCTCAGGAGCGCCACGCGGTCGGACACCCGGAACGCACCCCGCACGTCGTGCGTCACCATCACCCCGGTCACCCCCAGCGTATCGGCGAGCGACTTGACGAGGTTGTCGATGATGTCGGCGTTCACCGGGTCGAGCCCGGAGGTGGGCTCGTCGTACAGGAGGTACTTGGGCTTTCCGGCGATGGCGCGGGCGATGCCAACCCGCTTGCGCATCCCGCCCGAGAGCTCCGCCGGGTACTTCTCGGCCACCTCCGGCGCGAGGTTGACCAGCGCCAGGCATTCCGGCACGCGGCGGGCGCAGTAGTCCTGGTCGCGGTTGAGGGCATCGTCGGTGATCCCGAGGCGGATGTTCTCGAAGACGTTCATCGAGTCGAACAGCGCCCCGTTCTGGAACACGTAGCCGATGGTGCTCCGCAGCGCCGCAAGCGACTTCCGGTCGAGGGTGGAGACATTGAGGCCGTCCACCAGCACGGTCCCGGCGTCGGGCCGGATCAGGCCGATGATGTGCTTGAGCAGGACGCTCTTGCCGGTGCCGGAGGGGCCGAGGAGCGCCACCGTCTCGCCCTCGTTGACGGTGAAATTCACCCCGTCGAGGATGACCTGCTGGCCGAAGCGCTTGTGGACGTTGCGGAGCTCGATCATGCGTGCAGCAGGAGCCGCGCGAGCAGCGTGTCGAGGAGGAGGATCGTGACCGAGGTGGCGACGACCGCGGTGGTGGTGGCCTTGCCCACGCCCTCCGCGCCCTGCTGGGCGTTGAAGCCCATGTAGCAGGGAATGAGGGTGATGGCCCCCGCGAAGAAGAACGCCTTGATGATCGAGTACCAGGCGTCGAACGGGCGCCAGTAGTACTGCGCCCCGTAGGTGAAGTCGGCGTTGCCGATCGGGAGCACCTGCTTGGCCGACCACCACCCCGCCAGGATCCCGATCGCATTCGCGAACACCGTGAGCACCGGGATCATGACGAATCCGGCCAGCACCCGCGGGATGATCAGGTGCGACGCCGGCGACCGGCCGAGGCTCTCGAGGGCGTCGATCTGCTCGGTCACGCGCATGGTGCCGAGTTCCGCGGCATAGCGCGCGCCGATGCGCCCGGCCAGCACCAGGGCGGTGAGGACCGGCCCGAGCTCGAGCACGATCGACTCCACCACCAGCGTGCCGACGACGTAGTAGGGAAGGTTGCCCTGGAACTGGTAGCCGGTCTGGAGGGCGGTGACGGCGCCCGCAAAGGAGCTGACCAACAGGACGATGAAGAGGCTGCCGACCCCGATGTTGCGCGCCTCGTCGAGCGTGCGCGGCAGCCAGGTGCGCCACTCGCTGAGCGCCCGCGCCAGCTCCGCCGCCAGCAGGCTGAAGCGGCCGATGTGCGCCAGGGAGCCGATGACCGTGCGGCCCACGGCGCGCGGAATGCCGAGCACGGCGGTCTGCGCGGTCTGCATCGCTATTATCTTGGGCCTCCATGCCCGTGAAGTCCACCCCGACACCCACGGCCCGCGTGCGCGAGTTCCGCCGCCGGCTCCTGCGCTGGTTCCGCCGGCACGGGCGCGACCTCCCCTGGCGGCGCACCCGCGATCCCTACGCCGTGCTCGTCTCCGAGGTCATGCTGCAGCAGACCCAGGTGGCGCGGGTCGCCGAGTACTGGCCCCGCTTCCTGGCGCGCTACCCGACGGTGGCGGCGCTGGCCGCCGCGCGGCCCGCGGCCGTGCGGGAGAGCTGGGACGGGCTGGGCTACTATCGGCGCGCCGAAAACCTCCACCGGCTCGCGCGGCTGGTGCACGCCCGCGACGGCGGGCGGCTCCCAGAGGATCCAGTCGCGCTGCGGCAGCTGCCGGGCGTCGGCCGCTACACCGCCGGCGCGGTGGCAAGCTTTGCGTTCGAGCGGGCCGAACCCGCGGTGGACACCAACGTGGCGCGCGTCCTCAGGCGGGCCTTCCACCCGCGCGCCCGAGGCGCCGCGGGCGAGCGGCGGCTCTGGCAGGCGGCAGCCAATCTTCACACCCGCCACGGTGCCGGGGCGTGGGCGCTGAACCAGGCCCTCATGGAACTCGGCGCCCTGGTCTGCACGGCACGCGTGGCCCGGTGCACCGCCTGCCCCGTCCGCCCGCTGTGCACAACCGGCCGGGTCCGCAGGTAGGGGCGCGAGGTCCTTCCGCCCCTGCCTGGGCCCACCCCGCCCTCACCCCGCCGCGATCTCCCCCACCATCCCCACCACCCGATCCACCTCCGCCGGCGTGTTGTAGATGTGCGTCGAGAGCCGGACGTAGTCGAGCCCGTGCTCGGTCACGTGCCGTACCCGCACCGGCCCCATCGTCCAGAGCCGCTGGATCACCTCGGTGCCCGTGCGGCCCGCCACCTGGAACGACACCATGGCGCTCCGCACCTCGGGGTTCTCGGGCGACACCACCGTCACGCCCCGCAGGGCGCGGAGCCCCGCGTCGAGCCGGGTGGCCAGCCCTCGGCTCCGCTGTTCCACCCGCGCGGTGCCGATCGCCGCGTGGAACCGGAGGGCCGCGTCGAAGCCGACCAGCAGGCTCTCGTTCCGGGTGCCGACGTGGTCGAAGCGATCGGCCTTGAGCGCCAGGTCATTCCAGCCGCCGCTCGCCACCAGGGGCCAGAGGCGGTCGAGCCATGCGGGACTGATGTAGAGGAAGCCGCACCCCTTCGGCGCCAGCAGCCACTTGTGCGGGCTCGAGGCGTAGAAGTCGCACCCGAGCGCGGTCACGTCGAGCGCGAGCAGTCCCGGCGGGTGGGCGCCGTCGATGACCGTGACGATCCCGCGTTCCCGTGCCCAGGCGGCCAGCCGCGCCACCGGCTGGATGGTCCCGGTGCTGAACATGATGTGCGCGATGCTCAGCACCCTGGTCCGCGGCCCGACGGCACCGGTCCACGCCTCGAACAGCGCGTCCTCGCTCGGCGCCGGCACCGGCGGGGAGAAGGTCCTGAGCGCCAGGCCATGCCGCGCCGCCACCAGTTCCCAGCAGCAGAGCCCGCCGACGTGCTCGTGCGTGGTGAGGAGGATCTCGTCGCCCGGGGCCAGGTCGAGCCCGCGAGCCACGGTGTTCATCCCCTCGGTGGTGTTGCGAGTGAAGGCCAGCGTCTCCGGCGGCGCGCCCACCAGCGCCGCCAGCCGCCCCCGGAGCCCCGGAAAGTCGAAGGGCACCTGGTGGAACACCGTCTCGAAGGCGCGCATGTGTGCCTCGACGGCATCGAGCACCGGGACCGGCAGCGCGCCCCAGGTTCCGGTGTTCATGAAGATGCCGTCCGCCACCAGGAACTGCCGCCGCACCTCGGCCCAGTAGGCCTCGTCGTCGGAGGGCAGCGGCAGGGCCGAGGCCACGCGCGCCGGCCGACGCTCGAGACGGCCCAGCAGCCCCGCGGCCGGGAAGGCGGCCGCCGCGCGGAAGAGGTCGCGCCGGTGCATCAGCGGAGCGGGAAGCTCGCCGCCAGGAGCGCGATCATCCCGAGCGTCCCCGACACGATCGAGATCGCCACGTGGCGACGCCGGATGGCCTGGTAGAGGGGCGCGGTCGGCCCCTCGGGCGAGACCCGGGCCAGCCGCGAGATCGTCGGCAGCCCCGCCGCGAGGACGATGAGCGCCCCGAGGATGCCGGCGCCCTGCATGACGAACATCCAGGCGGTCGGGGCCATGCCGCTCATGGCGGAGCCGTACATCTGGAGCGAAAGCATCACGCCGCTCAGGATGATCAGCCCCGCCCCCGGCGCCACCAGCATCATGTGCACCGCCGCCTGGCCCCGGGCAATCGCCGGGAGCGACGCAGCGGGTTCGCGCTTGCCGACGATGCCGTACACCATCGAAGCGAGGCCGGCGCCGAGCCACATCACCTGCCCGAGGAAGTGGAGGAAGAGCCAGAGTCGCATGTCAGGTGGTTTCCGAGAGGAGGTGGGCGTCGATCGGGCGGCGTCCCTCGAAGCCGCCCTCCAGGTCGTGCCAGTGGGTCACCGCGGCCTCGCCGTGGCGCCAGCAGAGGTACACCGGACGGTCCTCGCGCAGCGAGAGGAAATCCACGAGGCCGCCGTCGAACCCCTTGAAGAGGCAGCCAATGGCCTCCAGCTCGCGGAGGAAGGCGTCGATGCGCGCGGCGTGCGCCTCCGCCGCCTCGCGGGCCAGCGCGGCGAGTTCGGGTTCCACCCCGCCCTCCGCCGGGTCGGTCGCGATCGCCATCTCGTAGCGGTCGATCTCGGTGCGCCAGGCGCGGTGCTCGGCCAGGAGGTCGCGGACGATCGGCCGGACCAGCGGCAGCGTCCGGTTCGCCTCATCGACGGTGAAGAGCCGCGGCCGCTCAGCCATGCCACGCCTCGCCCATGAGGGCGGCGCGGGTGGCCTCGTACCCCGCGGCCTCGAACTCCACGAACAGCTCGACGGCAAAGGTGGCGCGCAGCGGCAGCGGCGGGCGGACGTGCACCAGCCGCGGGCGCCCCTCGGTGGTCCGCCAGCGCGCCACGGCGTCCACCGCCTGTTGCGCCATGAGGATGCCCTCGGCGGCGTCGTGCGCCAGGAGCAGTCCGGGGCCGCGGAACCGCTGCCGGGGGCCCGGCTCGTCCACCGAGGGGCTCACGTCCACCGCCACCACGAGGTCCGCCGGGAAGCGCGCGGCCAAGTCGAGCGGGAGCACGGCCCGGAGCCCGCCGTCCGCCAGCCGGCGCCCCGCGACCTCGGCCGGCGGGTAATACACCGGCAGGGCGGTCGTGGCGCACAAGGCATCGAGCAGGGGCAGGTCGAGCCCGCCGTCGCCAAGCACCACAAGCTCACGGCTGTCGAGGTCCACCGCGGTCAGGGTGAGCGGCGTCGCGAGGTCGGAGAATCGCTGTTGGGGCACCAGCCGCCGGAGCGTCTGGCGCATCGGCTCCGCCCTGAGGAGCGACGGCATCCACAGGCCAGCCACCGGGGCCAGGGGCCGGGGCTTGGCGACGTCGCGCGCGCGGATCGAGCGGAGGCGCCGCGACAGCTCATCGGCCCCGAGACCCGAGGCGGCGGCCGCCGCCACCACTCCCCCCATGGACGTCGCCACGAACCGGCTGGGCCGCAGCCCGGCCTCCTCGAGCGCGCGCAGCGCGCCCACCTGCGCGGCCGACTTGGCGCCGCCACCGCCAAAGACCGCCGTCACCCGCGGGACGTTCACGGCCGACGGAACCCCTCGCGGTGCTTGCGGGCCCGCTCGTGGCGCGCCTCCTCTTCCGGCGTCTCGGGCCGGAGCCGCGGCACCCGCATCGGCTTGCCCTCCTCGTCGATGGCCACGAAGACGACGCGCGCGGTGTGCGTGTGCCGCCGCTCGCCGGTGCTCACGTTTTCCGAGTAGACCTCGACGGTGATGTCCATCGAGCTGTTCCCGACGAAGTCCACGGTCCCCTGGCAGGTGACCAGCGCGCCGATCGGGATCGGCTCGCGGAAGTCCACGCGGTCGATCGCCGCGGTGACCACCGGGCCGCCGGCGTGCCGGATGGCCGCCACCGCTGCCGCCTGGTCCACCATCGACATCAGCTCGCCACCGAAGAGGTTGCCGAGCAGGTTCTGCATGGCCGGCATGACGAGCTTGGTCAACTCGGACCGCGAGTACGACATCGGGCGCCACTCGGGCGGTTTGGGACGGGTCATCAGTAATCCACGGGACGGAGGTAGTACTCACCGATGGCGGTCTGGCTCAGCATCGCCACGGTGGGGAGCCGGCGCTTCCAGTGCGTGCCGTCAAGGCGCTTGCGGACCAGCTCCACCTCCGCGGCCTCGTAGCCAAGGGCCACCACTTGCGGCGGCCGGTAGCCCGAGAGGAGCCAGTGGAGGATGTGGTCCGCACGGTCGTAGCGGATGCCGAAATCGGCCTCGTCGGTCTGGCCCTGCACCAGGTCCGCGCTCGCGGGCTTGTCCACGATGGCCAACGGCACGCCGAGGTGTCGCGCCAGCGCCCAGACCTGCGTCTTGAAGAGGTCGCCGATCGGGTTGACCGGGGGCGAGTCGTCGGCGTGCCAGGTGAAGTAGCCGAAGAGGCGCTCCGTCTTGTTCCCGGTGCCGAGCGGCAGGGCGCGAAGCCGGGCGGAGAGGTCGAAGAGGGTGATCATCCGCATCCGCGCCATGATATTGCCAAGGGCCGCGGGGTCGGGCTCGCCGCCGATCGCCCCGGCAATCCCGTCCACGCCCGCCGAGATGTCCACCGTCCGCGCCTGGATGCCGAGCGCGTCGATGACGAGCTGGGCGTGCGCCAAGCTGTCCGGGCTCGAGGTGCGGTACGGCATGCGCACCGCGACCACGTGCTCGGCGCCGAGCGCTTCCGCGGCCAGGTAGGCAACGACCGCGCTGTCCACCCCGCCGGAGAGCCCGAGCACCACCCGCTCGAAGCCGCGGCGGCGGCGCACCTCGTCGCGCAGGAATTCCACGAGCCAGCGGCGCGCGAGTTCGGGATTGATGGCGAGGGGGTCCTCACCCCGCGGCGGCGTGACCGCGCCGGGCCGCACCCGTCCCGCGGCGCGGCCCTCCCAGGTGGCGGCCTCGGCGGCCGCCCCCGGCGAGCGGCCGAGCTCCGCCAGGAGGCGCGGAAGCCGGTTGCGCAGGTCGGCGAGGAGCGGCTGCTCGGCGCGGACGCGGGTGATCTCCTCGAAGTCGAGGTCCGCACGCACCAGCCCCGGCTCGAAGAGCGGCCCGCGCGCCAGCACGCGACCCGCGGGCCCCGCGACCACCGACCCGCCCGCGAACGCCTTCCCCCCCTCGAAGCCCACGAGCTGGGCCACCGCCACGTACATGCCGTGCTCGGCCGCGGCGTCGCTCGCGAGGCGTTCCCATCGCTCGAGGTTGGCGGGGGCCTCGGGGCTGTCGAGCCCGCGGGCCGGCGTAGCGCTCACCACCAGCAGCAGTTGCGCGCCGTCGAGGGCCGCCAGGGTCGGCATCAGCGAATGCCACGCATCCTCACACACGAGCATGGCCGCCCGGCCCCAAGCGGTGTCGAAGGCGCGGACCTCCGACCCCGCCTCGACGAAGCGCTCCTCGTCGAAGACGCCGTACGTGGGGAGGAACACCTTGCGGTGCACATGCCGGAGGACCGGCTCGCCCGCGCCGAGGGAGAGGTACGCACAGCTGTTGTAGTGGCAATTGCGCCAGAGCTCGTAGAACCCCAGGGCAAGATCCAGCGGCGGGGCGCCGCTGGCCCGATGCACCGCCGCGACGTCGGCCGCCACCTCCTCCGCCGTGCGCGCCTGTTCGCGCACGCCGCCCTCGAGGAAGTAGCCGCTCAGCGCGGTTTCGGGCAGGAGGAGGAGGTCGGGAGGCTCCGGCAACGCCGCCACCCCGCGCAAGGCCTCCTCGAGCTGCGCGAGGTTTTCGGCGTAGGCGCCCTTGCGGGGCCGGAACTGCACTATCGCCAGCCGGAGCATGCGGGTAATGTAATCCCATGCTACTCTGGATCGCGGCCGGGAGCGCCCTCGGCGGGGTCGCCCGCTATCTCCTGGGCGGGGCCGTCCAGCGATGGACGCCCGGCACCTTTCCGCTCGGCACCCTCGCGGTCAACGTGATCGGCTCGGTACTCCTCGGATTCATCCTTCGATATGCGCTCGAGACACCCGCCGTGAGCGCGGAGGTCCGCGCCTTCCTGACCGTGGGATTCTGCGGCGGCTTCACCACCTTCTCCACCTTCAGCTACGAGAGCGCCACCCTCCTCGAGCGCGGGGAGTGGACGCGCCTCGGTCTCTACGTCTCGTTGAGCCTGGCGCTGACCGTTGCGGGGACGCTCCTCGGCGCCGCCGCGGCGGGCCGGACGCTGGCGTTCCGGCGCGCCCTGTAGGAGCGACCCATGCAAGCACTCACCGGCGACGGCACCCTGATGCGGATCCACATTGGCGAACGCGACAAGCACGACGGAACGCCGCTGCACGAGGCGATCGTCCAACTGCTCCGGGCCCGCGGCCTCGCGGGAGCCACCGTGACGCGCGCCATCATGGGCTTCGGGGCCACGGCACGGCTCCACACCGACTCGGTGCTTCGACTGTCGCTCGACCTGCCGATCGTGGTGGAGTGCGTCGACGCGGAGGAGAAGATCCAGGCGGTGCTCCCGGCCATCGATGAGATGATGGACGGCGGCCTGATCACGCTGGAGCGGGTGCGGGTCCTTGCGTACCGCGGTCACGGGCGATGAGCACCGACGAGGCCAGGCTCGCCGCCGTGCGGGGGATCCCGAACGCCTGTTGCCCCGCGCCCGGCCTCGTGACCGGCGGGCAGCCGACGGCGGAGCATTTCCGCGCCGCCGGGGCCGCCGGCGTCACGACTGTCCTCGACATCCGGGACCCGATGGAGCCCCGTCCCTTCGACGAGGCCGCCGTCGTCGAGGCGCTCGGCCTGCGGTACGTGAACGTGCCGGTCACCGGCGGCACCCTGGACGACACCACGATGGAACGCATCCTCGCCGTGGTGCGCGACCCCGCGATGGGACCGGTGCTGTTTCATTGCGGCAGCGGCAATCGTGTGGGGGGCGCGCTGATTCCCTATTTCATGCGGGACTGCAAGCTGTCGGAGGAGGAGGCCACGGAGTTGGCGATGCGGGTGGGGCTCCGCGGCGCGGAGCTGCTGCAGTGGGGATTGGACTACGCCGGGAGGCACCCGGCCTAAGCAGAATTATTTCCGCGCGCTGGTCGCGCCCGCCTGGCGCTGCGCCTCCCGGATGGCCCTCCCTTCCCGCAGCCCCACGCTCTGCTCCACGAAATCCCGAGCCACTTGCTGCTGGTGCGACCAGACCCGGTACGCGTCGGAATCAAGGGGCCCAACCGGGTAGCAACCTGCCCCGCCCCAAATTCCCGGCTCCGCCGCCCCCCAACTTGCCGCGCAGGGCGGCCTCCACGCCGCCGCCGCCCAGATCTCGCTGACGGTGAGGCCGCCCACAGGATAGGTGCGTGCGTCCGCAGCGACAAACGACGCTTCGTGCCGACAGTAGTGCGATCCACCCACGCCCCAGACACAACCGAATGCGTCTGAGCTGCCGAGCCGAAGCGGGATATCCGGCAAGGCGGCGTCCCCGCCCACGACCTCGAGCACGGGGGGCTCCGCGGCGACGGGCAGGAACGCCGGCAGCGCCGCCTGCAACAGCATGGCAAGGAGGGGAGCGGCCATCATCGGAGGATTCCTGTTGGGGGACTCATCAACGTTGCACTCGGTACACGAGGCCGCAAGCGATCGGCCCCCGGAGAGAGTCTCCGGGGGCCGATGGTTACCGTCCGCGGCGCCCGCCTCCGCCGCCGCCACTCGGGGCACCACCGGCACGCGCACCACCGCCACCACCGCTGTACCCGCCCCCGCCGGCCCGCGCGCCTCCGCCGCTCGGCGCCCCTCCCCCACCGCTCCTCCCCGGGGGACCGTAGGACGGGGTGCTGTGACCCTGGGGACGGCTCCCCGACGCCTGCCCACCGGACCGCGACCCGCCGGGGCTCGAGGTGCGGCCTTGGGGAGCGTAGGCACCCCCGTTGCCCGCCGAACCGCGACGATTCGGCGAGCCACCGACCGATTCAGGCGACCGGCTGGTCACGACGGGGCGGCGCGATCCATCGGAACCCCAGCCCCGGGCGCGGTCGGCACCACCCGACCCGGTGACACCCGCCTGGGGATGGGCTCGGGGCGACGCCCCGGACGGCTGGCCCATGGTCGGCCGGGCCCGCGCCGGCGCGCCGGATGCGGTGCCCGTTGCGGTGGCCCCGCTCAAGCCCCGCCGCCCGCTCGGAGTGACCGCGCTGCCGCCGCCGGTGGACTGGGTCGAAGGCCGACTGGCCGGCCGACGGCCGGGCTCCACGCTGCCGGAAATGGTCGCGGCGTCCACGGTGCGACGCCCGGGTGTGACGGCGCCCGCACCGAGCCCCGAGGCACCGAAGCCGCCGGCCTGGAAGGTCCGCGCACTCGGGGCCATCGCGTCGCCGCGCGGCCGATAAGGAATACCGGGGTCGGTGACGGTGCCGCCCGGCTTGAAGGTGTAGGGGCGATAGCCCGCGTAGCCGCCGCCGTAGCCCGGGTACCCGGGGTAGTAGCCGCCATAGGGTGGGTAGTAGCCCGGGGGCCGCGGATAGCCGTATCCGTACCCGTAGCCGGGATACCCGTAGTAGGGATACCCGCCGTAGCCGTAGCCATACCAGGGGTAGTAACCATAGGCGGGGTACCAGCCATACCCGTAGTACGGCCACGGGTCGTAGTAGCAGCAGCCGAAGGTGAGCCCGATGCTCCACCCGCTGGTGTAATAGGTGGGCCACGGCCAGCCGGTGACGCCGATGTAGGTGGTGTTGTCCGCGGCGACCTCCGCGGCGGAATAGACGACGTAGCGGTCGATGGAGTACTCGAAGCCCTGCCCCGTCATCTGCAGGACCACGTCGGTCATCGTGGCTTCGGGATCGTCGGCGGCGTTGAACTGGTCGAAGACATTGAAGTCCCAGTGGTCGCCGCGGACATACCCGGAGAACTGGAACGGGGACTTCGACCACGCGGCGTACACCATGCCACCACCGCCGGCCTGGTCGAGGTAGAACGAGCCGCGCGAGTCGCGCCCGACGATGGCGTAGTTCTTCCCGCCGCGAATGAAGTTGTCGTCGCCCGGGTCGAGCGGGAACAGCACGCGAACCTTGCCATTGCCGTCGGACATGAGCACGACGACGTAACCATCGGCGGCGGCCTTGAAGGTGACCTTGGCCCACTCGCCACGGTTGTATTGCCCGCTGTTGTTGAGGGAGACGACGATCGGCGGCGGGGGCCCGTCGGCGAGGACCGCAGAGACGGCGAGTGCACCCAGAAGCGTGGTCAGCATGGTAACCCCCTGGCGGTGCCGTCGGTGTCGGACGACTTGGCCCGACGGCGATCCCTCCTGCGTACAGCGAGGGACATGCCACGCCCTAAGACATTGACAATCAACAGCTTACTTCAACTCATCGTCCCCTGAGACGTCCCCTCGGTGGGACGCAGGTCAGCCCTCGCGTCCTCCCGCCCAGCGGTGCCAGTACATCCGGAGCTCAGACACTCGATCTCCAGCCGTTTCGCAAAAGATGGCCCCCCGCGCCTCGACCCACTCCCCGGTGCGCCGACGGCGGAACGACACCTTGAACTCGGTCGAGAACCACGGGCCGGCGACGAAGATTTCTCCACTGCTGAACGTGATCTCGGCCTGATGGACCGGCACATCCCTCCAATACTGGAGGATGGCCTCCCTCCCCTGCCGCGGCGCGCTGTAGGGCGTCTCGATGAACACGGCGTCGTCTGCAAACACCGACATCAGGAGCGGCACGTCGGCCTTGGCCCAGCCCTTGCCGAACGTGTCGACCAGGGTCCGGCCGAGGGCCCGCGTGTCGGGAGCGGCGCTTGCCGCGGATCCCGCTGACTCTGACATTTCAGCCTCCTCCATGCCTCGAAATCTATCCCTGCGCCCCGTGCGGTGTGTGCTGGTCGTCCTCGTGCTCGCGACCTGGGCCCAGCGCCTCCCGGCACAGGCCGGCTGCCCTGATTCGGCGGCGGCGCGGATCGGGCGCGCGTGGGCGGCCTACCGCGCCGACTCGCTCGAGCGCGCGGCCGACGGGTTCAGGCCCTTCGCAACGTGCGGGGCGACCAGCGGCCTCGTGGGGTTGGGATTCGTGGAGCTTCGGCTCGGTCGCGTGGGCAGCGCGGAGACACTCTTCGCGAGGGCCATCGCCGCAGACTCCCTGCTGGTGGACGCGTGGGAGGGCCTGGCCCGCGCCGCCGCACGGGAGGGAAATGAGGACGAGGCGGTGCTGGCCGCGCGGACGGCGTGGCGGCTCGATCCCTCCCGCGCCGACCTTCGCGCCCTTCTCGACGGTCTCAATCCCGACTGGGATCGGCCCCCGCTCGGCCCACGCGTGCGCCCCCCGCGCCTGCAGCTGGTGTCGCGCACCATGGGCGAGCGGTTCGAGATCAGCACGGCCGCCGGACGCTGGAGCCCCTTCTACATCCAGGGCGTCAATCTTGGCGTGGCCCTGCCGGGGCGATTCCCGTCCGAGTTCCCGACCGACTCCGCGCTGTACGCCGGGTGGCTCGACACCCTCTCGGCCATGCACGCCAACGCCGTCCGGCTCTACACCATCCTTCCGCCGGCATTCTATCGCGCGCTGCGCGGATGGAATCGCACGCATCCCGATCGGATCGTCTGGCTCGTGCAGGGGGTCTGGACCGAATTGCCCCCCGGGCACGACTTCGACGACCCCGACTGGAAGGGAGCGTTCCGGGACGAGATGCGCCGCGTCGTGAACCTCGTCCACGGCCACCTCGACCTGCCACCCCGGCCAGGGCACGCCGGCGGGCGCTACGACGCCGACGTCTCCCCGTGGACGTTCGGGTACATCCTCGGGCGGGAGTGGGAGCCCTTTGCCGTACAGGCGTACGACCAGGAGCATCCCGGACGGCGGGCGTACGCAGGGCGATTCCTTGCGGCCGCCGATGCGCCCGCACTGGACGCCTGGATGGCGGAGCAGTGCGACTATCTCCTCGGGTATGAGTTTGACCAGTGGAACGCGCTGCGTCCGGTGGCGTACACCAACTGGCCCACGCTCGATCCACTCTCGCACCCCACCGAATCGAGCACGGAGGAGGAGATCGAGGCCCGGCGCCGCGCAGGGCGGCCGGTGACCGGCACCCGCCTCGAGTACGAGAACGACGCAGTCGGGCTGGACCCGAAACTCATCCGGCCGACCTCGCGCAATCCGGCCGGTTGGTTCGCGAGCTACCACGCCTATCCGTACTACCCGGACTTCATGATCTACGACCCGGGGTACCTGGCCGGGGTGTCGCCGGAGGGTCCCTCGGCGTATTTCGCGTACCTGGAGGAGCTCCGCGCGCACCACTCGGGCATCCCGCTGCTCATTGCGGAGTACGGCGTGCCCTCGAGCCGCGGCGTGGCGCACCTGCAGCCCCAGGGGTGGAACCATGGCGGGCATGATGAACAGGCGATGGCGGCCATTGACGCCCGGCTGACCCGCGACATCCGCGCGAGTGGCGCCGCCGGGGCCATCATCTTCGCGTGGACCGACGAGTGGTTCAAGCGCAACTGGGCGGTGATGGACCTCGAGCTCCCCGAAGAACGCAACCGCCTCTGGCTGAACGTGATGGATGCCGAGCAGCAGTACGGCATCCTGGGTCAGTATGCGGGGGCCCCGGGGGAGCGTCCGGAGCTCGGGGGAGACGCCATCCGATGGGGGCGCATGGTGCCGCTCGCGTCGGGCCGAGGACCGCTCCGGACACTCCGCGCGGGAGCGGATGCGGCGTATCTCTACCTCGCGCTGCAGTTCGAGCCCGCCGCCGTCGATTGGGCCCGCGATGCCCTGGCCGTGGCGATCGACACCTACCGGCCCGATCGCGGGCAGCTCGCGCTGCCCGACAGCCTGCTCACCAGTGAAATCGGGTTCGAATTCCTGCTGACGCTTGCCGGTCCGGTAGACGGGCACCTGCGCGTAGTGCCATCGTACAATCCCTTCGCCGGCCGGGCGGCCATTCTCGATGGCGACGACTTCGGCCAGTTCCACCGCCGGCCGGCCACCCTCGGGGTCGAGGCCGACGGGCGGTTCGACGAGCTGTTCATGATCACGAATCGCGCGCGCTACGGCCGTGACGGCGGCTTCTGGCCGGCGCAGGGTGTGGACCGGGGCAGGCTGCGGTTCGGCACGGCGCAGGCAAGCACGCTATCGGATTGGTACATGGACAGCGCCGCCGGACTCGTCGAAATCCGGATTCCCTGGGCGCTCCTGAACGTGACCGACCCGTCGAGCCACACGGTGCTCCTCGACTCGCCGGGGCAGACCGGCGGTGAATTCGGTACGGCGTCGACGGACGGGTTCCGGATCGGGGCGGTGCTGTATCGGGAAGGGAAGCCCACAGCGGTCCGCGCCGCACTGCCGGAAGCGGCGGGTGGCCGGTGGCGAGCCGCCGACTTCACGCCGTACGCGTGGCCGGGTTGGGAGCAACCCACCTCCCACGGCCGGCTCAAGCCGGTGTACGATTCCCTTCGAGCCGTCTGGGCGCCGCGTTGACCGTGTCGCCTCCCCCACGATCCCTGTCGAGGCACCGGTGAGGACTGCGCTCCGACTCGCGATGACCGCCTGGTTCCTGCTCCTCCTCCCGCGCGCGAGTGCCGCGCAGGTGTCGGAGGCAGACGCGGCGTGGAACCAGGGTCGCTACGGGGAGGCGCGCGCGGCCTACCTTCGGGCCCTGGCCGATGACCCCGCCTCGGTGCGCGCCGCCTACCGGCTCGGGGTCCTGGCGGCGTGGGACGGCAACCTCGACTCCGCCCTCACCTACCTGGCACGCGCCCGTGCGGCGGATCCCGACGACCCGGATGTCCGCGCGATGCAGGCCACCGTGCTCACCTGGGCCGGCCGCTACGGCGAGGCCACGGTGCTCTGGGACAGCCTCATCGTGCTCTACCCTTCGCGGGTGGACGGACTGCTCGGAAAGGCGCGGACGCTCGCGTGGGACGGTCGGACCGCGACGGCCGACTCCCTGTACCGCGAGGTCCTGGTCCGCGACCCGGTGAACATCGAGGCGATGGCCGGACAGGCACAACTGGCGTTCTGGGACGGGAGGAACGACGAGGCGATCACCGGCTATCAGCGCGCCCTGTCGTACCAGCCGCGCGACGTGGCCTCCCGCGTCGGCCTGGCCCAGGTGTACCGCGCCACGGGCCGCCAGCTGGAGGCCATGGCACAGGCGGACAGCGCGGTCATGCTGGCGCCCGGCAATCGGGACGCACAGTGGGCCCAGGTGGACCTGTCACGGACCACCGGCGCCGCCGTGGACGTGACGCTCGGCTGGAGCGACGACAGCGACCGAAACGAGATGTGGTGGCAGTTGGTGTCGGCGTCGACGCAGGCGGCAAACCGCACGCGGGTGTTCGGGTCCGTCGGAGCCTACGAGGGCAGCAGCGTGCCCTCCGTCCGTGCGGCCCGGGGGACGGGGGAGTTCGGCGCGACCTACACGCAGGCGAGCTGGCAGCTGACCGGTGCGGTCGGGGTGCAGGGGCTCTGGCCCGACTCGGGGCTCACGCGCACCGTGCTCACCGGGCGACTCGGGGCCTCGGTGCGCCTTGCGCCCGGAGCGGTGATCGGCGTGAGCTATTCCCACTTCCCCTTTGCCGAGACCGCGGTCCTCATCGGGTCGGGAATCGACATTGATGCGGCGGACCTCACCGTCGACGCCCCGCTCGGAAACAAGCTCGCCCTGAGCGCCGGGGGCGGCGCCGGGTGGTACAGCGACGGGAACGTTCGCAGTTCCGCGGTGCTCGCCGTCACCAAGCAGCTGCCGAGCCGGTTCTTCGCGGGCGGGTTGGTGCGGATGGTGTGGTACAGCGAGACGGAGCCGCTCTACTTCTCGCCCGACCGGTTCACGGTGCTCGAGGCGCGCGGCGGGTACGTGCGCTACGGCCGGTCCTGGGAGACTCGGGTGAGCGCCGGCGCCGGCGGGCAGCAGATCGGGATCAGCGGTGAGTGGCAATTCGAGGGACACGCGGAAGGCCGGGTCGCCTGGTGGTTTGCGGAGCGGAGCCGGCTGGAGGCATTCGCCGGCATCAGCAACAGCGCCTACCTGTCGGCCACCGGGGCGTACCGGTGGGGCACGGCCGGCCTGGTGCTGCGCCTCGGCATCTGAAGGGCCGGATCCAGCGGGCTCACTCGGTTGGGCCGAAGGGGTGCTCGAGGCTCAGGTAGAGCAGGATCCCATCGCCCCCGCTGTCACCGAGGTCAATGGGAAAGCTGATGCCGGGCACCAGCTGGGCGGAGCCCAGGTTGAAGGCCGCGCGTGCGCCGGGATTGAGCGTGAAGCTCGGCGGCTGCCCCTCGGCGCCGACGTAGAGCCCCTCCACCAGCAGGTTGAACCGCGCCATCGTCAGCCAGACCACGCTCCCCCCCGCGTTCACCGTCGCCGGACCGACTCCGACGGTGGCGCCGAGGTTCCAGTGGGAGACGAAGGCCTTGGTGAGCACGACGCTCGCCGGCACGTTGACCTGGACCGAGAAGGGGGCGCCGCCGCTGCTCCCCACGTCTCCAAGCAACGAGACCCGGGGAGAGACGATCCAGGATCCCTCGGCGCTCCCGAGGAGCTGGCGGCGGTAGTTGAGGATCAGGGTCGTGAAGGTCCTGCCGCCGAGCGATTCGTCCCCGACCAGGCTCAGGCCGACGCTCATCTGATTGAGCACCCCACCGGCCGGCCACTCGTCGGTGAAGGTCAGCGCCCACCCGCCACCCCGGTTGTCGGTGTAGGTCCCGATGTGCTGAACGACGTTGCGCTCCTGGTTGTAGGCCTCCTCGATCAGGAAGCTGTTGTCCGCGATCGGCTCCCCGGCTTCCTGCGCCGACAGCGCGGGACAGACGGCGAGCACGGCCAGGGCCGCCGGGACGAGCGGCGCCCTCATCCGCGGAAGGTCTCGAAGAGCAGCCACGCGTTCAGGGCGCCGATCAGGACCGCGACGGCCCAGGCGAGTGCCTTGACGAGCGGGGGGTTCACGAACACGCCCATCTTGGCCCGGTCACTGGTGAAGATCACCAGCGGCACCACCGCGAACGACAGCTGCATGCTGAGGATGACCTGGCTGAGGATGAGCAGCTGCCCAGTGCCCCGCTCGCCCGCCACGGCGGTGACGATCACGGCCGGCACGATGGCGATGAGTCGCGTGATGAGCCGCCGCAGCCACGCCGGAAGCCGGATGTTGAGGAATCCTTCCATGACGATCTGGCCGGCAAGCGTCCCCGTGATGGTCGAGTTCTGCCCCGACGCGAGCAGCGCGATGGCAAACAGGGCGCTGGCGGCTGCCGTGCCCAGGAGGGGCGAGAGGAGCTGGTAGGCGTCGCCGATGTCCGCCACGTCTTGGTGCCCGGTGGAGTGGAAGGTGGCGGACGCCAGCACGAGGATGGCCGCGTTGATGAAGAACGCGAAGAAGAGGGCCAGAGTGGAATCGATCGTGGCGAACTTGATGGCCTCCCGCTTCCCTTCCTCGGTGTGCCCGAAGTCGCGGGTCTGCACGATCGAGCTGTGGAGGTACAGGTTGTGGGGCATGACGGTGGCGCCGAGAATGCCGATGGCGATGTAGAGCCGTGCCGGGTCGGTGATGATCGACGCCGTCGGTACGAGACCCCGGGCCACCTCGGCGAAGACCGGCTGTGCCAGGAGCAGTTCGACGGCGAAGCACCCGCCGATGGTGGCCACCAGCGTCAGGACCACCGCCTCGAGCCACCGGAAGCCCTTGTGCTGGAGGAGGAGGATCAGCAGCACGTCCACGGCCGTGATGCACACCCCCCAGACCAGCGGAATCCCGAAGAGCAGGTTGAGCGCGATGGCCGAGCCGATCACCTCGGCCAGGTCGCAGGCGGCGATGGCGATTTCGCACGCCACCCAGAGGGCAAAGCTCACCGGCCGCGAGAAGTGGTCGCGGCAGGCCTGGGCCAGGTCGCGGCCGGTCACGATGCCCAGGCGCAGGGCGAGCGCCTGCAGCAGGATGGCCATCAGGTTGGAGATGAGGATCACGCTGAGGAGGGCGTAGCCGAAGCGCGCACCGCCCGCCAGGTCGGTAGCCCAGTTGCCCGGGTCCATGTAGCCCACGGCCACGAGGTACCCCGGCCCGGCGAAGGCCAGCATCTTGCGCCACCACACCGCGCCGCGTGGAATGGCGACGGTCCGGAACGCCTCGGGCAGGGTCGGCGACACCCGGGGCAGCCGCCACCCAGACGTCATCTCCTCGATGGGAGAGCCGGCGGCGCTCATCGGGCCTCCTCCGGCGCGCAGAGGAGCAGCGCCGCGAGCTCCGGGCCCACCAGCTGGTCACCCCCGAGCGTCCGAAGCGCCACCGGGCCGCCGAAGGGCTGCCGCGCCGTGACCGTGACGACGGCGCCGGGCACCAGCCCGTGCTCGGCCAGGTACCTGAGACGATCCGGCTGGCTGGTTTCGACTCGACGGATCCGAACCGGAAGCCCGATGGCCACTTCGGGGAGCGGCGTGTAGACGAGCTCCGCCATCGTGCCGTCCGGGGCGGGAATCGGGTCGCCGTGCGGATCCACGCTCGGATTGCCGAGGGCCGCCGCCATGCGCTCGACCAGCGCATCGGAGACGGCGTGCTCGAGGCGTTCAGCCTCTTCGTGGACGGCGTCCCAGGTGTAATCGAGGAAGGCGACGAGGTAGGACTCGAGGATCCGATGGCGCCGGACCATCCGCAGCGCCGCGCGCCGGCCCGCCGCGGTGAGCTGGACCCCGCGATACGGTAGGTGCTCGAGCAACCCCTGTTCCGAGAGCCGCTTGACCATCCCGGTCACCGACGCGGGAGCCAGGTCGAGATGGCCGGCAATGTCGCTCGTGGAGGCGGGCGAGCCCGCCTCCGAGAGATGGAAGATTGTCTTGAGGTAGTCCTCGACCGAGCGCGTCAGGACCGGGAGCGTCGAACCGCTAGGCATGCGAGTCAGCCGTAAATTAGGATGCCCTAAATATAGATTACTGCCATCCTAATCGCCAGCCCCCTGCCGGCGTCCGGTTCAGGCCTTCCGCAACAGCTCCATCAGGGGCGCCAGGATCCGCTCCGTCATCCCCCAGACCGGTATCGGGCCTACGTGGTAGGCGGGAAATTCCCGGCTGGCGCCGCGGAGCTCGATCCGGACCGGCCGGTAGGTGCCCGGGTCGAGGAGCGCCCCGAGCGCCACCCAGTGGTGGTCCGCCACTTCGGCGTTCGGCGTGACCCGGGGCTGCGCGGCGAGCGCGAAGACGAACGGCCGCACCATGAGCGGCGGCAGGTGCGGGCTCTTCGGCGCCACATCATCCAGCGCGCCGATCAGCGCGGCGTCCTCGAGCGCGACGCCCACCTCTTCCATCGCCTCGCGCACGGCGGTGTGCAGCAGGTCCCGATCGTCCGGGCCGCTTCGGCCGCCGGGCAGGCCCATCTGGCCGGACCAGGGGTCGCCGGCGCGCTCGGCGCGGCGGATGAGCAGGATGGCGTCGGGGTCGGGCGCCGCGATGACCGCGACCGCCGCCCGGGCCAGGGTGGGATCGTCGGCGCGCGTGGGGACCTGCCCGGCCAGGGCGCGCGCCAGCCGGATGTGCAACGGGCTCGATGACTGCGGCACGATCTGTCGTCGGAGATCAGGGAGTCGCGCCGACCGCCGCGCCCGGCGGTGCGGTGTCTGGGTTCCCGCCGTCGAACACCACCTTCCAGCCGCCGTCAGCCTGCCGGCGCCAGATGGTGACGTACTTGCCGGTGTGCTCCTCGGCCACGCCGACGGGCCCGGCGCGGCTGCTGCGCCAGGTGCCGAGGGTGTATCCCAGGTCGCCGGCCGCGCTGGCGAAAGCCATCGTCGGTTCCCACGTGAGATGCCACGCCGTGTCGGCAAAGGCCGGAGCCATCGTGGCGCGCACGGCCGCGAGTCCGGGGGTGAACGGCCGGTCGGCCTCCATCTGGATGCCGGTGGTGTCGAACGCGCTCATCCACCCCTCGAGGCCGCGTTCCGCGGTCGCCGCCGCGAACGCCCGGTCTGCGGCGAGCAGGGACTCGCGCACCGCGGCGGCATCGGGCGCGGCGGGGGCGCAGGCCATCGCGAGGAGGGGGGAAAGCGCGAGTGCGCGGAGGAGGGGACGCATGGATCGGCCTCGGTCAGCGAAGATGGCGGGAAAACCACGCGAGGGTGGCATCGGCGGCGGTGGTGAAGGCGGCGGTCGGTCCCTTCCAGGGATGCACCGTCTCGAAGGTGTGTCCGGCGCCGGGGACGAGGTGCAGCTCGGCCCGCCCCCCGGACGCCGCGTGCAGCGCCCGCGCCTCGGCCACCGGGACGCTCGCGTCGCCCTCGCCGTGGAGGAGCAGCCAGGGCGCGGTGACGCGCGCGGCGGCGGCAGCGATGTCGAGTGCGGCCCCCCGCGAGGCAATGTCATCGAGGACGTCGGTGCCCATGGGGAGGACCTGGCCGGTGCGCGTGTTCACCACGTCGTAGCTGCCGCGGGCGCGCCAGGCGGCAATCTCGTCCGGCGAGTACCGGTGCACGGTGCTGATCGCGGCCCAGGTGACGAGCGCCGAGAGGCCCGGATCGGCGGCAGCGGCCAGGATGGCGAGCCCGCCGCCGCGGGAATGCCCCACGATCCCGACCGAGGACGCCGGGGCGAACCCGAGCCCGCCCTGCCGGG
Organism: uncultured Gemmatimonadaceae bacterium; assembly: GCA_964574295.1. Classification (GTDB taxonomy): domain Bacteria; phylum Gemmatimonadota; class Gemmatimonadetes; order Gemmatimonadales; family GWC2-71-9; genus SPDF01. The sequence continues at coordinate 102,680 of CAZNLY010000002.1, forward strand.
TGGCGTCGAGCACGCTCTGGAGGTCGCCGAGGTCGCCGCTGTAGGTAGCGCGGGCAAAGCGCTCGGGAAAGACGAACTCCCCGGAATCATCCACGCCGCTGCCGCCGAGGTTGAGGCTCACCGCCGTGAACCCGGCCCGGGCCAGCCGCTCGGCGAGGGGCGGGAACATCCCCCAATCCTTGAACCCCTTGAAGCCGTGGACGACGAGGACGGCGGGCCGGGGACGGACGCGGTCGCCGGTGCGCACGTCCACGAGGATGTCGCCGAGGTAGCCCGGCAGGCGATGGCGCGAGAGGCTCGGCGTGGCCACCCTTCAGCGCACCGCCCCTTCGAGGATCTCGAGTTCGCAGGCGGAGGCGTCGAGCCGTGCCGGCACCCCGAGCGGCAGGGTCCACTGGTCGTCCACGTGGCCGATAGGGAAGCCGTACGCGACGGGCACCTTGAGCGGAGCCAGGTAGGTTGCCAGCACCTGGTCGAAGCCGAGGGCGCCGTCGCCGGTGCCGCGCTTCATCTCGGTGAACTGCCCGACGAGCACGCCGGCCACCCGCTGCAGGGCGCCGACCGAACGGAGCTGCGCGAGCATCCGGTCCACCGAATAGAGGTCCTCGCCGACGTCCTCGAAGAAGAGGAGGCAGCCGTCGAGGTCGGGAAAGTACCGGGTGCCGATCAGGCACTGGAGCAGTGTCAGGTTGCCGCCGACGAGGGGGCCCGTGGCCTCGCCCGGGACCAGCGTCACCAGGCGGCCCTGTGCGGGCACGAGGACGTCGGCGGGCGGGGCCACGCGGCCCAGCCGCCCGGGGGGGCTCACCGACGTGAGGACGCGGTCGAGGTGCCAGCGGCTGAATGGCGTGAGCGGCGCCACCGCGATGGGGGCGTGGTAGGTGACGATCCCGGCGGCGATCTGCGCGCCGTTGAGGAGGGCGGTGATGTCGGAGTACCCGAGGATGGCCTTGGGGCGCGCGCGGAGCGGGGCGAAGTCCACCCGGTCCAAGATCCGCGTCATGCCGTAGCCGCCGCGCAGGCACCAGATTGCGTCGATCCGCGGGTCGGCAATCGCGCTGTTGAGGTCGGCCAGGCGTTCCTCGTCGGTGCCGGCCAGGTAGCCGTAGTGGCGGAAGGCGTTCGGGCCGAGGCGCGGCTCGAAGCCGAGGGCGCGGCAGAGCTCCTCGCCGCGCACGAGGTCGTCGTGCTCGAGGAGCGGGCCGGCGGGCGCGATGAGGGCGACGCGGGCGCCGGGGCCGAGCGCGGGCGGACGGACGAAGTTCTTTGACCTCATTCCCGTTCCTGTGGTAGATTGGTGGTGCCACCGACCGGAGGCACGCCCTGCGCGCTTCTCACTCGGTCCTCCTGGCGACAAGCCGCGCCATCACGGACCTGCGGGACGAGATGGTCACCCAGTGGGCAGACTGGCTGGGCGACCGTATGCACACCTCCAACACAATACCCCGCTGCGTCATCGAGCGGGAGTTGCGCCTGATCATCGAGCTGCTCGGCGAGATGGTCGGGCCGGTGCGGCGCGAGGCGCGCCCCGTCTGGCTCCAGGCCTGCGAGCACTACGGCCGGCTGGCGGCGGCGCGGGGCCTGGCCGCCGGCGAGGTGGTCGACGAGATGCAGTACCTCCGTGAACTGCTGATCCGGCACCTCGCGCCGATCGTGGCCGCCATGCGGCCTCGGCGCGCGATGGCCATCATGCTGCAGCTCAACAGGGTGCTGGACAAGGGCATCGGCGTGGCCGTGGTCGGGTACACCGACGGCCTCGTGGCCACCCTGTTCTCGCAGAACGGGGTACCGAGCCCGGGCAATGCGATCGACGCGGAGGAAGTGGGGCGCCAGCTCGAGCAGATCGAGGGCGAGCTAGCCGCCGTGACCCGCCTGCGCTGACGGCCGCCCGATGTCTCCTTCCCTGTGGATGGCCCTGCCCTGGGTCCTCCCCTTCCTTGCCTTCCTGCGCCTCGCCCGCCGCCGCCCGAACCTCGGGGAGTACGCCCCCAGCACGGGACGGCTGGTGTCGGTCATCGTCCCGGCCCGGAACGAGGAAGCCAACCTCCCCACCCTCCTCGACTCGCTCCTCTCCACCACTTACCGGCCGGTCGAGATTCTCGTGGTGGACGACCGCTCCACCGACGGCAGTGCCGCGCTCGTGCGCGCGCGGGCCGAACGCGACGACCGGCTCCGGCTGATCGAGGGCGCGGAGCTGCCGCCAGGATGGTTCGGCAAGCCGTGGGCGTGCCTGCAGGGGTACCGGCAGGCGCGCGGGGACCTGATTCTCTTTACCGACGCCGACACTCGGCACGCGCCTGAGCTGCTGGGGCGCGCGGTGGCGGCGCTCGAGGCGGAGCGGGCCGACCTCCTGACGGTCATCGGCCACCTGGCCTGCGAGTCGTTCTGGGAGCGGGTGATCCTGCCGATCATCTTCGCGCTGCTGGCGTTCCGGTTCAACCCGGCCACCGTGAACGGCGCCCGCCGGGCGAGTGCCGTCATCGCGAACGGACAGTTCATCCTCGTGACCCGGGAGGGCTACGAGGCCATTGGCCGGCACGAGGCGGTGTGGCACGAGGTGGCGGAGGACCTGGCGCTTGCGCAATGCTACTTCCGGGCCGGGCGGCGCCGGTTCCTGGCCTACGCCCTCGAGTACCTGTCGACGCGGATGTACACCGACCTCGCGGGCATCGTCGAAGGGTGGTCGAAAAATGTGTACGTCGGCGGGCGGCGCTCCTATCCCGACGAGCCGGTGCTCCGCGCCCTGGTGCCGGTGATGTTCGTCCTCGGCGCCGGGTTCTGGCTGCTCCCCCCGGCCATGCTCGTGCTCGCCCTGGCGGGCGTCTTCTCCGGATGGATGACGGCTGCAGCCGTTGCGACCGGGTCGAGCGCGCTCTTCTGGGTCACGTTCGACGCCGGCTTCGGGGTCCGTCCCGTCTACGGCCTCACCTATCCACTCGGGGTCGCTGTGGCGGCGTGGATCTTCGGCCGGTCGGTGGTGCGGGGGGAGCGCCGGATTGAATGGCGGGGGCGGACGTACGTGGAGGGGAGCGACCAGGTTGCGCGCCCACCCCGACCCGGGAATGTTTAGCGGACCCGTTGCCCCGGAGCCCCCATGCGCCTGACCCTGACCGACGCGATGCTCACCGCCCTCGAACAGGCCACCGACAAGCCCGACTGGCTGATTGCGCGGGTGGCGGAGATGCGCGCCGGCGGCCCTCCCTACCTCCTTCCGCTCGGCCCGGAGCAGAGCACTGCCCTCGAGGAGCTCTGCGCCATGAACATCCGCTTCACCCCGGACGGAAAAGTGAAGCCGGAGCACGTTCCCCTCGACGCCCTGGCCACGCTGGTGCTGGAGAACTACTAGGGCACCACCGCCACGCACTCCACCTCGACCCGCGCCCCCAGCGCGAGTCCGTTGACCCCGAGCGCGCTCCGCGCCGGGTACGGCGCCGAAAAGAACTCCTTGTACACCTCGTTGAACGCCGCCCACTCCTGCATGTCCGCCAGGAAGACGGTGCACTTCACCACGTCCTTGAGCGACGCCCGGTGGCGCTCGAGGATGGCGCGGATGTTTCCCATGGCCTGGCGCGCCTCGGCCGCCATCCCGCCCGGTGCCACGGCGCGCGAGCCGGGGACGCTTCCGATCTGGCCGGCGAGGAAGAGGAGGTTCCCCACCTGCACCGCTTCCGAGAACGGCAGGGTGCGGAGCGCACTGTCCGGCGACTGGTAGTACGTCGGCGCGCCCTGGGCGCGCGCCGAGGCCGGCGCCCAGAGAACCAGCCCCAGCAGGCCGGCGGCGAGGAGAGGCAGGTGAAGCGGCCAACGGGTGCGAGCCATGGGGACGTCCTCCCATTCGAGGGCACGAAGCGAGCGGAGCGAAGGAGGGAATAGACGACCGGGAAGCGATTCGCGCCAGCGGGCGGAATTCAGGTACGTGATGGGGGCCGGATGCGGTGCATCCTGACTTCATCTCGCTCAGGAATGGTCCGTGCTCGACACCCGCTCCATTCAGGCGGTCACTGCATTGCACGACCTGCCCCGCCTGGTGGCGGAGTTCGGCCACGAGCCGCTCTGGGAGCCGTTCGACCCGCGCGCCGCCGGCCTCGGCCGGCCCGCCGACGCGATGGAAGACGCGGCGATCGTCGGCCGGGCGGGCGGATTCACCTGGTATGGGGTGGCGTCGCAGGAGCCGGCGCGGGTAGCGCCTCGCCTGGCGCGCCGACTCACCGAACGGGGCCGGATATGCGGCGTGATTGGTCTCGACGCGCGGCTCCGACGCCTGGCCGTGGCCGTCGGCCTCGAGGGAACGGCGGTCGTCGAACTCGATCTCGACCAGCCTGGCCGCCTCGCCACGAGTTGCCTGGCCCGGCTCGGCGAGGCGGCCAACGGCGACGCCCTCGGGATTGCCGTCCGGGCCGCGGAGGCGCTGTCGGGCGCCGGCGTTGGCGCCCTCTTCTTCACGACCTTTCGTGCGACGCTCGAGCGGTTCGTCGCCTCCCTCCCTGCCTCGATTCCCGAGCGGCACCGGCACCAACTCGGCCTGCTGCAGCTCACGCGGGTCCTCTTTCTCTACTTCGTCCAGGGCAAGGGCTGGCTCGACGGGTCGGACAACTTTCTTCGGCGCCACGTGGATGACTGCCTCTTCCGGCACCGCCGGGTCCACGCCGACCTCCTGATGCCGCTCTTCTTCGGGACCCTCAACCGGCCGCCCGAGGCGCGGGGCGCCCCGAATCGGGCCTTCGGCCGGGTGCCGTTCCTCAATGGCGGCCTCTTCGAGCCCCACCCGCTCGAGCGAGCGTACCGTGCGCCGGTGCCGAATTCCGCGTGGCGCGATGCATTCGACACCCTGTTCGAGCGCTTCCATTTCACGGCCGTCGAGGACACCACCGGCAGCGTCGCCCCCGACATGTTGGGCCGGGTGTTCGAGGGGGTCATGGAACCGGGACTGCGCAAGGAGACCGGCACCTACTACACCCCGCGCGCCCTGGTTCGCTCGGTGGTGGATGCCGCCCTCTCCAGCTGGGTCGGGGGCCGCCTCGGCATTCCCGACGCCGAAGCGCTCGCGCGGCTGGACGCGGGAGAGGGCGGGGCGACCGCGTTGCTCGCCAACGTCACCGTGCTCGACCCCGCGGTCGGGTCGGGCGCCTTCCTCCTGGGCGCGCTCGAGCGGCTGGCCGGCCTGCAGTCGCCGAGCGGACCGGGCAACGCCGCCCGACGGATCGTCGCTCACAACCTGTTCGGCGTGGACCGCAATCCCGCCGCCGTGCGCCTCTGTGAGCTCAGGCTCTGGCTGGCCGTGATCGAGCGCGAGCCGGACGGGACTCCGGAATCGGTCCGGCCACTCCCGAATCTTGACGCATCTGTTCGTCAGGGGGACAGCCTTTCGGATCCACTTCGGATGATGCTCCGGCATCCGGTCCGGGCCACACCGCATGCCGCGGCGCTTGCGGCGGCTCGGGCCGCGGTGGCCGCCTCGACTGGCGCATCGAAGCGCGAGGGGCTTCGCCTCCTCCGGCGCCTCGAGACGGAGACCGCGGCGGACCGCCTGGCCGCCGCCATCGCGGAACGGGAGCGACTGGTCGCCGAGCTGCTTGCGTCCGGTCGGGAGGCAACGCTGTTCGCCGACCGGCGCGGGCTTGATCCGCGGGCCCGGCGCGGCCTCCGTCGCGCCCGGGAGGAACTGCGGTCCCTGCGCCGCGACGCCAGGACGCTGGCGGAGGAGGGGGCATCGCCGACATTCGACTTTGACACCCAGTTCGCGGATGTGATGTCGCAGGGCGGGTTCGACCTCGTGCTCGGCAATCCGCCCTGGGTGCGTGCCGAGGCCCTCGCCCCATCCGTGCGGTCGGAACTCCGCGAGCGGTTTCGCTGGTGGCGCACCGACGGCGGCCCCGGCTACCGGCACCAGCCCGACCTGTCGATCGCCTTCCTGGAGCGCGGGTGGGAGCTCACGAAGCCAGGCGGCGTCCTCGCGATGCTGGTGCCGGCCAAGTTTGCCACGACGGGATACGGCACCGCTGCGCGGGCGGCGCTGTCCGAGCAGGGAACGGTGGTCGCCTTCGCGGACTTGACGGGCCGTCCCGAGGCTCGATTTGACGCGACGACCTATCCGCTGGGCGTGATCGTGCGCGCAGGAAGGCCCCCGACCGGGCACCGGCCCCGAATCGGGTTGTCACCGGGTGCGGTGCCGTCGACGCGCCTTCCTCCCGAGGGAGCCGCCTGGCTGGCCCGGCCCCAGGCACTCGTCGAACTGCTCCAGCGCCTCGGCAGGCACGCGCCCCTCCATTCACGCTTCCGAATCCAACTGGGCGTGAAGACCGGCGCGAACCACGTCTTCGTCGACCCGCCCCCGGAAGTGGAGCCCTCGTTGGTGCGCCCGCTTCTCCGCGGTCGGGAGATCCGGCCATGGGTGGCCGCCCCGGGGGGGCGGGTGCTCTGGACACACGACGAGCGGGGGGCGCCCCTCGCCAGCCTCTTGCCGGGTGCGGCACGCCATTGCGCCTGCCACGCCGATGCGCTGCGCCGGCGTCGCGACCTCAAGGGCCAGCCTCGATGGGGGCTCTTCCGTGCCGAGGCCGGGGCCCGGGTTCCGCGCGTGGTCTGGGCCGACCTTGGGCTCCGGCTGGAGGCGGCGTGCCTACTCGGCCGCGAGGCACCCGGGATCGTACCGCTCAACTCGTGCTATGTGGTGCGCTGCCGCACTGACGAGGAGGCCCTCGCGCTCTGCGCCTGGCTGAATACCACCTGGAGCCGAGCGGTGGCCCGCGTGCATGCGGACGTGGCCAGCGGCGGCTACGCCCGATTCAATGCCCGCGCGGTGGGCACCATTCCCCTGCCAGCAGACGTGATCGAGGATCCGAGGCTGGTGGCGCTCGCCCGGCGTGCGCTGGCAGGCGAAGACTGCGGAGCGGAACTGGATGCGGTCTGCGGAACCTGGCTCGGGCTCGAGCGCGACGATCGCAGGCTCCTCGCCGAAGTGGTGGGCGTGGGCGCCGTCCGTCGTCGCTGAGTCGCTCCGGCCGCTTTCCGTGATGGAGGCGGGCCTGCTCCGTCCAGGACCGATGGCGGAGCCGGCCGCCGTGGCCCGGGCGATCGCGGCCTCCCTGGCGCCCCGGCGCGCCGCGGACGCCCCACCCAGTTGGCTGGATCCCGATCAGGCCGACGCCTTCCGCCTCCTGCTGCACGCGCTTCGGATCCACGGCGCCGTGCTCTGCGCCGATCCCGTGGGAACGGGAAAGACCTACGTCGCGCTCGCCGTAGCGCAGGCCCTGGGGGGCGGCCCGCCGGTCTGCCTGGTTCCCGCCCCACTCATCGACCAGTGGCAAGCCACCGCACGCCGCCTCGAGGTTCCCGTGCGGGTGTGGTCGCACACCCGTGCCTCCCGGGGGACGCTCCCCGCAGGGCCCTCCGCGCTGGTCATCGTGGACGAGAGCCACCACTTCCGCCGGCCGACCACCCGGCGGTACCGCACGCTTGCCCCCTGGCTCGCGGGGCGGCGCCTGCTCCTGCTCAGCGCCACGCCCGTGGTCAACTCCGCGTGGGATTTATACCATCAGCTTCACCTCGGGTTGCGCGATGACGCCCTCGCCTTCGATGGGAGCCCTTCGCTCCGTGCCGCATTCAGCCGCTCAGACGTCCCGCCGGCCCTCGGACGGTACGTCCTCGAGCGACTCGAACCAAGGCACCAGCCTCGCACCCGGTCCACGGCTCTCATGCTCACCACCGGGGCAGAGGCGCTGCTCGAAGGGCTCGATCGGCTCGCGCTCTCCGCCGAGCCGGGAATCGCCGCGCTCGTCCGTGCCGTCCTGCTCCAGGCAGCGGCCTCCAGCGCCGCGGCATTGCATGCGTCGCTCCTCCGGTATCGTGCCCTCCTGCTTCAGGCTCGGGATGCGAGCGAGGCCGGCCAATCGGCGACCCGGCGACGCCTGCGCCGCCTGCTCAGTGGAGGGGGCGACCAGCTCGAGCTCTGGGCCCTGCTACCCGACGGGGCCGACGGCGATACCCTCGCCCTCAGCGACCTTCCGGCCGTCGAGCGGCTGGTTCCGGAGGCCCGGTCCCTCGCTGGCACACCCGACGACAAGTCGCGCCACCTCTCCCGGCTCCTTCGTGACCAGGCGACGACGATCGCCTTCGTCTCCACTCCGGACACGATTCCCTTCCTGAGGGCGCAGTTGGCCAGCTGTCGTCCGGCCTGGTGCACCGGACGAGGCGCCGGAATCGGCGGGGTCACCCTCGACCGGCCACAGGTGCTGGGATGGTTTCGACCCGGGGCGCCGGATCTCCAGGGCAGGCCGCGCCTCCTCCTCTCGACCGACGTGGCCGCGGAGGGGCTCGACCTCCACGGAGCGGAGCGGGTGGTCCACTACGACCTGCCGTGGACCGATGTCAGGATGACCCAGCGCGACGGCCGGGCGGTGCGCCGTGGATCCACGACGGAGTGTGTCGAACTCGTCCGGTTCCTCCCGACCCGCGCGGTCGAATCACGCCTCAGGCAGGTTCGGGTGCTCGCGACGAAGTCCGCCCTGCCAGGCACGCTTGGGATCGGCCCGACAGGCCGCCTCCGTTGGCGCTGGCGGCGCGAGGTGTCGGATGCCCTGGCCGGGCCGTCCGCGGAAGGGGTGGCCGCGTTGTGCTCCGATCATCCGGGGTGGCTTGCCGGAATCGCCTTGGAGTGCGGCGGGAACCGCGTGGCCACGACGGCGCTCTGGCGCCCGGAGGGGGGCGAGTGGGGCTCCGATCCCGGCGCCGTCGAGCACCGGCTGGAGGAGGCGAGCGCCGCGAGAGGCTTCGTCCTGCCGGACCTGGTCGCCGTGCACCAGGAACTCAGGGCCCTGGAGCCACTGTGCCGCGCCCTGGTCCGGGAGGCGTCCTCCCTCCGGCATGCCGGCGTCCAGCCGGGCGCGGCGGCCGCCCGCCTCGGCCACCGCCTCCGGCGCATTGGACGCGCGGCCGCGCACGACCGGAACCGACCGCTCCTGGATCGGATTGCCGTCGCCCTCGCGTTCGCCTCGGGGAGCCACACGGCCGGGGAGGCGATGCGGGTCGAAGCACTCCTGGCGCTCGACGATGCCCGCCTCTTCGAGGCCCTCGCGGCGCTTCCGCCGTCCCTGCCCAACCCGGCCCCGCTTCACGCCCACCTGATCGGCCTGCTGCGGTTTCAGGGTTGACGTGGCGGCCTCGCGCGCGGCGCGAACCGGCGGATATCTTTCCGTTTCTCCCATCCCTGGTGAGCCAGCTGGATGTCCCCTCCGGCCCGAAGCGCCCTGCCTGTCATTCCGCTCGAGGAGTGGATCGCCGACTCCCGCGACCGGAAGATGAACCACAGCGAAATGCTGCGGTATTACGGCCTGCTCACGATGATTCCTGCAGGCGTGCACCGGATCCTCGATGCGGGGTGCGGCAAGGGGTACATGTCCTACCTGCTGAGCCGCCGCGGCTATCAGGTGCACGCCATCGACCTCAACCCCGCGTACCTGGCGATCTTCGCCGATCGGTGTGCGGAGCACGGGATCACCCAGGCCCGCGAGGACCTCTTTGCCTACGACCCGCCGGTACCCTTCGACCTGGTGCTGTCGCAGGAAGTGCTCGAACACCTCCCCGATTACCAGGGGGCGCTTCGGCGCCTGGCGGGGTGTGTCGCCCCCGGGGGGTGGGGGCTGTTCTGCGTACCGTATCGCGAGCGCCTCGAGGACAAGATGGTGACCGACCCGGTCACCGGTCGCCGCGCCCACAAGAACGGGCACCTCCACTCGTTCGACCCCGAGGGGTTCTGCGCCGCGATCGCGGCGGCTGGGCTCGACCCGGTGCGCGTGCAGCTCCTCACCAGCAAGCGGCTGCTCAACTGGATGGGCGAGACCAAGCGGGCACTCTCGCCGTTCTGGACCTCCTTCGACCGGTTCATGAACCGCCACTTCCCGCATCGCGCGACATACCTGGCCGTGCTGTCCCGCAAGGCGTAGCGCCTCCACCCGACCGCCGCCGGTCGCCGCACGGCGGCAGGCGATGAAGAAAGCCTCACCCGCCCTTCCCGCTCCCTTCTGCCCCGAGGTGCTAGGCTGGAACCACCGAGCCGCGGTGTGCCGCGGCCGGGCGCGCGGCGCCGCCGCGCGCACCGCGGAAAGCGAGGCCTCCCATGAACGCCCAATCCCTGATGACCCAGCAACCCACCGTCGTCTTCGCCGGCGACTCGGTGTCCCACGCCGCCCGCCTCATGCGGAGGCTCGACGTCGGCATGCTCCCCGTTGTGGACGACGCCACGCACCGTCGGCTGGTCGGCGTCCTCACCGATCGTGACATCGTGATCCGGTGCCTGGCCGAGGGGCACCTGACCGACTGCATCGTCCGTGACCACATGACCTCCGCCCCGATCGCGACCGTGGCACCGGGGGCGACCGTCCGCGAGATCGCGGACCGGATGGAGCAGTCGCAGGTGCGTCGGCTCCCGGTCGTGGACGCCGCAGGGCAGGTGGTCGGCGTCGTGACGCAGGCCGACCTGGCCCGCCGCGTCGGCCCGGAGAATCCCTGGCTGGTCGAGGAGGTTCTCGAGCGAATCTCGACGCCGGGGGCGCTGGTCCCGTGAATCCTCTCGCGTCCGAGTTCCTGGACCGCAGGGATGCGGGCCGCCGCCTTGCCGGGGTGCTGCGCGAGGAGGCCGGCCAGCGGCCCCTGGTGCTGGCGCTGCCGCGCGGCGGCGTGCCGGTCGCGCATGAGGTGGCGACGGCCCTCGGCGCGCCGCTCGACGTCCTGCTGGTGCGAAAGCTGGGCGTCCCAGGCCACGAGGAGCTCGCCATGGGCGCGATCGCCGAGGGCGGCGTCCGCGTGCTCAACGACGAGGTGATTGCCGGCCTTGGGATCCCGGCGCGGAGGATTGCTGAGGCGACCCGGTTGGAGTCTGCCGAGCTGACCCGCCGGGATCGCCTCTATCGTGCCGGCCGCGAGGCCCTCCCCCGTGCCGGACGCACGGTCCTGCTGGTGGATGACGGGCTCGCCACCGGAGCCACCATGGCTGCGGCGGTCGAGGCGGCACGCGCCGAGGGAGCGCTGCGCGTCGTGGTGGCGGTTCCGGTGGCGTCGCGGGAGGCGATGGCGACGCTGTCCCGAATCGCCGATCGCTGCGTCGCGCTGCTGGTTCCAGCCGGGTTCAGCGGCGTCGGCGAATGGTACGAGGATTTCCGCCAGACCACGGACGAGGAGGTGCGCACCCTGCTCGAGTCCGCCGCCCGGCAGGCCCCGGAGTGCGCAGGAGCACCCTCATGAGCCACGCCATGCTCTCCTCGACCCGTCATCTCCGGCTGCCGGTGCCGGGCGGCAGCCTTGCCGGCGAGCTGGTGATACCCGACGGCGCCACCGGCCTGGTGGTGTTTGCCCACGGCAGCGGCAGCAGCCACCTGAGCCCGCGGAACCAGTGGGTGGCTCGCTGGCTCGAGACCGCCAACCTCGGCACGTTCCTCTTCGACCTGTTGACCCCGGCGGAGGAGGCGGTGGATGCGCGGACCGTCAGCCTCCGGTTCGACGTCGAGTTCCTGGCCGTCCGGCTGCTGCAGGCGACGGAGCACCTGGTGAGCGGCCGGCTCGCCCCGGACCTGCGCATCGGCTATTTCGGGGCCAGTACCGGGGCGGCGGCAGCCCTCGTCGCGGCGGCCGAGCGTCCCGATGCGATCGGTGCCGTCGTCAGCCGGGGCGGTCGGCCGGACCTCGCGGGAGAGGCCCTGCAGCGGGTGGAGGCGCCCACCCTCCTCATCGTCGGCGCCGCCGACCCGGAGGTCCTGGCGCTCAACCGGGCGGCCCTCGGCCGGCTCACGTGCACGAAGGAACTGCTGGTGGTGCCGCGCGCGACGCATCTCTTCCCTGAGCCCGGGGCGCTGGAGGAAGTTGCGCGGCGGGCCTGCGGGTGGTTCACCCGACACCTCGCCGCCAGGTAGGAACTGCCCGAGCGCGCCCTTGCCACGCCTCGGGCCGGGCCGTAGGTTGGCGGCCTCTCCTCGGGCGCCACGGCGCCCCTCGCAGGCCACTCATGGAAGGAGGCGTCGGATGCGCCGGACCGCATGGCTTCTCGGAGCGGCAGTGATCCTCGGATGCGCCAAGGAGCAGGCCGCGCCGCCTCCGCCCCCGCCGCCCTCGCTCGACCTTGCGAGCCTGGCCGGCGTCTGGAACACGGCCACGACCCTGCAGGGCAGCGACAGCGTGATCGTGAACGCCACGATCATTGCCGCGGCGGACCCCACGATGTGGATGATCGTCCTGCCGGGCCGCGACACGATGCCGATGGGCGTCACCCTCTCGGGCGACAGCCTCCTCACCGCCTTCGGGCCGTACGAGAGCCTCCTCCGGCCCGGCGTCCAGGTGTCGAACACCGGCGTGCTGCACCTGATCGACGGCAAGCTGACCGGTCCGATGACGGCGCACTACGCTGTCACCACCGCCGACTCGGTGCTCAGCCTCTGGGTGACGGCGACGCCGGCGCAGTAGCGCCTCGCCGCACTCCACCACGCGCCCCGGGGAGCACTTCCCGGGGCGCGCTGCATTCGGGAGCCGCCCCCGCTACGTTTGCCGCCATGCCGCCGCTCAAGACCGTCCTGTTCGACCTCGACGGGACCCTGATCGACTCCATCCGCCTCATCATCGACTCCTACCACCACACCCTTCGGGTTCACGGCATTCCGCCGCGGACGGACCGGCAGTGGCTGGACGGCATCGGCACGCCGCTCCGGGTGCAGTTCCGCGAGTGGGCGCACGACGAGGCCCGGATGGAGGCGATGATCGAGACCTACCGTGACTACAACATCTTTCATCACGACAGCCAGGTGACGGTGTATCCCGGCGTGGTGGAGATGGTGGGGGCGGTGCGGGCCGCGGGCTGCCGGACCGGACTGGTCACCAGCAAGAACCGCGTGGGGGCGTACCGCGGACTTCGCCTCGCGGGGCTCGAGGAGGCGATGGACGTCGTCATCGGCGCCGATGACGTCGAGCACCCGAAGCCGCACCGCGAACCGATCGACCGGGCGGTCGAGCGGCTCGGCGCGGACCCTGCCACGACCGTCTATGTGGGCGACAGCGTCCACGACATGCACTCGGGCCGGAGCGCCGGGGTCCGGACCGCCGCCGTGCTCTGGGGACCGTTCTCCCGGGAGGAGCTCGAACCGACCCGGCCCGACCACTGGCTCCCCGCGCCGCACGATGTTGTAAGGCTTTTGGGGGAAACAGGTTAGCTGCCTACCACGTCACGCTCGGGGCCCGGCGAGCGCTTGCGGCCCCCGCCGCCGTCCTTATCTTCCCGCGCGTCGTTCGTGACTCAATCTTGACCTGGATGTGACGATGCGCCTCCTCCCCAGGGACGAGCGGTTCTTCGATCTCTTCACCAAGGTGGCCACCCTCAACGTCGAGGCCGCCCAGCAGCTCAAGGTCCTGCTCTCGACCGAGATGGACCGTCGGCTCCCGATCATGGAGTCCATCAAGCGCCTCGAGCACGAGGCCGACATGGTCACCCACGAGGTGGTCACCCGGCTCGACCGCTCCTTCATCACGCCGCTCGACCGCGAGGACATCCACACCCTGGCCTCGCGCCTCGATGACGTGATGGATCTGATCGACGGCTGCGCGCGCAAGGTGCACGTCTTCCACGCCGGAGACGCCCCGAAGGGGGCGATCCTGCTGGCCGAGACCATCGTCGGCGCCACCGACCAGCTGCTCGTGGGCGTCAAGCACCTCGACCGCTCGCGCAATGGCGAGGTGCTCCAGGCCTGCGTGAAGGTGAAGGGGCTGGAGGAGGACGGCGACGCGATCTACCACCAGTGGCTCGGCGACCTCTTCAAGGGGAACCCGGAGCCGCTTCTCGTCATCCGCTGGAAGGAGATCTACGACACGCTGGAGAAGACCCTCGACTACGCCGAGGATGTCGCCAACGTGCTCGAGTCCATCTTCATCAAGCACGCCTGACCGTGTCCCCGACCGTCGAGTTCGTCCTCGCCGTCATCCTGGTGGCGTTGATCTTCGATTTCATCAACGGCTTCCACGACAGCGCCAACTCGATCGCCACCGTGGTGTCCACCCGGGTGCTCTCCCCGGGGGTGGCGGTGTTCTGGGCCGCCTCGTTCAACTTCGTGGCGGCCTTCGTGGTCGGCACCGCCGTCGCCAAGACGATCGGCAAGGGGCTCATCCACCCGGCCATCGTCGACCCGAACGTGGTCCTGGCGGGCCTCCTCGGCGCCATTACCTGGAACCTCATCACCTGGTACCTGGGGCTCCCCAGCTCGTCGAGCCACGCCCTGCTTGGAGGCTACGGCGGCGCCGCGGTGGCCAAGGCGGGGGTGGCCGCGCTGATCGCAGCCGGGTGGGTCAAGCCGATCCTGTTCATCGTCATCTCGCCGGTGCTCGGCATGCTGCTGGCGCTGACGCTCAACGTCTCCCTCTCGTGGGCCCTCCGGAAGCAGAGCCCGGGCCCGATGGACCGGGTCTTCCGGCGCCTGCAGCTGGTGTCGGCCGCGCTCTACTCGCTGGGTCACGGGGCCAACGACGCCCAGAAGACGATGGGCATCGTCGTCGGGCTCCTCGTGTCCACGCAGGCGCTGTTCGTGACGGAAACGGGGTGGCTGCGGCACCTGCACGTGCCGAACGCCGACTCGATCCCGCTCTGGGTCGAGCTGGCGGCCTACTCGGCCATCGCGCTGGGTACCGCGCTCGGCGGGTGGCGCATCGTGAAGACGATGGGCAGCCGCATCACGAAGTTGCGCCCGTTCGGCGGGTTCTGTGCGGAGACCGCCGGCGCCATCTCGCTCTTCATCGCCTCGGGACTTGGCGTTCCCGTGAGCACCACCCACACGATTACCGGCGCCATCGTCGGGGTGGGGGCCGCCAACCGCCTGAGCGCCGTCCGGTGGGGCGTCGCAGGGCGGATCGTCTGGGCGTGGATCCTCACCATCCCGCTCAGCGCCGCGATCGCCGGACTGCTCTACCTCGCCATCCGGTAGGTCCAGCGGGCCCGAGCGGGTATCCTTCCCGCATGGCCCCCCTTCCCCACGCCCTGCTCCTCGCGGCGGGTCCCGGACGCCGCTTCGGCAGCCAGAAGCTCCTGGCCCTCTGGCGCGGGCGGCCGCTGCTTTCGCATGTCCTGGCGCGGATGACGGCGCTCCGGGATGCCGGAGAGATCTCGGGTGCCACGGCAGTGGTGGACGCCGGCGACGAGGGCCCCGCCGCACTCGCCCGGCAGGCAGGGGTGACCCTGGTCCGCAACGCCCACCCCGAACGCGGCCTCTCGCACTCACTCCGGCTTGGCCTCGGCGCCCTGGCCGGGCTCGCCACCCCACCGCCCGCGGCGCTCGTCTTCCTGGGTGACCAGCCCGCCGTGCCCGCGGAGGCCGTTGAGGAAGTTCTCCGGGCGTGGCGGCTCGGCGGACACGCGGTGGTGCGGCCACGGTACGCCGACGCGCCCGAGGAGCCGGGCCATCCGGTTCTCCTCGATCGCGACGCCTGGGGGCTGGCCGACCGCCTGACCGGCGACCAGGGCCTTGGGGCCGCCCTGGCCCGCGCCCCGCAGCTGGTGCTCCACGTGGACGTGGACGGGGGCAATCCCGACGTGGACCGGCCGGAGGACCTGCGCCGTCTCCCGCCCGGCACTTGACCTCGCTCCCGTATGGCGGGTTATTAGAGCCCGATGCCGTCCCCTCCCGCAGCTGCCCCTTCCACCGGCCCGTTCGAGGTCTATGAGGTCCTGCCGCGGCAGGGTCTGATTCGCCGCTTCTTCACCACGCAGCGCCATCTCTTCGGGCTGGTCTTCGGCGCCCTAGCCGTGGACGTGTCCCGCCGGAAGGCAGCGGGGACCGGGCGGGGGATGGGCTTTGCGGTGGCCCGACTGGCGAGCGCGATCACCCGGCCCTTCCTCGACCGGAGCCTGCGGGACCTGCCGTTCCCGGTGCAGCTTCGCCGGCGCCTCGAGCGCCTGGGGCCAACCTACATCAAGCTCGGGCAGATCCTGAGCCTCCGGGAAGACATTCTCCCCAAGTCGGTGACGCAGGAGCTCAAGCACCTGCTCAGCACCCTCCCGGCCGTTCCCTTCCCGGTGCTCTGCGACCTCATTGCCAAGGGACTCGGGCGGCCGCTCGACGAGATGTTCCTGTCGATCGACGAAGTGCCGCTCGGTTCAGCATCGATCGGCCAGGTGCACCGGGCCACCACGCGGGAGGGCGACCCCGTCATCGTGAAGGTGGTGAAGCCCGGCATCCCGGCGGTCCTGCGGCGGGACGCGAAGCTGCTGGCCCTGGCGGGGGGCATCCTCGAGCTGGCCTTCCCGCGCTTCGGGCCGAAGCGGATCATCCGCGAGTTCACCGAGTACACGCTGCGCGAGGTGGACCTGCGCCGCGAGGCCGACAACGCCGAGACCTTCGCCGCCAACTTCACCGACGAGCCCGACATCGTCTTCCCGAAGATCTACCGGGAGTACAGCGCCGAGCGGGTGCTGACGATGGAGTTCTTCGACGGGGCGCGCCCCGACACCGCCCGGGTGCAGGCGATGTCGGTGGAGGACAAGGAGCGGCTGGTGGACCTCGGCGCCGAGGCGATCATCCGCATGCTGTACAAGGACGGCTTCTTCCACGCCGACCTCCACCCCGGCAACCTCCTGGTCCTGCCCGGGCCGCGGGCCGGCTTCATCGACCTGGGGATGGTGGGCCGCCTCCACGACGAGCTCCGCCGCACCCTCCTCTATTACTACTATGCGCTCGTCATGGGCGACGCCGAGAACGCCGCCCGTTACCTCTCGGCGGTGGCGGAGCCGGGCCGCGGGGGCGACCCGGCGGGGTTCCGCCGCGACGTGGCGGAGATTTCCAGCCGCTGGCGGCGCAACGCGAACTTCGACACCTTCTCGCTGGGGCAGCTGATCCTCGAGTCGGTCAGCCGCGGGGCCGAGTACCGGATGTTCTTCCCGGTGGAGATGGTGCTGATGGTCAAGGCGCTGGTGACGTTCGAGGGTGTCGGGCAGGTGCTCCTGCCGGGGTTCGACGTGGCGGAGGTCTCGAAGCGCCACGTCCGCAAGGTGTTCATCCAGCAGTTCAGCCCGGTGCGACTGGCGCAGGAGGGGCTCCGGGGAGCGCCCGACCTGGTGGACGCCATGGTCAAGATGCCGCTCCTCATCACCGAGGGGCTGCGCGTGCTCGAAAAGACGACCAAGCGAAGCACCGAGAACCCGTTCGCCGGGCTCCGCGGGACGCTCATCGCGGGATTCTCGCTGGTGGCCGGCGCGATCATCCTCGGCTTCGTGGGCCCCCACGCCTGGCCCCTCTACGTGCCGTTCTTCGTGATCGCGCTCGTGCTGGCCGTGCGCCGCGGCGGGTGAGCGCGTGAAGCCGCCCGCCCCCCTCGAGCCGCCCACCGAACCGCCGGAGCCGTACGAGCCGTTCGACCCCGCGTACACCCGGGCGATGATCGAGGAGGTGCTCGCCCCGGCCCTCGACCACTACTTCCGCCCCGTGCTCTTCGGCCGCGAGCACCTGCCGGCGGACGGGCCGGTGGTGCTGGCGGCCAACCACAGCGGCAACGCCTTCCCGTACGACGCCATCATCTTCGACGCGGCCCACTGGCGCGACACCAACTTCGACCCCGCCCAGAAGCTCCGGGCGGTGTACGAGAAGGAACTCTCGTATACCTGGTGGATGCGGCCGTTCGGGCTGGACAAT
Source organism: uncultured Gemmatimonadaceae bacterium (assembly GCA_964574295.1). Classification (GTDB taxonomy): domain Bacteria; phylum Gemmatimonadota; class Gemmatimonadetes; order Gemmatimonadales; family GWC2-71-9; genus SPDF01. Next base: position 120,328 of record CAZNLY010000002.1, read on the forward strand.
TTCTGGCGCCGGGGCGGCGGGGTGGACATGCTGTTCGACAACTTCGACCGCCTGCTGGCCCGCGGCGAGCGGGTGCTCTACTTCCCCGAGGGGGTGCCGGGCATCGGGAAGGGCTTCAACAACCGGTACCGGCTGCAGCGGTTCAGCACCAGCTTCGTGCTGCTGGCGGCGCGCCACCGGGCGCCGGTGATTCCCCTCTACATGATCAACGCGGAGTGGATCAACCCGTACGGGTATGTCTTCCCGCCGCTCGACCGCCTGATGCAGCGGCTCTTCGGGGTGCCGTTCCTCCCGCTGCCGGCGGGCCTCCTCGGCATCGTCTTCCCGTGGATCTGGTACCTCGCCTTCCCGGCGCGGACCATCTTCGTGATGGGCCCGCCGCTCGACATGCGCGCCTACCTGGCGGAGGCGGGCCTGACCGACCTCGACACCCCCGACCGCCCGACGCTCCAGCGAGTGGCGGAGCGGGTGCGGCAGGAGATGCAGCAGTCCCTCGATCAACTGGTGGGCATCCACGGCCGGCGGCCGTACGACGGCGGACATTTCTGGTCGGGACTCAGAAAGGCATGGGGAAAGCTGCGGTGGGTGTTGCCGACCGGCTGGCCGGTCGGCTACGTGCGGCGCGCGCGGGACTTCCAGCGGCCCCCGGCGCGGAATGCCCTGCACCGGATCCTGCGCGACTGGGACCTGCTCGGGTTCTACCTGCCCTTCGGGTGGCCGCTGCTGACGCTCACCCGGCGGTGGCGCCGCCCGCCGTATGGCTACCGCGGACTGAGCCGGGCCCAGCAGGCGGAGCAGCAGGGGGCCTTCCTCTGGCGCCTGTCCGACCGCCCCCTACCGCCCCGCGCGCCTTCCTGACCCTCGGGCCGCCGGCATCTCGCCGGTGACCGCCACTTCCAGCCGGTCCAGCGCGGTGGCGAACTCGCTGGTGACCGGATCCCGCCCGCTGTACTGATCGAGCCCCACGCTGGTCCAGATGTCCCGCGGCTCGTCGAGGATGTCCTCGCGCAGCGTGATCCCGTAGGGCGCGAGCATCGGCCCGAGGATCTTCCGGCGCGCGCGCAGGTTACGGCGGGTGGCGTCGTAGGCCAGCTCGCAGACGCGCCGGCGGGAGCGGAAGCTGAAGATGTTGCTGAAGAAGAGGTCGAACTCGTTGCGCTCCGGCTGGAAGAGCAGGACCTCCGAGTCGGGAAAGCGGCTCTGATAGGCCGCCATGCCGACCTCGAGGCGGGAATGGATCAGCGTGCGCATCGTCTGGCTGAGCACGGTGGCGAGCCCCTTCCGGACCACCGCGCCGCGCTGGAGCCGGCCCTCGTCCACCGCCTCCCGCAGGTCGGCGGGCACCAGCGGATTGACGCACAGGAGGAGGTCCACGCCCTCCTTGAGCGCCACCGAGGCGTGCAGCGTCTTGAGGAGGATCCCGTCCACGCAGTAGCGCCCGTCCACCTGCACCGGCGGGTAGAAGCCGGGGATGGCGGTGCTCGCCTGGACGGCGGTGGAGATCGGGACGTGGTCCCACCCCTCCTCGCCGAACAGGATGGCCCGGCCGCTCTCGAGGTCGGTGGCCACGATGACGAGCCGCTGGCGGAGCCGGCGGAAGTCGTCGCTCCGGCCCTTGATGGCGAAGGTGCGCTCGAGGTACTTCCGGATGGGCTCGTTGTCGAAGAGCCCGACCGGCAGGGCACGGGCGAGGCGGGTGAGCGACTCGAAGAGGGTCTGCTCGCCGGGCGCGCGCCGGAACTCGAGCATGGCATCGGCGAAGAGCTTGGGGAGCATCAGGCTCCGCCGGGCCCACTCGCGGTAGTTCGGGGTGAAGAACGTCTGGGGGACGAAGGGATGCTCGCCGGGCTCCTGCTTGACGAGCGCCCGAACCATCTGTGCGGTGGTGAGGTCGTTGGCCAGGGAGGCGGCGATGAACGCCCCGGCGCTCACCCCGACGTAGATGTCGAGTTCGTGGAGGTTGAGGCCCTCGAAGGCCTCGTCCAGGGCCCGGAGGGCGCCGATTTCGTAGACGGCACCTTCCGGGCCGCCGCCGGCCAGCGCTAGGCCGATCCGGCGGCGTTTCCTGCTGCGCCCTGCCTTGGCGGGCATGGGGCGGACCTTACTTGGCGGCCCGCCGACCGGCCTTCCGGGCCGGCCGCTTCTTGGCGGCCTGCACGGTGCGGGTGAGCTCCTCGACCCGGCGGGTGAGCGCCTGGATTTCCTTGCGGGTCGGGACGCCGAGCTTGTTGAGCGCGGTCGAGACGCCGTGATCGATCGGCGCCGAGATCCGCTGGAAGGCCCCCTCGGCCTCGCCGCGGATCGCGCGGGCGCGACCCTGGGCGCGGGTCAGGACCTTCTCGAGGCGGGCGCGGCCGGTCTTCTCGAGCTTGGCGCCCTTGGCGACCAGCTCATCGAACACCCGGGTGCCCTCTTCGCCGGCGGTGGCGAGGGCGCCGAGGCCGGCCAGCCAGATGTGCTGCGCGTTTTCCTTGACGGCCACGGCGGTGGCGGTGCGAGTCGTGCGTGCCATGTGATTCCTCCTGGTGACAGGCCGGCGTGCGGCCCGGTGGTGCTGGGTTGAGTGACGATCGACCTGCTATCCTTCAGCCCGGCGGCGCCGGGCGGTGTTGCTGCGCCTGGCCCCGGGACGAGCCCGGCGCCCCTCCCCCCCCTCGAGGTCGCGCAGCGCGCGCTCCAGCCCCTCGATCCCCTCCCGCAGCGCTTCCATTTCTCCCTTGGCGCCGCGAACCGGCGGCAGGTGGTCCACCGCGTCCTTCATCAGCCGGTCCACCCCCTCCTGCAGCTGCTCCACCCGCGCGTGCAGGGCGGCCTCGCCCCGCCGGATCAGGTCGTGGAAGAGGTCGGTGGAGAGGAGCGAGGCCCCGCGCTTTTCGCCCTCGAAGATGATCTGGGCGAGCACCTGCCCCGTGACGTCCTCCCCACTGGCGCTGTCCACCACGCGCACGTCCTGCCCCTCGCGAACCCACCCGGCCACCTCGTCGAGCGCCACATAGCGGCTCTCCTCGGTGTCGTAGAGCTTGCGGCTGCCGCCGCCGTACCGCTTGACCAGCCGGGCCATGGGGTCCCTCCCTCGAGTGCCCGGAACATACCGCAGTGCGGCAAAATGTCAACCCCCGGATTGTCGCGGTGCGGCAAACCCATGGGCCGGCCCGGCATTCCCACGCGGGTCGAGGGGGGTCCGAGGGGTCGGGCGGGCGCTCCCCCGCCTGCTGGCGAAGTCGTTGAATCCGTGATAGATACCACGGGTCCGAGACCCCGCGATCCTGCCCCCTCGAGGAGCCCCGCATGTTCATCCCGACCCTCCTGCTCAAGAAGCTCTACACCCTCGGCAGCCTGACGAACGTCGAGCAGGGCGTCCGGTTCGGCATCAAGAACCGGCTGAGCCACGTCGAGATCACCGGGCTCCTTTCCGTCACCATCGACGGCGAGGCGGTGCCCCTGGGGCACGTGGCCCTCCACCTCCCGGGGGAGCGGATCGTCCCGGCCGACGCGGTGAGCGCCTCGGCCCCCCTCGACTTTCCGCTCGGGCTGGCCTTCACCCTCCTGGCCCGGCGGGGGCCGCTCGGCGCCGGCAAGCATACGATCGCCCTGGCGGTCAAGACGAAGGGCTTCGGCAAGCTCAGCTTCGACGTCGAGGACACCATCCAGGAGCCGGGGGAGGAGCTGGTGCGGATCCCCCGCGACGAGGTGGACGACTACAGCGCCGCGGCGGTCAAGGCGCGCCAGGACTTCGTGCAGAAGCGGACCGGCGTGACCTTCGAGCACGTCAACCGGCACTCGTTCGACCCGCACCTCACGAAGGGCAACTGCGAGCACTTCGTGGGGGTGGCCCAGGTGCCGCTCGGGGTGGCCGGGCCCATCCGGATCAATGGGGAGCACGCCCAGGGGGAGTTCCTCGTCCCGATGGCCACCTCGGAGGGGACGCTGGTGGCCTCCTACAACCGGGGCATCAAGGTGGTAAACCTCTCCGGGGGCGCCCGATGCACAGTGGTCGGCGACGCGATGCAGCGCGCCCCCGTGTTCGTGTTCGAGGACGCCCGGGCGGGGCGGGAGTTCGTCACCTGGGTGGGAGAGCAGTTCCAGCGGATCAAGGAGGAGGCCGAGGCCACCTCCAGCGTGGCCAAGCTGCAGTACATCGACCCCTACCAGTCGAACAAGTTCGTCTTCCTGCGCTTCAACTACAGCACCGGCGACGCGGCGGGGCAGAACATGGTCGGGCGTGCCACTTTTGCCGCCTGCAGCTGGATCCTCGACAACTACGCCGGCATCGCGCACTTCTACCTCGAGTCGAACTTCGCCACCGACAAAAAGGCCTCGCAGATCAACGTGATGCGCACCCGCGGCAAGCGCGTCACGGCGGAGGTCACCGTCCCCCGCGACGTCCTGATCCAGCAGATGCGGGTGGAGCCGGAGAGCCTGGTCTACCACCACGGGGTAGCCAACGTGGGTGCCTTCATCAGCGGCGCCAACAACAACGGCGCCCACTCCGCCAACGGCATCACCGCCCTCTTCATCGCGACGGGGCAGGACGTGGCAAACGTCTCCGAGTCCTCGGCGGCCATCCTCTACGCCGAGCTCACCCCCAAGCGCGACATGTACCTCTCGATCACCATCCCGTCCCTCATCATCGCCACCCACGGCGGCGGGACGGCGCTGCCGACCCAGTCGGAGTGCCTGGCGATGCTCGACTGCCGGGGCCGGGGCAAGGTGAACAAGCTGGCGGAGATCATCGCGGGGGTGGTGCTGGCGGGGGAAATCTCCCTGGCCTCGGCCATCTCCTCCTCGGACTGGGTGTCGAGCCACGAGCGGTACGGGCGGAACCGGTAGGACGATGCGCGCACTCCTGGCCGACTACGATCGCCTGGCCGCCGCGGGGCCGGTGGGCCGCGCGGTGGTGACGTCCATCTGGGGCTCGGCGCCGCAGGGCGAGGGCGCCGTCCTGCTCGCCACGGCCACCGGCGAGATGGCGGGGTCGGTGTCGGGCGGCTGCGTCGAGGCGGCGGTGGTCGAGGAGATTCGGACGGCGATCGCAGGCGGGGCGCCTCGGCTGGTGCAGTATGGGGTGAGCCACGAGCGGGCCTGGGAGGTGGGACTGTCCTGTGGGGGGACGCTCGAGGTGCTGATCCAGCCGGCGGTGCCGGCGGCGGTCCTCGCTGCCGCGCGAAGCGGAGAGGCGGCGGTCGTCGCCACGCCGCTCGCGGGGCCCGCGATCGGCCAGTCCCTCCCCTTCGATGACTCGCCCGCCGGCCGGGCACCAGAGGCACGGGACGCCGCGGCCGAGGCGCTCCGCACCGGGCGGTCGCGCACCGTGCGCGCGCGCGTCGATGGGGAGGAGGTGGGCGTCCTCCTCGAGTCGCTGCCCCGCCCGCCCCGGCTGGTGGTGTTCGGCGGGGTGCACATCGCGGCGGCGCTCGTCGACCTGGCGCGCACCCTTGGTTACTACACGATCGTGGCCGACGGGCGCGCCGGCTTCCTGACACGGGAGCGCTTCCCCGAGGCCGACGAACTGATCCTGGCCTGGCCCGAGGAGGCCCTGGCGCGGGCGGGCCTCGACGCCACTACCGCAGTCGTCGTGCTGACCCACGATCCAAAATTCGACGATCCGGCACTGCAGGCGGCCCTGCGCTCGGAGGCGGGGTACATCGGCGCCCTCGGCTCGCGGAAGACGCAGGAGAGCCGCCGTGGGCGGCTCCGCGCCGCGGGGTTCGACGCCGCCGCCCTGGCTCGATTGCACGGGCCGATCGGGCTCGATCTCGGGGGCCGCACGCCGGCGGAGACGGCGCTGGCGATCCTGGCGGAGATCACGGCGCACCGCTACGGCGCGCCGGTGCTCAGGTCGGGGGGGTGACAACTACTGCTGGGTAACCAGCCAGTCCTTGGCGGCGTCGAGGCTGGCAAAGGCAGGAATGTTCCGCTTGGAGAACCGCATCACCGTCGTGTAGACCACCGTCTGCAGTCCCGAGAGCCCGACGACCGCGCCCGCGATCACGTGGGGCCGGTTGTTCACCGCCAGCCGCTTGACCGCCTCCAGCACGTCACCGTTGAACCGGCTCCCCGCCACGTAGGTGAGGGTCCGCACGCTGCGGTGGGGCTGGGACTGCACCACCCGGCCCGCCTCCTCGATGGCCGCCAGCGCCTCCTCGATCGACTGCACGTTCGAGAAGTCGAGGAAGGCGATCGTGACGCCCTTGTGCTCGATGAATGTCGTGCGGGCCATGCCGTCCTCGTAGCCAAGTGAGTCCTGCCGTCAGCGGAGCGCCGCCACCTTCCGGAGTTCGCGCAGCACCGCGCGCTGCGCCACGGCGTCGCGGACCGCCACAAAGATCGTGTCGTCGCCCGCAAGGGTGCCGATCACCCCGGGCCAGGAGAGCCGGTCCAACGCCGCCCCGACCCGGCTCGCCTCGCCGGGCGGGGTCCGCAACACCACGAGCGCATCCCCCGCCGCCTCCACGCCGATCAGCGCCTCCGCGATCCGCCGCTGGTCCGGGTCATCCGACGGCCGCGCCACGACGACGGGGCGGCGATAGGCACCATTCACCTTGACCAGCCGCAGGGCCGCGATGTCCCGGCTCACCGACGACTGGGTGACCGGCCACCCCTCGGCGCTGAGCGCCTCGGCGACCTCCTCCTGCGTCCGAAGGCTGCGGGTGGCGATCAACTCAAGAATCTTGAGGTGCCGCTGCCGACGATCGGTGCTCATGACTTCCTCCCCGGGCCCCGGCCCCCGAGCCGGCGCAACGCGCCCTCGAAGCGGCGGCGCTCGCCCCCGCCCCACCGGCGCCGCCGACCGAGGCGCGCCCGCACCTCCGGCAGGCCGAGCCGGCCAAGTCCGCCGGTGCTCCGCCTCCGCGCCAGGATGGTCCGCGCGCTCGGTGCGGCGAACGTGGCGCCACGCCGGAGTTCCTCGGCCACGTTGTGGTAGGCGCGCCGGAAGGGGACCCCCGCCTCGACCCGGCGCATCACCTCGTCGGTGGCAAAGACCCCGCCGGCCAGTGCCGCATCGCAGCGCGCACCGTCCACCTCGAGTTGCGGCAGCGCGACCGCCATCATCGCGAGCATCTCCCGGGTCCGCTCCAGCCCGCGCATCAGCGGTTCCTTGAGGAGCTGGAAGTCCCGGTGGTAGCCCCCAGGGAGCCGCGCGCCGAGGTGGAGCACCGCGGCGTGGTCGCCGTGCAGGGCGGCGGCCCGCGCGCGGGTCAGCTCGAAGAGATCGGGGTTGCGCTTGTGGGGCATGATGCTCGACCCGGTGGCGAGCCGGGCCGGCAGCCGCAGGTAGCCGTACTCCTCGGAACTGAAGAGGATCACGTCGGCGCTGAAGCGGGCGAGGTCCTGGCCGAGCTCTCCGCACCACGCGAGGACGGCGCCCTCCAGCTTGCCGCGGCCCTGCTGGACCGCCGCCACGTTGTGCTCCACTTGCGCGAAGCCCAGCGCCCGGGCGGCGGCCTCGCGCCGGAGGGGGAGCGGGACCCCATACCCGGCCGCGCTGCCCAGCGGCGACCGGTCCACGCGGGCCCAGAGCGCGGGCAGCGACTCGAGGGTGTCGAGGAGCCCCTCGGCGACGGCGCCGGCCCAGAGCCCGACGCTCGACGGCATGGCGCGGCGGGTGTGGGTGTACCCGGGCCAGAGCCGGACGCGATGGCGCGCGGCAAACCCGAGCAGCGCCTCGACGAGGTCGCAGCCCGCCTCGTGCAGGTCGAGCAGCTGCGCCTTGAGGTAGAGCCGGAGGTCGCAGGCGATCTGGTCGTTGCGGGAGCGGCCGGTGTGCAGCTGCTCGCCGGCTGTGCGGTGGCGCCGGGTCAGCCAGTCCTCCACCGCGCTGTGCGCGTCCTCGTGCACGAGATCCACCACGAGCGCGCCCTCCTCCACTGCGCGGAGAGCCTGACGGAGCGCGGCGCGCAGCCGGCGGTGGGCGCCGGGCGAGAGGAGGCGGGAGGCGCGGAGACCCTCCACGTGGCCGAGGCTGCCGTAGACGTCCCACGCCAGGAGGCGCTGGTCCCAGAGGCGGTCCTCGCCCACCGTGTAGTCAAGCATCAGGCGATCGGGATCGTCGGCCGAAGACCAGAGGGTGCGCGGGGCGGCGCGTCGCCTGCTCATGCGAGGTACTCCCGGGCGAGGCCGGCGTAGAACCGGCGGGCGGCGGTGACCTGGCGCAAATCTACCCACTCATCGGGCGTGTGAGACCGCTCGCTGGTGCCCGGGCCGCACTTGACCGCGTCGAGGTGCCGCAGGAACACCCAGTCGGAGCAGGTCGGGCTGCCGTAGTGCCGCGCCTCGGGTCGCACCGCGTCGCAGGCGGCGAGGAGGCGCGAGGCCGCCGGCGTCTCGCAGGGAACCAGCCGCTCCGAGGTGATGACCACCTCGCTCGCGACGGCCGCGCGAAGTCCGTCTGCCAGCTCCGCATGACTCCAGCGTGGGGTGCTCCGCACGTCGAGGATGGCGGTGGCACTGGGCGGCGTGACGTTCCGGCTCACCCCGGCGTTGACCATCGTGGCGGTGACGGTGGGGTCGCCCAGGAGGGGGTGGGGCCGCCCGCGAAAGAGGCCGCCGAGCTTGAGGAGATCCTGCGCGAGGGCGACGAGCGCGTTGGTGAAGGGGCCATCCTCACTCGCCCGCCCGGCGTGCCGCTGGTCGCCGTGCGCCACGAGGTCCACCATCATCAGGCCCCGCTGCGCAATGGCGACATCGAGGTCGGTGGGTTCGCCGACGACCGCCGCATCGATGGGGCCCGCCCGCGCCACCAGCGCCGGCATCGAGGTGTGCTTCGTCTCCTCGCCCAGGCCGAAGAGCAGCAGGAGATTGCCGCGGCGGGGGCCGCCCGCCAGCGCGATGTCGTACGCAGCGCAGAGCATCGCGGCCACCGACGCCTTGGCGTCGCCCGAGCCGCGGCCGTAGAGGCGGTCGCCTTCGATGGTGGGCTCGAAGGGGCGGCGCGTCCACCCGCCCCCGGCGGGGACGACGTCCAGGTGCGACACGAAGGCCAGCGTCGGGCCCGGTGCCTTCCCAGGAAGGCGAACGGAGACGCCGCCCTCGTCGCGAACCACCGGCAGACCGGCGGACGCGGCCAGCCCCTCGACCCGGCGGGCCACGTCCTCCTCCTCCCCGCTGACGGAGGGGATCGCCACGAGCTCCCGGAGAAGCTCGACCTCAGTCGGCCAGATCGACGCCAAGGTAGGTCGCCTTCTCCTTTCGGCCGACGATCATGGTGCCGCAGCCCGCACCGGTAAAGACTTCGAGCAGGAGGGCGTCGGGCGCACGGCCATCGATGATGTGGGTGCGCTCGACTCCGCCGGTGGCGGCGCGGATACACGCCTCCACCTTGGGGCGCATCCCGCCGGCAATCGCGCCGCTCGCGAGAAGCCCGGCCAGGTCGTCGGGATCGGCGAACGCCACCAGCGTGGCGGGGTCGTCCCGGTCGCGCAGCACGCCGGGCGCGCCGGTGAGGAAGATGAGCTTCTGCGCGTGCAGCGCCACGGCAAGTGACTCGGCCACCGTGTCGGCGTTGACATTGAAGACGTGGCCGTCGGCGTCGCCGGCCAGGCTCGCGATGACGGGAACGAATCGCGCCTCGAGCAGGGTCTGGAGGACGCGCGGGTCCACCCGTTCCAGGTCGCCCACATGGCCGTAGTCGACGGTGACCGCCGCACCGCCGTCGTCCACCACCTGCACCGGTGGGCGGCGCCGCGCGGTGATCAGGTCGGCGTCGACGCCGCTCAACCCCACCGCCTGCGCCTCGTGGGCGCGGAGCGCGGCCAGCAGGTCCACGTTGAGCTGGCCGGCATAGACCATCTTGGCCACCGCGAGCCCTTCGTCATCGGTGACGCGCCGGCCCGCCACGATGCGCGGCTCCTGCCCCATGCGCCGGCTGAGGGCGGTGGCCTGCGGGCCCCCGCCGTGCACCACCACCACCCGGATGCCGAGGCTCGAGAGCAGCGACACCTGGCCCGCGATGCTGTCGAGCGCGCGGGCGTCGGCGAGCATCTCGCCGCCCAGCTTGACCACGAACACCTGGTCGCGGTACGCCCGCACGTAGCGCAGGGCCCCCTTGAGCCCCGCGATGCCCTTTGTCGTGTCAATGCTCACTTGCCGCTCCCGATCAGCATGAGGAGGAGAGCCCGCTGGACGTGCAGCCGGTTCTCGGCCTCGTCCACGACCACCGCATTGGGGCCATCCAGGACCGCGTCGTCGATTTCCACGTTGCGCCGCACCGGCAGGCAGTGCAGCACGATGCCCTTCCCCCGGCGCGTGGTGCGCACCAGCTCCTCCGTGAGTCGCCAGTCGCGATGCCGGTCGAACCAGGCGCGCTGCTCGCCGGGGCGTCCGAACAGCGAGATGGGCCCCCACGACTTGGCGTAGACGGCATCGGCACCCGCCACCGCCTGGCGCTGGTCGTGCACCCAGCGCACCGGCCCACCCTCCACCTGCCGGGTCAGCGCGTCGATGCGCGCCGCATCCGCGGGGTCGATATCGCACCCCGGCGGGGCGGCGATCGTGACTTCCATGCCCATGCGTGCCGCGGCCAGCGCCGCGCTCACCGGCACCGCGGTCGGCAGCGCCTTCGGGTGCCACGCCCAGGTGAGGGTGAACTTCTTCCCCCGCGGATCGCCGAGGCGCTCGCGCAGGGTGAAGGCGTCCGCCAGTTCCTGACAGGGGTGCCGCCGGGAGGACTCGAGGTTGATGACGGGCTTTTCGCAGTGCCGCGCGAACTGGGCGAGCGTGGCGTCCTCGCGCGCCTCCGCCCAGGTGGTGCCGCGCGGAAAGGAGCGCACGGCAACGGCGTCGGCGTAGCGCCCGAGGACCCGCGCCGCCTCCCGCACGTGCTCGACGGTGTCGCGGTCCATCACGACGCCGTCCTCGGTCTCCAGCGCCCAGCTGCCCTTCCCCGGCTCCAGCACCACCGCATGCCCGCCGTGGAGGAACATCGCGGCCTCGAAGCTGGTGCGGGTGCGGAGGCTGGGGTCGAGAAAGACCATCGCCAGCACCTTCCGCTCCAGCCCGCCGGGGACCTCGCCGCGCTTGATCCGCGCGGCCAGCGTGAAGAGCGCCTCGACCTCGTCGCGCCCCCAGTCCTCCACCGCCAGGAAGTCGCGCTTGGTCACGCCAGCACCCCCCGCAGCCCGTCGAGGAGGAGGTCGGCCTCGTGCAATGAGAGGGTCAGCGGCGGCATGAGCCGGAGGACGTTCGGGTCCGACGAGGTGCCGGTCAGGATCCGCCGCCGGAAGAGGGCCTGCTGCACCTCGCGGGCGGGGCGCCCGAAGTCGAGCCCCAGCAGAAGCCCCCTGCCCCACACCTTTCGGGCGCCCAGCGCGGCCGCTCCATCTGCGATGTGGGCGCCGACCCGGGCGGCGTTGCCCGGCAGGTCCTCGTCGTCGAGGACGGCCAGGGTGGCCAGTGCGGCGGCGCAGGCCACCGGACCGCCGCCGAAGGTGCTGCCCAGGTCGCCGACGCCGATGCTGGCGGAGAGCATCGGCCCGGCAATCACCGCGCCGATGGGGTAGCCCGAGCCGAGCCCCTTCGCGAGGGTGAGGGCATCGGGGACCACGCCGACGCGCTCCGCTGCGGTGAAGGCGCCGGTGCGCCCGACGCCGCACTGCACCTCGTCGAAGATCAAGGCGATGCCCCGCTCGGTGCACAGCCGCCGCGCCGCCTGCAGGAACCCGACGTCGCAGTCGCGCGCCCCAGCCATTCCCTGCACCGGTTCCACGATCAGGGCGGCGACGGTGTCGTCGAGCGTGGCCTCGAGGGACCGGACCTCGTTGAACGCGACCCGGAGGGAGAGTGCCATCCCGGCGCGCTCCGCGCCCGCCTCGTAGCTCCGGCCGTCGCAGCAGGCAAGTGTGGCGACGGTGCGGCCGTGCCACCCGCCGGTGACGGACGCGACGGCCGTGCGGCCGGTGGCGCGGCGGGCCAGGTGGAGGGCGTTCTCGTTGGCCTCCGCGCCGGAATTGCAGAAGAACACACGGGACAGCTCGCCGGGGCAGCGGGTGGCGAGCTGCTCCGCAAGCCGCTCGCGCAGTGGATGCGGCACGGCCGTGGAGTAGAAGAACAGCCGCGATGCCTGCTCGACAATGGCGGCGACGACCCGGGGGTGACTGTGCCCCGTGGCGGCGACGGCGTGCCCGCCGTAGGCGTCGAGCCATTCGGCGCCCTCCTCGTCGAGGAGCCAGGCGCCGCGACCCGAGACGGGCCGGACCGGCATCTGCGCGTAGACCGGCAGGAGCGCCGGCGCCCCCGGCGTCAGCACGGGAACGGCGCGGCGAGCCGAAGGCCCGCCGCCTCGTCGAGGCCCAGCGCCAGGTTCATCGCCTGCACCGCCTGGCCGCCGGCCCCCTTCACCAGGTTGTCGAGCGCCACCATCACCTGCACCTCGCCTGTCTCGGCGCTCCCGGTGGCATGGACCAGGGCGGTGTTGGTGCCGACTGCGTGGGTCAGCTCCGGCGGCACCTCGGTCAGGCGCACGAACGGGCGATCCGCGTAGGCAGCCGAGTAGAGGCCGGTCACTCGCGCGGCCCCATCGCCCCCGAGGACGGCGTGGAGGGTGAGGTGGATGCCCCGGACGAAGGGGCCGGAGTGGGTCATCAGACGGGCGACGGCGGCGGCATCACCCCGCCAGCCGCGCCAGGCCTGGAGCACCTCGGCGTCGTGCCGGTGGTTGAGCACCGAGTAGGCAAAGAGGTTGTGCGCTCGCGCGGGGTGGTGTGTGGTCGGCCTCGGGTGCACCCCGGCCCCGCTGGAGCCCGTCACCCCGAAGAGCGCGGGCACGCCGACGATGCCGGCATCGCGGAGCGGGTAGAGCGCGAGCTGGGCCGCGGTGGCAAAGCACCCCGGCGCTGCGATGGCGGTGGCACCATGCAGCGAGGTCCCCCGCACGTCGGCGAGCCCGTATTCGAACCGGGTGACAAACTCGGGGGCGGGGTGCGGACCGTAGTACCGTTCGTAGAGCCGGAGGTCGCGCACCCGGAAGTCGGCCGCCAGGTCCACCACGAGGCCGGGACCCGCCTCGAACACCTCGCCCGCGAGCCGGGAGGATTCACCGTGCTCCAGCGCGAGGAAGACGACGTCGCGCCCGCGAGCCGCCTCGTCCGCGGCGAGCCCGGCGAAGCGCGCGTCGGTCAGCTCTGCGAGCCCCGGATGCACCTCGGCCACCGGCTTGCCGGCCTGGCTCCGGCTGGTGGCGACGACCTCCGACACCTCCGGGTGCGCGAGGAGGACGCGAAGGAGCTCGCCGCCCACATACCCCGCGGCGCCCACGACCGCCACCTTCATGCCGCCTCCAGGGCCCGAACCACCTCGGCCACCAGGCCGTCGGCGTCGCGCAGCGCGTTGTGGGCCGGGATGTTGAGCGAGGCGCTGATGTAGTCGCGGCCGACCTGGTTGTCGGTGGCGGGCCCGGTGAGCGCCGTGATGGGCAGCCCGTACACGCCCCGCATCAACTGGTCGGCGCCCCAGCAGCCGACGGGGTCGGGGGCCGCCATCACCCAGGCGTGGCCAGCGGCGGCCAGCTCCGGGTCCCGCAGGATGTCCTGCACGCCGTACTCGCCAAGGATGCCGTCGCCCAGCTCCGCCACGATCACCTCCGGGCGGTGCACCTGCTGGAGGTGGTTGAAGAGCCCCTTGGCCACCGGCACCGTCATGCCGGCGTGCGTGCTCGCCGCGCCGGCGTCGTTGAAGGTCACGGCCGCGACGGCGCCGGCATCCTGCATCGAGAGGGTGTCGCGCATCAGGGACACGCCGGTGAGCTTGGCCGCGGCCACGCGGAGCCCGCGCCGCGTGAGCCCGCGCACGAGTTCGGTGGCGGCGACCGTCTTCCCCGCATTCATGCAGGTGCCCGCCACGTAGACCACCGGCGCCTCGAGCGTCAGGCGCTCGCTCGAGGGGATGGCGCCGTCGCGGATGTGCGCCGGCCGCCCGACGCGGTCGCCGAGGGCGGGAAAGGCAAGCACCGCGCCGAGGACCTCCGCCTGGAAGGGCGGTCCGATGTCGGGGTTGGCGGAGGTGCACCGTCCGAGGATGCCGCCCAGGTTGAGGACCTCGATCGTGTCACCCACGGCGAGGTGGGAGGGGACCTCGCCGGCGTAGCCGCGGAGGGCGCGGCGGCTGCCGAGGGTGCCGGCGAGGACGTCGCCCTTCCGGAGCGAGACCATCCGCCCGGCCAGGTCTTCCACCGTGTTGTAGGAGGACTTGTCGGTCAGGAGGCGGATGGCCAGGACGTACCCCTCCGCGGCCACGATGTCGTGGCCGACGATCACCTCGGTGGCGAGGTGGGCGTTCCGCGTGGAGGAGCTGATCCGGTCGAGCCGGACCCGCGTGGTGGTGACCATCAGGACTCGCCGGCGGCCCGCGCCGCCAGGAGCGAGGGGATGGCGGCCACGCGGGCAAAGGCGCGCGCCTCCTCCCCGGTCCAGAGGAGGTTCTCCTCGCCGTAGGTGGCGACGCGGCGGTCCATCAGCGAGTGGGGGCTCCGCGCGCCGACGACCTGGAAGCGGCCAGGCGCCAGGCGCACGCGGGTCTCGCCGGAGACGCGGCCCTGGGAATGGGTCAGGAACGCCTCGATGTCGCGCAGGGCCGGGTCGAAGTACTGCCCTTCGTGGAGCCGGTCGCCGTAAAAGGCGGAGAGCTGGTCCTTCCAGAACCCCTGCCAGCGGGTGAGGACGAGCTTCTCGAGCTCGCGGTGGGCCGCAATGAGGAGGAGCGCGGCGCCGGCCTCGAAGCCGATGCGGCCCTTGATGCCGAGGGCGGTCTCGCCGACGTGGACACCTCGGCCCAGGCCGTAGGCGGCGGAGAGTTCGTTCAGCGCCTGCACCAGCTCGGGGCCGGACAGTGCCGCACCGTCGAGCGACACCGGGAGGCCCTGGTCCCAGGCCACCACGACCTCGCGTGGGGCAGGCGCGCCGGCGGGCGGGTCGAGCAACTCGGGCGGGGGGCCGGCCCAGGAGTCGTGGGTCCAGCCCCCGCCCCACGTGGTGCCCCAGAGCCCGGCGTTGATCGAGTACGCCCCGGCCTTGGCGGGCACCGGCAGCCCGCGCGCCTCGAGGTAGGCGATCGCCTGCGCGCGCGCGAGGCCCTCGTCCCGCACGGGGGTGAGGATGGCGAGGTCGGCGGCCAGGACGCGGAGGGCCACGTCGAAGCGCACCTGGTCGTTGCCAGCGCCGGTGGAGCCGTGCGCCACGGCGCGGGCACCGATGGCCCGCGCCGTCTCGACGACGGAGATGGCCTGCTGGGTGCGCTCGGCGGCGACGCTCAACGGGTACACCCCGCCGCGGAGGACATTGCCCTGGATGAGGAAGCGGACGAAGCGGTCGAAGACGGCGGCGCGGGCGTCCACTTCATGGTGGGAGACGGCGCCGACGGCAGTGGCCTGCGCGCGGATGGCGGCGCGCTCCGCGGCCCCGGCGCCGCCGGTGTTGACGTAGACGGTGTGGACCTCCCACCCCTGTTCGGCGAGGCGAGGCACGCAGTAGGAGGTATCGAGCCCGCCGGAGAAGGCCAGGGCGACGGAGCCGCGTGAAGATGTCTGCATAATGAATAAGTATGCAGACCTCGGGTTCCGTCCGCAAGGGCGTCCGGCTAGGGGCGCTCCCCGGGCAGGAGCAGGCGGTAGGAGCGCCCGGCCAGCGCGGTCTCGAGCGCCGCCTCGTACGCCTCGCCCTCCACCCGCTCCCGCAGGCGGGCCGAGACGGGGATGACCATCGGCGACGGATCCCACGGCACGGGGCGGCCGGTGGCGGCGTCCACGATCCGCCCCTCGCTGACCGCGCGGGTGGCGTCCACCAGCCGGAGCCCGGAGAGCGCGCGGCGCATCGCCTCGAGCTCCGCCTGCCGCTCGGGGGACAGGAACCGGCTGCCGAAGGTGGCCACGAAGTACCCCGCCGGCGCGAACATCAGGCCGTCCACGCCGAGGTCGCCGCAGAGGGCGATGAGCCAGGCCATGACGTCGCGCAGGAGACCGAGGCCCGGGTGCCGCTGGCCGGGCATCCCCTGGCGATGCGACAGGAAGCTGCGACGCGGGTTCTGGAGCAGGAGCCATTCCAGGTAGAGAAGTTCCATGGCGTCCACTCGCGTGCGGCCGCGTCGGAAGCGCACCTCCATGAGGAGTTCGGTCCTGGCCCGGTCGCCGAAGAGGCGCACGGCATCGAGATCCTCGCCGGGGAACGCCACCTCCAGGGTCGGCTGCGAGAATCCGAGCGCGCGCACCTGGGCGAGCACGCCGAGCCGCTCGAGCATGAGCTCGATGCCCTGGGCGGTGTAGCGCCCGAGCAGCCGGCGCGGCGCGGCGTCGCCGGGGAGGAAGGCGGCGAGGTCCTCGGGGCCGAGCGACCAGTCGGCCGAAGCCGGGAGGTTCCTCGCGCCGTCGTGCAGGAGCCGGTGGAGCTCCTCGGCCCGGCGCACCAGCATCGCCGTATTGGTCGGCGGCTCGACCACCTTGCCGGTGGCCACCCACCCGAGGAACCGCGCCGTGTACCGCCACGCGTTCCCGCCGTAGCCGCCGCCCAGCACCACCGCCAGCGGCACCTCCGCCCCCGGCGGGCGGACGAGCTCCAGGACCCGGCGGTCGCGCTGCAGCATGCCCTCCGCAGTGATGTTCCAGTCGCCCATCACGTCGTCGGTGGCGGGGTCGGTGCCCGCCACGTACACCACCAGCCCCGGCCGCACGCGCTCGAGCACCGGGGGGAGCGCCTCCTCCAGCGTCTTGAGGTAGGTGGCGTCGCCAACGGCGGTCCCGAGCGGCAGGACCGTGGCCGACGCCGCCTCCTTCGGTGCCCAATCCTGGTTGTGGATGGTGAAGGTGTGGACCGTCGGGTCCTCCTCGAAGAGGAGCCGGGTCCCGTTGCCGTCGTGCACGTCGAGGTCGATCACCACCACCGGGGCGCTGAACCCGCGCGCCCGGAGCCGGGCGATGGCGACGGCGATGTCGTTGATGGCGCAGAACGCCATGCCGCGGTTGGCGGCCGCGTGGTGGAAGCCGCCGCCGAGGTTGACGGCCACGAGGCCGGTCCGGAGCGCGAGGGCGGTGGCCAGGACGGTGCCGCCGGCGGCGAGGCGTTGCGCCTCGAGGAAGCCCTCGGCCTCGGCGTCCTGCAGCGGCGCACCGACGATCTGCTCCACCGTTTCGCGCCGCTCGAGCGACTCGAGGTACCGGTCGGTGTGCACGCGCCGGAGGTTCTTCATCGACGCCGGATGGGGCCGCAGGAACTCCCGGCGCCGCACGATGCCCTCGTCGGCCAGGAACGCCAGGATCATCTCGCCCCGGAGGGGGTCCATCGGGATCGCGCCCATCCGCAGGACGTAGCGCGGGTCATAGATCAGCAGGAGCCCGGACGGACGCAGGCCGCGGCGCAGCGCGCCCCACACCCATCGGCCCATCCGTCGTCCCGCCTGCAAGAATCCCGGTGTCGTCACCCGACCTGTCCTTCCCTTCCGCGGCATCCCCCGGCCACGCCCCCGACCGGTGGAGGGAGTATACTATTCCAAGCGCCCATGGCCGCCTCACCCCCCGCCGGACTCACCGAACGCCGCCGGCCCACCCTGACCGCCCGGTGGACCAACCTGGCCGTGCTGAGCTTCGCGGCCGACCCGGCGCTGATCGTCCCCTCGCTGCCGCCCGGCGTGGAGCCGGACCTGCTCGACGGGCGCGCCCTCGTCAGCCTGATGGCCTTCGACTTCGTGGACACGCGGGTGCGGGGGCGGCGGATTCCGGGATTCGTGGATTTTCCCGAGATCAACTTCCGGACGTACGTGCGCCACGGCGATCGGCGCGGCGTCGTGGCCCTCCGCGAACTCGTCCCGAGCCCGATTGCGGCCGCCGTGGCCCGCCTCCGGTTCAATGAGCCCTTCCGTTCGACCCCGATGGAGAGCCGCACCGCGAGCCTTGGCGACGAACTCGTGGTGGAGCATCGGTGGCGCTGGCGGGACCGGCGCTATTTCCTGCGGATGACCGCGGACCAGAATGCGGGGCCGTCGCCCACGGCGGGGCCGGCACACGACATCCTGGGCCGGCGGTGGGCGTATGGCCGGACCCGAAAGGGTGACCCGGTGGCGGTGCGGGTGGAACACCCGCCGTGGGCATTGCGGCAGGTGCGGACCTTCGACTTCGACGTGGACTTCGGCACCCTCTACGGCCCGGAGTGGGCCGTCCTCAATGGGCAGCGACCTGCGTCGGTGCTCCTCGCCGTCGGTTCCGCGGTCTCCATCTTCCCGCCCGACCGCTGAGCCCCCCGGGGCGCTAGGGTCGAAGCGGTCCCTCCCCCGCTCCCGTGGCCTCGATCGCCGCGGCGATCGCGTCGAGCTCCGCGGCCCCCAGCCTCAGCCCCGCCGCCCCGATCCACCCATCCACTTGCGCCGCCGAACGCGCCCCGACGATGGCGCCCGTGACGCCGGGCCAGGCCAGCGTCCAGGCGATCGCCAATGCTCCCACGGTGGTCCCGAGGCGCGCCGCCACCGGGCGCAGGGCGTCACGCAGCGCGAGGTTCCTGGTCAGCCGCGGATCGGTGAATTCAGTGCCCCGGTGCCGGTAGTCGTCCGCGGGGAGCGCGGCGAGGCGCTCCCGCGAGAAGCGTTCCGTCAGCAGCCCTGACTGCATCGGGCTGTACGCGATGACCCCCACCCCGTGGGCGTCGCACCACGGAAGCTCCGCGGCCGCCACCTTCCGGCGGATCGGGGAGAAGGGCGGCTGCAGCGACGCGACCGGCGCCCGCGCCTCGCACCGTGCGAGCAGCGCCACGTCAAAGTTGCACGCCCCAGGCCACCGCACCTTTCCCTCCTCGACCAGCCGCAGCATCGCCGCCCACGAGTCCTCGACCGCGACTCCCGTTTCGTCCGGCCAGTGGAACTGGTAGAGGTCGATCCGCTCCACGCCGAGGCGGCGCAGCGAGGCCTCGCATTCCCGACGGATGGTGTCGGGCCGCAGCACCCGCTGCGGGTCGGGCGCCGGATCCCCGTCGTCCCACACCAGGCCGCACTTGGTGAAGACGTAGGGACGCTGCCCGGCGGGAAGGCCCGCGAGGGCGCGACCGACGACGACTTCCGAGTGCCCGAGGCCGTACACCGCCGCCGTGTCCACCCAGTTGATGCCGAGCTCCACGGCGCGGCGAATCGCCGCGATTGATTCGTTGTCATCCTGCGGCCCCCACCCGAAGGCCCAAGGGCCCCCGATGGCCCAGGCGCCGAGCCCAAGGGTGGTGATCTCGAGGTCGGTCCGTCCGAGACGGCGCCGTGGGAGGGTGGACATCAGTAGATGATTCCTCCGGCCGCGACATACGCCTGGAGGATGCCCCGGGCCTCCGCGCGCCGGACCTCGCGCCGCACGGAAGTCCCCCGACGCTCGAGATAGGCCCATGACTCGGCGAAGACCGGCCCCTCGTCATAGCCGACCGCCTCGGCATCGGCCTTGGTGGCGCCGGTGACCAGGCTCGCGACGCCGCTCCAGAGGGTGGCGCCGAGGCACATCGCGCACGGTTCGCAGGAGGACACCAACTCGTGGGCGGGGAGCCCGGGCGCGCCGAGGGAGTGGCTGTGCAGCCGTGCGCCCGCCAGCATGATCGCCACCACCTCCGCATGGAGGGCGGCGTTGTGCGACGGAACGGCCAGGTTGACGCCGACGGACACCAGCGCTCCTGTATCGCGCTCGAAGACCGCGGCCGCGAACGGCCCTCCCGTGGCGCGCCGCACCTGCTCAAGCCCCAGGTCGATCACGACGCCCATCCTGTCCTCGGCCGTCGCATACCGGCGTTGCCAATCCACGTGGGCGTCCACCCACGGCGGAAGGGCAATCGAAAGCTGGGGCGAGGGCATCGGGTCACCTCGGGCGGAGCGGCGGGCGGCTCCCCGAAGGGTGCACCCGGAATGGCCCCGCGCAAGGGGCGTCAGGCGGTCGCGCGCCCGGGCGGGGTGGTGATGAGCCCCACGGCCAGCAGGATGACCACCGCGGCAAGGAGCGTGCGGGGCGTGACCTCCTCACCGGCGAGGGCCCAGCCGAGGATGACGGCGACGAGCGGGTTCACGTAGGAAATCGTGGCGAGCCGCACCGGCGTGGTGTAGCGCAGGAGCCAGAAATAGGCGGAGTAGCTGATCAACGAACCGAAGAGGGTGAGATACGCGTACGCGGCGGCCGACGAGACGGTCAGGTCGGCCCACGTGAAGTGGCCCGCCTCGCCGCTCACGGCGCCGCCCACGATGAGGACCACCCCCGCGACGACCATCTGCATGGCCACGAACCGGGTGGGATAGGTGGGGCGGCCGAGCTTGAGCGCCCGGATCGACCCCACCGACCAGCTGAGCGCCGCCCCGGTGAGAACCAGCGCGCCGAGGGGATCGACATGCGCCCCGCCGGCAAAGTCCCCCGGCGCGACGAGCAGCGCCACGCCGCTGAAGCCGGCGACGAGCCCGGTCACCAGCCGCCCGCCGGGTCGCTCCGCTCCGCGCCAAAGCCAGTTCAGGATCACGAGCCAGAGCGCCGAAGTGCAGACGATGAGCGCCGTGAGCCCGCTCGGCACCCGTTGCTCGGCCCAGGTGGTGGCCCCGTTGGCGGTGACCAGCATCAGGATGCCGAGGCCTCCCGCGCGCACCCACTCGGTCCGATCGGGCGCCGGCTCGCGCAGGCGGAGCCGGCTCCAGGCATAGAGGAGCAGTCCGGCGAGCAGGTGCCGTGAGCCTGCCATGAGCAGGGGGGGGATCGACTCGATGGCGATCCGGATGCCGAGGTAGGTGGAGCCCCAGATCAGGTACACCGCCGCCCACGCCAGCACGAGGCGCGCGGTGGACGGGCGGTCGATCGGGGCGGTCAAGCGTTCCGCGACTGGGCGGGGGGCGCCTCGCCGCTGAGACTCACATACTCCTCATTGTACATCCGGACCAACTCGAAGAAATACGAGAGCGCCAGGGGGCCGATCAGCAGCCCGAGGAGGCCGAGGTACCGCACGCCGGCAAAGGCGCCGAGGACGGTGATCAGCGGATGCGTCTGCGCCCAGCGCCGGAAGACGATCGGCCGGATGACGTTGTCGACGTTGCCGACGATGAGCGCGCCGAAGGCCACCATTCCCGCGGCGCTGGCCACCGCGCCCTGGAAGTAGAGGACGATCGCCGCCGGGATCCACACCAACCCGCTTCCCACCACCGGCAGGATGGCGAAGACCACGGTGACCACCCCCCAGAAGGCGGCATTGGGGAGGCCGGTCGCCACGAACGCGAGTGCGAGGAGAAGGCCCTGCACCGTGGCGGTGAGCCCGGTGCCGATGACGGTCGAAATGGTGACCGCCCGGAAGCGCTCCCGCAGCAGCTCGGCGCTTTCCGCGTTGAAGGGGATGTAGGGACGGATGGCGTACCACGCCTTCCCCTCCGTCACCAGCATGAAGTAGAGAAGGAAGAACCCGATCGCGAGGTTGAAACCGGCGAGGGTCAGCGTGCTGATGGCCGTGAAGGCGCTGCGCCCGATGCCGCTGATGACGGTCTGGCCGAACTTGACGAGCTCGGGGCCGATCGGGATTCCGGCGATCTCGAGGCCCTGGAGCCGCTCGAGGGCCGGGCTCTTCACGAACCCCCCGACCACGTCCTGCGCCTGGCCGATGATGAGCGCCAGCAGCCACGACCCGGGCCCGAAAATGAGGACGACCGCCAGGAGCACCGTCGCCCCCCCGGCGAAGCTCGGCCGCAGCGTGCGGGTCAGCCGACGGTAGAGAGGCTCGAAGATCACGTAGAACACCGGCGCCGCGAGCAGGCCGGACGCGAACGGCAGGAGGGCCACCATGAGGGCGAGGCCGAGGAGAAGGATCAGGGCGGCGGCACGGCCCTGACGCGTGTTCACATCGATCATGGCAGGCACCCGTACAGAGGCGGAAGTCCGGGTAATCTAGCGGGGCGCGCGGTGGCCGGTGCCCGCGGGGTGGCGGTATCTTGCGGCGATGCCGTCCTCCCGATTCCGCCCCTGCGTGGCCGTCGCGGCCCTCCTCCTGATCGCCACTTCGTCGCTGGCGGCCCAGCGGGGCGGGGCCGTCGAACTGACCCCCCTGGTCCGGTACGCCTTCTACCCTGATTCGTTCGGACTGGCGAACACGCTCTCGGTGGGCGCTGAGGCGGGGTTGTTCGTGAACCGCAATCTCTCGCTCGAGCTGGAGGGCGTCTACGGAGGGAGCGCCCTGCCGGATTCCACGGCAGTCTCGATCTCGACGCTGGCGGCCCGGCTGGTGGTGCACCTCCCGCTGCAGGGGGAGACGCACGCCGTGGTCGGCGGCGGGTACAGCCGGACCTGGTTCGGCCAAGGGTTGAGTGGCGCCGAGGACGGCCTCGATGCGCTCGTCGGGTTCCGCTTCGGCCTGGCCCCCCGCGTCGGGCTCCGCCTCGAGGCCACGGGCGACTACCTCATGCCTCCCGCCTCCGCCGCAGGCCGAGCGTGGGTGGTGGGGGTCCAGGCCGGTCTCTCCATTCTTGCGGGGCCGCTGGGCGCCCGCGACAGCGATCGCGACGGCGTCCCGAATGGAGAGGACCGCTGCCCCGGGACGGCGCCGGGGGAGCCGGTGGATCCGACCGGATGCCCCCTGCCCCGGGATTCGGATGGAGACGGCGTCCTGGACGGGACGGACCGCTGCCCCTCCACGCAGCCGGGGCAGCGGGTGGACCTCACCGGATGCAATCCCGACCTCGATGGCGACGGGGTGGCGAATGCGGTGGACCGGTGCCCCGACTCGCCGGCGGGCGAGCCGGTGGACGCGTTCGGGTGCCCTCAGCCGAAGGCGCCGGCCGACAGCGACGGCGACGGCGTGCCCGATGCGCGCGACCGCTGCCCAGGCACGCCGGCCGGCGCCCGCGTGGACGCGCTGGGGTGCACGGTCGCCGCGCCGCAGCCTCCCGCTCCGCCGCGGCTCATCCTCCGCGGGGTGACCTTCGCCACGGGAAGCGCGGTGCTCTCTGACAGCTCCCGGGTGTGGCTCGCCGCCACGGCCGCCACGATCCTGGCCGACCCCGGCGTCCGCCTGGAGGTGGCGGGATATACCGACGACACCGGCGCCCGCGCCGTCAACGAGCGGCTCTCCCTCGCGCGGGCGGAATCGGTGCGCGCATTCCTCGTCGAGGCAGGGGTGCCCGCCGCCAGCCTTGTCGCGAAGGGCTACGGTCCCGCGGATCCGATCGCGAGCAACGCGACGGCGGCGGGCCGCGCGGAGAATCGGCGGGTGGAGTTGCGGAGGGTTGCGACCGACTGAGTTGCGACCCCGCCGCAGCGGTGCTCATCCCACCTGTCGACGGCGCACCTGCACCACGGCCACCGCCAGCGCCAGCAGGACGTATCCGGCGCCGGCCGGCAGCGATGGCGCCGGCCGGGGATCGGCGGCCCCCGCCGTCGCCGCCAACTGCACGACGCGGTCGCCGTACCATTGCCCGAACGACCTCCCGGCCGCCGACTGAAAAGACTCCTGCACCGACAACTCGCTCTTCCAGACGCCGGCAAATCGGTCGGGGCCAAGAGTCTCGACCATCTGCGCCAGCAGCATGCTTGATTCGAGCGCGGAAGGTTCCCCAAGGAAGCCGAGGCCGGAAGTGCCGAAGAACGGGCGCGGCACGACGCCCGCCGGGACGAGGCCCATCCGGTACGGCTGGAGCAGGGCGGCCTCACAGACCGACGCCCGTCCCATCGCACACGCCTGAAGCACCACCGAGCCCCCAACGAACATCCCTCTCGGGTCACCGGCCAGCCGCATCAGCACTCGGGCATCGCCCGCGCCGGGCTCGCGGTCGAGGACGCCCGGATGATCATCCGGGAGGACCCGGGCCGGATCCCAGTACCGTGAGTCCAACCAGGCGCGCATGCCCGCCCCTGGCATCCCGAAGTTGGCCAGATACCAGCACGGCCCTTCCGTCCCGCCCCACGAGGCGCGCCGAGTCGGCTCCGCCTCCCACTCGGCCACGGGGCTGCCGCGGCCGACCACCCGGACGATCGTGCACCGCAGGCGGCTGCTTGAGTCGGGGAGGATGGTGAAGACGGCACCCTGCCAGGTCTGGGGCCTCGGCGCGACCGCCGAATCGACCAGCACCACCTGCACCTCGACGGCAGGCGAGCCCGCGAGGGCCAGGCCGGCGAGGAGGCGCTCGGCCTCGCCATGCACGGCCGGTGGAATCCTGCCACCGAGCTCGAGGACCGCCGATCGCCCGCCACGGTCCGAACTGGCCAGGACCGAATCCACCAGCGCGCGGGTCCGGGAGAGGGCGAGCCGGGTGCGGAGCCGGATGACGCTGTCCCGCAGCGCTCGCTCCGCGACGCGCGCCGGCGCGGGGGTGTCCGCGAGGTCGCGCACGGGCACCGGCATCCGTCGGAGCATGGAGGGGCCGGCCGCCATCACGGCCAGGGCCGCGAGCACGACGAGCGCGCGGTTGCTCACGCCCATCGAGACCCCCGCACGGCCAGCAGGAGGATGGCCGCGCAGGCGGCCAGCGCACCCAGAACTTCCCTGGCGCCCGGCGCGGGACTCCCCGGCGCTGCCGCACGGACCCGCGCCAGCCACCGGCCGAGCAGGTCGTCGAGGGGCAGCCCTGCCGCCGAGGCAAGGCGTTGGGAGATTGGGCGCGAGGGTTCCGTCGTGAGCCGGGAGAACGCGCCCTCGCCCCCGAGTTCCAGCGCCATGCCGACAAGCATTTCCCGCCCCGCAAGATCCAGTGGCGGCGTGGGGAGGGGCTCATTCATGAGCATCACGCAGGCGTCCAGGTCGCCCTGCAGGCACGCCGTGTTTGGTTGCCCGGGCGACACCGCCGTCCGTGCCGCGAGGAGCGCGTACTCCTCCCCCACCGGTGGCGCGACGGGAAAGCGCCCCCCGAGCCAGTCCCCGAGCGCAGCGTCCTGCTGCCGCCAGAGGGCGGAGGCGACGGCCCGTGCCAGTCCGTCGGCAAGCGCGTGCACATCGAGCCGTGCCGGGAGGACGGTCGCGGGGCCGCCCAGGCTCGTGGCGGAAAGCGTGGCGCGGGCCAGGGCCGGCGCGCCATAGCGGCGGGTGAGGGAGTCCCACGCCTCGCCGGCGGCCGCCACGGCCACGGGGCGGAGCGTCCTCGACGTGACGATGCGGAGCCCGCCGACCGCCACGGTGTCGCTGATGGCGGCCGTGATCGCCGTGCTGTCCGCCCGGGCGGCCGTCCGGCGGAGCGAATCGAGCCGCGCTTCCATCGCGGCGAGCAGTCTGAGGGAGTCCTGGGCGTGCGCGGGCGGAGCCGCGAAGCCCAGGGCCACCAACCCGATCCACGCCCGCCTACGCATCAATCAGCATCCAGCGACCGCGGAAGACCCCCAACGGCCCCGCCGGGGCGAACACCGCATCGAGCACGACCGGCAGCGGCTTCCACGCGAAGCCCAGCGCGTCCGCCGCGGCCGTCAGGATGAACAGGACGAGGAACCCGGCCACCAACACCCGGGCCACGCGCGGCGTGAGTCCCCCCGCCGCAAAGAAGAGGGTATAGGCCACCCCGACCGCGAGCAGGAAGCGGGACGTCAGGCCGGCCGGGTAGGCGTGCAGCAACGGGGGGAGTTGGAGAGGGGCGGTGACCGCGACCGCCCCGAGCAAAAGGGCTCCCGCGACGGGAAGGAGCAGGAGCGCTCCACAGGCGTAGCGCAACAGCAGGTATCGTGGCCGCGGCACCGGGAGGGTCAGGGCATAGACGTGCCCCTTACGCCGGTCGGGCCGCCACACGCCGAGACCGATTACGAGCGCGGCCGCCAGGGCGATCAGCGGGTACACGGTCCCCCACTGCCACACCCGCGTCATGAGGTGGAAATAGCCAAGCGGATCCGACCCGGGCGGATCGCCCCAGGTGGACAGGAACGGGGTGCCGAAGGCGGCAGCGGCCAGCACGACGACCGCCAGCCTGCTCTCGCGCCACTGGCTCAGCAAGACGGCACGAAGCATCAATCCTCCGCGGGGCGAGGGGTGCGGGAAAGCCGGAGCAACTCCACGAAGGCCTCCTCAAGGTCGAGATCCACCACCTCGCGGAGGGCGGCGGATTCGCCGAACCAACCCGCCATCTCCGGGTGCCAGCCACGAACGGTCCACAGCTCGCCGCCAGGACCAGCCGGCTCCCGCGCGAGCACGGCGAAGGGTGGGGCGTGCCCCGCCATCCCGGCGGCCACCCGCAGGCGCTTCAGCCCCGACTTGAATTCCTGCATCGGGAGCTCGGCCACCATCGAACCCCGGTCCAGGACACCGACCCAGTCACAGAAGCGCTCGAGCTCGTGAACCAGGTGACTCGAGATCAGCACGCTGGCGCCGGTATCGCTGACGTATTCGAGCACGGCGGCCAGGGCATCCCGGCGGACCACCGGATCCAGGCCGTCGGTCGGCTCGTCGAGCGCCAGCAGGTCCGGCCGCTGGGCCAGCGCGAGGAGGATCATCAGCTTGCCCATCTCCCCCTTCGAAAGCCGAGAGAGGCGGCGGTCCGTAGGGAGCCCAAACCGGTCGAGCAGGCGCGCGGACATTGCGCGGTCGAAGCCGGCGTGGAAGGCGGCGTGAAATCGCACCGCTTCCGCCACCGTGAGATCCGGATAGAGGTGGGGCCTTTCGGGCACATAGCCCACCAGGCGAAGTGCGTGCACGATGTCCCGCGGAACCTCGTGCCCGAGCACGCGGATCGCGCCGGCCTCGGGACGGAGGAGGCCGAGCAGCAGCCGGATGGTGGTCGTCTTCCCGGCGCCATTCGGGCCGAGGAATCCATAGATGGCGCCCCGCTTCACGGTGAGATCGAGGTTCCGCAGCGCGAATCCCTCCACCCGGTACGACAGCCCGCGGACCTGCACGGCATCGGTCATGGGCGTTCCCCCCGAAGGGCGTTGCGCAGGGCGGCCAGCAGGTCGTCCCCGGAGATGCCGAGACCCGCGGCCCGTGCGAGCATTTCCTGCGCGAGGCGCGCGCTGGCCGCCGCCTGCTCCTGGGTGCGGCGTGCCCGGGAGATCTCACGGACGTAGGTGCCCGAGCCCTGGCGCAGCTCGACCAGGCCGGACGCCTCCAGTTCCCGATAGGCCTGCACAATGGTGCCGGGGTTCATCCGGAGCCTCGCCGCCAGGTGCCGCACGGACGGAAGCGCTTCCCCGGCAGCCAGTTCGCCCGCCGCGATGGCGGCACGGAGCCGCTGCGCGAGCTGGGCGTAGAGGGGGGTCGGGAGGGACGGGTCGAGGTGCTCGAACATGGCCTAGTGTGCTGGTGTACCCATACACTATAGCACTCCCGGCCTGCCGTCAAGGGTGGTCGACACCGGGCCATCCGAGCGCCACCTTCCTAGGTCTCCAAACCCTGCCACTCCCGGCGGCATCCCAACTCCCGGTGACCGATCCGATCCAGCGCGCCCAGGCGGGTGATCCGGACGCCTTCCGCCTCCTCTATGAGGAGCATGTCGGGCGCATCTACGCGCTCTGCCTCCGGCTGTCCGGCGACCCCGCGCAGGCCGAGGAATGGGTGCAGGACACGTTCGTCCGGGCGTGGGAGCGGCTGCCCGGCTTCCGGGGCGACAGCGCCTTCGGCACCTGGCTCTTTCGCATTGCGGTGAACATCTCGCTCGGCAGCCGTCGCTCGGCGGGACGGCGGGAGGCCCGCGTGGCCCCCGTCGCGGAGCCCGAGGCGCTCCCCACCACCTCCCGCTCGCCAAACCCGGGCGACCGCATGGACCTCGAGGCGGCGATCGCCGCCCTGCCCCCGGGCGCGCGGACCGTCTTCCTGCTCTACGACGTCGAAGGCTACCAGCACGCGGAGATCGCCAGCATGACCGGCATCGCCGAAGGCACCTCAAAGACCCAGCTCTTCCGGGCCCGGCGACTCCTCCGAGAGGCCCTCTCATGATGACCTGCGAACAGTTCGACCAGAGACTCGACGACTTGCTCGACGGCCGGCTCGATCCCACCGATCGATCCGCAATGGATGCCCACCTGGCCGGCTGCGAAGGGTGCCGCGGCCGCATGGAGGCCATGCGCCTGGTCCTGGCCGACGCTGCCACCCTGCCACGATCGATCGAGCCGCCACGGAACCTCTGGCCCGACATTGCCGCGCGGCTCGAGGGGCGGGGCGCCGTGCTGCCCATTCGGCCCGCGCGCTGGCGCCGATGGGCGCCGCTCGCCGCCGCCGCAGCCATCCTGATCGTGGTCACGGTCCTGGTGACCCTTCGTATCACCCGCGCCCCGTCGTCGCTGGCGGAATCGCCTGAGCCGGTCCGGCCGGGGGTGGCGGACCTGGCCTCCGACCGGGAGTACGAACTGGCCGCCGGCGACCTCGAGCGGGCGCTCCGCGAGGGTCGGGACCAACTGGCGCCCGGGACGGTGGAGGTCCTGGAGCGCAACCTGGCGCTCATCGATGCGGCGATCGCAGAGGCGCGCGCGGCCCTCGAGGCGGACCCGGCCAACGCCGACTTGCAGGCGCTCCTTCGGGGCGCCCACCGCCAGAAACTCGACCTGTTGGAGCGGGCCACCCGCCTGACACGGAGCTGAACGATGCGAACCACCGCCCTTACGTCCCTCGTACTTGCCCTCTGCCTTGCCGGCGCCGCGGCGGCGCAGGCCCCGATCCAGCGAGGCCGCGCCGTGGCCCCGGATGCCGCTATCCGCGTCTTCAACCTGGCCGGCACCGTCCGGGTGCGCGCCTGGGAGCGGGACAGCGTGGACGTGACCGCGGTGGTGCCGAAGGGCGCCGGGGAGCTCCTCTTCGGCGGCGGCTACTCCGGGGTCAAGCTCGGCATGAACCCGCCGGTGGGTGAGGCCACCTTCCCCGGGGCGCTCCTGGAGATCCGCGTGCCGGCGGGAGCGCGGCTCTGGGTCAAGTCGGAGAGCGCGGAGGTGCTGGTGTCCGGGCTCACCGGGTCGGTGGACCTGTCCACCATGAGCGGGCGAATCGTGGTGACCGGATCGCCGAGCCAGCTTACCGCCGAGACCATGGATGGCGGAATTGATGCCGAGGTGAACTCCGCGCTGGTCCGCCTCAAGTCGGCTGGGGGGGCGATTGCCCTGCGCGGGGCGGTGACGGACGCCTCGATCAGTACCGTCGGGGGCGCGGCGACTGCCCACCTCACGAATGCCGACCGGGTGCTCATGGAGGCGGTGGGTGGCAGCCTGAGCCTCGACGCCGCCCCCAGGCCCGGTGGCAACTACACCCTCACCAGCCACTCCGGCGACATCGCCATCCGGCTCCCGGCCGAGTTCGACGCGGCGCTCGACCTGACCGCGCTCGAGGGGAAGGTCGTCAATCACGCGACCAAGCGAATGGCCACCGCCGCGAACAAGGGGAAGGGGGAGTCACTCTACCTGGTCGGGGGCCAGGGCGCGTCGGACGTGGTGGCCCGGACCTTTCGGGGCACGATCACGGTGAGCGTCCAAACCGCGGCGCCGGCGCCGGCATCGAAGGGGGGCAACTGAACCCGTCTCCCCTGACTCGGAGGGCCGTCCCATGCAGCCACGCCATCTCTTCCCCGCGCTGGCGCTCGTCGCCGCCGCGACCGCGCTCGCCGCCACCCCGGCCCACGCGGGGCCGCCCTGGATCTCCGTGGAACTCCCAGCCAACCCGCTCGACCGCACCACCCGCGGCGCCTTCCTGCTGGTGCACACCTTCCATCATGAACTGGTGATGCGCAACGCCCTCACCGGGCGGGCGGAAGGGCTCGTGAACGGGAAGCGGCAGACCATCACGCTGACCTTCGACAACACCTCCCGCGACGGGGTCCGGGCGCTCCGGAAGTCGTGGCCCGACGGCGGCGTCTGGGTGCTGGTGCTCAGCACCGGCGAGCACGGCGACGCGACCGCACTCGTCGGCATCGGGGGCGACGGCGCGGTGCGCTCGGTGAGCGTGCCCACGGTGACCCGGGAAGGCCACATCATCCCCGCCCCGGTGTCGGCGGCAGACATCGACGCCATGCTGAGCCGGATGGCCGGGACCGATGCACCCCAGCGCCCGGTGCACCTGGCGCTGGCGCTGGGCGGGCTGCTCCTCCTGCCGGCCGGGGTGCTCGCCTTCCGGCGCCGCGGCTGACTTGCCCCGCGTCCCGCGCGCCGTCCCCGGCATCCGGGGGCGGCGCGCTGCGTAACCCTCCGCTTGACGCCCCCCCGTTCGTGCTGAACATTCTCCAAATCCCCTGAAGACCGCCCACCGGGCGGGTCCCGGAATTCGACGAGGGCGCTTGGACGATCCGCTGCTCGAGCGAGTGCGCCGCGCGCTGGCGCCTGAGTTCGAGGTGCTGGGCCGCGTGGCCGCGGGGGGCATGGGCATTGTCTATCGTGCCCGGGACGTGGCCCTCGACCGGCTGGTGGCGGTCAAGGTGCTGCGCCCGGAACTCGCCACCGCCACGGCGCGGGAGCGCTTCCTCCGCGAGGCGCGCATCCTGGCCCGCCTGCAGCACCCCAACATCCTCCCGATCCATCGCGCCGACGAGCGCGACGGCCTCCCTTTCTACGTCATGGACTTCGTCGAGGGAGCCACCCTCGCCGACCGACTCCATGCCGGCCCCCTCCCACCCGTGCAGGCCGCCGAGGTCACCGAAGGTCTCCTCGCTGCGCTGGCAGCCGCGCACGCCGCCGGCGTCGTTCACCGCGACGTCAAGCCGCACAACCTCTTCCTGCTCGAGGGTCGGGTCCTCCTGGGAGACTTCGGCATTGCGTACGACGCGGAGAGCGAGTCGCTCGGACTCACCGAAGACGGGCTGCTTCTGGGCACCCGGGAGTACATGGCTCCCGAGCAACTGCGCGGCGAGCCGGCGAGCGAGCGGTCCGACCAGTACTCCGCCGCCGCCGTGGCCTATCAAGCGGCGACCGGCAGGGAGTGGAAGGCCCTCGACACCCCGGCCAAGGCCAACTGGCGAGCGGTGCCGCGGGGAATGGCCGCGCCGCTGCGGCGGGCGCTGGCGGTGGATCCGCTCGAGCGATGGCCGTCGGTGGCGGAACTGCGGCGCGCGGTGCGCCGGGGGCGGACCCGGAACCGACGCGCGGTGCTCCTTGCCATTCTGCTCGGTGCCGTGGCGTGGCAGGGGCGTCCCCTGTATGACCGCCTGACTGCCCCGCAGCCCCGGGACCACCGGACCCTGGCCATCCTGCCTTTCACGTCGGAGGATGGGCAGGACGCGGCCCTGGCCGGCCTCGTCACCCAGAAGACCCACGTCAACCTCGGGTGGTTCAATGACCTGCCCGTCGTCCCGCTCAGCCGCGCGTCGGAGTGGGCCGCGGCGCGACCCGGCGACGGCGACCCGCGCGGCGCCCTGACTGGGCTCGACGTCGATGCCGTTGCCGTCGGCACGGTGGTGCGGCGCGGCGACAGCCTCGCGCTCGAGATGGCGCTCGTCGATGCCGGCGCGACGCGACCGTTGGCCCCGATCGTCCTCTCGACCTCCGAAGGGGTCCCCGCCGACCTCGGGGAGCGCGCCGCGATCACGATTGCCGGCGCGCTCGGCCGGAGCCCCGCGGCCGGGATGGCGGACCTGGCCAGCCACAGCGCCAAGGCGAACGCGAGCTTCCAACAGGGGGAGGCCCGGTTCGACGAGGACGCCTGGCACGCCGCGGCGGAGCGCTACCACGACGCGGTCGTGGCGGATCCGGGATTCGCCATGGCGCGCTGGAAGCTGGCCATTGCCCTCCTGTGGTCGCGCCAGCAGTCGTGGGAAGCGGTCCAGGCGCTGGCGGCGTGCTGCGCGGCGCGGCTGCCCCCGCTCCAGGCCGGGCTGGTCGCGGCGATGAGCCAGACGGATCTGCAGGCCCGGTTCGCCATCTTCGATTCGCTCGACGCGCAGTACGGCGGCGACAGCGATTTCCTCCTCCTGTTCGGCAGCGACCTCTTCCACCGCGGGCCGCTCGTGGGACGGGGGCTGGATGTCTCGCTCGGCATCTTCGATGACGCCATTGCCACGAGCAACGGGATCACCCCCGCCCCGGCGTACGACCACATGGTATGGGGGTTGACTCGCCTCGGCAGCCGGTCGGAGGCGCGCCGGTGGCTCACGCTCCGCGGGCGCCTCAAGGCGCCGCCGGAGGGGGAGGCCGACATCCGCGCCTTCCTGCAGATCGGGTACGATTTCCGCTGGGTGGAGTGGCGGGCGCGACTCACGCTCTGGGCGCTCGACACGTTTGGTGACGAAGACGACCTCAAGCATCTGGCCGACTACTTCCGGTTCAGCGCCACGTTCGACGTCCCCAACGGCCAGGACGCCATGGGGCGGCTGGTGGCGAAGCGACTGGCGAACCGGCACTACCGGTCGAGCGGCGTGCTCGCGCAGGGGCTGGCACGGCTCACGTGGGGACAGGTCGGTGCCGGGCTGGCCTTGATTGACTCCGCGGCGGCACTCGACCCAACTCCGGAGGCCGAGCTGCAGCGCCACCAATGGCGCCTGCTGCTCCCGATGCTCGGCGCCGGGCGGGCTGCGCCCGAGGAGGAGGCTCGCGCGCGTCGCTGGCTCACGCAGCAGGCGGCCGGGGAGACCGCGTCGGCGAGGGCACGATGGACGCTCGCCCTCGATGCCCTCCGGCGGGACGACACCGCCGCGGCCCGCGGGCTTCTCGACGGACTCGACGCCCTGGCCGCCTCCGACGGCACCGCCGGCCCGCTGGCGTTGCTCGGCCGGGCGATGATCGTCGGTGGCGCCGACCCCCGCGGCGCGCTCGCGCTGACCGCCCCCCTCAGCGGCCACGATTCCCCCGCGCCGGGGCAGGACATCTTTGCCCGGAGCGTGCTCCACCTGAGCCGGGCCCGCTGGGCCGAGGCGGCGGGCGACCGCGACGCCGCGCTCGGGGAAATCCTCTGGTACGAGAATTCCGACATCTATCGGTTTCCCGAGCACGAGGCCCAGAAGGCCGAGGTGGACGCGGTGGCAAGCGTGGCGGCGCGGGTGACGCGCGGAAGGCTCCTGCTGGAGGCGAACGAACCGGCGCGCGCCTGCCCGATGCTGGACCGGGCCCGGGAGCTGTGGGCCCGGGCGGATTCCTCGCTGGCCGAGGCGCGCGCAGCGCTCGACTCCGTCCACGCGGCGGGGTGCCGATGATCCGGTGCCGTGTGCTGGGTCCGGTGGAGGTGTCGGTGGACGGTGCGCCGCCAGCGACGGAGCTGCTGTGGAAGAAGAACCTCGGCCTCCTGCTCTACCTCGCGCTCGCCCCGGGCCAGGGACGGAGCCGCGAGCACCTCGTGGGCCTGCTATGGGGCGACAAGCCGGAGCAGGCGGCACGGCACTCGCTGAACGAGGCGCTGCGCGTCCTGCGTCGGTCCGCGGGGGAGGCGCATGTGCGCAGCGACACGACCAGTGTGGCGCTCCTGGCAGGCGGCGTCGAGCTGGATACCGGAGCATTTGCTTCGCACGAGGCGGCGGAGAGGTGGGCGGAGGCGGCCGCCCTCGTCCGCGGCGGATTTCTCGAGGGACTCTCGGTACCCGGGGAAACGGGGTTCGAGGATTGGCTCGCCGCCGAGCGCGCCCAATGGGACCGCCGGGCCCAGGAGGTCCTCGTCCGGGCATCGTCGGAGGCGCTCGGCGTGGGCGACGCCCCGGAGGCCACGGCCCTGGCGGAGCGAGCCGTGAGGCTGGCACCGCTTTCGGGACGCGCGGCCGCGGCGCTGATGCGGGCCCTCGCCGTGGGAGGCCATCGGGGCGCCGCTCTCGAACGGCTCGAGGCCCACACGGCGGCCCTGGCCGACCAACTCGGCACGACTCCCGACCCCGACGTGGTGGCGCTCGGTGACCGAATTCGCCGCGGCCAGCTCGGCCCCGCGCCCGACACGCCGGCGGCGAGTGTCGCGGCCACGCGCCGCCTGCCGCTTGCTGGCCGGGGCGGCGTGATGGCGCGCCTGACCGGCGCGTGGGCCGGCGCCACCGCACAGCGACGGACGTCCGTGGAGATGATCCTGGCGGACGCCGGCCTGGGCAAGACGCGTCTCGCAGAGGAAATGGCCGACCGCGTGGCCCTCGAGGGCGGGGTCGTGATCCGGGCGCGTGGCATGGAGGGGGACGCGGCCGCACCGTGGAGCGGCCTGATTGGCCTTGGCCGCGGCGGACTGCTCGAGGCACCCGGCATCGCCGCCGCCCCGGCGGCGGCCCACGCGGCGCTCGCCGCGGAGATTCCCGAGTGGGGCGACCGCTACCGGGGATCGGCGGGCGTGCAGGCCGCGCCGATGGCCCGGGCCCTCACGGAGCTCCTCCGGGCGGCGTGCGACGAACGCCCTTTGCTCGTCGTAGCTGACGATTGCCACCTGCTCGACGCCGAGTCGATCGGGGCGCTGGCGGCACTCCCGCGCGATCTCCCCGGGGCGCCCCTGCTGTTGCTCCTGACCGCCGACCCAGCGATTCCGGCGCCACCGTTGGACGGGCTCCGTGCCCAGCTCGGGCGCGACGTCCCAGGCGGCACCACCACGCTCGACGTGCTCGACCGGGACGGGCTCACCGCCATGGCCCGCGCCGTCTTCCCCGCCTACGACGCCCCCGCGCTCGAGCGGCTGACACGCCGGCTCGCTGCCGATTCGGCCGGCGTGCCGCTCCTTGCCATCGAGATCCTCCATGCCGTGGCGGCAGGGCTCGACCTGACCCGTGAGTCCGGGGCCTGGCCCGCGCCGTATCACACCCTGACCCAGACCTCCCCCGGCGACCTTCCCGACACGGTCGTGGCGGCGATCCGGGTAGGCTACCGGCGCCTCTCGGAGCCGGCGCAGGCGGTGCTCGCGGCTGCCGCGGCGCTTGGAGGGCGGGTGACGCCCGAGCAACTTGCACGGGCCGTGGACCTTCCCCTGCCCGCGGTGCACGCCGCGCTCGACGAGGTCGAGTGGCAGCGGTGGCTGTCGTCGGACGCCCGGGGCTACGCCTTCGTGGCCGCGATCGTCGAACGAGTGATCGAGCGGGACATGCTCACGCCGGGCAAGCGCCGCCGCATTCGCGACGGCGCCGCCCCGAACTGACGGGAACCTGAATGGACAACCTCTGCCATACGCTCGCGGGAGCGGCGCTCGCCCAGGCCGGCCTCAAGCGACGCTCCCCCCTCGGCACCGCCACCCTCCTGATTGCCGCCAACCTTCCCGACGTGGATGTCATCAGCCTGGCCTGGGGCAACCTGGCGGGACTCTCCTTCCGGCGCGGCTGGACGCACGGCGTGCTGGCGCTGGCGCTCTGGCCGTTCCTCCTGGCCGGGGCCGTCGTGCTTTTCGACCGGCTGGTGACCAAGCGCGGGGCGCGCTTCGGGCCGCTGATCGGACTTGCCGCGATCGGCGTGGTCAGCCACCCGCTCCTCGACGCGCTCAACACCTACGGCGTCCGCTGGCTCATGCCATTCTCGGACCGGTGGTACTACGGCGACACGCTCTTCATCGTGGACGTGTGGGTCTGGCTCGCGCTGGGACTTGGCGTGCTGCTGAGCGTCCGGAAGGAACGGCGGGGTGCGGCAGACTGGGCGGTGCCGGCACGCGCGGCGCTGATGGTCGCGGCGCTGTACACCGGCGGGATGTTCGTGCTCGGGCGGATCTCGGCGGCGCAGGTGCGATTCGAGATGCACGCGCAGGGCATCCCCGTCCAGCGGGTGCTCGCCTCACCCCTGCCCGTGACGCCGTTCGCCCGCGCGGTCGTCGTGGATGAGGGGGACCGCTACCTGGTGGGCCGGATCCGCACCACCGGGAACCTCGTTGCCGAGGGGCACTGGCCCAAGCGCAAGCCGGACGACGAATTCGAGGACCCGGCGCTGGCACTCGCCGCCGCCACTCCGGCGGCCGAAGCCTTCCTCCGGTGGGCTCGGTACCCGACCTACCTGGTGGACCGGCGCGGTGGCGTCACCGTGGTCCACTTCATCGACCTGCGCTACGCCGCCTCCCCCGATGCCGTCTTCGGCACGCTGGCGGTCCCGGTGGGCGACACGCAGGTGGCGCTCTCCCTCCTCGGGCAATAGGCGTCACGGCCCCGGCATCGGCTTGAGCAGGGGACGCAGCGCGGGCCAGACCGTCTCGGCAATGCGGCGCTGCCCCGCCGCGGTGGGGTGGATGCCGTCCGCCTGGTTGAGGGAGTCCACGCCACCGACCCCCGCAAGCAGGAAGGGCACCAGCGGCACGCCGAGGTCGCGCGCGGCGTCGCGGTAGGCGGCTCGGAAGGCCGCCGTGTACGGCGCCCCGAGGTTGGGCGGCGCCTCCATGCCGAGGAGGAGGATGGCCGGCGGCGGCTCCTTCCGGCGCGCGCGCAGCACGATCGCCTCGAGGTTGGCGCGGAGCGAGTCCGGGGTCAGCCCCCGCAGGCCGTCGTTTGCACCGGTCTCCAGCACCAGCACCGCCACCGGCTGCCGCAGGAGCCAGTCGATCCGCTGCACGGCCCCCGCCGACGTCTCGCCGCTCACCCCCCGGTTCACCACGCGGTACCTGAGCCCGGCGGAATCCACCATTGCCTGCAGGACGGCGGGATAGGCCTCGGAAGGGTCGAGGCCGAGCCCAGCGGTGATGCTCGTTCCCACAACGAGGATGATGGGGACCGGCGCGGCGGCCGCATCGCTGGCCCCGCCCTCGGGCGCCGGCTCTCGGCCGCCGCAGGCGGTGAAGAGGCACGCCAGCGCGGCGAGGGTGGGTATCATTCGGGACATCGAATTGGGCATTGGAGACGCCATGCTGCGTTGTGAACAGCTGACTCAATCGTATCGGTCCGGCCAGGGACGGCTGACCGTGCTCCAAGATATCAGCTTCTCGGTGGACGCCGGCGAGTTCGTGGCGCTGGTCGGCCCGTCGGGAAGCGGAAAGACGACACTCCTGGGCCTGCTCGCGGGGCTCGACCGGCCGGAGTCGGGCTCGGTCTGGCTCGACGGCACCGACCTGGGCGCGCTGGACGAGGATGCGCGTGCCGCGGTCCGGGGCGCCAAGGTGGGGTTCGTCTTCCAGTCGTACCACCTGATCCCGACGCTCACCGCAGTGGAGAACGTGGAGGTGCCGCTCGAGCTGCGCGGCGAGCCGGACCCCACTCGCGCGCGCGAGCTGCTCGTCCGCGTGGGGCTCGGCGACCGAACCGGCCACTACCCGGCCCAGCTCTCCGGCGGGGAACAGCAGCGGGTGGCGCTGGCCCGCGCCTTCAGTGCGCGGCCCCGCATCCTCTTTGCGGACGAACCCACGGGCAACCTCGACCAGCGGACCGGCGCCGCCATCATCGACCTGATGACGGCGCTCAACCGTGAGGCCGGCACCACGCTCGTGCTGGTGACGCACGATCCCGACCTGGCCGGCCGGGCCCGCCGCATCCTGCGCCTGGCGGACGGCCGGCTGGTGTCGGACAGCGCCGCGTGACCCTCCCCGCCCTGCTCAAGCTGGCCTGGCGCGAGGGACGCGCCTCGCGCCGGCGGCTGGCGCTCCTCGTGGCGGCGATCGCCACGGGGACGGCGGCGCTGGTGGCGATCAACACCTTCACCGCCAACCTGCGCACCGCCGTCGGCGCCGAAGCGAAAAACCTCCTCGGCGCCGACCTCGCACTCGCCACCCGCCGGCCCCCGGGCGATACCCTCCTGCGGTTGGCCGATTCGCTCGCGTGCGGCGCACCCGCGCCCTGCGGTCGCCGCGCCACCGTCACCACCTTCGGCGCGATGGGATACGTGCCCTCCCGGAGCGGTGTCCGGCTGGTGCGCGTGACGGCGGTCGAGGGCGGGTGGCCCTTCTTCGGCGCCATCCGGACCACCCCGGCCGGGGCGTGGCCGCGCCTCCAGGACACGCGGGTGGCGCTCGTGGACCCGGCCTTCCTCACCGCGCTCGGTGCGAGCATCGGCGATACCCTGGCCGTCGGCGCGCTCCGGCTCCCGATTGCCGCCACCGTGGAGCGGGTGCCCGGGGACGTCGGCATCGCGGCGGCGTTCGGGCCGCGGGTGTTCATCCCCGGCGCGCTGGTTCCCGAGACGGGGCTCCTCGGCTTCGGCGCCCGCGCCGAGTACGACATCTATATCGAGCTTCCGGCGGGCGCCGCCGCGCAGGCCATCGCCGACTCGCTCCGGCCCGGCCTGCGGGAGGAGCGGGTCCGCATCCGCACCGTCGAGGATGAGCAGCGCAACCTCGGGAATGCGCTGGAGCGGCTGGGGCGCTTCCTCGGCCTCGTAGCGCTGGTGGCGCTCCTTCTTGGCGGCATCGGCGTGGGGAGCGCGGTCCACGTGCTCATCCGGCAGAAGGTCGAGACGATCGCGGTGCTCCGCTGCCTCGGCGGGAGCGCGCGGCAGGTGTTCGGCGTCTTCCTTCTGCAGGCCGTCGGCATCGGCCTGGCCGGGAGCGTCCTCGGCGCCGCCCTCGGACTCGGCGTGCAGTTCGCGCTCCCGAGCGTCCTCGGCGACTTCCTGCCCGTGAGCGTGGCGCCGACCGTCTCCTGGCCGGTGGTGGCGGCGGGGGTCGGCCTGGGGCTCTGGGCGGCGCTCGCCTTCGCCAGCATTCCCCTGCTCGGCATCCGGCGGATCTCGCCCCTCGCCACGCTGCGCCGGCCGTACGAGCTGGCGACGCGCCCCCCCCGCGACCGCTGGGCCGCCGTGGCCG
The DNA here is from genome assembly GCA_964574295.1 of uncultured Gemmatimonadaceae bacterium. Lineage (GTDB taxonomy): Bacteria > Gemmatimonadota > Gemmatimonadetes > Gemmatimonadales > GWC2-71-9 > SPDF01. Next base: position 158,751 of record CAZNLY010000002.1, read on the forward strand.
CCCTCCTCCTCGCGGCGAGCGTGGTGCTCATGGCGGTGGCGCAGGCGGCGAGCCTCGTGCGCGGGCTCGCCTTTGCCGTGGGCATCGGCGTGGCGCTCCTGGCACTCTGGCTCGCCGCGCTCGCGCTGGTCCGTTCCCTCCGCCGCTGGTTCCCCACCCGCCTGCCGTACGTCTGGCGCCAGGGGCTCGCCAACCTCTACCGCCCCGCCAACCAGACGGTGGCGGTCGTCCTGGCGCTGGGGTTCGGCACCTTCCTGCTGGCCACCCTGCTCCTCGTCCAGCACAACCTGCTGCGCACGCTGCGCGTGGACGGCAGCTCGCGCCGCGCCAACCTGGTGCTGTTCGACATCCAGCCGGACCAGGCGGCGCCGATCGACACCCTCCTCCACGCGCGCGGGCTCGACCCGTCACCCCCGGTCCCGATCGTGCCGATGCGGATCCAGTCCCTCAAGGGCCGGACCGTCCAGGCGTTCACCCGGGACACGACCGAGGAGGAGGGCCGGCCCGCCGGCTGGGCGCTCCGGCGCGAATACCGTTCCACCTACCGCGACACGATGGCAACGAGCGAGCGCCTGCTGGCGGGCAAGTGGTGGCCGGAGGGTCCGGACTCGGCGGGGGCGCCGGTGTCCATCTCGGTGGAGCTGGGGCTGGCCGAGGAACTCGGGGTCACGATCGGCGACACGATCGTCTGGGATGTGCAGGGCGTGCCGGTGCCGAGTCACGTGACGAGCATCCGCGAGGTGGACTGGGCGCGGTTCGAGACGAACTTCTTCGTGGTCTTCCGGCCGGGGGCGCTGGAGGCGGCGCCGCACACCCTGGTCACGCTGGTGCGGGTGGACAGCGCGGCGGAGCGCGGCAGCCTCCAGCGGGCGGTGGTGGAGCGGTTCCCGAACGTCTCCGCCATCGACCTCTCGACGGTGCAGCGCGCGATCGACGACATCCTCGGCAAGGTGGGCGCCGCCATCCGCTTCATGGCGCTCTTCACCCTCCTGGCCGGTGTCGTGGTCCTCCTCGGCGCGCTGGCCACCAGCCGCGCCCAGCGGCTCCGCGAGGCGGTCCTGCTCAAGACGCTCGGCGCGGTGCGGGCGCAGGTGGTCCGGGTGGCGCTCTCGGAGTACCTCGCGCTCGGGTCGCTGGCGGTGGCGGCGGGGCTGGTCCTGGCGCTGGGCGGCGGTTGGGCGCTGGCCAGGTGGCTCTTCGAGACCCGCTTTGCCGTCCCCCTGGTGCCGATGGCAGCCCTCGGCGCCGCGGTCGTGGCGCTGACCGCCGGGGCGGGGCTCTGGAGCTCCTGGGGCACCTTCCGCCGCACCCCCCTCGAGGTGCTCCGGGCCGACGAGTAGTCTGCTTACCTCCGCCTCCGGGCGGAGATATCTTATCCGGCACCTTCAGCGACGGAATTTCCTGATGCTCCCCATCGACCTCACGGGCAAGCGCGCCTTCGTGGCCGGCGTGTCGGACGACGGCGGCTTCGGCTTTGCCATTGCCAAGGCGCTGGCGGAGGCGGGCGCCTCCGTCTGCCTCGGCTCCTGGCCCCCGGCCCTGGGCATTTTCCAGAAGCTCCTCGAGCGCGGGAAGATGGACGCCTCGATGGCGCTCTCCGGCGGCCGCAAGCTCGAGTTCGAGCGGATCTACCCCCTCGACGCCGCCTTCGACACGATGGCCGACGTGCCCGAGGACATCCGCGAGAACAAGCGCTACAAGGAACAAGGTGACTTCACCATCGAGGGTGTGGTGGCGCGAATCCGCCAGGACTTTGGCGACCGCCCGCTCGACGTGGTGGTCCACTCCCTGGCCAACGGCCCGGAAGTGAAGAAGCCCCTGATCGAGACCTCGCGGGCCGGCTACCTGGCGGCGGTGAGCGTGAGCGCCTACAGCAACGTGTCGTTCGTGCGGAATTTCGGCCCGATGATGCGGGAGGGCGGCTCCTTCCTGTCGCTCACCTACATGGCGGGCGAGCGGGTCATCCCCGGTTACGGCGGCGGGATGTCCACCGCCAAGGCGGCGCTCGAGGCCGATACGCGCACCCTGGCGTATGAGGCGGGCCGCCGGTTCGGGGTCCGCGTCAACGCCATCTCCGCCGGTCCCTACGCCTCGCGCGCGGCGTCGGCCATCGGCTTCATCGACATGATGATCGAGTACTGCGAGCGGAACGCGCCGCTGACCCGGCGGTTCGAGGCCACCGACGTCGGCAACGCCGCCGCCTACCTGGCGAGTCCGCTCGCCGCCGCCGTCACCGGCAGCGTGATGTACGTGGACAATGGCTACCACGCGATGGGCATGGCGGTGGCGCCCGAGGCGCTGAAGGCGGGCGAGGGCTAGGCCCCGTGTTCGTCGGCCACTACGGCCTGGCCTTTGCCCTCAAGCGCGCCGAGCCGAAGCTCTCCCTGGGGGCGCTGTTCGTCGGGGTCCAGCTGGTGGACCTGGCCTGGGGCGCCACCATCCTGCTCGGATGGGAGCGGGTGCGGATCGTCCCGGGATTCACGCCGGCCACGCCGCTCGAGTTCGTTTCCTACCCCATCACCCACAGCCTGCTGGCCGCGTTCCTCTGGGCGGCGGCCGCGGCGGCGCTCTGGTTCACCGTGCCCACCCGGGACACGACACGTCATGGCCGCGCCGCCCTCATCCTGGCGATCGCGGTGGCGTCGCACTGGTTCCTCGACCTCATCGTGCACGTTCCCGACCTCCCCCTGGCCGGCGACTCCTCCCTCAAGGTGGGCCTCGGTGCGTGGCGGAGCATTCCGCTGACCTTCGCGCTTGAGCTCTCCCTCCTGGCCCTCGGCGTGGGGCTCTACCTTCGGGGAGGGAGCCGGAGCCACCCGGTGCGCCGCGGCTGGACCGTCGGCTTCGCGCTCGCCCTCGCGGCGGCGTACTTGGCCACCACGCTGGGCCCGCCGCCGCCGACGGTGCGAGCCATCGGCATCGGCGCCATGGCCACGATTGCGACGCTCGCCCTCCTCGGCGCGTGGATCGACCGGGCGCCCGCGGGGCGACAGGGGGCGTAGGGTGGAGCGTGCCGTGCGGAGGTTCTTCGTGCTGGGTGCCGTGTCGGCGCTGGTGGCGGTGGCGGCAGGCGCCTTCGGCGCCCACGCGCTCCGGGCCCGGCTCGACCCCGCCCTCCTGATCGTCTTCGAGACGGGGGCGCGGTACCAGATGTACCACGCGCTGGCGCTGATTGCGGTGGCGTGGGCCGGCACCCGGTGGCCGGGGCGGATGGTGTCGCTGGCGGGCTGGTGCTTCGTGGCGGGCACGGTGCTCTTTTCGGGCAGCCTCTACGCCCTGGCGCTCACGGGACATCGGGCGTTCGGTGCCATCACTCCCCTGGGTGGGGTGGCCTTCCTGGCCGGGTGGCTCAGCCTGGCGCTCACCCCCACCCGCACCCCGTAGGCGGCGCCGCTACCGCGCCAGCTGCTCCACCATCCGATAGTAGAACTCCACGCCAAATCGCACTTCGCTCACCGGCACCCGCTCGTCGTTGCCGTGGCTCGTCCCGGAAATGGCGGGCGAGACCCGCCACGCGTCCACGCCGTAGGCGTCGATGCCCAGCTGCCGGTAGTCGTAGCTGTCGGTGTAGCCGGTCAGCATCCTCGGCAGGATGAGGGTGCCGGGGTCCATCGCCGCCACGGCATCGGTCAGCGCGTCGAGCACCGGGCCCTGGATGGGGGAGGAGCGCGCTGCCCTCAGCTTGGAGAGGGGCGTGATGGTCACGCTCGAATCGGCCATCACCGCCCGCAGCTGCCGCACGAACTCCTCCGGCTGCTGTCCCGGGAGGAGCCGCACGTCCACCTCCGCCGAAGCTTCCGCGGGGATGACGTTGGTGTTGGTGGAGCCGCGGAGCACCGTGATGGTGACGGTGTTCCGGAGGATGGCGTTCTGGTAGCGGTCGGAGGTGAGCCAGGCCGCCGCCACCGGGTCCTGGATCGCGGCCGCGGGATCGGCCAGCCAGGCGCGGTGCTGCGGGTCGGTCTCGCGGGTGGCGAGCGCCTGCAGGTAGGCCTGGGCGGGCGGCGTCAGGACCAGCGGCGTCTGCCAGTCGGCGATGCGGCCCAGCACCCGGGAAAGCCGCTGCGCAGCGTTGTCGGCGCGGGGCTGGGAGCCGTGGCCCGGGGTGCCCCGCACGGTGAGCCGGACCCAGTAGGGCACCTTCTCGGTGGCGTCGAGGCCGTAGAAGAGGGTCCTGCCGTCGGGGCCGAGGAGGTTTTCTCCGCCCTCGTTGAGGAGCAGCTCGGCGTTGCGGAGCAGGGCAGCGTGGGTGGTGGTGAACCAGACGGAACCGCTGGAGCCGAGTTCCTCGTCACTGTTGGCCACGAGGATGAGGTCCCGCGAGAGCACCACGCCCCGCCGCTTGAGCGCCACCATCGTGGCCAGCTGGATGATGCCGAGACCCTTGGTGTCCTGGGCGCCGCGACCCCAGACGTCGCCGTCGGCAATGACCCCGGAGAACGGCGGATACTTCCACCCGCTGGAGTCGGCGGGCACCACATCGATGTGGTGCAGCAGGACGAGGGGCCGCCGCGCGCCGGACCCGGGCAGGCGTGCCACCAGGTTGCCGCGGCCGGGAGACTCCTCGACGATCTCCGAGGGGATCCCCTCCTTTGCCAGCACCCCCTGGAGGAACCGCGCCCCCGCGGTCTCGTTGCCGGGCGGGTTGACGGTACGGATCCGGAGGTACTCCTGCAGCCAGGCGGTGGCCTCCACCGCGAGGGCATCGAAGTTCGGGGGCCGCGTGCCCTGGGCCGCCAGCGGGGGTGCGGCGAGGAGGACCACCAGGGGAAGGACGGCGCGCATCAGGCCTCCGGCGTGGGATGCGAAACGGCCCCGCCGGGGCGGGGCCGCCTGGAGACGACTCGCCACCCGGGTCACGCCGCCGGGTGGAGCGACCGGAGGTAGGAGAAGAGCAGCAGCAGGGCGGCGATGATCACCGTGGCGATCAAGATCGGGAAGACGAACAGCCCGGTGAAGATCTTGCTGTCCTGCTTGAGGTGCATGTAGAACATCGCCACCAGCGCGAACTTGGCGGCCGACAGCACGATCAGCAGCTCGTCGAGGATCGGGTGCACGACGTCGTGCAGCGGCCACCCGGCCCGGCGCGACACCTCGTAGGCCAGCACCTCGAGCGCCGTCAGGACGAACAGGGTGAGCGCGACCTTGAGGTACAGGGCCGGCTTCGGATGGGCGTGTTCGTGCGCAGCCACGTGGGCGTCCATGCCGGTCACCTCATCAGGTAGACGACGGGGAAGATCACGATCCAGACCACGTCCACGAAGTGCCAGTAGAGCGCGGCGATCTCGAGGTTGAGCGCCTTCTCCTTCGGGATCTTGCCCCGGATGGCCAGCACCAGCAGGGTGGCCAGCCAGATGACGCCCAGGGTGACGTGGGTGCCGTGGAAGCCGGTGAGGGTGTAGAACGAGGACCCGAAGAGGTTCGTGGTGTAGCCGAGCCCCTTGTGGTAGAAGTGGGTGAACTCGTACACCTGCATCCCGACGAAGAAGAGCCCGCAGAGCACGGTGGCCGAGAGCCAGCCGATGAGGCGCTTGCGGTTGCCGTGCTGCGCGCCGTTGAGCGCCAGCACCACGAAGAAGGAGCTGAAGAGCAGGACCGCGGTGCCGAAGGTGACCAGCGGGATCTCGAAGATCGGCTCGCAGGTGGTCATCTGCCCGTGCAGCATGCACTGCGACACCTCGTGCGGCAGCGGGCCGACGAGGCTCTTGCCCTTGTAGACCAGGTAGTTCGAGATCAGCGTCGCGAAGAAGAGGCATTCCGACCCGATGAAGGTCCAGATGGCCAGCTTCCGGGTGTCGAGCCCGGTGGCGGTCGGGGGATGCATCGCGAGGGCGGTATCGTGCGCCAAGGGAGCGTGTCCGCGTCGGGGTGGGCTAGTGACCCGTGGGCTCGAACGCCCACGCGAAGATGCCGAGGAAGGTGATGGCCACGCCGGTCAGGATGACCCAGAGCGTGACGTGCATCAGGAAGCCGACGAGCAGGAGCGCCGTGCCGAAGGCGGTCACGATCGGCCAGTACGACGGGTTCGGCAGGTGGATCCCCGCCCCGCTCACGCGGGCCGGCTCCGGCAGGGTGCCCTTGGCCCGGCGCAGCTCCCAGAGCGGGTCGCGCCCGTCCACGGTGGGCTCCACCGCGAAGTTCCACTCCTGCGGCGGCGAGGGAATCGTCCACTCCAGGGTGGCGCCGTGCCACGGGTCGGCGGGGGCCGGCGTTCCGCTCCGCAGGGTCTTCAGGATGTTGATGACGAACACCAGGAACGAGAGGCCGAGGATCAGGGAGCCGGCGGTCTCGATGGCGTTCCAGTAGGCAAACCCCGACTCCGCCGAATAGGTGTACACCCGGCGGGGCATGCCGTTGAGGCCGAGGATGTGCATCGGCGCGAAGGTCAGGTTGAAGCCGATGAGCATGAGCCAGAAGTGCACCTTGCCCAGCCCCTCGCTCAGCATCCGGCCGGTCATCTTGGGGAACCAGTAGTAGGCGCCCGCGGTGAGCCCGAAGATGCTGCCGCCGAACAGCACGTAGTGGAAGTGCGCCACGATGAAGTAGCTGTCGGTCTGCTGCAGGTCGGCCGGGGGCGAGGCGTGCATGACCCCCGAGAGCCCGCCGATGATGAACATCGCGACGAAGCCGAGGGAGAAGTACATCGGCGTCTTGTACTGGATGGACCCGCCCCACACCGTGCCGATCCAGTTGAAGATCTTCACACCGGTTGGGATGGCGATCAGCATGGTGCCGAGGGAGAACACCGTGTCCGCCATCGGGCCCATGCCGGTGGAGAACATGTGGTGGCTCCACACGCCGAAGCCGAGGAAGGCGATGAAGCACCCCGAGAAGACCATCGCCGCGTAGCCGAAGAGCGGCTTGCGGGAAAAGACCGGCAGGATTTCCGACACGATGCCGAACGCCGGCAGGATCAGGATGTACACCTCGGGGTGGCCGAAGAGCCAGAAGAGGTGCTGCCAGAGGACCGGGTCGCCGCCGCCGGAGGGCACGAAGAAGTGGGTGCCGAAGTTCCGGTCGAGCATCAGGAAGACGAGCGCCACCGTGATGATCGGGAAGGCCAGCAGCAGGAGGACCTGGGTGATCAGGCTCATCCAGACGAACATCGGCATCCGCATCATCTTCATGCCGGGCGCGCGGAGGTTGACGATCGTCACGAAGAAGTTGACCGCGGCCGCCAGCGAGGCGATGCCGAGGATCTGGAGGCCGATGACCCAGAAGTCGACGTTGAGCCCCGGGCTGTACTGCTTGGATGTCAGGTTGGCGTAGGCAAACCACCCCATGTCCGGTGCGGCGTTGAACAGGAAGCTGGCGTTGAGCACCAGCCCGCCGAAGAGGAACACCCAGTAGCTGTACGCGTTGAGCCGGGGGAAGGCGACGTCGCGGGCGCCGATCTGGAGCGGGATGAAATAGTTGAAGAACATCGCCGACAGCGGCATCACCCCCAGGAAGATCATGGTGGTGCCGTGCATGGTGAACAGCTGGTTGTACGCCTCGGGGGTCAGGAAGGTCCGGTCGGGCGCGCCCAACTGCCACCGCAGGAGCAGCGCCTCGAGCCCGCCCAACAGGAAGAAGAGGAAGGCCGTGACGCCGTAGAGGATCCCGATCCGCTTGTGGTCCACGGTCGTGATCCAGCTCCAGAGCCCCTTCTTTTCCGCGGGAGCCGCTTCCGCGCCCGCATGCCCCATCGCCATCGTCGCCATCGCGCGCCCTCTCCTCAGTTGCCCGCGGCGGTCGCCGCGACCGCCGGCGCCGCCGTCGGCACGCCCAGTGACCGCAGGTAGGCCACCAGCGCCGTCACTTCGGTGTCCGTCAGGCCCAGGTTCGGCATCAATACCCCCGACTTGACCGCCTGCGGATTGTGCAGCCAGCGGGAGAGGTTCTCATCGGTGTTCGGCAGCCAGCCGGCCGCGATGTGGGTCCGCGTGCCGATGCCAGCCAGGTTGGGCCCGGTCATTTCGGGCGCGCCGACCGCCGTGGTGGCGTGGCACCCGATGCAGCCCTTGACCGCAAAGAGTTGACGCCCGGCCGTCACCAGGGAGTCCTGGGGCGCGGTCGAGTCGGGCGGGGCACCCACCGACGCCAGGCCGGTGCGCCAGGCGTCGAAGTCCGCCGGCGCCTGCGCCACCACCTGGAACGCCATCCGCGCGTGCTGGGTGCCGCAGAACTCCGCGCACTGCCCGGGGTAGGTGCCGGGAGCCTCGGTGCGGAACCAGAGGCGGTTGTCGCGCTTCGGGAAGACGTCGCGCTTGCCGGCCAGCTGCGGGGTCCAGAAGCTGTGCACCACGTCCCGCGTCGTCATCCGGAGGTCCACCGTCCGGCCGGTCGGGACGTGCATGTCGCCGGCGGTGACGAGGTTGTACTCGGGGTAGCGGAACTCCCACCACCACTGGTGGCCGATGACCTCGATCACGAGCGGGTTGTCGGTCGGGGTCTCGGCGGTCTTGAAGATGGTGCGGATGGTGGGGATGGCGATGAAGACGAGAATCAGGGCCGGGATGGCGGTCCAGACGACCTCGAGCACCGCGTTGCCGTGGGTCTGGTGCGGCTCGGCGTCGCCCGGCTTGCCGCGGAAGCGGAAGAGCGCGTAGACCAGCGCCCCCTCGACCAGGAAGAAGACGATCGTGGCCAGCTGGAACGACCGGCGGAAGACCTGGTCGAGCAGCTCGGCAAAGTCCGACTTGGGGGCCAGCGTGGTCTGGGGGTACCCCTCCGGCGCGCACGCCGCGGCCACGAGGGCCACGAGCGCGAGGCACAGGGCGGGCGCCCACCGGGCCAGTCCCCGGAGGGAGGATGTCCTGAAGGCCATTCCGTGCGTCCTGTTCGGCGAAGAAGGCGGGGATGACGCGGCCAAGCAGCCGGGATTTTACCGCCCGAGCGGCCCCGCGTCAATGAAAGAGGGGCGCCCAATCCCCGGGCGCCCCCTCGGTATAATTCCGCCAGCGGCCCACCCCCTGCCCCGGAGGCTCCGATGACCCCCGCCGAACGCGCCGACTGCATCCGCCGATACGCCGAAGGCCCGTCGCTCCTGGCCGCCGCCCTGGCGGCCACGCCCCGGGAGGCGCTGCAGTGGCGCCCCGCCCCCGGCAAATGGTCGGTGCACGAGGTGGTGGTCCATTGCGCGGACGCCGAGGTGAACAGCCACGGCCGGATCCGGTACGTCCTGGGCCAGGACCACCCAACTATCGTCGGCTACGACGAGGCCCGCTGGGCGGTGGCGATGGACTACCACGCCCACCCCCTCGACCTGGCCATGGCCACCGTCGTGGCGGTGCGGGCCAACACCGTGCCCCTGCTCCACCGGATCACCGACGCCCAGTGGACGCGTACCGCCACCCACACCGAGTCGGGCGCCTACGGCGCCGAGATCTGGCTTCGCGCCTACGCCGAGCACCTCGAGATCCACGACCGCCAGATCCGGCGCAACATCGCCGCCTGGCAGGCGCGCTAGGGCTTCGACTTCATCGCCTTCTCGACGTCCGCCGCAGCGCGCGGCGCCCCCGCCGAGAGGTTCTCGTAGCCGGTGGCGGTCACCACCACCTCGTCCTCGATCCGGACGCCGAGCTTTTCCTC
>CAZNLY010000003.1:0-5086 GCA_964574295.1 uncultured Gemmatimonadaceae bacterium
CGGGAAGGGGTGCGCCGGGTCCACCGCGAGCGGGGTCAGGACCGGGAAGACATTGCGGCGGAAGTAGTCCGCCAGGTAGGCCCGGTCCTCGTCGGTGCCCTGGGCGATGTCGGTGAACAGGTGGATCCCGTGGCCGGCGAGGCCCGGAATCACCTCGTCGAGGAGGCACCGGTACTGCTCGTCCACCATCCCCCGGACGGTCTGGGAAATGCGCCGGAGCTGCTCCTCCGGCGTCAGGCCGTCCGCGGTTCGCTCGGAGTAGCCGGCATCGATCTGCCGCCGCAGGCCAGCCACCCGAACCTGGAAGAACTCGTCGAGGTTGCTCCCGAAGATGGCCAGGAACTTGAGCCGCTCGAGGAGCGGGGTGCGCTCATCGAGGGCCTCGTGCAGCACCCGCCGATTGAACTCCAGCCAGGAGAGCTCCCGGTTGAAGTAGAGGTCGGCGTGCCGGAGGTCGGTCGGGGCAGCGGTAAGCGGGGGGGCGGGGACGGCGGTCATGACCCACGCAATCTAGCCGTGGGTCCCGAACGGCGGTAGCCCATTTGTCGCTATCTAACTTATTGTATATCAAACTGTTACAAAACAGCGACCGGTTCCCGGGAGTTCCCCGGGAGCCGGTCGCCTGCTCCTTTCACCCCCCGCTACGGAATCGCTCGGTAGGGGAAGGCCCAGATATTGGCGCGGTAGTTGTCGCCGGACTGGGTCTGGAGGGTCTCGGAGTCGAGCGCGTCCACCGCCATCCGGGCAATCCCGGGGCGCCGCACCCGCCATCCGACGGTCCAGGTGCCGTCGCCGTTGTCGTGCATCGGGATCCGCACCCAGTCGTCCCGGTCGGCCCGGCAGTGGCGGACATGGAGGAACACCTGCGTCGGGGGGACCAGGTCGGTTCCGGTCGTGTTCTCGACCGCGACCGTCACCGTCACGCTGTCTCCCACCTCGAGCTGCGGCACGCCGCCGTCCACGGGATAGATGTGCGCCGGATCGGTCACCTCCCCGACGGGCACGCCATTCACGCTGACCGCCAATGACGTGAGACGCACGGTCCGCTCCGCGGGCTCCGTGTTGACGATGTCGCCGATGCTCAGGCCGACCAGCCGCCATCCCCGGGGGGCGGTGCTGTCCTTCACGAACACCGCGCGGTGGCGCAGCGTTTCGTGCATGCGCTTTCGGCCGGGATTCGGGGTGCTGTCGAACGTGGTGTCCACCAGCAGGACGCCATGGAATCGGACCGCCACCGCCACCCTGGCGGTGTCGCCCTCGATCACGATGATCCGATCACGGGCGGGCCGGGTCTCGAAGCGCCGGCGGCCCCAGAAGGCGGGGCGGACGAATGGGTCGCCGGGGGCAAGGAAGGCGGTGGAGGTGGGGGTCAACGAGGCATCCGAGGTCAGCTCGTCGCCGCCGGGATTCTCGTCGAAATATCCGGGATCGACGTCGGCGAACGCCTGCTGGACGGCTACCTCGTCGGTGGAGACTCCGCTCGGGCTGTCGCCGCCGCAGGCAGCGGTACCCAGCACCACGGCCGCCAGAAAGGCGGTGGTGGAAGCACGCATGAAGACACTCCTGATGGGGTCGGGTCGGTTCGGACTGCGCCAGATGGACGCCGACCCCCTCGGAATGTTAGGCCCGGTCCGGCAGCGGCTGTGTGCGCCAGGTCACACCGGGCGCGCGGGCTCGTTGTCGCGCACCAGCAGGGTGAGGGCCAGGCTGACCATCCCGACCACCAATCCCCCCCAGAATGCCGGCCAGAAGCCGTCCACCCGGAAGCCGAGGTGGAGCGCGCCGGCCAGCCGCGCGGTGAAGAGGAGCATCAGGGCGTTGATGACCAGCGTGAAGAGCCCTAGGGTGAGGAGGACGAGGGGGCAGGAGAGCACCGTCAGGACCGGCCGCAGGAAGGCGTTCACGGCGCCAAACACCAGGGCCACGGCCAGGAGCTGGAGGGGGCCGTCGGTGAAGTGAAGCCCCGGCACCAGCTGCACCGCCGCCGAGATGGCGATGATGTTGATCATCCACCGGATCAGGAAGGACTTCATCGGCGTTCCCGTCGGTCAGGGGGTGGCGCGGAGCGAGCGGTCGAACCAGTCGAGCACGGTGCCCCACCAGAGGCGGCGGTCGCGGGGGGCCAGGACGAAGTGCCCCTCGTTCGGGAAGTAGAGGAAAGTGCCGGGCACCCCGCGGAGCCGGAGCGCGGTGTAGGCTTGGAGCCCCTCCGACACATCCACGCGGTAGTCCTCCTGCCCGTGGACGATCAGCATCGGCGTGTTCCACCGCGCCGTGAAGTTGGCCGGGCTCCACTTCTCCATCGTGGCCCGCGCAGACGGGTCGCTCGGCGTCCCGCCGAACTCGTGGATCGGGAACCAGAGCTCCTCGGTGGTCCCCGTGAAGCTCACCGGGTCAAAGATCCCGTCGTGCGCCACCAGCGTCCGGAAGCGGTCGGTGTGCCCCGCCATCCAGTAGATCATGTAGCCGCCATAGGAGGCGCCGGCGGCGCCCACGCGGGTGCCGTCCACGTACGGCAGCGCCCCCAGCACGTCGAGGCCCTTCATGAGGTCCTCGAAGGGGTAGTCGCCCCAGTGGAGCGAGATCGAGTTCGTGAAGGCCTGCCCGTACCCCGTGCTGCCGTGGAAATTGACCGCCGCCACCACGTAGCCGCGCGCGGCGAACATCGCGTAGTTCCAGCGCGCGTGCCACTCGTCGTTCCACGCCGACTGCGGGCCGCCATGGATGAGGTACACCAACGGGTACTTGCGGTCGGCCGAGAAGCCCGGCGGTCGCAGGATCCACCCGAACACCGAGTCGCCCAGGGCGCCCACGAATCCGAAGGATTCGAGCGGCTGGAGGTCGAGCGCCGCCACCGCCTCGGTGTTGATGCGGGTCACCTGGCGGAGCCCTGCGCCGGTGGCCCAGTTGGCGGCCCAGACCTCCGCCGGGCGGTCGGCGGTGGTGCGGACGAAGACCATCTCCTCGCCACGCGCCGGGATCCGGACGCCCCGGTTGGTCCCGCCGCCGAGGAGCCGGCTGCGGCGCCCGGTGGCGGCGTCGATCCGGTAGAGCGCTACCCCGCCGCGCTCCGGCACCTCGGCCACCAGCGCGCGCGAGTCGGGCGTCCAGGTGATGGCGTCCACGCTCAACGTCCAATCGGCGGTGAGCGAGCGCCGCCGCCCCGTGGCGCGCTCGTAGAGCACCACCTGCTGCCGGTCCGCCTCGAATCCGGGGACGGTCATCGCCAGGTAGGCGATGTAGCGGCTGTCCGGCGAGTAGGCGGGGGAGTGGTCGTTGGCGGGGTTCGAGGTGATGGCCTGGCGCCCGCTGCCGTCCGGCCCCATCACGAAGATGTCGTTGTTGGTGCTCGTGGCCAGCGAGGAGTCGGGGTTGTACACCACCGCCACCTCGGTGCCGAACTGCGACATCGCGACGCCGACATTCGCCAGCGCCAGCGTCGGGACGTCTCGGTCGAAGGGGGTCACGTCGGTGCCGACGGTGTCGCCCGGCGCCAGGAGGAAGAGGTGCTGCCGGAGCCCGGCGCGCCACTCGTTCCAGTGGCGGTAGTAGAGCTCCGTCCACAGCCGGGCCTGGGTCGGGAAGGCGCCGTTCCGGAGGTCGATCTCCTGCTCGAGCGGCCACTTCACGTCCTGCTGGTAGAGCAGGGTCTTGGCGCCGGGCGCCACCCAGTAGTCGGCCAGGCCGCCCGGCACGTTCGAGATCCGGGCCGGCTCGCCGCCGCGGATCGGCAGTTGCCAGAGCTGTGCGCCATTCTCGCGGGTGGAGATGTACGTCAGGGTCCGGCCGTCGGCGCTCCAGCGGGGCGTGCGCTCATTGCCCGCGCCCGAGGTGGCCTCCCAGGTCTCCCCCGAGCCCAGGTCCGCCAGCCAGATCCGGCTGCGATTCCGGTTCTCCTCGAGCGACGGGGTGCTCACCGTGAAGGCCACCAGCCGCCCGTCGGGGGAGGGCTGCGGGTCCGACACGACGCTGAGCGCCAGGAACGACTCGACCGTGAGCGGCGCCTTCCCGCCCTGCGCGTGCGCGGGTACCGCGGCCAGCAGCCCCACCGCCACCACGCCACACCACCGCGACGGGTGCCTCACTGAATGACCCCCCCGCCCAGGACCCGGCCGCCGGCGCCGTACAGCACGCCCGACTGCCCGGGAGTGATGGCACGTGCCGGCCTCGTGAGCCGCAGGGAGAGCCCCTCGTCGCCTGCGGCGTCCACCACGGCGGGCACCGCCGCCGACCGGTGCCGGATCTGCACCTCGCAGCCGTCGCCGGGTCCGAGCGGGTCGGCGAGCCAGTTGACTTCCCCGAGCACCAGGCGCCCCCCCTCGAGCGCGTCGGCCGGGCCGACCACCACCTCCCGCCGTTCGGGTCGGATGGCCACCACGAACATCGGCTCCGCAAAGCCCCCCGGTACGCCGCGCCGCTGGCCCACCGTGTAGCCGGCGTAGCCCTCGTGCTCGCCGATCACGTCGCCGCCCACGGTCACCACCGGCCCCGGGACCAGCGCGGGCGCGTCGGCCGGGAGGTGGCGCCGGAGCACACCCACGTAGTCGTCGTCGGGCACGAAGCAGATCTCGACCGACTCCGGCTTGTCGGCGGTGCCGAGCCCCAGCCGGCGGGCGGTGGCCCGGGTCTCGGCCTTGGTGGAGCTCCCGACGGGAGTCAGCATCCGCGCCACGACGGCGCGATCGATGCCCCACAGGAAATAGCTCTGGTCCTTGGCGGGGTCGGCGCCCCGGTACAGCGCGCCGTCGCGCGCCACCGCGTAGTGGCCGGTGGCCAGGTAGTCGCAGCCGAGGGCGTCGGCGTGGGCCAGGAAGTCCCGGAACTTCGTGAACGAGTTGCAGCGCACGCAGGGGATCGGCGTGCGGCCCCGGCTGTACTCCGACACGAAGTTCTGGATGACGTGGAGGGAAAAGCGGTCCTCGAGGTTGAGGACGTAGTGCGGAATGCCGAGGCGGTGGGCCACGTCGCGGGCGTCGTTGATCGAGTCGAGCGAGCAGCAGGGCCGGTCGGCCACGGTATCGCCGTGGCAGAAGAGCTTCATCGTGGCGCCGATGACCTCGTACCCCTGGTCCACGAGGAGGGCGGC
>CAZNLY010000003.1:5186-28029 GCA_964574295.1 uncultured Gemmatimonadaceae bacterium
CCGGATGCGCCCCGCCAGAGCGTCGCGCAGCCGGCGGAGCCGGGCGGCCTTCTCGCCCTGCTCCGCGGCGGCCAGCTCCGCCGCCCGGCCCAGGGCCACGGCGCCCGCCACGTTCTCGGTGCCGGGCCGAAGCCCGAACTGTTGGCTCCCGCCGTGGATGATGGCCTCGACGGCGGCGCGGCTCCGCACCACGAGCGCGCCGATTCCCTTCGGGGCCCCGATCTTGTGCCCCGAGATGGTCAGCATCGTGGCCGGCATCGCCCCCACCGACACCGGCACCTGGCCGAAGGCCTGCACCGCGTCGGTGTGGAACATTGCCCCGGCGGCCTGGCAGCGGCGCCCGATTTCCTCCACCGGCTGCAGGGTGCCGACTTCATTGTTGACCCACATCACGGACACCACGGCGGGGCCCGCGGCGAGGGCGGCGTCGAGCGCGTCGAGCCGCACCACCCCGTTGCCGTCCACGGGCAGGACCTCTTCCTCGCCGCCGAGCCGGGCCACCGCATGGGCCGCCGCGAGCACCGCCTTGTGCTCGGTGGCGCACACCGCGGCGCGCATCCGCCGCCCGGCGGCCCGAGCTGCAAGCGCGCCGCCGATCACGGCCAGGTTGTCCGCCTCGGTGCCGCCGGAGGTGAACACCACCTGGTTGGGCTCCGCCCCGACCGCGGCCGCCACCTTGCGGCGCGCCTCCTCGAGGCCGGCCCGCGCCGCCCGCCCGAACCGGTGGGCGCTCGACGGATTGCCGAAGGCGCCGGCGCCGAGGTAGGGCAGCATCGCCTCCAGCACCTCGGCACGAACCGGGGTCGTGGCGGCGTGGTCGAGATAGACGGGGTTCGGGGCCATGCGCGCCTACATGCTCGCGACGTCGAGGGCGACCACGTCGTCCACCCGCACCGTCTCGTGAGTGAAGAAGGGCTCGCCGAACCGGGTGCGGATCAGGGAGCCGTAGTGGGCGTTCTGCGTCTCGACCAGCCCGTAGAGGTCCTGGCCGGTGGGGAAGATCTCTCCGGCCGCCTTGGCGCCATCGAACTGGCTGGCGTAGCACCGGATGGCGGCGAGCTTCCGCTCGAACTGGGCGCTGATGTCCACCACGAACGTCGGCTTGACCGGGTCCTCGCGGTAGCTGAGCGCGTAGAGCACCTTGTGCGGCCGGTGCGGCTCGCCGGAGGCGTCGTAGCGGGAGAGGCCCGCCAGGAAGCAGGCGTCGCGCCCCAGCTCGGAGGCCACCCGGTGGTCGGGATGCCGCCCGATGGGGTACGGCAGGATGACCACCCGGGGGCGGAAGTGCCGGAGCTCCGCCACCACAGTGCGGCGGGCCTCCTCCGAGTTCTGGAGGTGGGCGTCGGGGAGGCCGGCGTTCCGCCGCTCCCGGATGCCCATCAGCCGGGCCGCGGCCTCCGCCTCGGCGGCGCGGAGGGAGGCGCTGCCCCGGGTGCCGCTCTCGCCGGCGGTGAGGTCGAGGATGCCCGCCGAGTGCCCCTGGTCGATGGCCCGCAGCAGGGTCCCGGCGCAGGTGAGCTCGACGTCGTCGCGGTGGGCGGCAATGGCCAGGATGTCCACGGGCATGGCGGGAAAGGTAAGGGGCGGCGGGCCCCGGGGCTATTCGTGCCGGAGGGCCTCGATCGGGTCCATCCGGGCGGCCCGGTTGGCGGGGTAGAGCCCGAAGACGAGCCCGATGCTGATGGAGACCGCGGTGGCCAGCACGGCGCTCCAGAGGGGGACCGCCGACTCGAGGTCGAGGACGTGCTTGAGGAGCTCGCCGAGTCCGAGCCCCACGGCGATCCCGAGGAGGCCGCCCATCAGCGTCAGGGTGGCGGCCTCGACCAGGAACTGGAGAAGGATTTCGCGGCGCGTGGCTCCCAGCGCCTTGCGGAGGCCGATCTCCCGGGTCCGGTCGGTGACGGACACCATCATGATGGCCATGACCCCGATGCCGCCCACCAGCAACGCCACGCCGGAGAGCGCCACCATCACGCCGAAGAAGGCCGACGTGAGGCTGCTGATGGTGTCGAGGATCTGGTCCTGGGTGATCAGGTCGAAGGTGTTCGGCACTCCCGGGCGGAGCTTGCGCTCGCGCCGGAGCGCCACCGTCACCAGGTCCTGGGCGCGGCGCACATCGATCTCGGGGCGCCCCTTGACCGACAGGAAGAGCCCGTTGGTCTCATCGTACCGGAGGTTGTACTTGGCGGCGCGGTAGGGAATCACGCCGCCGATCTGCTGCCCCGGCGGCTCGAAGATGTTCTGGGGCTTCTGGTAGATGCCGATCACGCGGAAGGCCACGCCGTTCACCCGCACCACCTGGCCCATCGGGTCCTGCCGGCCGAAGAGGTGATCAGCCGTCTCCTCCTCGAGGACCATCACCTGCTCGCCGGTGAGCTCGGCCCGGGTGAAGAACCGGCCGCGCAGCAGGGTGCCGCCCAGGATGTCCATGTAGTGGTCGTCGGCGGCGTAGACGGTCAGCGTCTGGGTCCGCTCGCCCTTCACCTCGATCCGCGCGAAGATCTGGATCCAGATCCCGGCGTACTGGATCTCCGGCACCTCGGCCACCGCCCGGGCGTCGGCCTCCGTCAGGACCGGCCGGATCCGCACCTCATAGGGAAGGTTGTCGGGATTGAGCGGCGTCTGCGAGAAGAACCGCATGACGTAAAACGACGTGGGCCCGGCCACCTCGAGGGCGTTGAAGATCTGGGTCCGGACGCCTTGGACTATCGAGGCCATCGTCATCACGGTGGCCACGCCGATGATGACGCCGAGCACGGTGAGGGCCGAGCGCAGCTTGCTGGCGCGCATGGCATCGAGCGCCATCAGGATGCCCTCGCCGACCCGGAGGTTCGGGAGCATCGCTACTCCGACCGCAGGGCGGTGATGGGGTCGAGCCGGGCGGCCCGGGTGGCGGGGAAGACGCCGAAGAGGAGCCCGGTGCCGGCCCCCAGGGCCAGCGCCACCGACACCGACCAGAGCGTCACCCGCGCGGGGAGGGGGGTCACGGCGCTCACCAGCAGCGCCAGCGCCCACCCCGCGCCGACGCCCAGGACGCCGCCAAAGAAGGAGAGGGTGGCCGCCTCAACCAGGAACTGCCGCCGGATGTCGCGCCGGGTGGCGCCGAGCGACTTGCGGAGGCCGATCTCGCGGGTGCGCTCGTTGACGGTCATCAGCATGATGTTCATGATGACGATCCCGCCCACCACGATCCCGATGCACACCACCGCGGGGATGATGGTGAAGAGGATGCGCGTCAGGCTCTTCCAGAACGCCACGAGGGCGTCGGCCTTGTCCACCGTGAAATCGTCCGGCTCGTTGGGCCGGAGGCGGTGGGCAATGCGCATCGCCTCCTGCGCGCGAGCCATGGCGGGCTCGACGTCAGCCGCCTCGCGCATCTTGACCGACACGACGGTCGTCTTCCGGCGGCCGTAGATCGACTCGAAGGTGGAGTAGGGAATCAGGGCAAAGCCATCGAACGACTGGCCCAGTACCTTCCCCTTCTTCGCGATGACGCCGCGGATGGTGAATTCCCGCCCCGCAATCCGGACCCTCCGGTCGATGGCCTTCTCCGGCTCCCCGAAGAGCTTCTCCGCCACGTCGTACCCGATCACCGCCACCATCCGGCGCCCGTCGACGTCGGGCTCGGTCATCGGCGTGCCGGCGGCAAAGCGGTAGTCCCGCACCACCTGGTAGGCGGGGGTGATCCCGAAGACGAGCACGTCGCCGACGGTCTGGTTCCGGTAGGCGAGGTCGCTGGTCGGGGTCGGCCACCCCGACTGGAAGGCCACCGCCTCGGCGTCGGGAAGGGCGCGGCGCACCACCTCGGCGTCCTGGGTGGTGACGAGCGGCCGCTTGGCAATTGCCCGGACCTCCTCGTCGTCCATCAGGCCGAAGGCGACGGGCGTGCGGCGCACCTGGAAGGCGTTCGTGCCGATGACGGCCCCAGTCACGTTCTCCTTGACGTAGGCGTTCATCCCCTGGATGATGGCTACCACGGCCACCAGGAAGCCCACGGAAACGATGATGCCGAGGAGGGTGAAGAACGAGCGGAGCTTGCTGCTCAGGATGGCCTGGAAGGCCAGCCGGAAGGCTTCACGGACGGGCATGGCGGAAATCTAGCCGCGCCCGGGCGGGGCGCCCCGCTATTCGTAGCGGAGCGCCTCGACGGGATCGAGCTTGCTGGCCTTGGAGGCGGGGTACATCCCGAACAGGACGCCGGTGACGATCGAGGCGAGCAGCGCCACGACCACCGACCAGAGCGGCACCGTGGCCGGGATCGGGGTGAGGGAGTGGATGGCCCAGGCGATGAGCCCGCCGAGGATCATGCCCACGGTGCCCCCCACGAGGGTCAGGGTGGCGGCCTCGACCAGGAATTGGAAGAGGACTTCCCGCCGGGTGGCGCCGAGCGCCTTGCGGACGCCGATCTCGCGGGTCCGCTCCGTCACCGAGATCATCATGATGGCCACCACGCCCACGCCGCCCACCATCAGGCCGACGCTGGAGAGCGCGAGCATGATGAGGAAGAACGCCCCGGTGACCTTGTCGAAGGTCTCGAGGATCTTCTCCTGGGTCAGGATGGCGAAGTTGTTCTCCTGGGCCGGCTTGAGCCCGCGCTTGGCGCGCATCGCCGCCACGACGGCGTCCTGCGCCTCCTCGACGGTCACGTCCTGCGTGGGCAGGACGGCGATGTCCATCCACCCCTTCCAGTAGTTCGCCACCTTCTCGAAGGTGGTGTGCGGCATGGCGAGCCGGGCGTTGCTGCCGCCCCCGAACAGCGAGGCCGCCTCGACGTGGAGCCCGATGACCTGGAACGGCTGGCCGAAGATCTTGATGGTGCGGCCGATCGGGTCGAGGCCCGGGAAGAGGCTCTCCGCCAGCTTGTCGTTGATGACCACCACCCGCGTGCCGGCCGAGTACTCGAGGGCGGTAAAGGTGCGGCCCGCCACGATCTGGCCCCCGGTCACGTACACCCAGCTCGGGCCGAAGCCGGCCACCTGGACGTCGGGGAGGTCCACGTCGCCGTACTTGACGGGACCGCTGGTGAACTCCTGCACCGAGACGTCCTGGATGGCCGGGAGCTGGCGGATCATTTCCGCCTCGGCCACCGTGATCCACGGCATCCGCCGCCAGGGCGAGAGCTCGTCGGACCCGTCGGAAATGTTGATGCCGCCCTGGAAGTACCGCTCGACGAAGAAGGTCCGCGGGCCGGCCGACTCCAGCTCCTTCACGATGGCCCGGTTGATCCCGGTGATTGCCGAGGCCATCGCGATCACCACCATCACGCCGATGGCCACCCCCAGGATGGTGAGCGCCGCCCGCACCTTGCTGGCGCGCAGCGAGTCGAGGGCAATGCCGATCCCCTCGATGGCGCGGCTGACGGTCTGGGACATGGCGCCCTCCTACTCGGCGCGGAGCGCCACGATGGGGTCGAGCCGGCTGGCACGGCTGGCGGGGTAGACGCCCGCCACCATCCCGACGAAGATCCCGAGCCCCACCCCCACTACGATCGACCAGGGGGCCACGGCCGCCGGCAGCGGCGAGAGGGCGCGCACCACGAAGGCCAGGAGGAGCCCGGCGCCGATGCCGAAGCCGGCGCCGACGGTGGAGAGGGTGGCCGACTCCACGATGAACTGCGCCAGGATGTCGCGCCGCTTGGCGCCCAGCGCCTTGCGGATGCCGATCTCGCGGGTGCGCTCCGACACCGCCATCAGCATGATGTTCATGATGACGATGCCGCCCACCACCAGGGAGATGGCCACGAGCCCGGGGAGCGCCATGAAGAGCACGCGGGAAATCCGCTTCCACCCGTCGAGCGCGCCCTCGGCGGTCTCGAGGTAGAAGTTGTTCGGCTGGGACGGCTTGAGCCCGCGCCGGGCCCGCATCAGCGCCTCGACCTCCGCCATCGCCGCCTGCATCTCGGTGGGGCCGGCGGTCTGGATCTGGAGGTCGTCGAGGATGTTGATCGGGCAGATGTACCGCCGGGCCGGGGCGGTGTAGGGCATCACGGCGAACTTGTCCATCGAGATGCCGAAGAGCGTGCCCTGCTTCTGCACCACGCCGATCACCCGGTAGGGCAGGCCCGCGATCACCACGTCCTTGCCGATCGGGTCCACGCCCGCAAAGAGCTTCTCGGCGACCAGGTTGCCCAGCACCACCACGGTGCGGGCCGCCCGGACCTCCTGCGCGCTGAACCCGCGTCCGCTCGCCAGGTCGTAGTTCTTGATCTGGAAGTAGGTGTCCTCGGTGCCGACCAGCTCGATGTCCTTGGCCACCTTGCCGTTGTAGCTCAAAGCCATCCGGTCGGAGCAGAACATCGCGAAGGTGGCGGGGGTGGTGACCCGCGCCTTCACGTACTCGGCGTCGGCGTAGCTGATCCGGGGCCGCCGGAACCAGCTCATCCACTCCTCGCGCGGCACGTCCTGCGTGGTGACGCCGGGCCGCTGGCGGAGCTTGAAGGTGTTGAGGCCAATGAGCCGGTTGGCGAACTGGTCCTCCATGTACACGTTCATGCCCTGCACGATGGACACCACCGCGATCAGGAACATGACGCCGATGAGCACACCAATCAGGGAGAAGAAGCTCTTGAGCTTCTGCACCCGGATGGTCCGGAGCGCCATCGTGACCGCTTCCCAAACGGGCATCGGGTCAGGCCGCCATCGGCTGCGTGCGCTCGTCGCTCGCCACGCGGCCGTCCCGCAGGACCACCACGCGGGCCGCGTGCGCGGCGATGTCGGGCTCGTGGGTCACCATCACCACCGTCTGCCCCTCGCGGTGCAGCGTCGCGAAGACCCGCATGATCTCCTCGCTCGTGGTGCTGTCGAGGTTGCCGGTCGGCTCGTCGGCCAGGAGGATGGACGGCCGGTTGACCAGCGCCCGGGCGATCGCCACGCGCTGGCGCTGCCCGCCGGAGAGCTCGTTCGGGCGGTGGTGCATCCGGTCGCGAAGCCCGACGCGGGCCAGGGCCTCCTCCGCCCGCTGCCGCCGCTCGCGCGACGACGTGCCGGCATACACCAGCGGCAGCTCCACGTTGTGGAGCGCCGTGGCGCGGGGGAGGAGGTTGAAGGTCTGGAAGACGAAGCCGATCTCCCGGTTCCGGACCCGGGCCAGGGCGTCGTCGGCCATCCGGGACACCTCCTGCCCGCTCAGCCAATATTCGCCGCTGCTCGGGGTGTCGAGGCAGCCGATCACGTTCATCAGGGTGGACTTGCCGGAGCCGGAGGGCCCCATGATGGCCACGTACTCGTTGCGCCGGATCTCGAGGTCCACCCCGCGGAGCGCGTGCACCACCTCCGCGCCCATCTCGTACGCGCGGGTCAGCCCGCGGACGGCGATCACCAGGTCGGTCATCACTTCTTCTCCGGCCCCATCTCCGGGGCCTTCATCGCGCGGACGCGCGTGCTGTCCTTGAGGTCACGGATGGTCTGGTAGGTGCCGGCCACGATCGAGTCGCCCACCTGGACGCCCGAGAGCACCTCGAAGTACTCCTCGCCGGCAATGCCGACCTTGACCGGGGTGAAGGTGGCCATGCCGTCGCGCACCACGAACACCCCCTCCGTGTCCTTCTTCTGCCCCGCCGCCGCGGTGTCGGCCGGCTTGGTCTCGGTCGAGACCGCCTCGTGCTGCCGCACGGTGAGGGCGATGATCGGCACGCTCGGCACCTTGGTGCGGGTGTCGGTGATGATCTTGGCCGTGGCGCTCAGGTCGGGGCGGATGTCCCGCGGCGGGTTCTCCAGCGTGATCTCCACGTCGAAGTCCACGGCGCGGTCCGACGACCCGGCCGCCGTGGCCGTGGCGGTCAGCTGGGCGCTGTTGCTGATCTCGGTGACCCGCCCGACGAAGGCGCTGTCGGGAAAGGCGTCGATGGTGACCCGGACCGAGTCGCCCAGCGCCAGCCGCACCACGTCGGTCTCGTCCACCTGGACCTTGGCCAGGATGACCGAGAGGTCGGCCACCGTCATGAGGAGGGCCGTTTCCTTCGAGAACGTGCCGGGCACCGCCACCTCGCCGACTTCGACGTTGAGCCGGGTGACCCGGCCGGAGATCGGGGAGACGAGCCGCGTCTTGGCCAGCTGCTCGCGCGCGTCCTGCACCACCGCCCGGTTCTGCGCCACCTGGGCGTTGGCGGAGTTGAGGTTGGCCTTGGACACCTCGAACGCCGTCTGGGCCTGCTCCACCGCCTCGGCCGAGATCAGGTTCGGGCTGCTGGCGCTCAGTTCCTTGGCGCGGCGGACGGTGCGCTCGGCCTGGTCGTAGTTGGCCTGGGCCTGCACCTGCGCCGCCACGGCCGAGGAGAGGAGCGCCTCGGAGCGGGCCACCGCCGCCTCATACTGCGAGGCGTCGATCTGGATCAGGAACTGGCCCTTCTGGACCCAGTCGCCCTCCTTCACCGCGATCTGGGTGATGCGGCCGGTGATGTCGGCGCTGATGTCCACCTTGGTCTGCGGCTCGATGCGTCCGCTGGCGGTGACCGAGGCCACCAGGTCCTGCGGCTGCACGGTGTCGAAGCGCACTTCGACCGCCCGCTTGCTGCGGTTGGCCGCCGTGAGGAAGAAGAGCCCGCCCACGACGACGACGACGATGGCGGCGATCAGGCCAAACTTGGTCCGACGTGACATTGGCATCCTCGGGATCAGCGAAGGGGTTGCCCGACCGCCTCTTCGAGCGCGGCCACGGCCTTGTGGTATGCGTAAATGGCGTCGACGTACGTGCCGTCGGCGCGCTGCACGGCGTTCTCGGCGTCGGACAGCTCGAGCGCCGAGCCGTTGCCGAGGCGGTAGCGGTCCTGCGCCAGGCGCAGCTGGTCGGCGGCGGCGGCCTTGTTGGCAATGGCCACGCCGATGGCCTCGTACGTGGCGCCGATGGCCAGGTAGCGGCTCGTCACCTGGGTCCGCACCAGGATGGCCTGCGCGCGCACCTGCTCGTTCGCATCATCCCGGCGCGCCTTGGCCTCGGACACCCGGGTCTCGCGCTGGAGGCCGGTGAAGATCGGCAGCGAGAGCCCGGCAAAGACCTGGAACGGCTGCGTGGTGAAGTTCCACGGGAAGACGTTGTTGGCGCTCACGATCTGTTGCTGCAGCGCCGGATCGAGCGCGCTGCCCGACGGATTCAGTCCTGCAAAGGCGTTGCAGTCCGGGATGATCCCGCCGTTCGTGTAGCCGGGAATGCCGCCCGGCCCGTACGTGAGCCCCCGGATCACGTCATTCTGGAAATTGCAGTTGGACGCCGTCCCGAGTGCGCCCTGGTACGCCGAGTTGATGAGCGTGGTGGTGTCGGTGTACTCCTGGGTGTATCCGCTCCAGTTGGCCTGGACCACCAGGGAGGGGAAGAACTCGCCCTTGGCCGCCGTGACCTCCCACTTCGAGGCGTCGGACGCCGCCGCCGCGGCCTTGAGGTTCGGGTTCACCTCGGAGGCCAGCGCCAGGAGGCTGTCGAGCTTGTAGGCCGGCTCCGTCACGGGGAAGGAATCCGTCAACACCACCTGGTCGAGGGGCTCCGGCGCCGGCACGCCCATCAGGCGGTACAGCTCGAGCCGGGCGTCGGCGTTCTGTTGGCGCGCCACCACGAGGTCCACGTTCGACTGGCCGAGGGTCACCTCTGCCTGCCGCACGTCGAGCATCGTGGCCTGGCCCACCTGGTTGCGGGCCCGGGCCAGCTCGAGGAAGACCTCGTTCCGCTTGACCTGCTGGGTCACGACATCAATGCGGGCGTTGGTCTGGAGCACGTTGAGGTACGCCACCAGCACCGCCGAGCGGAGCTGCACCTTGGCGGCGTCGATCTGCTCCTGCGTGGCCCGGAGCTGGGCCTTGGCGCGGCCGGGCTCCGCGATGGTGCGGCCGTCGAGACTCCACCGCAGGTCGATGCTGTAGCTCGAGCCGACCGAGGCCGAGGTCTTGACGACGTTGGTGCCGCCGAAGTTGGAGGAACCGGAGCCGGTGTAGTTGAAGCCGCCCGACACCGAGGCGCTGGGGATGTAGGTGGCGTAGGCGCTCTTGACCGCCATGCTCGCCGGGCTCTCGTTGTTGAGCCACTGGAGGTAGTCGGGGTTCTTGGCCAGCGCCGTGCTGACGGCGTCCGACAGCGAGAGCCCCTGACGGGCCACGGGGGCCGCCTGCAGGCTCGCGGTGGGTCCGATCGTGGCTTGCTGGGCAACGGCGAGGGTGGGCGCAAGCAGGCCGACCGCGACCAACCGCATCCAGTGCGTCATGAAGCACTCCGTGGAATGGCGAACATGTGAAGTAAGACGCGCCCCCTACGAAGGGGCGCGCCGGGGAGTTTCAGCTTGCGACAATGGCCATGGAAGCCATTGTGGCAAAGTGAGTTACGTCATCCGGTAAGTTACCGACCCTGGCGGATTGCGCTCACGCCATCCGAGAGGATGACCTGAAGCAGGCGTCCGGTCGCATCCACGGTCAGCGTTCCGCTCACCGCACCCGTCATCTCGACCGTGGTCGGTCCCGTCTTCGTGGCGGTGAGTTGGCCTCGCCGCGCCGTTCGCGGGAAGAGGACCGGCAGACGGGCGCCGGAGGCGGTGGCACGGTCGGCCACCACCCGGTAGAAGGCGAAGACCGAGTCGTCGAGGATGACGATGCCGGCCGAGCGCGGAAACTCCCGAACCGACTCGGCCGCGGGGGTGGTCTGCCGAATCGTGAGGTTGTCCTGCACCGCCGCCCCGTAGACCCGGCTCACCTGGCCCCTCTGGCGGGTATCCACCTGCAGCGCGGTGACGGTGCCGTCCGCCTTCCGCTCGAGCACCGCCTGGATCTGGACCACCGGACGGCTCCCGGGGTACCGGGCGAGCGAGGCGATGGTGCTCCCGGCCGCGCTCCCCTCGCTCCCGGGCTGGATCGAGAACTCCTCCCGCCCGAGGGCGGTCTCGCCGCGCAGGATGTCGTAGACCCCGCGGTCGGCCTGCTGGGCGGCCGCCGGGGCGGCGAGCGCCAGGAGGAGGGCAGGGAGGGAAAGGCGCATCAGGACTCCTGGTTCAGGCAGCGGGCCGCAATCCGGTCCACGATGAACGCGTAGAGCTCGGCCCCCTTCCTGGCGCTGGCAAGCGAGGGGCGTGCCCGGACGGTGTCGCGGGCAAAGTCGAGCCGCACCAGCTCGGGGGCCAGGTGCAGCAGGAGCGAGGTGTCGAGCTCGCCGCCGTGCGCCGGCATCCCAGGCGCCTCGAGGCGGGCGCCAAAGTCCATGGCGAAGATGTCCACCACCTGGACCCGGGCGTCCTGCACCAGCAAGGTGCTGAGCGCCTCCTGGTGCGCTTCGTGCCCCTCCGCCGTGATCAGCACGAACTCCTCCACCGCGCTCCCCAGCTCCCACGCCTCGATCAGCTCGTTCATGAAGCGGTGGAGCGTCTTCCGCCGCAGGGGTGCGCTCCCCGCGAGGGGCCGGTGGGGGTCGCGATTGGCGCCGTACTCGACAGCAGGGGCGCGGAGGATCCCGAAGCGGGCGGAGAGGTCGTCGGCGATCCGCTCGACCAGGATCGTGTCGATGCCGAGGGGCAGGTGGGCGCCGTGCTGCTCGGTGGATCCCACCGGGACGAGGAGCGACGGGCGGCGGGCCAGGCAGTCCTCGACCCCGGCAGGGGTCAACTCCTTGAGCCGCCACGGTCTCGCCAAGTTCATCCTGCGTATAATACGCGGGTGAACCGCTCCGTGCTCCGCTGGTGGTTTCCGGGAGCCGCCCTGGCCATCCTGGCCGCCGGGGAGTGGCTGCGCATCCCCGCGGCCGGCTGGGTGGCGGCCGCCTGCCTCGGCGCCGTCGTGTGCCTCGTGTCGCTCTGGCCCTGGCACGGACTGGCTCCCCGGTTCCTCGCCGGGGCGGTGGCGCTCCTGGGCCTGCTGCCTCTGGTGGCAACCCTCCGCATCGCGTCCCTCCGGAGGGACTGGCCGCTCCAGCAGCAGGCCCGGGTGGACCGTGCCGCGCTCCGCCTCGACGGCGACCTCCACGCCGCCTACCTCCTCGCCGGCCGCCTGGCCGAGGCCGGCGCCGCGGCGCCGACGACTCGGCCCGACGCCTTCAAGGCCCTCGCCCGCGCGGTGCGTGGGGTGCCGCTCGAGGCGGGGCTCTCGCTGCTCGACGCCGACGGGCGGGCCCTCGCGTGGGCCGGCTCCCACCGCCTCCCGCCCCGCGGCGACGGCAATCCCGTCTCCACCGCCAGCAACCCGTTCTACCTCGTGCTCGAGGTGGCGCGGCCACTTCCGGACGGACGCCGTGCGGTGGGGAGCGTCGTGGTCTGGGCCTCCTCCGCGGTGCCGGAGCGCGTGCAGTCGGTCACGGAGGACTTCCGTCGGCGCACCGGGGTCGGCCTCAAGGTCTATCCCGCCGGCACCGGGCCCGACCTCCCCGACGTTTTCGACTACACCGAGCCGACCACCGCCGGCCCGCGGCTCCTCTTCAGCGTGGAGCCGGTGCCACCCGCGCTCGAGGACGTGGAGGCGGGGGCGCTCGCCGTGGCCGCACGCGCCACGGCGCTCGCGCTGCTCCTGGCCCTGCTCGCCGCGGTCCTGACAGCGCAGTCCCCGACGCTTCGTCTCGGGATGCTCGTGGTGGCCGGCATCCTGGTTGTCCACGCCCCGGTGGGTGCCACCCTCGGCCCGGTGCGCTGGACCGCCGGCGCCCTCGCGGCGGCCGCGGGGCTGGTGACCATCCTCGCGGTGGCGCTCTGGCACCGGCCCCCTCCTCGCCGGTGGTTCACCGTCCCCCTCGCGTGGCTCCTCCTGACGAGTGCGCCCCTGGCGCTCCGCTTCCTTGCCGGCGGCTTGGCGCCGCCGGCCCACGGCGCGCCCCTCTGGGCCTGGCTCGCCTGGCACGGCACGATCGCCCTCGCGGCGATGGCTCCGGCCCTGCTCGCCGCGGCGCTGCTCCGCGGGGAGCCGCGTGGCGCCGTCCGTCGCAGCTTCGTCTGGGGTGGCACTGTGCTCGCGGCCGTAGCGGGCCTTGCCGGGCTCGCCGCGTGGCGCCCCGACGCGGGCTGGCCCTGGTGGTACCTCTTCCTCTGGCTTCCCGGCCTCCTGCTGGTGACGCGACCCGTCACCCGCGGGCTCGCAATCCTCGGCATTTCAGTGGTGGCGGGCAGCGGGGCCGCGCTCCTGACGTGGGGCGCGGAACTCGACGGGCGGCTGAACCTCGTGCAGGACGACGCGCTGCGGCTCGGTGTGGTGGCTGATTCCGCGGCGGGGCGCCGCCTGGAGGATGCCGGCGCCGCGCTGCTCACCGGACCCGCGCCCGGCGATGCCGCGGAGCTGTATGCCCGCTGGTACCAGGTGCGGCGGGGACTCGAGGGCTACCCCGTCCGCCTCGCCCTCCGGCATCCCGACGGCACCATCGCCGCGTCGCTCACGCTGGACTCCCTCGAACTCGGGGAGTCCGAGGTGGCGGCGGTGGCGGCGGCGTTGCCCCCGGGCGAACCCCTCGGAGTGACGGCGGTGCCCGGCCTTCCGGCGCCCTACCTCGTCCTGGCCGTCCGCTTCCCGACCGGCACCCTCGGCACGGTGACGCTCGGTCCCCGCACCCGGCTGCTGCCCCCCGACCGGCTCGGCAGCATCCTCGAGCCGGCGGCCACCTCCGAGCCCCCCTACCGGCTGGCGCTGTCGCCGCCGATGCCCGAGATGGCGCCGGCCAGCGCGCTCCTCGACTGGCGGCGCGACCGGGGGCACGTTCACGGGGAGGGAGTGGTCACGCTGCTCGACGGCGCGCACCTCGTGCACGCGGAGGTGGACCTGCGGGGGCGCTTTGCGCTGGCCGTGCGCGGCGTGCTGCTGGTGGCGCTCGACCTGGCGCTGCTCGCCCTCCTCTGGCTCTTTGCCGAGGCCATTCTCGGCGTGCTGCCGCCGGCGCCCTCGTGGGCCCGGGTGCGGCGCTCGTTCCGCGCGCGGGTGGCGCTGGCCCTTGTGGTGTTCTTCCTCGTGCCCGCCGCGGGGTTTGCCGCGTACGAATTCAGCCGCCTCAATCGCGAGGCGGAACAGCAGCGCGACGAGGCGATCGCGCTCGTCCTGCGGGACGTGGTGGCGGCCTCCGGGGGCGCCGAGGCACCGGCGGACTCGGTGACGCGGCTTCTGGAGCAGTCGAGCCGTCGCTTCCGGACCGAATTGGCGCTCTACCGCGCCGGGGCGCGCCAGGTGGCGACCGACTCGGTGCTCTCTGCGCTCGCCATCCTGGCGCCGCTGCAGGATCCCGAGGCGTTCCTCGCCATGGCGGAGGGCGGGGAGCCCGAGGCGGCGGCGGAGGAGCCGCTCCTCGGGCGCGGTGGCCTGGTGGGGTACCGTGCCGTGGGCCCTGTCCCAAGTGGCGACCTCGTGGCGGTGGCGGCGCCGCGAGCCGCGGAGGCGGTGCGGCTCGCCGCGAGCCAGGCCGACCTCGGATGGTTGCTCCTCCTGGCCACGCTCGCGGGCATCGCGGCGGCGCTCACCGCCGCGGGCCGGGTGGCCGACGCGCTCGCCCGGCCGGTGGGCGACCTGCGGCGCGCGGCCCTGGCCATCGGCCGCGGGGCCCCGATCCCGCCGCCGAGCGAGGAGCCGCCGTCCGAGTTCGAGCCGGTGGTGGCCGCGTTCGGCAAGATGGCCGACGACCTCCGTGCCGGCCGCGCTGCGCTGGAGGAATCGCGGCGCACCACCGCCGCCGTGCTTTCCACCGTGTCCACCGGCGTCGTCGGGCTCGGCCCCGACGGCACCGTGCTGGTGGCAAACCCGCGCGCGGAGGAGCTGCTCGGGGCCCCGCTGGCGGTGGGTCGGAGCTTCCTCGAGGCGCTGGGCGCCGGATGGCCTGATCTCCGCGCCGCCGTCGGCAAGGCGCTGTCGGGCCCGGCCTCCGTGCGCGAGGCCGAGCTCGACGACGGCACCCGGCGGCTCGCGGCGGCGCTCACGCCGCTCGGTCCCGAGCTGGGGGGCGCGGTGCTGGCGGTGAACGACATCACCGAGCTGAGCCGTGCCGAGCGGGTGTTGGCGTGGGGGGAGATGGCGCGGCAGGTGGCGCACGAGATCAAGAACCCGCTCACCCCGATGCGGCTCGGCGTGCAGCACCTCAAGCGGGTCCATCGCGACCGTCCCATGGCCCTCGGCGAGGCATTGGAGGAGACGGCCGACCGGATCCTCGCGGAAATCGAGCGCCTGGACACGATTGCCCGGGCGTTCAGCCGGTTTGCGGCGCCGGCGGGCCCCGCCGTGGCGCCCGACCGGCTGCAGCTGGCGCCGCTGGTGGCGGAGGTGGTGCACCTCTACCGGCTTGCGGGGGAGGGGGCGGAGGTCGTGCTCGAGGCCGACGAGACGGCGTCCGGGCGCGCGCGGGCGGACGAGGTGAAGGAGGTCCTGGTCAATCTGCTCGAGAATGCCCGGCAGGCGGGCGCCCGGCGGATCGTGGTGCGGGTGCTCGGCCGGACCATGGAGGTGCGGGACGACGGGGCGGGCATTGCGGAGGAGCTGCTGCCGCGGATCTTCGAGCCGAGGTTTTCCACGACGTCGAGCGGCTCCGGTCTCGGGCTGGCCATCGTCAAGCGGCTGGTGGAGGGGTGGGCCGGGACCATTCGCGTCGAGAGCGCACCGGGGCAGGGCACCACCGTCAGGGTGGAACTCGCGTGAGAGCCTGCTAAGTTCCCTTGGATTCCACTCCGGGATGTGCGATGGACACTCGGCCTGAGACCGCCCGGCGCAGGTTCCTCGTTGCGGCGGGAACGTTCGTGGCGTGGGGGATGGCCTCGGCGCTGCCGGCGTGGGCGCGCGGCGCGCGCCGCCGGGCCACCGACCATCCGACCCCGCGGCCCGGCATCACCGCCGCCAACGTCCTGCCCGATTCGGCCCTCACCGAGTATCCCGGCTGCCAGAGCGCCTTCGAGGCGGTGCGGAAGATTCCCCAGGTGGTGGACGGCATCCGGTGCCAGTGCGGCTGCGCCGAGCTGCCGGGGTTCTACTCGCTGCTGTCGTGCTACGAATCGTCCGGCATGGCCCGCATCTGCCCGATCTGCCAGGGCGAGGCGCGGATGGCCTATCGGCTCTTCCAGTCCGGCAAGAGCCTCGACGAGATCCGGACCGCCATCGACGCGCGGTTCGGCTGAACCCTGACCGCCTGATCCGAGGAGTCGCCATGCGCACGCTGTCGCTTCGGTGGACCGCCCTTGCGGTGCTGGCCCTGGTCCCGTCGGTGGGCTGGGCCCAGGTGCGGGCCAGCGAGCGCGGCGGCGACTTCCAGGTCGTGAACGGCACGAAGATCACCGTCGAGTACGGCCGGCCGGCCGTCCGCGGACGGGGGCCGATGTACGGCGGGCAGATCCCGTGGGGAGAGGTCTGGACGCCGGGCGCCAACTGGGCCACCACCCTCGAGGTGGACCACGACGTGTCCATCAACGGGCACCCGGTGCGGAAGGGGAAGTACTCGGTGTGGATGGAAATCCAGCCGGGCGCCTGGACCTTCATCCTCGATCCGCGGGCCAAGCTCTTCCACATTGCCCACCCCAAGCCGGACAGTGCGCAGATCCGCTTCCCGGTGACGCCGACCGACGTCGAGGGGGCCGACCTGCTGACCTGGTCGTTCCCCGCCGTGTCCTCGACCGGCGCCACGCTCCGGATGGCGTGGGCGGGGAAGGCGGTCACGCTGGAGGTCACGGTGCCGCCGGTGGAGATCCCGGCGCTCGCCGCCGGGGTCGGGGACCGGTACGTCGGTCGCTACCGGTTGTGGTGGAGCAAGGAATCGAACCAGAGCGAGCTCCTCCTCACCACCGGCAACGGACGGGTGTCGGGCACCTGGACCGGGGCGCCGTTCAAGGTGTGGACCGACGTGACGCTGGTGCCAGTCATCGAGAACTGGTTCCACCCCGGCGCGGTGGTCAACGGAAGCCTGTACGACGTGGTCACCGACGTGGTGTTCGAGTTTGCGGTGGTGGACGGCAAGGCCACCGGCTTCGACATCCGGGGGCCGAACGACAACGTGATCGGTCACGGCACGCGGATCGAGTAGGGGCATCTCCGCGTCGCACCTGGCGCGATGCCAATCTCCTGGGGGACACCATGACGCAGTTCCGGGCCTGGCCGCTGGTCGTCACTTCCCTCCTCCTGCTGCCGGTCGCTTCCGAGGCGCAGGTGCGCGCCAGCGAGGCGGCCACCGTCAGCCAGACGGTGGACGGCACCATCCTCACCGTCACCTACTCGCGGCCGCGCGTCCGGGGGCGGGAGGTCGTCTACGGCGGCCTGATGCCGTGGGGGGAGGTGTGGACGCCCGGCGCCAACTATGCCACCACCCTCGAGACCACCAGCGACATCACCGTCAACGGCCACGCCCTTCCCAAGGGCAAGTACTCGGTCTGGATGGAGCTCCAGCCGAAGACGTGGACGGTCATCTTCGATCCCAAGTTCAAGGCGTTCCACACCGAGCACCCGAAGCCCGACAGCACGCAGGTGCGGTTCCCGGTCACGCCGG
This sequence comes from uncultured Gemmatimonadaceae bacterium, assembly GCA_964574295.1. GTDB lineage: Bacteria > Gemmatimonadota > Gemmatimonadetes > Gemmatimonadales > GWC2-71-9 > SPDF01. The sequence goes on from CAZNLY010000003.1 coordinate 22,572, forward strand.
CCGACGGCAAGGGTCCGGATGTGCTCACCTGGACCTTCCCGTCGATCTCGACCACCGGCACCACCCTCCAGATGGCGTGGGCGGGGAAGTCGGTGACGCTCGACGTGGCGGTGCCACCGTCGCGGCCGCTGACGATTCCCGCCGACCTGGCGCCCCGGTACGCCGGCACCTACGACTTTGCCTGGAGCGCGAGCGACCCGACCGAGAAGGCCGACTCGACGCCGCCCAAGCCGTCCACCTGGAATGTCCGGTACGAAAAGGGAATGCTGCTCTGTGACTGGGTCGGCGCGCCGTTCCCGGAGTGGGAGCACCTGGTTCTCATCAAGATTGCGGACAACTGGTTCAATCCCGGCTCCCTGGTCAACGGGGAGCTCTGGGACGTGGTGAGCGACATCGTGATCGAGTTTGACGTGCAGGGGGGCCACGCCACCGGGTACGAGATCCGGGGCGAGAACGACGAGGTCATCGCCAAGGGCGCCTTGAAGAAATAGGCCCGCGCAAATCGGCTCCGCCCGGCGCTCGAACCACTGTGCCGGGATCTGGGGGCGGCGCTACCGTGGGGACACCCGCGGAGGTGCCGCCCTCGTGCTTGCCCGACTCAAATCCGCCGCCGTCCTCGGCATCGACGCCTACCTGGTCGAGGTCGAGGTGGACATCGCCAACGGCCTCCCCTCGGTGGCCACGGTGGGGCTCCCGCAGGGCGCGGTCAAGGAGGGGCGGGAGCGGGTGAGCGCCGCGCTCGCAAACGCGGGGTACTGCTTTCCCCTCAAGAAGATCACCGTGAACCTCGCCCCGGCCGACGTCCGCAAGGACGGGTCGGGGTTCGACCTGCCCATTGCCCTCGGCATCCTGGCCGCCAGCGACCAGCTGCCCGCCTCGGCCCTGCAGGACACGGCGGTCATCGGCGAGGTCGGCCTCGACGGCGACCTCCGCCCGGTGCGCGGGGCCCTCTCGATGACCCTTGCGGCGCGGAATGCCGGTCTCAAGGGGGTGCTCCTCCCGGCGGGAAACCTTCAGGAGGCCGCGGTGGTGGAGGGCATCGAGGTGCGCGGCGCGCACACCCTCCCGGAGGTGTGTGCCCACTTCGGGGAGGGGCCGGCGCTCCCGGTCGCCCGCGTGGATGTGCGGGCGCTGATGCGGGAGCGGGCGGTGGATGTGGTGGACTTTGCCGACGTGCGGGCGCAGGCGGGGGCCAAGCGGGCGCTGGAGGTGGCGGCGGCGGGATCCCACAACATCCTGCTCGTCGGTCCGCCGGGCGCCGGCAAGACGATGCTTGCGCGCCGGATTCCATCCATCCTTCCGTCAATGACGCTGGAGGAGGCGCTCGAGACGACCAAGGTGCACAGCGTGGCGGGGCTCCTGGCGGCGGGGCAGGCGCTCTGCGCCGTGCGCCCCTTCCGCTCCCCGCACCATACCATCAGCGACGCCGGGCTCATCGGCGGCGGCTCCACGCCGCGGCCGGGCGAGGTGAGCCTGGCGCACGGCGGGGTGCTCTTCCTCGACGAACTCCCCGAGTTCCGCACCAACGTGCTCGAGGTGCTGCGCCAGCCGCTGGAAGACGGCGCCGTCACGCTGAGCCGAGCGGCGGTGAGCCTGACCTACCCCGCGCGCTTCATGCTGGCCGCCGCCATGAACCCCTGTCCCTGCGGCTACCTGGGAGACCCGACCCACCGCTGCCTCTGCACGCCGATGCTGGTCGAGCGGTACCTCTCCCGGCTGTCGGGACCGCTCCTCGACCGCATAGACATTCACCTCGAGGTGCCGGCGGTGGCGTATCGCGACCTGGCCTCGCACGCCCCGGAGGAGTCGAGCGCGGCGGTGCGCGAGCGGGTGGAGGCGGCCCGCGCCCGCCAGCGCGAGCGCTTTGCGGGGATGGCGGGGCTTCACGCCAACGCGCACATGACCGCGCGGGAAATCCGCCGGTTCTGCCGCCTCGAGGAGCCGGTGGAGCTCCTCCTGCGGCAGGCGGTCGCCCGCCTGGGGCTCTCCGCGCGGGCGTACCACCGGATCCTCAAGATTGCCCGGACCATCGCCGACCTGGCCGGAGCCGCGGATCTGCAGGTGCCGCACGTGGCGGAGGCCATCCAGTACCGGACGCTCGACCGCCGCCGGGCGCCCGGGGCGCCGCGTCTCCCGGCACCAGCGCATCCCGAGTAGATTGCTCGGCATGGAATACCGGCAGGGCACGGGAACCCGCGTCGTGGCGGGGGCGCTGGCGCTTTGGTTCGGCCTGGTTGCGGCCGCGCCGGCGGTGCTGCACGGGTGCCCCCGCGCCATCGCCGAGGCGGGCGCCGCCGATCAGGGCGCCCCCGCCGCCCCTGCCGCCCACCACCATCACGGCGCGCCGGCCGGCTCCGACCAGGGCTCCGGCCTCCCACAGCCCTGCACCTGCCTCGGTACCTGCGCCACGGCCGCTGCGGCGGTCCTGGCCCGGGCCCCCGAGCTCCCGGCCCTCGTCGTACTTCCCCAAGCGGGCGGCGCCATCTCGGCGGCCCCCGATTCCGCCGCCTCTCACACCCCGGCACACGCGCGCCCCTTCGCGACCGCACCTCCCCTCCGCACCGCCTGACCCCAGCTGACCTGAGTTCCCGCGTCCCCCGGCTTGCTGCCCGGGGCGCCCGTCGTTCCCGTCTTCACGCAACCCGACATGGCCGCTGTGCGTTCATCCCGCCGTCCCGCCAAGCGCCGGACCCTCCTCCGGGGGGGCTGCCTCTGCGCGTGCGCTGCGCTCGGGCTCGTGACGGGCGTGCGAGCGCAGGACACGGTCTCCATCGGCACCCGCCGAGACTCGGTGGCCCCGACAGTGCTGGCCCCGATCACGGTGACGGGCAAGCGCGAGCTGGCGGTGGCGCCGCCGGTCTCGACGGTGGACGTGAGCGCGGAGGCCATCAAGCGCGCCCCGGCCTCGAATCCCTACGACCTCATCGGCCGCTCGGCGGGGATCGAGGTGCACCAGCAGGGGCAGGGGCCGGGGTTCGCCTCCAATGTGGTCATCGGCGGGTTCACCTCGGATCACTCCTCCGACGTGCTCCTCGTGCTCGACGGGATCCCGATCAACCTGCCGATCCACGGCCATGTGGAGGGGTACGCCGACTGGAGCATCGTGAGCCCCGCCTCGATCAGCACCACCCGCGTCATCCACGGGCCGGCGAGCCCGCTCTACGGGGACTTCTCCCTCGGCGGCGTCATCGAGGTGTACACCGCCGCCGACGCGCCGGGCCCCGCCGGCTCGATCGGGGCCACCAGCTTCGGCGACGTACGCGGGTGGGTGTCCTCCGGGTTCCAGGCCAAGTCGGGGGGCGGGCTCATTTCGATCTCGGGGCAGCGCGAGGAGGGGTGGCGGCAGAACGCCGACTACCTCCTCGGCACGGGGGTCCTGCGAGGGTGGACGACGGTGGGGCAGGGTCGGCTCGAGGGCGGGTTCTATGCCTACGGGTCGGACTGGAACTCGCCGGGGTACGTGTCGGTGGAGGACTACAACCAGGGAAACCTGACCGAGGCGGCCGACACCACCGACGGCGGCCACGCCCAGCGCTACATCGGCGCCGTGCGATACGGAGTGAACCTGAACTACCACACCTCGATCGAGGCGCAGCTCTGGGGCCAACTCGGCAACTCGACCGTCTTCCTGACGCTGCCCGAGGACGGCGTGCTCCGCCAGACCGGGGAGCACGACGACCGCTCGGCGGTGGGGCTGCAGGCGCAGTTCAACCACCACACCGACGACGGCCAGTTCAGCGTCGGCGTGACGGGGCGGGCCGACTGGACCGATTACGTGCTGGACGAGACCGACGCCCGCCTCGCCACGGCGCCGGAACAGGCGAATGACGGGCGGTACCAGGCGCTGGGGCTCTACCTCCGGTGGCGGGGGATGACCTCCACGCGGTTCATGTACGACATCGGGCTCCGCGGAGACCTGGTGCACTACCAGAGCCTCGATCGCCTCGACTCGCTGGCCGGTTGGGAGGAGGCCACCGACCCAGTGGTGAGCCCCAAGCTCGGCGCCAGCTACCTCCTCAGCAGCAAGCTGCGCCTCCTCGGCTCGGTCGCCCGCGGCTTCCGCGGACCGGTGGGTGTCATTGCCGACCCGAGCCGTCCGCTGGTGACCGCCTGGGCGGGCGAAGTGGGCGCGGAATACTTGTCCGGCCCGTTGAGCGCGGGAGTGTCGTTCTTCCAGTTCAACACCGCCAACGAATGGATCAAGGACCCGGTGACCCTCGAAGTCGTGTCCGCCGGCACCAGCCGGAGGCGCGGAATCATCGGGGATGTCTCCTACGTCCTCTGGAGCCGCCTTACCCTCGCGGCCGAGGCCACCCTGAACGATGCCGAGATCACGGGGATCGCGGAAAATCCGGCGGTCTCCCTGTCGGCAGGGATGCTCCGTCCTCCGCGCCCGCTCTTCCACACCGAGCCGCTCGAGCCGGGGGATGCCGTGCCTGGCGTGTCCGCCTGGTACGGGCGGGTCGGCGCCGAGTACACCCTGCCCAATGGCTGGTCGGCGTACGGCCTCTTCCGGTTCGAGGGGCCGTACACGCCGATCGGGGAGCAGGGCGTCCGGACGCAGTCGTACTCGGTGGTGGACGTGGGCGGCTCGATCGCGTTCGGGAGCAGCACGGCGCTCGATGTGGACGTGCTCAATCTCTTCGACGCCAAGTATCCCGAGCTTCGGGCCTCGGGCTACATCAATCCCGGCACCCCGCGGAGCCTGGTGGTATCGGTGCGGCTCCTCGGACCCCAATGACCATGCACGACTTCAACCTTCCATTTTCTGGAGATCCAACCATGCATCACCGCACCACCCCCCGGTCACTGCTGACCGCACTCGCCCCGCTCGCGCTGGCCGCGGCCACCCTCCTCGGTGCCTGCGGCCAGGATGAGGCGCCGACGGAACACTCCCACACCCCCGCGTCGGCCAAGCTGTTCGTGAATGACGTGGACGTGAGCGCCGATCTCCTGCTCGAAGCAGGCACCGTGACCCGGGTCGAGGTCCGCTTCTATCACGACGACGGCGATGAGATCCTCGGCACGGAGCTCGATCACTATGCCGCGCTGAATTTCACACCGGGCACCCTGGCCACCCCGGTCATGCTGGTGGACAATCACTACGCCTTCGACGTGACTGCCCAGGCGGGGGCCGGGACGGGGACGGTACTCGTCGGCTGGGGCCACGAGGCGGTGGCGGACGACCTGAGCTTCGGCCCGTTCCCTGTGACGATCGCGGTGCCCTGACGCCCGGGTGGCGCTGGTGTACTTTCCGTGCGGCTCCGGCGGGTGCCGGGGCCGCCCGTTTCACTCGTGAAACATCCTCAGGAGTTTCGGTATGTTCGCCCGTGCCGGTCTGCTCGCCCGCCGCCTCGCGCTCGCCCTCGCGCTCACCGTGGTCGCCGCCCCGAACGGCATGGCCCAACAGCCGACCACCCAGAAGCCCCCCGCCCAGCCTCCGGCGCGCACGGCGCGC
>CAZNLY010000003.1:28129-31973 GCA_964574295.1 uncultured Gemmatimonadaceae bacterium
GCCGCCGCCGACCTCCAGTCAGAGATGACGGTCGTGCGGAACGAGTTCGAGCTGGGGGAGAACGATCCGCGCGGCATCCTCGAGGAGCGGGTCGCCTCGACCGCCTACCTCTGGCACAACTACGGACACAGCACCATCGGGGCCCGTTCCGACATCGAGAACGTGCCGATCGAGCGGCTCCAGGAGTTCTACCGGAAGTACTACCAGCCCGACAACGCCATGCTGGTGGTGGCGGGGAAGTTCGACACCGCCGCCGTCCTCCGTCGCATCGAGCTGCTCTACGGCCCGATTCCCCGGCCCAACCGCACGGGCGCCAACAAGATCTGGCCGACGTATACCGTCGAGCCGGTGCAGGACGGCGAGCGCTCAGTGACCCTCCGCCGCGTGGGCGATGAGCAGATCCTGATGGCGGCGTACCACGTGCCCGCCGGCTCGGATCCGGACTTCCCGGCGGTGTCGGTGCTGGCCCAGATCCTGGGGTCGGCGCCGAGCGGGCGGCTTTATCAGGCCTTGGTCGAGCCCAAGAAGGCCGCCTCGGTCTGGTCGTATTCCTACCAGCTCTACCAGCCGAGCTTCCTGATTGCGGGGGCGCAGCTCCGCACCGAGGACACGCTGGCGACGGCACAGGCGGCCTTCCTGGCAGCCCTCGATTCGGCATCGCTCCGGCCGCCGACCGACGAGGAGGTGGCCCGGGCCAAGCAGGCGATCCTCAAGAACATCGAGCTGATCTTGACGGAGTCGGAAGCCGTGGGCGTGACGCTCGGCCATTACCAATCGCAGGGCGACTGGCGGCTCTTTTTCATCAACCGGGACCGGGTCAGGGCCGTGACCCCGGCGGACGTCCAGCGGGTGGCGGGGGCCTATCTCAAGCCGAGCAACCGGACCACGGGCGTATTCATCCCGACGCCGAATCCGGACCGGGCGGTCATCCCACCGCTTCCGGATATTGCCCTGATGGTCAAGGACTACAAGGGCGACACGACGCTGGCGGTCGGCGAGGCATTCGATCCGACCCCGGCCAACATTGACGCCCGCACCCAGCGGGTTGCCCTGCCGAGCGGAATGCAGGTGGCGCTCCTGCCCAAGGCCACCCGCGGCCAGGCGGTGAACGCCACCATCCGGCTCCACTTCGGCACCGAGGCGGCGCTCACCGGGAAGGCCACCACCGCCAGCATGGCGGGGTCGATGCTCCTCCGCGGCACAACCACACACACGCGGCAGCAGATCAAGGACGAGTTCGACCGCCTCAAGGCGCAGGTCGGTGTCCGTGGCACCGCGGAGGGTGCCACCGTCACCATCACCACGGTCCGCGCGAACCTCCCCGCCGTCCTTCGGCTGGTGGGCGAGGTGCTGCGGCAGCCGAGCTTCGACCCGGCGGAGTTCCAGACGCTGCAGCGGGAGCGGCTGGCGGCGCTCGAGAGCCAAGCCTCGGACCCGATTGCGCTGGCGCAGACGGCGCTGGCGCGGGCCACCCAGGCGTATCCCGCCGGGCATCCGCGGTACACGCCGACGATCCCGGAGCGGATCGCGGCGACGCAGGCCGTGACGGTGGACGATGCCAAGCGCTTCTGGGTGGAGTTCTATGGCGTCGGGGCGGGGGAGGCGGCGGTGGTGGGTGACTTCGACCAGGCGGAGGTGTCGGCGGTACTGACCGAGGTATTCGGGAGCTGGAAGAGCCCGGCGACGTACGCGCGGATTCCCGACCTGGTGGGCACCAGCACGGGCGCCAGTGAGCAGATCGAGACGCCCGACAAGGAGAACGCCATCCTGCTCGCGGCCACCGACTTCCCGATGAGCGAGGAGGACCCGCAGTACCCGGCGCTCGCCATCGGCGACTACATCTACGGCGGGTCGGCGTTCGACTCGCGGCTGATCGTCCGGCTCCGGCAGCAGGAGGGGCTGAGCTACGGGGCGGGGAGCGCCCTGGAAGTGAGCCCCACCGACCAGGCAGGGCAGCTCTTCGTCTACGCCATCTCGGCGCCGCAGAACACGCCGCAGGTGGTGACCGGCTTCCGCGAGGTGACGGAGAAGGCGGTGGCCGAGGGGTTCACCCCGGAGGAGGTCACGAAAGGCAAGGCGGGGTACCTGCAGCAGCTCCAGCTCTCGCGGGCCGACGATGGCCAGCTGGCCGGCACGCTGACGGAGCGGATGTTCTACGGCCGCACGATGGCGTGGGACGCGAAGTTCGAGCAGGCCATCGGCGCATTGACGCCGGGGCAGGTGAGCGCCGGCTTCAAGGCGTACGTGAACCCGGCCAAGATGACGGTGATCACGGCCGGCGATTTCGCGAAGGGAAAGGCACCGCCGGCGCAGCCGTAGCTAGTCGTCGCTGGGCGGGGAGCGGCGCTTGGCCTTGGTGGCCGAGCGCCGCTTCTTCTGTTCCAGCCGGTGCTCGGCGGCGGCGCGCGGAGGGCGGGTCTTCTTCCGTGGCTTGGGTGGCACCAGGGCGGTGGCCACCAGCTTCTGCAACCGTTCCGCCGCCGCTTCGCGGTTCCGCAGCTGGCTCCGGGTGGCCGCCGAGACGAGGCGGAGCCACCCGTCGGCATCCAGCCGGTGCGCCAGCACCCGAAGTACCCGCGCCCGCTCCTCCTCCGAGAGCGCTTGCGACACCGCCGGCTGCCACCAGAGCTCGATGCGCGTGGACGAGGTGTTCACGTGCTGGCCCCCGGGCCCCCCGGCCCGCGTGGCGCGGAAGGTGAACTCGCTCGGCGGGATTGGGGCGGGCATGCGTTCAAGATACCGCTCCCATGCGGGTGCCGCCCCCGGCGGCCCGCGGCTAGCTTTCGGCCATGACCCGGCTTGCTTCCCTCGAGGCGCTGTTCGACTCCCTCTCCGGCGCCGTCCTCGGCTACTCCGGCGGCGTGGACTCCGCCGTCCTGGCAGTGACCGGCATCCGGCGCCTCGGGCCGGGACGATTCCTGGCCGTGATCGGGAAGAGCGCCTCGTACCCGGAGGCGCAGTGGGCCACCGCGGTGGAGCTGGCGCGCCGCTTTGACGTGCCGCTCCTCGAGGTGGACACCCACGAGCTGGCCGATCCCAACTATGTGGCCAATCCACTCAACCGCTGCTTCTTCTGCAAGTCGGAACTCTGGCGCGCCCTGGGCGAGGTGGCGGCGGGGCGGGGCATCGAGCACCTGCTCGACGGCACCAACCTCGACGACCTCCGCGAGCACCGCCCCGGCGCGGCGGCCGGTGCCGCGCGACGGGTCCGTTCCCCCTTCGTCGAGTTGGGCTGGTCCAAGGCCGACGTGCGCGAGGCGGCTCGCCTCCTTGGCCTCCCCACCTGGGACGCGCCGGCGGCCCCCTGCCTGTCGAGCCGAATCCAGTACGGCCTGTCCGTGACTCCCGAGCGCCTCCGCCAGGTGGAATCGGCCGAAGCGCTGCTGCGCGCCGCCGGGGTCCGGGGCGACCTCCGCGTCCGCCACCACGGCAACCGGGCCCGGGTCGAGGTGTGCCCCGACGAACTCCCCAGCGTGACCGCGCGGTGGGAAGAGCTCACGCCGGCGCTCCTGGCCCTGGGATTTGCTTCGGTGGAACTCGATCCGCGTGGCTACCGCCGCGGCAGCCTCCTGCCCCTCGCGGGCGAGCCGGCCGCCTGAATGCTGGGCTGCCTGACCTTTCCGTTCCGGTTGCTGGCGCTCGTCGTCTTCATCGCGCTCCTGTACCTCGGGTGGCAGGAGCGGGACCGGCTCCGCCAGGTCTGGAACCATCGCCACGAATTCGGCTCGCTCTGGGACCGGCTCCGCGAGCGCCCCGCCGCCGAGGAGGGCGCGGTGGGCCGTCCCACCGTGGCGGCCCTCGCGTCGGCGCGCGACAAGGTGGACAGCCTCAACGGGTGGCGGGC
>CAZNLY010000003.1:32073-44071 GCA_964574295.1 uncultured Gemmatimonadaceae bacterium
GCCACCCTCGCCACCGAGAACCAGCGCTTCAAGCGGGCGGCGGAGGAGCAGCACGCAATGGTGGGGGGCAGTCCAGGCCTCAAGGGGGTGCGGGCGCTGATCGACAAGGTGGCGCCGACGGCGGCGCGGGTGCTCATCACCGGGGAGAACGGCAGCGGCAAGGAATTGGTGGCCCGCGCGATCCACGCGGCGAGCCCGAGGCGCCAGGGGCCGTTCATCGAGGTGAACTGCGCGGCGATCCCGGGCGAGCTCATCGAGAGCGAGCTCTTCGGCCACATGAAGGGGTCATTCACCGGCGCCTTTGCCGACCGGCCCGGCAAGTTCGAGCTGGCCGACGGCGGCACCCTCTTCCTCGACGAGATCGGCGACCTCTCCCTGGCGGCGCAGGCCAAGATGCTGCGCGCCCTGCAGGAGGGCGAGGTGACCCGGGTGGGCGGGGCCAAGTCCATGAAGGTGGACGTGCGGGTGCTGGCGGCCACCAACAAGGACCTCGAGGCGGAGATCGCCGCCGGACGGTTCCGCGAGGATCTCCTCTACCGGATCAACGTGGTGCCGATCGAGGTGCCGCCGCTCCGGGAGCGCGCCGCCGACATCCCCGACCTGGTGGCCCACTTTGCGCGCCGGGTCGTGGAGTCGGCCGGCATCCAGGCCCGGAGCTTCGAGCCCGGCGCCATCGAGCGGCTGCAGCGCCGGAGCTGGCCCGGGAACGTGCGCGAGCTCCGGAACGCGGTGGAACGCCTGATGATCCTCTCCACCGGCAAGGCGGTGACCGCCGCCGACGTGGACCGGATCCTCTCGGGCGCCGGGGGGGAGGGGCACGCGCCGGGCGCCCCCTCCGCACGGCCGGACGATCCCTTCACGGCGCCCACCTTCGAGGAGTTCAAGCTGGAGGCGGAGAAGGCGTACCTGATCGCCAAGCTGCGGCAATTCGACTGGAACGTGTCGGAAACGGCGCGGGCGCTCGACATGCCGCGCTCCAACCTCTACAAGAAGATCGAGCGCTACGGCCTCACGCGGGAGCCGGCATGAGCGACCAGCCACGCGATTGGGACAAGGAACTTGCCGCGATCGACAAGGTGATCGCGAAGGGCGGGGTGGCGCCGTCCTCGGCGCCCGCCCCGCGCGGGGGTGGGGCTGGCGCCCCGGCGCCCAGTGGCGGCGGCGGAGGCGGGGCGCTCACCCGCCGGGCGGCGCTCACCACCTGGGTCCGCGCCCTCCTCGGCATCCTCGTGGGCGCGGCGGTTCTCCAGTGGCCCTATCTCCACCGGTGCGGATTGGGCCTCGTCCTCTATCTCGGCTCCGCCGGCATGGTGGCGGTGGCGGGGGCGTGGACGCTCGTGATCAGTTGGCGGCGCCGGCAGGGATGGGCCCACCTCGTGGGGTTGGGGGTATTCCTTGGCGGGCTGGCCCTCGTGGCCACCATCCTGCTCCCGCGCCTCGGCTACGCGGCCACCACGCTTCCCTGGCTCTGCGATTAGGCAGTCCTCTCTTACCCTGACCTCCGAAAGACCGATGGCCAAGACCTTCAAGAACTTCATCGGCGGCGCCTGGGTGGCGCCCTCGACCGGCACCTGGTTCGAGAACCGCAACCCCGCCGACACCCGCGACCTCATCGGCCGGTTTCCCGACTCCGGCGCCGCCGACGTGCTGGCGGCGGTCCGCTCCGCCAAGCGAGGCTTCGAGCTCTGGAAGCGCACCCCGGCGCCCGCCCGCGGCGACGTCCTCCGCCGCCTCGGCGACCTGCTCGTGCGGCACAAGGAGGAGCTGGCCGACGGGATGACGCGCGAGATGGGCAAGGTGCTGGCGGAGACGCGGGGCGACGTGCAGGAGGGGATCGACACCGCCTACTACGCCGCCACCGAGGGGCGGCGGCTCTTCGGGCACACCGTGCCCTCGGAGCTCCGGGCCAAGTGGGCCATGAGCTTCCGCCGGCCGATCGGCGTGGCGGGGCTCATCACCCCGTTCAACTTCCCGCTGGCCATCCCCACGTGGAAAATGTTCCCGGCGCTCCTCTGCGGAAACGCCGTCATCCTCAAGCCCTCCGAGGACGTGCCGCACACCTCGCACCGCCTGGTGGAGCTCCTCCTCGAGGCGGGACTGCCGCCGGAGGTCGTCCAGCTGGTGCACGGCCGGGGCGCCTCCGCGGGCAAGGCGCTGGTGGAGCACCCCGACGTGCCGGTCATCTCCTTCACCGGGTCCACCGCCACCGGCTCGTTCATCGGCGAGACCTGCGGCCGGATGCACAAGCGGCTGTCGCTCGAGATGGGCGGGAAGAACGCCATGATGGTGATGGACGACGCCGACCTCGACCTGGCGCTCGACGGCGTCCTCTGGGGCGCCTTCGGCACCACGGGGCAGCGGTGCACCGCCACCAGCCGGCTCATCCTGCACCACCGCATCCACGACAAGTTCATCCGCCGCCTGGCGGAGGCCGCCGAGGGGCTTCGGTTGGGCGACGGACGGGAGGCGGGCACCGACGTCGGGCCGCTGATCCATGAGCGGTCGCGCCAGAAGGTGGAGTCCTACGTGAAGATCGGCCTCGAGGAGGGGGCGGAGCTCGTCACCGGCGGGAAGAAGCCGGGCGGCGAGCGGCTCGGGCGGGGTTACTTCTTCCGGCCGACGATCTTTGCCGGGGTGACCCCGTCGATGCGGCTGGCGCAGGAGGAGATCTTCGGCCCGGTGCTGAGCGTCCTCAAGGTGCGCAACTTCGACGAGGCGGTCCGGGTCAACAACGGCGTCAAGTACGGGCTCTCGAGCTCGCTCTACACCGGCAACGTGAACCTCGCCTTCCGCGCGCTGCAGGAGCTCGACAACGGCATCACCTACGTCAACGCGCCGACCATCGGCGCCGAGGCGCACCTGCCGTTCGGCGGCGTCAAGCAGACCGGCAACGGGCACCGCGAGGGCGGGTGGGAGGTCTTCGAGTTCTACTCGGAGACCAAGGTGGGGTACGTGGACTACAGCGGCACCCTCCAGCGCGCGCAGATTGACAACTATGACGGGTAGCGTCCGGTTGCGCCCCTGCCGGGCGGCGGCTAAGGTTCCGGAGTAGGGCTTGCCCACCCGAGGCCTTCGCATGCGCCCACTGCAGGTCGGCTCCAGCCGGGGCGGACCCACCTCCGACGAGGGGTCGCTCGACCAGTACCTCCGCGAGATCAGCCGCTACCCGCTGATCACGCAGGCGGAGGAGGTCACTCTCGCGCAGGCCATCCGCCGCGGCGACGCGGAGGCGCTCGACAAGCTCGTCCGCAGCAATCTCCGCTTCGTGGTGTCGGTGGCCAAGAAGTACCAGAACCAGGGCGTGAGCCTGGCCGACCTGATCAACGAGGGCAACCTCGGCCTGATCCGCGCGGCGCACAAGTTCGACGAGACGAAGGGGATCAAGTTCATCTCCTACGCCGTCTGGTGGATCCGGCAGGCCATCCTGCAGGCGCTGGCGGAGCAGAGCCGCATCGTGCGGGTGCCGCTCAACCGGGCGGGCACCCTCCACCGGATCGGCAAGAAGAGCTCGATGCTCCTCCAGGAGCTCGGTCGTGAGCCGACCCCCGCGGAGATTGCCGAGGGGATGGACCTCACGATGGAGGAGGTGCAGAAGACCCTCTCCATCAGCCAGGGGCACCTCTCGCTCGACGCTCCGATGGCCCCGGGCGAGGACAACCGCCTCCTCGACTACCTCCCCGACACCCAGAACGCCGGCCCCGACAGCGATACCTTCGAGCACGCCCTGACCCAGGGCATCGAGGAGGTGCTCTCCACCCTCAAGGAGCGCGAGGCCCGCATCCTCCGCCTCTACTTCGGGCTCGAGGGGCCGGAGCCGATGACGCTCGAGGAGATCGGCGCCCTCCTCGGCATCACGCGGGAGCGGGTCCGCCAGATCAAGGAGAAGGCGCTGAGCCGCCTCCGCCACGTGAGCCGCGCCCGCTCCCTGGAGAGCTTTCTGTCCTAGGGTTTGCCCTCAGTCCTCAGTCCTCGCTCCTCTTTCCCGCGAAACCCATGGCTTCAACCTCCTCCTTCGACATCTCCACCGGCGCCGACCTCCAGGAGGTCGACAACGCCGTGAACCAGGCGCTCAAGGAGGTGCAGCAGCGCTACGACTTCAAGGGGACGCACTGCACCGTCGAGTTCGACCGCGCCAAGGGGCAAATCCGCCTCCACGCCGACGACGAATTCCGGATGAAGAGCCTCCTCGACATCCTGAACGGCCGGCTCATCAAGCGCGGGGTGCCGGTCAGGAACCTGACCACGGGTGACTTCGAGGCCGCGACCGGCACCTCGGTGCGCTGCACCGTCACGCTGACGCAGGGGATCGCGGGCGACGTGGCCAAGCGGATCACCAAGGCCCTCAAGGACAACAAGGCGTTCAAGAAAGTCACCGCGAGCATCCAGGGCGAGGAAATCCGGGTCACCAGCCCCTCGCGCGACGAGCTCCAGGCGGTGATCGCCTTCCTCCGCGGCGAGGACTTCGGCATCGAGCTCAAGTTCGGGAACTATCGCGGGTGAGCCGTTCCCTCACCCCGGTGCTCCTCGCCGCGGCGGCGGCGGCGGTGGCCGTCGCCTCGTGCAACCCGACCCCGCCCAAGGCCGCCCCCGCTCCCGCCCCTCAGGCACCGCCTGTTGCCCAGCAGCCGGCCCGGCCGGTCGTGGACTCGGGCCCGGGGGGCCCGCCAGCGCCGTACGCACCGCCCGACACCGTGGTCAGCACCATGGACATCCGGATCGGGCTGTCGGTGTCCGACTCGGAGGTGCTCCTGGGCGGCGGCGACCCGCTGGTCATCACCGACCCCGCGGGCACGCGGCTGCAGGACGTGATCGAGGGGGCCACGTGGCGGGTCCGGCCGGTGGGGTCGCGCATGACCCTCACCGGCCCGGGCGGGCTCGACGGCGGCCGGAGCGACGGGCTGGTCATCACTCCGCTCAAGCCGGGGCAGTTCGTGCGGGTGGACGGGCGGGATTACCGGGGCGAGGTGTCCATCATTCCCGGCCCGTCGGGCCTGACGGTGGTGAATCGGCTGGGGCTCGAGTCGTACCTGGCCGGGGTGCTGCCGGCGGAAATGGGACGCCGGGAGGCCATCGAGGCGCAGGCGCTGTACGCCCAGGCCGTCGTGTCGCGCACCTATGCCGTCCGCAACCAGGGCAAGCGTCGCGCTCTGGGCTTCGACCTCTACGGCAGCGTGGCCGACCAGGTGTACGGCGGCGTCGGCGTCGAGTCGGACATGGGGTGGGAGGCGGTGCGGGGCACCCGTGCCCAGATCCTCACCTGGCAGGGCAAGCCGATCGACGCCTTCTTCTATTCCACCTGCGGCGGCCGCACCGAGTCGGGGGTGGCGGTCTTCCAGCTCGCGGGGGACCCCTACCTCAAGTCGGTCTCCGACCTCGACCGCGACGGCCTGGCCTATTGCCGCTTCTCGCCGCGCTACCGGTGGCGCGAGGAGTATTCGGGCGACAGCCTCGAGGCGATGCTGCGCCGCACCCTGCCGGCGCTGGCCCAGGTGACCGCCTCCGCCGTGGACAGGGTCGAGGATGTCCGCGTGTCCTCGCGGACGCCGTCGGGGCGGGTGGACGGCGTCGAGTTCCGCCTGGCGGGCCGCCGCGTCACGGTCTCGGGCCAGGCGGTGCGCCGCGCCTTCCTGATGCCCAACGGCGAGATGATCCGGAGCACGGCGTTCGACCTCACCGAGCGCGCCGACGGCCGCACCGTGACCTGGCTGGCCATCGACGGGCGTGGGGCGGGGCATGGCGTGGGCTTCTGCCAGTGGGGCGCGGTGGGGCGGGCGCGCGAGGGACAGGACTACAGGGGCATCCTCGCCGCGTATTATCCTTCCACCAACCTCGAGCAGCTCCAGTGAACCGCCGCCGGGAGGGCTTCCGATGAGCGAGGTCTTGCGTGTGGGCGTGGTCGGCGCGGGCGCCATCTCCCAGGTGGCGCACCTGCCGGTGCTCCGCAAGCTCAAGGGGGTCGAGGTCGCGGCGGTCTGCGATGCCGACTATCCCAAGGCGCGGGCACTCGCCGAGCGGTTCCAGGTCAAGGACGCCTTCGACGACATCGAAGACCTGCTGGGCCAGGCCCCGCTCGATGCGGTGGTGATCTGCACCCCCAACCACCTGCACGAGAGCCACGTCCTCGCCGCCCTCCGGGCGGGCGTGCATGTCCTGGCGGAGCGGCCGCTGGCGGTCAACCTGGCGGGGGCGCAGCGGGTGGCCCGCGCCGCCGAGAAGAAGGACCGGGTGGTGATGGTGGGGATGAACCACCGCTACCGGGCCGACGTGCAGATCGTCCGCAGCTACGTGCAGAACGGGGAACTGGGGGATGTGGAGAGCGTGCGCGGGAGCTGGCACGTCTTCCGCCCGAGCCGCGCCATGCTCGGCTGGCGGCTCAAGCGCGACCTGGCCGGCGGCGGGGCGATGCTCGACCTCGGGCTCTCGATCCTCGACCTCGGCTTCTGGCTGGCGGGGAACCCGAAGCCGGTCCGGGTCAGCGCCACCCTCGACCGCGCCGGCCGCGAGAAGGCCACCGAGTACGCCGGAAGCGCCTTCGTGGTCTGCGAGAACGGCGCCTGCATCTTCGTGGACGTGACCTGGCATCACCTCGGTGAAGGGGAGCGGTTCGGCGTCGGGCTCCGCGGCAGCAAGGGGACGGCCAGCATCAACCCGCTCAAGGTGTGGAAGGAGCTGCACGGCGCGCCGGTGGACGTGGCGCCCACCGGCTCCGGCACCCGCGAAAACGTCTTCACCGCCTCCTATCGCGCCGAGTGGGCGCACTTCCTGGCGGCCATTCGCGGCGAAGCCAAGGCGCCCCCGCTCGAGGAACACCTGGCCCTCCACCGCGTCGTCGACGCCATCTACCGCTCGGCCGACGACGGCCGCGAAGTCCAGCTGTGACCGTGGGGCGGCGGGCCGCCCTGGCCTGCGCGCTCCTCGCGGCGGGCGCGTCCGCGCCGCTCCCCGGGCAGTCCCGGTCGCCCGACTCCCTCGCCCCGCGCATCCAGGTCATTACGGTGGGTCCCGGCCCCCTCCTCTGGGAGTGGTTCGGGCACAACATGATTCGCGTGACCGATCCCGCCACCGGATCGGACCTGGCCTACAATTTCGGGATCTTCGACTTCAAGCAGAAGAACTTCTACTGGAATTTCCTGCAGGGCCGGATGCGGTACGCGCTCGACGCCTGGCCGGCGCAGGGTTCCCTCGAATTCTACCGGCGGATGGGACGGGCGATCGACATCCAGGACCTGGCGCTCACTCCAGGGGAGGCGCGGACCCTGGCCGCGGCACTGGTGCGGAACGCCGAGCCGGACCAGCGCCTTTACCAGTACGACTACTTCCGCGACAACTGCTCCACCCGTGTGCGCGACGCGCTCAACCGGGCGCTGGGCGGCGCCCTCGAGCATGAGCTGGGTCCCGTGCCGGCCGGGGCCACCTATCGCTCGATTACGGGGGACCTCACCTCCGGGCGCCCGCTGGCGTACTTCGGCCTGATGCTCCTCCTCGGTCCCGCCGCCGACGATTCGCTGACCGATTGGACGGCCTCCTTCATCCCGATGATCCTGGCGCACCGCCTCGCGCTCATGCATGTCACCGAGCCGGACGGCTCGGAGGTGCAGCTCGTCTCCGGCGGCGAGTACCTTGCCGCGCGCGCCAACGACGACGGCGCCCCCGGCAATCCGGCGGCGCTGCTCCCATGGTTCCTGGTGGCGGGCGTCCTGCTCGGAGGGGTGCTGGCCTGGGCGGGTGCCCGGGCCGGCGCTGGGAAGGGGAGGGGCGCGTTCGTGACGCTGGCCGGTCTCTGGAGCCTGCTCACCGGCCTGGTGGGCTTCCTGCTCGTCTACCTCTGGGCCTTCACCGACCACGCGGTGGCCTACCGCAACGAAAATGTCCTGCAGGCGAGCGCCCTGGGCTTGCTCCTCTTCGCGTCGCTGGCGGCGTGGGTCCGTGGCCGGCCGGTCGGCAGGACCATCCGGGTGCTGGCCTACACCATTGCGGCGGTGTCGCTGGCGGGGGTGGCGCTCAAGTTCGTCCCGGGGCCCAACCAGGTGAACGGCGTGGTGCTGGCCTTCTTCCTCCCCGCCAACATCGGCATGGCGCTCGCCGCCCGGCGGGCCGTTCCTCCCGTCACGACCTGACCGAAGCCAGCCCCTCCTTTGCCGCGGTGAAGTTGGGCGCCACCTTCAGCGCCCGCTGGTAGTAGTCCGCCGCCGCGGCGGCATCGCCCTGCTCCTGCGCCAGCACCCCGCGCCCGAAGAGCACCAGCGCCTCGGTGCTGAGCGGGGCAGTCCCCGCCGTCCCGCTGGGCAGGGCGGGGAGCCGCTTGCCCGACATGAGCTGCGCCGAGATGTCGGCCACCATCTGGGGCAACTCCGCGCGCGCCCGCTGCCCCGTCGAGACCACCTCCAGGATGGCGCCGTTGGCGGCGTCGATCAGCCGGGCGTCGATGCGCACCCGCCCGTAGTAGTCCACGAAGGTCCCGGTCACCACATAACTGGCACCGAGCTGCTTCCCGACCCGCGCCGCCGTGGTGGCGTCCACTCGGCCTCCCTTGGGGAGGGCCGCGCGGCCCTGGGCATACGGAACGGCCCGGAGCCCAGGGTTGAGGGCCAGGTCGGCGGTGAGCGTTGCGGGGATGGCGCGCGCCAGCCCCGAGAAATCGAGCGAGTCCATTCCGTAGGATCCGCCGTTCTCGAAGGTCAGGACCACCACGGCCGGGGGCGCCCCCTGGGCCGCGGCCGGCGGGGCTCCCGCGAGGGCGGCCGCCAGCAGCATCGCACAGGCACGCAGCGTCATCCGTCCACTCCTTGGGTGCGTCACCGTCATCGGGTGATCGTTGTCCCTTCCGCCGCCGCGCCGATCATCAGCGCGGGGGCCGTGGTGCGGGCCAGTTCGACCAGCGCATCCACCTGGGCGTCGTCGTGGTCGGGATCGTGATGGAAGAGCGCCAGCTCCCCGACACCCGCCTCCACGCCCAGCTCCACCGCCTCCAGCACGCTCGAGTGTCCCCATCCGGCGCGCGCGGCGGCCTGGGCCGGGGTGTACATCGCGTCGTGCACCAGGAGGGACGCCCCGGCCGCGAACTCGCGCACCGCGTCGCGCCATCCCGCAGGGACTCTGGACGCTCCGCCGGCGCCCAGCTCGTTGTCCGTGAGGTACGCCACCTCGGGCCCGCCCCGCACCGCGCCGAGCCGATACCCGACCGCGCCGCCGGGATGCGAGAGGGCGCAGGTGCGGATCCGGAAGCCCGGCACCGTCGGCGCCTCGCCGGGCGCCAGCTGGTGGATGGCCACCCGAGCGGTGCGCTGCGACCGCGGCACGGGGAACACCGCCGCCTCGACCTGGCCGTCCAGCACCTCCGCCAGCGACCGCCCCTCGGGGGCCGGCCCGTGGATGTGCACCTCCCACCCCGACGCATACAGCGGCGCGAAGAACGGCAGCCCCTGGATGTGGTCCCAGTGCACGTGCGAGAGCAGGATGTCCACCCGCGAGGCGCCCGAGCGCGGCAGCGCGCGTCCCAGCCCCCGGATGCCGGTGCCGGCGTCGAGGACCACCGTCCGCCCTGAGTCGTCGCGCACGCTGACGCACGCGGTGTTGCCGCCGTGGCGCACCGTGCCGCCGCCCGGCGACGGGAGGGTGCCGCGCGTGCCCCAGAAGGTGACCGCGAGCGTCATGGCCGTTCCTGTCGGGGGGAGCGCGAACCGTGGCAGGGGGAGTCCTCTCCACGTAGGGCCGTGGCGCCCCGCCGTGCCGTGATGTGCGTCACGCCGACCGGACGGCCGCTTCGAGCGCCGCCCGATCGAGGATCGTCACCTGGCGGCGGTGGATCGCCACGACACCGCGCTCCTCGAGGTGGCGCAGCGTGCGGGACACCGTCTCGCGGCTGGCACCGATCAACTCGGCCATCGTCTGGTGGGTGAGGCGGCGGGGGAAGGTGTCGGACCCGGCGTCGGCAGCCTGCTGCAGGAGGAGGTGCGCCACGCGGCCGTTCACGTCGAGCAGGCTCAGGGCGCGGATGCGCTCGTCGGCGCGCCGCAGCCGCTTCGAGAGTCCCGCCAGGACCGCCATGCAGAGGTCAGGCGAGGCGTACAGCCGCTCGCGGAAGGCGAGTCGGTGCAGCGTCAGTACGTTGCAGGGGGTCATCGAGATGACATGGGCCGATCGCGGCTCGTCGTCGAGCAGCGACATCTCGCCGAAGACGGCCCCTGCACCGAGGACCGAGAGAATGACCTCTCGCCCGTCCTCGCCGATGAGGACGACCTTGACCTGCCCGTCGATCAGGACGTACAGGGAGTCGCCCAGGGCATCCTGCTGGAGGATGACCTGGCCGGCGGGGTAGGACCGGTCCCGGCAAGCGGCCGCCAGGGCCACGAGGTCGTTCTCGGGCACCCCGGCCAGGATGGGGACGCTGCGGAGGATCTCCAGCGCGGAACTGGGCATCAGCCGTCCGTGTGGAAGTGACTGTCAGGACATTACTTACAAGGGCCGGTGGAGTCAAACTCCCAGGGGCGTCCCAGTCGCGACCCCCGGGGGAGGCGGGGGCCCGGCGGCTTCCATTGGACGCGTAACTCGTTTAGCTTTCCCGGCTTGCGAACCCTGGCCCACTCCGGGCCTCGGCGACCACCAGCATGCCCAGGAGCACCCCATGAAGGCCGACATCCATCCCGTATACGAGAAGCTGACGGCCATCTGCGCCTGCGGCAATTCCTTCGAGACCCGGTCGACCGCCAAGTCGATCCACGTCGAAGTGTGCTCGCGCTGCCATCCCTACTACACCGGCAAGCAGCGGCTCATGGATACCGCAGGCCGTGTGGACCGCTTCCGCCGCCGCTACCAGGCGGGGGCCGACGCGACCAAGGAGTAAGGCATGGAGGCGCGCCTCCGCCAGGCCCTGGCCCGCGCGGAGGAGGTGTCGCGGGAGCTGTCCGATCCCGCCACCGCCCGGGACTCGAAGCGCCTCACCGCCCTCGGACGGGAGCACGCGCGCCTCACGCCGATCGTGCGGACCGCCGAGCGGTTGCGGCGACTCGAGGATGAACTTGCCCAGGCTCGGGAGATGGCCCACGAGGCCGATCCCGAGCTTGTCGCGTTGGCGCGCGGGGATCTCGACCGCCTTCCCGCCGAGGTGGACGCCGCCAGGGCCGAGTTGCACGACCTCCTCCTCCCGCGCGATCCGCTCGACGACCGCGACGCCATCGTGGAAATCCGCGCCGGCACCGGCGGCGACGAGGCGGCGCTCTTTGCGGCCGACCTCTTCCGCCTCTACACCCGGTACGCCGAGCGCCAGCGGCTCAAGGTGGAGCTCATCTCCGAGAGCGACGCCACCCTGGGCGGCCTGCGCGAGGTGATCTTTGCCGTGCGCGGCGACGACGCGTTCGGAAAGCTGCGGCGCGAGTCCGGCGTGCACCGGGTGCAGCGGGTGCCGGCCACCGAAACCCAGGGGCGAATCCATACGTCCGCGGCGACGGTGGCGGTGTTGCCGGAGGCGGAGGAAGTGGACGTCAAGATCGAGCCGAACCAGCTCAAGATCGACGTCTTCCGATCGTCGGGCCCCGGCGGCCAGAGCGTGAACACCACCGACAGCGCCGTCCGGATTACCCACCTGCCCACCGGCCTCGTGGTGAGCCAGCAGGACCAGAAGTCGCAGCTGCAGAACAAGCTCAAGGCCATGGAGGTGCTGCGGGCGCGGCTCCTCGACCGGATGATTGCGGAGCAGGAGGCGGCGCGTTCCCGGGAGCGAAAGGCCATGGTGGGCACCGGCGACCGCTCGGCCAAGATCCGGACCTACAACTTTCCGCAGAGCCGGGTGACCGACCACCGCATCAACCTGTCGGTGCACAACCTGTCGGACATCATGGACGGCCGGATCGAGGAGCTGGTCGATGCCCTGCGCGTCGCCAGCCGTGCGGAGGAGTCGGGTGTCGCGGGTGGCTGAGCGCGCCGGCACCGCGGCCGATGCCCTGGCCGCCGCCGAGGCGGAGCTCCGGCGCGGGGGCGTTGCCGAGCCGCGGCGGGAGGC
>CAZNLY010000003.1:44171-133736 GCA_964574295.1 uncultured Gemmatimonadaceae bacterium
CCGCCGCCGAGGCGGAGCTCCGGCGCGGGGGCGTTGCCGAGCCGCGGCGGGAGGCCGCGCGCCTGGCGGAGGCGGCGTGGCAGCTGGAGCCGGGCGGGGCCAGGCTCGCGCCCGCTCGGGTGCTCGACGACCATTCGGTGGCGCGGCTCGAGGCGATGGCGCTGCGGCGTGCCGCGGGGGAGCCGCTGGCCTACGTGACCGGCGTCATTGGATTCCGCCGCCTCACCCTCGGCATCGACCGCCGGGCGCTGATTCCGAGGCCCGAAACGGAGCGCCTCGTCGAACTGGCGCTGGAACGGGTGGACACGGGGGTGGCGGCCGATGTCGGCACGGGGAGCGGAGCGCTCGCCCTGGCCCTGGCCGAGGAGGGCCGCTTCGACCGGGTCCTCGGCACCGACCTCTCGCCCGAGGCGCTGAACCTGGCGCGCGAGAACGGGCGGCGGACGGGGCTCACCGTCGAATGGCGGGAGGGAGACCTCCTGGCCCCGCTCGCGGGAGAGCGGCTCGACCTGCTGGTGTCGAACCCCCCGTACCTGACCGACGCGGAATACGCCGCGCTCGACCCCTCGGTGCGGGCGTGGGAGCCGGCGCTGGCGCTGCCGAGCGGGGCGGACGGCCTGGCGGTCACGCGCCGGCTCCTCGACGAGGGGCGCGCCGTGGTGCGGCCGGGCGGGTGGATCGCCCTGGAAGTGGATTGTCAGCGGGCGGCCGAGGTGGCTCGCCTCGCGGCGGCGTTCGGCTGGACCGAGCCCGCCGTGCATCAGGACCTCTACGACCGCGCCCGGGTTGTGCTGGCGCGGAGGAGTGCATCGTCGTGATCTGGGACAAGGCGCGGGACCTGGGCCGGCTCATCGGGCAGTCGAACGAGTACAAGGCCCTTCGGCGCGCGGAGCAGGCGCTGCGCGACGACAAGGAGACGGTGGCCAAGATGGACACCATCCAGAAGCTGGCCATGCAGGTGGACCAGATGATGTCCGCCGGCCAGATGCCGGATGAGGAAACGACCAAGACCTACGAAGCGGCGGTGCGCGAGCTCGAGGTCAGTGCCACCGGCCAGGCCCTCGTCGTGGCGCGCTCCAACTTCGAGAAGCTGATGAGCAAGGTCAACCAGGAAATCGGCGAGGGGATGGAGCAGGGCGTCACGAGCAGCATCATCACCCTCTGATGGCCGAGCGCGGGCTGTTCGTCGTGGTGGAGGGGCCCGAGGGATCGGGCAAGTCCACCCTCGTACGGGGGCTCGCCGGCCGGATGGAGGCCGCGGGACGCCCGCCGGTGGCGGTCCGCGAACCGGGGGGCACCTCGCTGGCGGAGTCGGTTCGGAAGGCGCTCCTCGAGGCCGACCACGCCGTGGCGCCGGTGGCCGAGCTCTTCCTTTTCCTGGCGGCTCGCGCCGACCTGACGACGCACGTGCTCCGGCCGGCGCTCGAGGCGGGGCGCGTGGTGCTGGCCGATCGTTTCACCCTCTCCACCGAGGTGTACCAGGTGGTGGGGCGCGGGCTCGACCCCGCTCTTGTTGCAGCCGGCAACGCGGCGGCCACCGGCGGACTCCGGCCCGACCTGACGCTCGTATTGGATGTGCCGCCCGGGCTCGGGCTCGAGCGCCAGCAGGCCGCCGGAAAGGCCCTCGACCGGCTCGATCGGGAGTCGGCGGCCTTTCATGACCGGATCTGTCGGGCGTACGTGGCGGCGGCGGGGCCCGGCATGGTACACTTGGATGGCACCTGGGACACCGGGCGGCTGCTCGACGCCGCCTGGACGGCCGTGCAAGCGGCGCGGCCCGACTTCTGGAGGCAGGCATGAAGCAGCGGTGGGGACTGATCCTGGCGGTGGCCGCCATCTCGTTCTTCTCGGGCGGCTGGTTCCTCCAGCGCGGGGTCGAGGGGAGCGGCGGCGTGTACCAGAGCGCCCGCGTCTTCGACGAGGTGTTGGCGCGCGTGCAGGCCTACTACGTGGACAGCATCGGCGAGGCCGCCCTCTACCAGAAGGCCACGGAGGGGCTCCTCGACCAGCTCGACGATCCCTACACCGTCCTGCTCCAGGGGGAGACCTACCAGGCCCTCACCGAGACGACCACCGGCAACTACGGCGGGCTCGGCATCCAGATCGACGTGCGCGACGGCTGGATCACGGTCGTCGCCCCGCTCCCCGACACCCCCGCCGAGCGCGCCGGCATCCAGACCGGCGACCAGGTGACGGCCATCGACGGGAAGTCCACCGAGGGGTGGAACTCCGAGCAGGCGGTGACCACGCTTCGCGGGCAGGCCGGCACGCAGGTGGTCCTGACCGTCCGCCGCGCCGGCGTCTCGGCGCCGATGGAGTTCAAGCTCACCCGCGCGCAGATCCATAACCGGTCGGTCTCGTCGCCCACGCTCTTCTCCAACGGCATCGGGTATGTCTGGCTCACGTCGGTCAGTCAGGCCTCGACGCGCGAACTGCGCCAGGCGGTGGACAGCCTCCGGGCGGCGGGTGCCCGTTCCCTGGTGCTCGACCTCCGCGACAACCCCGGCGGGCTCCTCGACCAGGGCGTGGACGTCAGCGATCTGTTCCTCAACCCGGGGCAGGAAGTCGTGTCCACCCGCGGCCGCGCGCCCGGCTCCTCCGAGCAGTTCGAGGACGAGCATCCGCAGGCGTGGCCCGGGATGCCGATCGTCGTGCTGGTCAACACCTACTCGGCGAGCGCCGCGGAGATCATCGCCGGGGCGCTGCAGGACCACGACCGCGCGCTGGTGGTGGGCGTGCCCACCTTCGGCAAGGGGCTGGTGCAGTCGCTCTATCGCCTCGACCCCAGCACCGCCCTCAAGATGACGACCGCCCGGTGGTACACGCCGAGCGGCCGTACCATCCAGCGCGACGCCTCGGATGAACGCGACCAGGTGATCCAGGCGATGCTCGCCGCCGAGAACGGCGGCATCGTGCCTGACTCGGTGCTCAAGGCCCGGGGCGACAGCCTCAAGCTGCCGGAGTTCAAGACCGACGACGGCCGCACCGTGCTGGGCGGCGGGGGAATCGTGCCCGACGTGATCGTGCGGCAGGATACGCTGACCACGCCGGAGCGGGAGTTTGCCAAGGCGCTGGGCGGCAAGATGCCCGTGTACATGGACGTGCTGACCACCTACGCGCTCGAGCTCAAGAGCGCCGGCACGATCACCTCCCCCGGCTTCACCGTGACCCCGGCGATGCGCGCCGAGGTGTACAAGCGGCTGGCCGCCAAGGGGGTGACGATGTCCGAGGCCACCTACGCCACCGGCACGCAGCTGGTGGACGACCAGCTTGGCTACCTGGTGGCGCGGTACGTCTTCGGGCGTTCGGCCGAGTTCCGCCGCCGCGCCTCCGACGACAACCAGCTCCAGTCGGCCCTGGCCCTCCTGGCCAAGGCGTCCACCCCGCAGTCCCTCTTCTCGCTCGCGGCCGGCCAGGCCGGACACTAGCCGCGTGGCGCTCCGCGTCGCCGTCGTCGGCGCGGGCCGGATGGGCCAGGGCATTGCCCTGGCCCTTTCGCGTTCCGGGGGTTCCGTCACGCTGCTGGGGCGGACCGACAGGCCGGTGGCGCCGCCGCTCACCGTGCAGGCGGGGGGCTGGGGGCCGGCCGCGGCGGGGGCAGGGATCGTCCTCCTCGCCGTGCCCGACGCGGCCATCCCGCTGGTGGCGGCGCGGCTGCTCGAGGAAGGCGGCGTGAAGGCGGGGCAGGCGGTCCTCCACCTCTCGGGTCTACTCGACCACCGAGCCCTCGACGTTCTGGCGCCCACCGGAGCGGCGCTCGGGTCATTCCACCCGCTCCAGACGGTGGCCGACCCGGCCACGGCGCCGGAGCGGCTCCGTGGGGCGTACGCCGGCGTCGAGGGAGATGAGCGCGCCGTGGCCGCGGGGGAGGCGCTCGCGTCGGCGTTGGGAATGGTGCCGGTGCGGATCCCCTCCGGCGCCAAGGCCGCCTACCACGCCGGGGCCACGCTGGTGGCCAACTACACCGTGGCACTGACGGCGCTCGCCACGCGGCTGGCCGCCGACGCCGGGGTGCCGCGCGGCGAAGCGGCGCGCATATACTTGCCGCTGCTGCGGGGCGCCGCCGATAACCTCCAGCGGCTGGCGCCGGCGGAGGCCCTGACCGGCGCCATCCGCCGGGGAGACGCCGGGACCGTGGCGGCACACCTTGCGGCGCTGGACGGCAATGATCGGGTGCTCTACGCGCTGCTGGGGAGGGAGGCGCTGGTGCTGGCCCGGCAGGCGGGGCTGGAGTCCGGGGCGGCGGCGGCCATCGAGCGATTGCTCGACGGCGTGCTCAGCGTTCGACGACCTTGACGCCCTTGCCCGGCGTGAAGGTGAACGTCCCGGGCGGAAACACCTGGTTGGGGCGCAGGTTGGAGAGGGTGAGGGTGCGGCGGTTGCCGCTCAGTTCGACCACCTCGAGCCGCCGGGGCAGTGCGTCGGCGCGGGCCAGCCAGAGTGTGGCGGCGCCGAAGGGGAGACCCGTCGCCACCGGTACCAGGCGCACCACCTGGACCGCATCGCCGTTGATGGTGGTGTCCGGGAGCAAGGTGGCCCGGTAGCGCTCCGTGGGCCGGTCGAGGAGCCACGCGAGGAGGTTCACCCCGTAGCCGCTCGCCGCCGCCACCGGGGTGCGCAGGACCTGCCCCGGGGCCGTGCTCGGCGTGTAGAGCCACAGGTAGGTGCCATCGACCACGATGGCCTCGCCAGGTGGGTCGGTGAACCGCATCGAGAGCCGGGACGCCCCCGCCTGCGCGAGGGTGCCCCGGCTCTTGAACGTCCCGATCATCTCGTTGGCTACCACCTGGTCGAAGTCCGCCCCGAGCGAGGAGAGGCCCCGGTAGGCGGCCGCTGCCCGTGCAACCACGGAATCGGCGGACTGGGCGAGGAGCGGTGGGGCGAGGAGGGCGGCGTGGAGGAGGAGGACCGCGGCGCCACGCCGCATCAGGCGCGGGCTCCCGCGGGCTCGCCCACCCGGCGGCCCAGCGCCTCGGCCACGGCGCGCAATTCGGGCATGAGCTGCTCGAACTCATCCGGGCGAAGGCTTTGGGCGCCGTCGGACAGGGCCTGTTCCGGCGTGGGGTGGACCTCGATCAGCAACCCATCGGCCCCGGCGGCGACCGCGGCGCGGGCCATGGCGGGCACCAGGTCGCGACGCCCGGTGCCGTGACTCGGGTCGGCAATGATCGGCAGGTGGGAAAGCGCGTGGACCAGCGGCACCGCGCCGAGATCGAAGAGGTAGCGCGTCTCGGGATCGAAGCTGCGGATGCCCCGTTCGCAGAGGATGACGTTGGGGTTCCCCTCGGCCAGCAGGTATTCCGCGGCGAGGAGCAGCTCCTCGATGGTGGCCGAGATGCCCCGCTTGAGAAGCACCGGCTTGCCGGCGCGGCCGGCCCGGCGGAGGAGGGAGTAGTTCTGCATGTTGCGGGCGCCGATCTGGATGATGTCGGCCACCTCCGCCACCGGGTCCACCCCCTCCGGGTCCACCGCCTCGGTCACGATCAGGAGCCCCGTTTCCCGGCGCGCCCGCGCCAGCAGCTCGAGGCCTGCCCGGCCGAGGCCCTGGAACGAGTACGGAGAACTCCGCGGCTTGAAAGCCCCGGCCCTGAGGATGGTGGCCCCCGCCTCCTTGACCGCGTGCGCGGCCTGGAGCAGCTGCGCCTCGCCCTCGACCGAGCAGGGCCCCGCCATGACCTGGAGTTCATCGCCACCAATCGACAGCCCGCCGGGGAGTCGCACCACGGTGGACTCAGGCTTCCAGTCGCGCGCCACCCGCTTGTAGGGGCGGGTGATGTGCACCACCTCCTGCACCCCCTCGAGCCCCAGGAACCGGGCGCCGTCGATCCGGCCCTCGTTGCCGAGCACGCCGACGGCGGTCCGCTGCCGGCCCGGCAGCGGCTGCGCCTGATACCCCATGGCCTCGATGGCGTCCACCACGGCTCGGATGTCCTCCGGCCGGGCGTCGTGCCGCATGACGACGAGCATCCCTGGTTACCCCTCCCCCCCAAACCTACCCGGGGCCGGACGCTTTCGCTCCCGCCTCACAGGACCGGCTCCCCGAGCCGCACGCCGACGATCGTCGAGACGCCCGGCTCCTGCATCGTGACCCCGTACACCGCGTCGGCCGCCTGCATGGTCCGCGGGTTGTGGGTGATGACCAGGAACTGGCTCTTGTGCTTGAACTCGTCGAGGAGCCGGGTGAACCGGCCGACGTTGGAGTCGTCGAGCGGGGCGTCCACCTCGTCCATCAGGCAGAAGGGGCTCGGCTTGGTGAGGTAGATGCTGAAAAGCAGTGACACCGCCACCAGCGTCCGCTCGCCGCTCGAGAGGAGGTGAATCCGCTGGGTGCGCTTGCCGCGCGGTGCGGCGTGGATCTCGATCTCGCTCTCCAGCGGGTCGGCGTCGTTGGCCAGGCGGAGGTCGCACTCGCCGCCGCCGAAGAGGGTCTGGAAGACGGTCAGGAAGTTCGCGCGCACCGCCGTGAAGGTTTCCAGGAACATCGCCTGGGCGGTGCCGTCGATTTCCCGGATGGCCTGCTGGAGCGACTGCCGCGCCGCCACCAAATCGTCGCGCTGGGTCGAGAGGAACTCGAGGCGCTTGCTCTCCTCGGTGTACTCCTCGACGGCCAGCGGATTGACGACCCCGATGGCCTCGAGCGACGAGACGATCCGCGCCGCCTCGGCCTCGAGGGCGTCGAGGTCGAGGTCGAGGAGGGGAGCGGCGGCCTCCAGTTCCTCCATCGGGCGCTTCCACTCGGTCTCCACCCGCTCGACGATCCGGCGCCGCTCGGCCCCCGCCTCCGTAAGCTCCAATTCGAGCCGGTGGTGCTCCTCGGTGGACTGCTCGACGCGCTCGCGCCCCTCGTGCAGCGTGCGCTCGGCGGCGGCCAGCGCGGCGTCGGCCTGCGAGAGGGCCTCCTCCGCTTCGGCGGCGGCGGCCTCGAGCTCGAGCAGCGTCACGCGCCGCTCGGCCCGTTCCTCCTGCCATGCCACTTGCCGCGCCGACAGCTCGGCGGCGTCGTCGTCAAGCTGCGAGAGCTCCCCGGCCAGGGAGGCGGCGGAGCCGGTGGCCTCCTGCCCGGTGTGCTCCGCGCGGGCCAGCCGCTCGCTGGCCCCGAGGAGCCGTGCCTCCACGTGAGCCAGCTGGACCTGCCAGTGGACCCGCGCCTCGCGGGCCGACTCCTGCTCCGCTTCCAGCGTGCCGAGCTGCCGGCGGCCGCCATCGAGCGCCTCGTCGAGGCGCACCTTGGCGAGCTCGCCCTCGGTGAGCGCGGCGTCCACGTCCCGGAGGCGAGACTCGGAGCCCGCCAGCCGCTCGGCGATGCGCGCCACCTGGGCCTCCGCCTCGCCGAGTTCCCGGGTGCGGGTCTGGACCAGGCGCTCGGCGTCGTCCCGTCCGGCGGCGCCGGCGCGCTCGGCGTCGCGGGCGCGGTCGGCGGCCTCGGTGGCGACCGCGAGCTCCGTCTCGAGGCCGCTCAGGCGCGCGGCGGTTTCGTCAAGCGCGGCGACCGCGGCCGACAGGGCGCTCCGCGCCCCGGTGAGATCCGTGCCGAGGGCGTCCAGCTCGGCGCGCCGCCGCAGCGGCCCCGACGGGGCACCGGCGCCGGTGAGGAGTACCGCCCCGTTGGCGCGGCGGAGGGCTCGGCCGGCCGGATCGAGCACCGCCATCCCGCCGAGGAGGGCCCGGACCCACTGGGCCGCGGCGGGGTCTTCCACGCGGAGGGTGTGCTCCAGCGGGTGGGCGCCGCCGTCCAGGGTGGGGCCGGGGTGCGCGGCGAGCAGCACGATGGCGCCCGGGTCGGTGTCGGCGTGCCACTCCCGAATGGCGCGCACGGCGGCCTCGTCGCGGACCAGGACGGCGTGGACCCATTCACCGAGGAGCCGCTCGGCGAGGTCGGCCTCGTCGGCACCGGCACGCACGAAGTCGCTCAAGGGCCCCAGGACGGCGCCGCCGAAGCGGTCGCGCACGGCGAGCAGCGCCGCCGCCCCGGGGGCCAGGCCCACGCGATCGCGCTCGAGCTCGGAGAGCGCCTCGTGGCGCGCCGAGAGCTGTGCCACCGTCTCCTCGGCGCGGCGCCGGTCGGCGCGGGCGAGCGCCTCGCGCTCCCGCGTCTCGGTCAGGAGGTGCCGGGTGCGCTCCGCCGTGGCCGCGGCGGCGCGATGTGCCTCGGCCAGGCGCGACGCCTCCTCGGCGAGCGTGTTCCGGCGCTGGGACGCCGCGTCGAGCTCCTGCCTGAGCCCGTCCTGGTGCGCCGCCGCCTGCACCGCCCGGTCGCGCAGGGCGGCGAGGTCCGTCTCGAGCGCGGCGCGCTCTCCCTCGAGGGAGCGAAGCGTCTCGGCCTGCCGCTGCAGCGACTCTTCCACTTGGCGGACCTGGGCGCGCTGCTCCCCCAGGCGGGTGCGCACCGCCTCCTCGACGCTCGCGCGCCCCGCGAGCTCGCCCTGGATGCGGTCGCGGTCGGCCTGCGCGGCATCGCGCTCCTGGGCCGCGGTGTCCCGCTCGCGCTGGGCCTGCTGCGCCCGCTGCTCCATGGCGCTCCGCTCCTCGAGCGCGCGCACCCGCCGCTGGCCCGCATGCGTCAGGCGCTCCGCGGCGAGGTTCAGGTCGCCATCGAGGCGGCCGAGGGCCACGCGCACCTCGCCAAGCCGGCGGGCGATGTCGGTGCGCGCGGCCTCGGCGGCGGCCCGCCGGTGCGCGGTGTCCTCGCGCTCGTGCTCCGCGGCCACGAGGCCGGTCCGGAGGGCCGGGAGCTCGGTGGCGAGCACGGCGTGCCGCGCCTCCTTGTCCCGAACCTCGGCGCCTAGGCGGTCGAGGAGCCGGCGCGCCAGCGTGACCGTCACGGCGAACTTCTCCTCGGTGAGCTTGGCATGCCGCTCGGCGCGGCCCCGCTGCCGCGCCAGGCTCCGCAACTGGGACTGGACCTCCGCCACCAGGTCCTCGACCCGCTGCAGGTCGAGGGCCGTCTCCTCGAGCCGCCGCTCGGTGCTGTGCTTCCGGTCGCGGTAGAGGCCGATGCCGGCCGCCTCCTCGAAGAGCGAACGCCGCTCGTCGGCGCGGTCCGAGAGGAGGAGGTCGATCATCTTGGCTTCGATGACCACGCCGGCGTCGCCGCCGAGGCCGGTCCCGCGCAGGAGGTCCTGGATGTCGCGCAGGCGGACGGAGGCGCGGTTGAGGAGGTACTCGCTGTGCCCCGAGCGGGAGAGCCGCCGGGTGATCTGCACCTCCTGGTAGGCAATCGGGAGCGCCCCATCGCTGTTGTCGAGGTAGAGCGAGACCTCCGTCACGTTTACCGGCCGGCGATCCGCGGCGCCCTGGAAGATCACGTCCTCCATCTTGCCGCCCCGGAGGAGCCGGGCCGACTGCTCGCCGAGCACCCAGCGGACGGCGTCGCTCACGTTCGACTTGCCGCATCCGTTCGGGCCGACGATGGCCGTGACCCCTTCCTCGAAGGAGAGGGTGACGGTGTCGGCGAACGACTTGAAGCCGGAGAGCTCGAGCTTGGACAGCTTCATCGGCGGATCCCGAAGGCGGCTACGGTTGGTAGATGAACGACGGACGGCCCAGCTGGCGGCCCGCCGACTCGGCGGCCTCCCGCGACGGATACGGCCCCACGACCACGCGGTAGGCCTCCTCGCCCTGGCGGGGGTCGAGGACCAGGGCAGGGAAGCCCTGCGCCCGGATTTCACCGGCGAGCGCCTGCGCCCACGCGGGATTCTGCGAGCGGCTCACCTGGAGGTACAGCGTGGCGGCCGCAGGCGCCGGCGTGGCGGCGAAGGAGTCGGGCGGGGCCGGGCGCGCGGTGTCGCGCGACGCCACCGCCTGCTCCTGGCGCACCGAGGCGGGTACCCAGGGGACGGCCAGGTAGAGGTCGGTGGCGCCGCCCTTGACCCGCCCCACCTCCGGGAACCCTTCCGTCCCGAGGTCGCGCGCGACGAGGTCACCGCCTTCGCGCACCACCAGCGTGGCCTCGCCGACCACGGTGGGGAGATCCACCGCCCACGGAGACTCGGCGGCGCCGGCATACCGGCCGGTGGCCAGGTTTACCACCCAGACCGAGTCACCCTCGGCCGGCCGGGCCAGGAGCCACCCGCCGTACGGGGCCACGCGCAGGCGCTCCGCCGCACCGGGAAGGCCGATGTCGTCGAGGCGCTCGCCGGCATACCGGTCGATGACGCCGAGGCCGTCGTCCTCGCGGCCCACGTAGACCCGGTGGCCGGAGGCGGAGAACCGCACCACCTTCGGCGTGCCGCTCATCCGGACCCGGCGCATCGGGGTGCCGCCGCGCGGCGCCCAGAGGTACACGCCGCTGGAGGCGGCCACGGCCACGAGGTCGCCCCAGGGCGAGGCGGCGGTGGCGGTGGACGGGAGGTCGGTGGCCACCCCTTCCTGCGCGCCGGCCAGCACCAGCGCCCGGGCGGTGTCCCCCCCCTCGATCGCAATCAACTGCCGGTCCCCCGTCCCATAGAGCGCCACCGGGCTGCCGGGGAGGACGGTGCTCATCCGCTCCGGGAACCGCCGGCGGATGCGGAGGATGCTGTCCTTCGGATCCACGACCCAGAGCGTGCCGTCGGGCCCGAGCGCGGCGCCGCGCACCGCGGGGGCGAGCGCCCGGCTGGTGCCGGTGCTGAGGTCCAGCGCCTGGAGCGCGCCGGTGGAGTCGATGGCGTAGGCCAGCGACTGGTCGAGGTCGAACCCGATGACCGACTGGAGTGCGGGGAGCCGCCCGCGGCCGCGCCACCCGAGGTCGTGCAGGTTGGCGCCCGCCAAGAGCCGAGGCACACCGCCGGCGCGCGACAGCCGGAGGAGGCTGGTGCCGGGAACGGCCTGGGCGGCGGGAGGAAGGGCCCCGATGGCGGGCCCCGGGCGGTCCTGGCAGGCCGGCAGGGCCGCCAGGAGGAGGATCAGGCCCGTGCGAGTTGGGTGCGGCACCGGAGAAACATAGGCGCTCCCCCCGGGAGGGGCCAGAGCGCCGGCCCTCCGGCAGGGCTCAGAACGGGGCGCCGATCGTGATGGTCCAGTAGGGCGGAATCCCGCGGCCCTGCGGGTAGGCAAAGTCGCCGCGGAGGATCATGTAGCCGAAGAGGTTCATCCGGAGCCCGAAGCCGATCGTGGTGACCGGCGTGCGGGTGAGCAGCTGGTCCTCGAGCGAGGCGTTGGTGTTCACCCGGAAGGCCACGGTATTGAAGCTGTTCCACGCCACGCCGTAGTCGATGAACGCCACCCCGTCCACGTACGGGACCCCGACGGGGCCCATGCCGAGGTACGAATTGAGGATCGGGAACCGCACCTCCGCGTTGGCCACCGCGATCTCGGTCCCGACCATCTGGTCGAGGGCCCGGCAGCCGGTGATCGAATTGAGGTCGGCGCTGCCGGTGGCGCACTCGTAGCGGTAGTACGAGCCCGACGTGTGCCCGCGGACCAGGTCGGTGCTGCCAAGGAAGAAGCGCTGCTGGTCGGCGTCGGGTCCGCGGCGCCCCGAGTAGAGGAGGCGCATCGCGAAGAGGACCGGCCCCTTGATCGGGATATACCGCCGGTAGTCCGCGAGCAGCTCGGTGACGTTCCACCCGCCCATCGTCTGCGCGACCTCGAACCGGTAGCGCGTGCCGAAGAGGGGGCCGATCCACCCGGTGAAAGTCGCGTCATACACCAGCGCGGCCACCGGCGTGATGGCGCGTTCCCCCGGGGCGTAGGCCTTGACGCTGATGGGATCGCGGGTCGGGATGCCGGTGAACCGGTCGTACGTCTCGATGTAGCTGAGGATGGCGTCGTCCCACTGGCCGGCGGAGAGCCCCATCTCGAGGCGCTGGAAGCGGCTGATGTTGTAGTAGGCGCGGCCGAAGATCTGCCGCGTCGTGATGAGCCGCGTGCTCGTGATGTACTCGTTCTCGTCCGGCGAGGGCGAGCCGGCGATCACGACCGGCTGGAGCACGTAGTAGGTCGGCACCTGCACGATGCCGTAGGCGTAGTTGATGCGCCGGCTCAGGTTCTGGTACGCCGCCAGGAACTGCCCCTGGTTGATCCCGCCGTTGACGTACGCCTGGAAGATCAGCTGTTCGTCGCCCAGCATGTCGCCGAACATGATGGCGCCGCCGCCGTAGATCCCGTTGCCGAAGTTGTCGCGGGCGTACCCGATCGACGGCTGGGCCGCCGTTTCCGGGGTGAACTTCCGCTTGTAGGGACCGATCGTGAACGCGGTGGTGTCGGGCAGGAAGAGCGACGCCGAATCGAGGAGGCCGAGGACCGTCACCTCGCCGCGGGCGAGGCCGGCGCTGTCGCTGCGGGTCGGTGCCTGGGCCGCGGCGCGGAACCCGCTCGGCGTCCGATAGATCGACCCGCCCTCGCGCGCCTGCGGCACCGCCGCCGCGGCGCTGTCGGGCCGGGGCTGGCTCACCGCGGCGCTCGTGTCGGGGCGGGGCGGCGGGGTGCTGTCGGCCCGCACCACGGGCACGCCGGGCGGTGCCACCGGCGGGGGGGCGGCGGCCGCGAGCGCCTCCGGTTCGGCGGGCCGCCACGGCTGGCGCTTGAGCGCCCGCGGGTTCTGGATGGTGTAGACGTCGTTGTTCTGGGCCTCGAAGTACACGAAGGCCAGCTTGTCGGCGTCGCGCGCCCAGCTCAGGGCGGGGGAGAGCGGGGTGGCCGACTGGGCGCCGGTGAAGAGGTCGGTCAGCTGGTAGACCTCGCCGCCGATCTCGTAGAGGAAGATGTTCGCGGTGCCGGTCCGGTCGGACACGAACGCGAACGACTTGCCGTCGGGGGCCCACTGCGGGCTGATGTTGCGGCCGGAATCCATGTACGGCAGCAGCTCGCGGCGCCCCATGTCGAGGTCGAAGAGGGCGATCCGCAGGTTGCCGAAGGCCAAGTCGGTGAAGTTCGTCTCCGGCCCCTCGTCGGTCACGTACGCAATCGTGTGCCCGTCGGGCGACCAGGCGGGCATCAGCTGGGCGTACTTGTCGTTCGTGAGCTGGCGGAGCCCCGTGCCGTCGGCATTCACCACGAAGAGGTCGGAAATGCCGCCGTTCTGGCCGCTGAAGGCCAGCTGCTTGCCGTCGGGGCTGAAGACGGGGGAGGTGATGCCGTTGAGGTCCACGTGGATCCGGCGGACCGCCTTGCCCTTCTTCGGGTCGAACACGACGATGTCGTCGCCGTTGGCCACCTTGGCCACGAACACCAGGTACTTGCTGTCGGGGGACCACGACGCCGAGGAGCTCAGGTACCGGAAGGTCTCGTAATTGGCGTCGAAGACCGACTTGGCGAGCCGCTTGAGCACCTTGCCGGTCTCGCCGTCGGCCAGGTAGAAGTCGATGAAGAAGTAGTTCTTCTCGCTCAGGTAGGCGATCAGCTTCCCGTCGGGCGACAGCGCCGGCGCCACGTGGAGCTGGCCGCCGGAGTTGGCGCGGGTCAGGAGGGGCTTGCCGACGGCGGAGGCCAGCTGGCGCGAGGCGACATCGGGGAGGTAGGTGGCCTGCACCCAGTCGCGCCACTGCACCGAGAGCTGCGCGAGTGAAATGCCCAACACCCGCTGGAAGGCCCCCTCGATGCCGCCGCCGCCCATCGTGGCGGAGAGGATGGCGCCGACCGCCTCGTCGCCCCACCGCTGGCCGATGTATGCCCAGATGGCGTGCCCGAAGCGGTACGGGAAGATGTACGGGTCATAGGTCAACTGCTGGATCGTGGGCAGCTTCCCCTGCAGCACGGCGTCCCGGAGCCACATCGCGGTTTCGGGATTGATGGGCCCGATCGAGAGGTACTCCGCCATGCCCTCGGCAAACCAGAGCGGGGGGTTGACCTGCATGATCGTGGCCACGCCCGCGCCGGCCTTGCCGCGCGACCAGGTGTCGTACTGGAACTGGTGCACCATTTCGTGCATCAGCACGTGGTCGAAATCGTGGTACGCCCCGGTGAAGGGCATGATGGCGCGGTGCTTGAGGAAATCGGTCACGCCGCCGGTCGCCTCGCCGATGTCGCCCCCCAGCGCGTTGGTCTGCTGGAAGTCGGAGTGCGAGGCGTACAGGATGATCGGCTTGACCTCCGTGAACTGGTGGTTGAGCAGCGTGGAGAGCCGGCCGTAGGAACGCTCCGCCATCCGCGCCGCGTCCATGGAGGCCTCGCGCTCGCGCGGGTAGAAGTAGATGTCGAAGTGCTTGGTGTGGATGATCTCGAAGTTGAACTTGGTGTACATCACCCGGTTCTGGCCGAAGTACTGCGCCGAGGCCGTCGCGGGGACGGCGGCGAGGAGGGCCAGGAGGAGCGGCAGCCGGAGGCGCATGGCGCGGCGGCGGGGCTCAGGCCGGTGGGGTGAGGGCAGGGGCGTCATTCCAGAGGCGCTCGAGCTGGTAGAAGGCGCGGGCCTCGGGGTGGAAGAGGTGGACCACGAAGTCCACGAAGTCGAGGAGCACCCAGCGCCCCGACGGGAGTCCCTCGATGTGGTGGGGGTGCTGCCCCTGGCGGGCCAGGGCGTCGAGGACGGAATGCGCGATGCCCCGGACGTGTGCGTCCGAGGTGCCGGATCCGACCAGGAAGAAGTCCGTCGCGTCATGCAGTCCCCGCAGGTCCAGCACCACCAGGTCGCGCGCCTTCAGGTTGTCAGCCGCCTCAAGCGCGGTCCGGAGCGCCGGCGGGAGGGCGTGGGTGCGGGTCACCCGGTTCCCCCAGCGGGTCGGGGCGGCGTGCCGTCCTCCACCTGGTAGAACACCGCCCAGGCGCCCTCGCCGACATGGGTGCCGAGCACGCCGGTGGCCAGCGACACGAAGCAGTCCCTCGGCTGGTAGGCCGCCACCAGCGCCGTTCGCACCCGTTCCGCCACCTCCGGCGCCTCGGCGTGCACCACGCCGAACCGGACCTGCTGCGGGCGGGGGTGGAGCCGCGCATCGAGCCGCGCCAGCACCTTGGCGATCAACGCCTCGCGCCCCCGCGCCCGGTCCACGGGCACCACCCGGCCGGCCCCGTCGAGCGAGAGGATGGGCTTGACGTCGAGCAGCCCGCCGATCCACGCCTTGCCGCGGCTCACCCGGCCGCTGCGGAGCAGGTTGTCGAACTTGTCGACCGTCAGGAACACCCCCGACTGGTCCCGGACCCGCTCCAACTCCGAGGCGATGGCCTCGGCCGGCCACCCCTGTTCGGCCAGCTCGGCCCCGCGCAGCGCCAGCATTCCCGACCCGAGCGAGGCCGACTTGCTGTCCACGAGCCGAACGTTGGTGAGCCCGCCGGCCTTGAGGGCGGCCGCCCCCGCCTGGAAGGTGCCGGAAAGCCCCGAGCTCACCAGCACCGCGATCACCTGGTCGGCCTCGTGCCGCGCCTCGCGGAAGACCCGGACGAAGTCGGCCACCGTCGGCTGGGAGGTGGAGGGCAGCACCGTCGCGGTGCGCATCCGCCGGTAGAACTCCTCCGGCCGGAGCTGGACCCGGTCGAGCAGCACTTCATCGCCGAAGATGACCTGCAGGGGGACCAGCGTGATGCCGTGGCGATCGAGCACCGCATCGGGGAGGTCCGAGGCGCTGTCCGCGACCATCGCCACCGCCTTCTGCACCCCGTGCTGCAGGCCGCGGTGCTGGGCCCGCATGTCCTCGGCCTTGGTCTTCTCCAGCGCGCCCCAGCGGGACACGTAGGTAAAGACGGCGTCGGGCGTGTTGGTATGCACATGGGCGTGGAGGACGTCGCCCATCACCGCCACCACCAGCGAGCCCCCGAACCCGCGGAGCGCCGCGCGCACCTCGTTGGCCGCCGGCAGCTGCTCCCCCCGCACCACCACCTCGGTGCAATACTGGTAGTCCTGGTCCGCCTCGACGGCCACGTCGGCGGCGGGGACGCTGAATTCGCCGGTCTGCGCCGGCCCCGCGGCCAGGATCGGGTCGCCGTCGATGAACCGGACGACGCCCTCGATCATCCGCATGAAGCCCATCCCCCCCGCGTCGACCACCCCGGCTTCCTTGAGCGCCGCCATCAGCTCCGGCGTGCGGGCCAGCGCCTCCTCGCCCTCGGCGTGCATCCGGCGCATGAACTCCGCCAGGTCGGGCGAGCTGGCCGCCGCCCGCCGGGCGGCCGCGGCCGCCTCGCGCGCCACGGTCAGGATGGTGCCCTCGCGGGGGTCGTCGAGCGCGTCGTACAGCTTGTCCGACCCGGCGGTGAGGGCGGCGGCGAGTTCCTGGGGCGTGGCCGTCGCCTTCTGGCCCAGGGATTCCGCCACGCCGATGAGGAAGTGGGCCAGCATCATCCCCGAGTTCCCGCGCGCGCCGAGCACGGCGGCCCGGGCCATCGTCGAGGCGGTCTGGGGAAGCGAGGCGTCGCCGAGCGCCCGGAGGGCGTCGGCGACGGCGCGGAGGGTCAGGCTGAAGTTGGTGCCGGTGTCCCCGTCGGGGACGGGGAAGACATTGATGCGGTTGATCTCCTCGCGCCCCGCGGCGACCCAGTCCGAGGCGGCGAAGAGGGACCGGGCCAGCCGGGGCCCGTCGATGTAGGCGATGCCGACGCCCATGTGGCGCGCGGCCCTACTCGGCGACGACCGTGACGCGGACCTCGGCGTGCACCTCGGGATGGAGGCGCACCGTGACGGTGTGGTCGCCCAGCGCCTTGATCGGGTGGTCGAGCTCCACCTTCCGCTTGTCGATGGCGTGGCCCTGCGCGGCGAGCGCGTCGGCCACGTCGTGCGAGGTGATCGACCCGAACAGCCGTCCTTCCTCGCCGGCCTTGCGGGTGAAGGTCAGCACGGCGCTCCCGAGGCGGCCGGCGGCGGCGGTGGCCGCGTCCTTCTCGGCGGCGAGCCGGACGGTCCGGGCGCGCGTCTCGGCGACGATCCGCTTCTTGTTCCCCTCGGTGGCCTCGTACGCCAGCCCCCGGGGCAGGAGGAAATTCCGGGCGTAGCCCGGCTTGACGCGCACCAGTTCCCCGGCCTTGCCGAGGGACTTCACGTCGTCGCGCAGGATGACTTCCATCATGGGTTTGATCCCCCGAGTGAAGGCGGCGGGATGCGCCGCCGGAAATCCAGCCAGTTGTCCGCCAGGCCGAGGAGGGCGAGCCCGCCCACGGCGAATGGCAGGAGGAAGAAGGCGCTCCCCGCGAGGAGCACCACGAAGATTCGCGGCGCGGGGCGAAGGGCCGCCGCCAGCACCGCCAGTCCCCGGAGCAGGTAGAGCCCGCCTCCGAAGGCCAGGAGGCTCGCCGCCGGACCGTAGGCCGGCGTGGCCGCCGCGAAGAGCACCCCCAGCAGGCCCAGCACCACCAGCCACACGAGGTGATCCGAGAACCGGAACCCCTCGAAGCTCCCGGGCACGGGGGCCGCCGCCCGCCCGGTGATCCGCGGCGCCAGGAGCGCCGCCAGGCAGAGTCCCACCAGCACGAGCAGGGCCAGTACCCCGGGGAAGAACGGCGCCATCGGCCGGATCCCCTCGCCCAGGGCCTGGAGCGCGGCCGTCGTCTCCGGGCTCGGGCTTGCCCCGCCCTGGTTCAGCAGGTCGGCCACCGCGCGCTGGGCGGCCAGCCCCTGCTGGACCACCGCAAACTCGAGGTCCGACCAGTGCACGCCCTTCACGACGGCCAGCAGGACCGTCCCCGCCACGGCGGCGAACGTCCCCTGAAGCGCGCGGGCCGACGCCGACCCCCGGCCCAGGAGGAGGAAGAGCACGCCCATTCCGCTCGAGACGACGGCGGCCGCCCGCACCATCTCTTCCAGGAGGGTGCCGGGCTGGGCCGCCCAGAGCGCCAGCCAGAGGACGAGCGTCACGAGCCAGAGCCAGGCCCGCCGGCCGTGGGGCCGCCCGACCGCCACCAGCACGGCGAGCGGCCCCGCCAGGAAGGCGGTCATGACCGGCCACGTGAAGAGCAGGTAGCCGAGCACCGCCAAGCGGGCCCGGAGGGAGAGGGGACGTCCCTCCGGGGGCCGCTCACCGGCCATGGTCAGCCGCCGTGGCCCTTCAGGTACGGCAACAGGGCGAGGGTCCGCGCCCGCTTGATGGCGGTGCTCAGCTGACGCTGGTGCCGGGCGCAGGTGCCCGAGAGCCGGCTCGGGAGGATCTTCCCGCGCTCGGAGAGGAACCGCGACAGCGTGCGCTCATCCTTGAAATCCACCACCCGCACGCCCGACTCGCAGATGGTGCAGGTCTTCTGGGGCCGCCTCATTCGTCGTCCTCCCCGTCGCTCTTCTCGGCGACCGCGGGGACCGGCTGCGCCCCCTCGTTCACGACCACCAGGAAGCGCAGGACGCCGGGCTCGAGCTTGACCGCGCGCTCGAACTCGGGAAGCGCCTCCGGGGAGGTCTCCACCTTGGCGATGACGTAGTAGCCGGTGTCGTGCTTCTGGATCGGGTAGGCGAGGGTCCGCTTGCCCCAGTGGGACACCTGCGGGGCCTCGGTGCCGGGCTGCGCCAGCAGCGCGTGGAAGCGCTCCAGACGCTCGGTGATGGCGGCCTCTTCGAGGGCGGAATCGAAGATATAGACCGCCTCGTACAGTCGGGTCATGACACCTTCCTTTGGTCGGTTGCCCCGGCCCTGGTGCGGAGCCGAGGAGGATGATTTGTGAGGGGCAAAGTATAACGGGGGCAGGGACTTGAGTCAAAGGGCGGGGAACCCGCTATCTTCCGCGTTCGGACCCCCGCCAGGAGACCCGCCCCATGCAGCTTCGCTCCATCCAGGTCGGCACGCCGAAGAGCTACGGCACCGAGGGCGCGGAGGACTCGCTCGACCGGCCGTGGACCAGTGCCATCGCCAAGCAGCCGGTGGCAGGGCCGGTCTGGATCGGGCGGCAGGGGGTGGCTGGCGACATGCAGGCGGACCGGCGTGTGCACGGGGGGCCGGACAAGGCCGTCCTGGCCTACTCGGCCGACCACTACCCGCGCTGGCGCGAGCAGCTGGCACGGGCCGACCTCGGCCCGGGGTGGTTCGGCGAGAACCTGGCGATCGAGGGTGCCACCGAGGCTAC
The DNA here is from genome assembly GCA_964574295.1 of uncultured Gemmatimonadaceae bacterium. GTDB lineage: Bacteria > Gemmatimonadota > Gemmatimonadetes > Gemmatimonadales > GWC2-71-9 > SPDF01. Next base: position 63,063 of record CAZNLY010000003.1, read on the forward strand.
CGTGTGTGTCGGTGACCGCATCGCGATCGGACCGGCGCGCCTCGAGGTGAGCCAGCCGCGGGGGCCCTGCGCCACGATCAACCGGCGGTTCCACCGCAAGGACATGGTGAAGCTGGTCCAGGAGAGCCGCCGCTCCGGTTGGTACCTGCGGGTGCTGACCGAGGGATGGGTGGAGGCGGGGATGCCGGTGGTCCTGCACGACCGGCCCTACCCCCAATGGACGGTCTGGGTGGCCACGGACCTGATGGCGGCGCGTGCGGTGCGGCGGGAGGAGTGCGAGCGCCTGGCGGCCTGCCCGGCGCTGAGCGCGAGTTGGCGCGGCAGCCTGCTGGCCGCCGCGCCCGCCCGCCGGGAAGGCTAGTCGCGCCGGTTGCCGAAGAGCCGGAGCAGGGAAATGAAGAGGTTGATGAAGTCGAGGTAGAGGCTCAGGGCGCCGACGATCGCGTAGCTCGCCGCCTGGCCGCCCTGCAGTTCGAGCGCCATGCCGCGCAGCCGCTGGCTGTCGTAGGCAATGAGCCCCGAGAAGACCAGCACGCCCACCACGCCCATCACGAACTGCATCGCGTCGTTCCGCCAGAAGATGCTCACGATGCTCGCCAGGACCAGCCCGACCAGCCCCATGAACATGAAGCGGCCCATGCCGGTCAGGTCGCGCTTGGTGACGCTGCCGTACACCGCCAGCGCCCCGAACATGCCGGCGGTGACGAAGAACGCGCTCGCCACCGACGCACCGGTATAGGCCAGCAGGATGAGCGAGAAGGTGACGCCGGTGAGGGCGGAGTAGGCGAGGAAGAGGGTGCCGGCCGTGGACGGGGCCAGCTTGGCCACGCGGGCCGAGAGGAACACCACGAGGACCAACTGGAGGATCACCACGCCCCAGAAGAGCAGCGGCACGCGGACGAGGGTGCCGACCGCCGCCGGGGAACTGGCAATGGCGAGCGCCACGACCGCGGTGACCGCCAAGCCGCCGAACATCCACCAGTACACGCCGCGCATGAACGCCGCGACCTGTGCCGACTGCACGTCGCTGACGAAGCCTGGGCGCCCCTGGACGGCGCCAATGGGATTGGCCATGTATGAAGTCTCCTAGACGTTGAATCGAAACAGCATCACGTCGCCGTCCTGCACGACGTACTCCTTGCCTTCTGCGCGCGCCAGGCCCTGCTCGCGCGCCCCCTTCCACCCGCCCACGCGCACGAAGTCGGCGTACGCCACCGTCTCGGCGCGGATGAACCCGCGCTCGAAATCGCTGTGGATGACGCCCGCCGCCTGGGGGGCGCGGTCCCCGCGGTGGATCGTCCAGGCCCGCACTTCCTTCTCACCGGCCGTGAAGTAGCTCTGCAGCCCGAGCAGGTGATAGGCGGCGTGCGCAAGCCGGTCGAGACCAGACTCCGTGAGCCCGAGCGAGGCCAGAAACTCCGCCCGGTCGGCCGGGTCGAGCTCGGCCAGTTCGGCCTCCACCTGGGCAGAAAATGTAACCACTTCCGCCGGTTCGTTGTTCCGCGCCAGCTCCGCGGCGAGCGCCGCCACGTGGGCGTTGCCGGTGGTGATTTCCGACTCCCCGACGTTGGCGGCGTACAGCACCGGCTTGGCGGTGAGGAGGTTGAAGCTGCGGTAGGCCGGGGCCTCCTCGGCCGTGGGGACCACGGTCCGGGCCGGGAGGCCCGAGGAGAGGGCCTTCTGGAGCGCCTCGAGCAGTCGTGCCTCCAGCTTGGCCTGCGGGTCGCCCGACTTGGCGGCCCGGGCGGTCTTCTCGAGGCGCTTCTCGACCGAGGCGAGGTCGGCCAGCCCGAGCTCGATGTTGATGATCTCGCGGTCCCGGGCCGGGTCCACGCTGCCCATCACGTGCTGGATGTCGTCGTTGTCGAAGCAGCGCACCACGTGGACGACGGCGTCCACCTCGCGAATGTTGGCCAGGAACTGGTTGCCGAGCCCCTCGCCCTGGCTGGCCCCCTTGACCAGGCCGGCGATGTCGAGGAACTCGACCGTGGCGGGCACCGTCCGCTCGGGCTGGACGAGCGCCGCGATGGCGTCAAGGCGGGGGTCGGGCACCTGCACCACGCCGGTGTTGGGCTCGATGGTGGCAAAGGGGTAGTTGGCCACCAGCGCCCCGGCGGAGGTGAGGGCGTTGAACAGCGTCGACTTGCCGACGTTCGGGAGGCCGATGATGCCGAGTCTGAGCACGCGGAAGTATCGCCGGGGCGGGGCGGGAGTGGAAGCGGGGCGCTGGCGCACGGCCGCGCCATCCGGGTACACTTCGGGGGCGGGAGGATTCCCCTCGCAAGGCAGGTGTCCATGTCTCCGACCCAGAGCGCCCCCGGCGGCCAGCCGGCCTCGGGCGCCCCCGACGTCCGGCAGCGCGCCGTGGTGCGCTTCGCCGGCGACTCCGGCGACGGCATGCAGATCACCGGCTCCCGGTTCACCGTGGAGACGGCCCTGGCCGGCAGCGACCTCGCCACCTTCCCCGACTTTCCCGCGGAAATCCGCGCCCCGGTCGGCACCACCTTCGGTGTCTCCGCCTTCCAGATTCATTTCGGATCCGTGGAAGTGGCCACCGCCGGCGACGAGCTCGACGTGCTCGTGGCCATGAATCCGGCGGCCCTCACTACCAACCTGCGGGACCTCCGCCCCGGCGGCACCCTGATCGTCGATGCCGGGGCCTTCACGGAGCGCAACCTCCTCAAGGCCGGGTACGCCAAGAACCCGCTCGAGGACGGGAGCCTCTCCGAGTACCGGCTCCTGGCCATCGACATCGGGAAGCTGACCGAGGCCGCCGTCGAGGGGATGGAGATCGGAACGAAGCAGACGGCGCGCTCCCGCAACATGTGGGCACTTGGGCTGGTGCTCTGGATGTACGGCCGCGACCGCACCGCCACGGTGGACTGGCTGCAGAAGAAGTTCCGCGACGAGCCCGCGGTGGCGGCGGCCAACGTGGCGGTGCTCAACGCCGGGCACGCCTTCGGCGAGACCGCGGAGCTGCCGAGCTTTCTCCGCCCGGTGCAGGTCGGGGCGGCGCCGGCGGAACCCGGCGTGTACCGGACCGTGAGCGGGACCGAGGCGGTGGCGTGGGGACTGGTGGCAGGCCTCAAGGCGGCGGGGATCGAGCGGATGGTCTTTTCGGGGTATCCGATCACCCCGGCGTCGCCGGTGCTCCAGCTGCTGGCCACGCTGCGGGCGCACGGCGTCGTCGCCTTCCAGGCGGAAGACGAGATCGCCGCGATCGGCGCCGCGATCGGCGCGGCCTTCGCGGGGGCGCTGGGGGTCACCTCGTCGTCGGGCCCCGGGATTGCGCTCAAGACCGAGGCGCTGGGGCTCGCGATCGCCACCGAGCTGCCGCTCGTGGTCATCGACTCCCAGCGGGCGGGGCCCTCCACCGGCATGCCCACCAAGACGGAACAGTCCGACCTGTTCCAGGCCGTCCTCGGCCGCAACGGCGACGCCCCGATGCCGGTCCTGGCGGCGGCGACGCCGTCCGACTGCTTCGACGTGGCCATCGAGGCCGTTCGCCTGGCTACCAAGTACATGACGCCGGTCTTCCTCCTGACCGACGGCTACCTGGCCAACGCCGCCGAGCCGTGGCGGATTCCCGACCCGGCCACGCTGCCCAGGTTTCCAGTGCATTTCCGGACCGAGCCGGCGGGGTTCCACCCCTTCCTGCGGGACCCCGCCACGCTGGCCCGGCCATGGGCAGTGCCCGGCACGCCGGGGCTTGAGCACCGGATCGGCGGCATCGAGCGGAGCGCCTCGTCGGGCAACATCTCCTATGAGCCGGAAAACCACGCCGCGATGACCGCGGCCCGCGCGGCCAAGGTGGCGGGGATCGCGAGCGACATCCCGGACCAGGCGGTGTCGCAGGGCGAGGACGCGGGGGAGCTGGCCATCGTGGGGTGGGGCTCCACCTTCGGCCCGATTCACATGGCGGTGCAGCGGGCGCGCGCGGAGGGGCGGCGGGTGTCGCACATCCACCTCCGCTACATCGCGCCCTTCCCGCGAAACCTGGGCGACCTGCTCCGGCGCTTCGACCGGGTGCTGGTCCCCGAGATGAACAACGGGCAGCTCGTGATGCTGCTCCGGGCCGCCTATCTCCTGCCGGCGGAGCCGCTCACGCAGGTCAACGGCAAGCCGTTCAAGGTGTCCTCGGTGCTCGAGGCCATCCGGGAACGAACCCGTGGCAACGGGAAGGGAGGTGCCGCATGACGGCCACCCCGGCGCCGGTCAAGCTGCAGCCCAAGGACTTCGCCTCCGACCAGGAGGTACGCTGGTGCCCTGGGTGCGGCGACTACGCCATCCTCAAGGCGGTCCACAAGACGCTCGCCGACCTCGGCGCCCGGCGGGAGGACACGGTGTTCGTGTCGGGCATCGGCTGCTCCTCGCGCTTTCCGTATTACATGTCCACCTACGGGTTCCACACGGTGCACGGCCGGGCGCCCGCCATCGCGACGGGGGTCAAGCTGGCCAACCCCGCGCTCGACGTCTGGGTCATGACCGGCGACGGCGACGGGCTCTCGATCGGCGGGAACCACATGCTGCACGTGCTGCGGCGGAACGTGGACCTGCAGATCATCCTCTTCAACAACGAGATCTACGGGCTCACCAAGGGGCAGTATTCGCCCACGTCTCGGCAGGGGACCAAGAGCCCCACCTCGCCCCAGGGCTCGATCGAGCTGCCGCTCTCGGCGGCCACCTTTGCCCTGGGCGCCGGGGGGCGCTTTGTGGCGCGCGGCATCGACACCCAGCAGGCGCCGCTGGTCGAGGTGCTCAAGCGGGCGCACGCCCACCGGGGCGCCTCGTTCGTCGAGGTGTTCCAGAACTGCATCGTCTTCAACGACGGGGTGTTCGACGAGTTCACCGAGCGGGAGGTGGCCGACGACCGGCAGGTGCACGTGCGGCACGGCCAGCCGCTGCTCTTCGGGAAGGACCGGAAGTCGGGGCTGCGGTTCGACCCGTCATCGCTCGCGCTCGAGGTGGTGCGCCTGGGCGAGGGTGGGGCGGCGATGGAGGACATCCTGGTCCACGACGAGACCAACCGGGCGCTGGCGGGGATGCTGGCGGCGCTGCAGCCGCCGGACCCGGTGGCGATCGGGGTGCTCTACTGCTCACCGGCCCCGGACTACACCACCGCCGTGTACCAGCAGCCGGCCGCCGGGTCGGCGGACCTCGGCGCGCTGCTCAGGCAGGGCAAGACCTGGACGGTCTGAGCCTCGCTACCGCGCGAGGCTCGCGAACCAGGGGGCCAGCACCAGGCTCACCACGCTCATGAGCTTGATCAGGATGTTCATCGCCGGCCCGGCGGTGTCCTTGAACGGGTCGCCCACCGTATCGCCCACGACGGCCGCCTTGTGCGGGTCGCTCCCCTTGCCGCCGTGGGCGCCTCCCTCGATCTGCTTCTTGGCGTTGTCCCACGCGCCGCCGGCGTTGGCCATGAAGAGCGCCAGGAGGACGCCCGACACCGTCGCCCCCGCCAGCAGGCCGCCCAGCGCCTCCACCCCGAGGAGCGCACCCACGAGCACGGGCGCCAGGAGGGCGGTCACCCCCGGCACGATCATCTCGCGGAGTGCCGCGCGGGTGGAGATGTCCACGCAGCGCGCGCTGTCCGGCGGGGCGGTCCCCTCCATCAACCCGGCGATCTCGCGGAACTGACGGCGCACCTCGTCCACCATCCCCTGGGCGGCGCGGCCGACGGCGGTCATCGTGAGCGCGCCGATGACGAACGGCAGCGCCCCGCCGATGAACATCCCGACCACCACCCGCGGGTCCACCATGTCCAGCCGAAGCACCTCGCCGGGCGGCGCCACCGCCGTGGCGAAGGCGGAGAAGAGGGCGAGCGCCGTGAGCGCCGCCGACCCGATGGCAAAGCCCTTGCCGATGGCCGCGGTGGTGTTGCCGAGGGCATCGAGGCCGTCGGTAATGCGGCGGACCTCGGGCCCGAGCCCGCTCATCTCGCTGATGCCGCCGGCGTTGTCGGCGATCGGGCCGTAGGCGTCCACCGTCATCGTCACGCCGACGGTGGCGAGCATCCCCACCGCGGCGATCGCGATGCCGTAGAGATCGGCCGCCCAGTAGGAGGCGACGATGGCGCCGGCAATGAGAAGGATCGGGAGCAGGGTGGACATCATCCCGACCGACAGGCCGGCGATGATGTTGGTGGCGGGGCCGGTGGTGGAGGCGCGGGCGATGTCCGTCACCGGCCGCCCCGAGGTGTAGTACTCGGTCACCGCCCCGATCGCGACGCCCGCGATGGTGCCGGCGAGGACGGCGTAGAAGGCGCCCAGCGCCGGCCGGCCGGCCATCCCCAGGGGATGGCGGCTGGCCAGCCACCAGGCCGCCGCGAGGAAGAGCACGGCCGCGACGAACGTCGTGGTGCGCATGGCGGTGGCCGGGTTGCCCTGCCGGAGCACGCGCATCGCGGCAATGCCCACGAGGGAGGCGCCGAGGCCGGCCAGCACCAGGAGGATCGGGAGGGCGACGGCGTGCGCCCGGAAGGCGTTGGGAATGGCGGGGCTCGACGCGGCAAGCGCGAGGGTCGCGATGACGGCGCCGACGTAGCTCTCGAAGATGTCGGCGCCCATCCCGGCCACGTCGCCGACGTTGTCGCCGACGTTGTCGGCGATCGTGGCCGGGTTCCGGGGGTCGTCCTCCGGGATCCCCGCCTCCACCTTGCCGACCAGGTCGGCGCCGACATCGGCCGCCTTGGTGTAGATGCCGCCGCCCACCCGCGCAAAGAGCGCGATCGACGACGCCCCCATGGCGAACCCGCTCACGATCTCGGCATAGGCGAGGAACCCCGGCGAACCCGCCGCGCCCGGGGCCAGCGCCAGCCAGGATACCGTCCCGATGCCGAGGAGCCCGAGCGCCGCAACGGCCAGGCCCATCACCGCCCCCCCCTGGTAGGCGAGGGAGAGCGCCTTCCCCTGGCCCTGCGCGCGCGCCGCTTCCGCCGTCCGGACGTTGGCCTTGGTCGCCGCCTTCATCCCGACCAGTCCGGCCAGCACCGAGCAGAGCCCGCCGAAGAGGTAGGCCGCCCCGGTCCAGGGGCCGATGGCCCACGAGAGCAGCGCGGCCACGCCGAGGAGGAAGGGCGCCAGCGCCAGGTACTCACGGCGGAGGAACGCCATGGCCCCGCGCTCGATGAGGCCCGCGATTTCCTGCATCCGGGGCGATCCCGCCGGTTGACGAGTGACCGCACGGTAGATCCCGAGGGCCACCAGCAGCCCGGCGACGCCGCCGGCCGTGGCGAGGAGCGGGAAGGGGGTCATGCGTTGTAGCGGTTCATGGCGGCCTCGATCCCGTCGGCGAGCCAGCACTCGACGGCCTCGGCCATGGGATCGAGGAGGGGCGCGATCTGCTCCCACTCCTCGGCGGGGAACTCCTCGAGGACGAACTCGGCCAGGTCGTCGAGGCCGGCGGGCACGGGGCCCACCCCGATGCGGAGCCGGGCGTAGTCCTGGCGCTGGAGCGCCCCCTCCACGCTCTTGAGCCCGTTATGCCCGCCGGCCGACCCGGCGCCCCGGAGCCGGAATCGTCCCACCGGGAGGGCCACGTCGTCCACCAGGACCAGCAGGTGCTTGGAGGGGTCGAACCCCGGAAACGAACGGAGCGGGGCCAGCGCGGCCCCGCTCCGGTTCATGTAGGTCGTCGGCTTGACGAGGCGGACCTCGAGGCCGTCGCGCGTGCCACCCGCCACTCGCGCCCGCTCCGCGCGGCGGAACCCGCCGAGGTGCCAGCGACGGGCGAGGTGGTCGGCCAGGCGGAATCCCGCATTGTGCCGGGTCCGCTCATACTCCGGCCCGGGATTGCCGAGCCCGAGGATGGCGCGCAGTGCGCTATTCCTTCGCTTCCTCGGCCTCGTCCTCGGCCTTCGGCTTCCGGATGAGCTCCGGCTCCGCCGTCGTGGCCTCGGCCGTCGGGGCGGCCACCTCTTCGGCCCGCGGCGCCACCACGGTGCAGACCACGGCGTTCGGGTCGGTCAGGATCTGGCCGTTGGCCAGGGAGAGGTCGCGCACGAACATCGAGTGCCCGATGGTCAGCGCGGTCACGTCCACCTCGAGCCGCTCCGGGATGTCCGCCGGGAGGACCCGGATTTCGACGTCGCGGCTCACGAAGTCGAGCACACCGCCGAAGTTCCGGACGCCGTCGGGGACGCCGTTGAGGTGGATGGCCACCCGCACCGTGACTTCCTCGTCGGCGTGGATCTCGTAGAGGTCCATGTGCACGATGGTCGAGGAGCGGAGCGCGTCGCGCTGGATCTCGCGGATGAGCGCCTTGACCGGGGCCCGGCCGTCGACCGTCACGTCGAGGACGGTGCTGGCCGTCATGCCGGGGAGCACGCGGGAGAGGAGCGTCGCGTCGATGGCGAGCGGCTCCGGTTCACGACCGTGGCCGTAGATGACGGCGGGAATCTGCCCCGCGCGACGGAGCGCACGCGCGCTGCCGGTTCCGGTCTGCTGGCGGGAGGCCGCCGTGAGGTTCACCTGGGTTGCCATGATCCAATCCTTCGGGTAACGGGCGCCGCGGCGCCCTCAATCGAACAGCGAGCTGACCGACTGGTCGCTGTGGGTATATCCGACCGCCTTGGCCAGGAGGCCCGCGATCGAGAGTACGGTGAGCTGCGGAAACCGCCGCTCGGGCGGAATGGCGATCGTGTTCGTGACCACCACTTCCTTGACGGGCGACTTCGTGAGCCGCTCCACGGCCGGCCCCGAGAGCAGGGCGTGGGTGGCGCAGCAGTAGACGTCGCGGGCGCCCAGCCGCTTGAGCGCGTGCACCGCCTCGGACATCGTCCCGGCGGTGTCGATCATGTCGTCCGGGATGACGCAATCCCGGTCGGCCACCTCGCCGACGACGTTGACGACCTCGGCGATGTTGGCCGACGGGCGCCGCTTGTCGATGATGGCCAGCGTGGCGTTGAGCCGCTTGGCGAACCCGCGGGCCATCTTGGCCGAGCCGACGTCGGGCGCCACCACCACCGGATCCGTCAGGCGGATCTGGCGGAAGTGGTTCACGAACGCCGGCGCCGCATACAGGTGGTCCACCGGGATGTCGAAGAACCCCTGCATCTGGTGCTGGTGGAAATCCATGCCCAGCACGCGATCGGCCCCGGCCATCGTCACCATGTTGGCCACGAGCCGCGCGCTGATGGCCACCCGCGGCTGGTCCTTGCGGTCCTGCCGCGCATACCCGAAGTAGGGAATGACGGCGGTGACCCGCGCCGCACTCGCCCGCTTGGCCGCGTCGATCAGGAGCAGCAGCTCCATGAGGTTGTCGGCGGGCGGGTTCGTGGACTGGATGAGGTAGACATCCCGCCCGCGGACGTTTTCGTCGATCTTGACGAAAATCTCGCCGTCGGCAAACCGCTTGATCGTCACCTTGCAGAGCGGCGTGGCAAGGTGCTGCGCCACTTCCTCGCCCAACGGCCGGTTGGCCGTTCCGCTGAGGAGCAGCATCTGGCTGCGTTCAAAGGAAATGGGCGCCATAGAGCCCCCAAACATAACCGTGAGACTCGGGGCGAGTCAACTTGCGCGCTGACAACGGGATGGAGGGCGGGGGGAGGATTGGCCCTGGTGGATTCGAACCACCATTCGCAGATCCAAAGTCTGCTGTCCTGCCATTGGACGAAGGGCCAGCGACCCCAAAGGTAAAGCGTTGGGGCGGAAGGAGAAAGGAGCGGCGCCCGGCGATCCTGCCGACGCGGCGGGTCAGCCTCCCACCATGATCGGGATGAGCCGCCCGTGCTTCCGCCCCAACATCAGTTCGGCCTCCGACCGCTCGGCCGGTGTCCGGTACACGGCAGCGAGGGTGGATCCGGAGCCGGTCATCCGGCAGAGGAGAGGATGCGTGGCCGCGAGCGCCTCGAACGACGCGCGGAGCGCCGGCCGCCGCGCAAAGACCACCGATTCGAAGTCATTGCCGGACATCCGCGCCACGTCGCCCCAGGTGCGGAGGGCCTCGAGGTCGAGCGCCAGTCCGCCGCGGCGCCGACTCTCCGCGCCCTCATCCACCCAGGCGTAGGCGTCCCGCGTGGAGACCCCTTCACCCGGAACCACCAGGAGCGCGGGCGCCGCCGGCAGCGGCGGCAGGCGGAGCATCCGGTCGCCGTGTCCCCAGCCGAGTGCCAGGCGGGCTCCGCTCAGGAAGAAGGGGACGTCGCTGCCGAGCCGCGCGGCGAACTGCAGCAGTTCGTGGCGCGGGACGGCGTTGCCGGCGAGCTGGTTGGTGAGCGTCAGCGCGGCGGCCGCGTCGCTGGAGCCGCCTCCCAGCCCAGCCTCCACCGGCACGCGCTTCTCGAGGGTCAGGTGGACCCCGAACCGGCGGCCGGTGGCCTGCAACACCATGTTGGCCGCTCGCACCGCCAGGTTGTCGGCCGGCGGGCCGAGCTCCGCGCCCCGTACCTCGATGGTGGCGGCGCCGCCATCGCGCCGTTCGGCGGTGAGCTCATCGGCCAGGTCGGTCAGGCAGAAGAGGGTCTCGATGCCGTGGTAGCCGTCGGCCTCCCGCGCCAGCACCCGGAGGAACAGGTTCAGCTTTGCCGGGGCGCGCTGCACCAGCCGCTCGTCAGGCATTCGCCGGTCCCTCGCGCGCCGTCGACGCCAGGCCGAGGCCGGTCCGGGCCGCCGACCACGCACCGAGCAGGGTGATGGGAATGAAGGTGGTCACGTGGTAGCCCACCGCGTAGGCCACCGCCTGGCTCGCCCCGATGCCGTACACGCCGAGCACCGCCGTGATGACCGCCTCGAACGGGCCCACGTACCCGGGGGCCGAGGGGATGGCGATGCCGAAGGCGAGGATCCCCTGCAGCACCACCGCGCCCCGGTAGCCGACCGGCAGGTCGAACGCCTGAAATGCCAGGTAGAAGGAGAGTGCGTTCGCCAGCCAGAGGACGACTGACCAGGCCACGACGCCGGCGAGGCGGCCCGGCGACCGGAGCACCCCGAGCCCCTGCCTAAGTCCCTCGAGGAGCTCGATGAGGCGGAGCGCCACCCGGTCCGACCGAATGAGCCGCCGCACCACCCGTTCGGCGGCAATGGGGAAGGTCACCACGAGCCCCGCGGCGACGAGCGCGGCGGCGGCGAGGGCGCCGGCGGTGGTGGCAGCGTGGCGGATCGGAATCCCGCCGATCTGGAGGTCGGGCGGCATCCCGGGCAGCAGCAGCCCCAGTGCCAGGAGGCCCACCACCGTGAGCGCATCGAAGACCCGTTCCACGCCGATGGAGGCCAGGGAGGTCGAGAGCCTGGCGCCAGTGAGGCGGCTCCCCGCGACGGTGCGCACGAGTTCACCGGCGCGAAACGGGAGGAGGTTGTTGGCGGCGAACCCCATCGCCACGGCGTGCCAGAGCGGGATCCAGGGGTAGGCGCCGCCGTCCTCGCGCCGGAGCAGGAGGCGCCAGCGGAAGACGCGGAGGGGAAAGAGCAGCGTGGCCGCGACGACCGCCGCCAGCAGCCAGCCCGCCCGGACCGCGCGCAGGTAGCCCAGGGTGGAATCGAGATCGACCTGCCGGAAGGCCCACCAGAGGAGCAGGGCGGAGAGCGCGACCGCCAGGATGGCGTGCGTCGCGCGGTGCCGCGCGGGAATCACGCCGTGGGCTCGAGCGCGAGTGGAACGAGGTCGAGGAGTTCGTCGAGGAGGGGGCGAAGGGCGGGGAGGGCGGCCCCGGCCCGCAGGAGCGCGGCGAGCTCGCGGCGGACGGTGTCGGCCCTGCGGAGGGCGGCGTCCCCTCGGTAGAGCAGGGAGGCAATGTCCACCGCCTCCTCGGCGGCGGAGGCGGGCCGCGGGGCCGGCGGTGCCGCGGCCCCGTTGCCGCGGGGGGCCTCGCCCGAAAGGCGGGCGTAGGTCAGGAAGCTGCCGGCCAGCGTGGCGTCCTCCCGCGGGCCGGAACTTGGCGCACTGGGTGCGAGCACTTCGACCGGGACGGCGTCCTCGTCGGGGGCCAGCGCCTCAATCGGCACCACCGCCTCGGCCCCCTGGCCCAGCACCGCGGCCAGGCCGGCCAGCTCAGTGGCCGCCTGCGCCGGGTCGGTGCGAGGGGTGAGACCGCGGATCAGCGAGCCGGCCGAGCGGAGCGCCGCGCAGAAGCCGAGGGGATCGCCGGTGGCGCTCCCGGTGACGACGGCCATCCGGGCGGCGCGCCCGAACGCGTCGAGGGCGTGCCCGATGCTGGGCGCCGCCGCGAGCCGCGGGGAATCGAGGGCGCCGGTGAGGCTGTAGAGCCGAAGGTCGCGTTCGGTGGCGGTGCCCGCCCGCTCGAGCTCGTCGGCGGCGTGCACCAGGTACTCGCCATGGGTCATCATCTCGACCGAGCCAAGCGTCACCGCGCTCGGCGGCTCCGCCCCGGCCCCCACCTGCACCAGGCTGGGCTGGCCGTCCGGGGCCAGCGCGGCGATATCCAGGACATCGCGGTCGTCGGCCAGCCGCCGGATGAGGAGCACGGCAAACCGGCGGGCCTCGGGCGAGTCCGTGGCCGGCTTGCCCTGGTCGGCCACGTCGCGCGAGGCGCGGGTGAGGGCCTGGGCGGCGGCGTCGAAGACCTCGACGACGCCGCTGGGCGGGGCCGGGGTCCTGAGCAGCGCGCCCACGGCGAGCTCGAGGCTGTCGAGCAGCTCGGGCAGCGGTGCCAGGTCGGAGAGCGCCGCCAGTCCGCGGAGCGACTGCATCCGCTTGAGGATGTTGTGGAGCGGCTCGCGCGCCGCGGGATCGGCCTCGAGGGCGCGCGCAGCGCGGTCGAGGGCGCTGGCCACGAGCGCCCCCTCGCGCGCCACGAAGGCGCGGACCCCGGCGTTGAGCTCGCCGCGGCTCCGGGCGGCGGGGCGGCTCCCCTCCGGGGGGCGGCCGCTGATGGACTCGAGGGTCTGGGAGAGCCGCTCGGCGCGGGCGGTGTCATCGGCCGTCCAGGTGCGGGCCTGCCGGACGAGGGCGCGGAGGTCGTCCACCGCCTGCCCGACGATCTCGGCGAGCATCGCGTCCCACGGCCGGACCTGCTGATGGTAGGCCCGCGCCACCCCCTCGAGCGCGCCGGCGGCCCGGGTGATGTCGGGCTGGTTGGCCATGAGCGCCGACCCGCGGAGGGCCCGGGCGTACCGCACGAACTCGTCGGCGGGCGGTCCGCCGTCGGTGCCGGCCAGCCGCGCGAGCCGCTCGAGGTACTCACCCGCTTCGAGCGCGAAGAAATCCGTGGGGCCGAGGGGAGTTGGCATCTCGACTCAAGTTAGGGCAGGGGGGGAATCTCGGAAAGCCTTGCCGGCGCGCCCGGCGTCCATCAGCTCCCGCATGGTCCGCACGGCGGCCTCCATCCCGTCGAAGACGGCCCGGCTCACGATGCTGTGCCCGATGTTGAGCTCCTCGATCTGGGGAACCGCGGCCACGGGACCGACGTTGAGGTACGTCAGGCCGTGGCCGGCGTGCACCGCGAGGCCGAGGTCGGCGGCGTGTTCCGCCGCCTGCCGCAGGTGGGCCAGGGCGGCGGGGTCAGTGCGCCAACGCCGGGCGTATTCGCCGGTGTGGAGTTCGATGGCGGGGACGCCGAGGTCCTTGGCGGCATCGATGGCGTCGAGGGTGGGGTCGATGAAGAGGCTCACCCGGCACCCCGCCTCCTCGAGCCGGCGAATGGCGGCGCGGAGCCTGGCGTCGCGCGAGCTGACGCGGAGCCCGCCCTCGGTGGTCACCTCCTCCCGGCGCTCCGGGACGAGGGTGGCCTGGTGCGGACGGAGCCGGCAGGCGAGCGCCAGGGTTTCGTCGTGCAGCGCCAGCTCGAGGTTGAGGGGCGGCGGCACCGTGCGCGCGAGCGCGTGGATGTCGGCATCCTGGATGTGGCGGCGATCCTCGCGCAGGTGGGCGGTGATCCCGTCGGCGCCGCCGGCCAGGGCCGCGCGCGCCGCCGCCACCGGGTCGGGTTCGTCGGTGCGCCGCGCCTGCCGCAGGGTGGCAACGTGGTCGATGTTCACGTACAACCGGAGTGGCGTCATTGCTCGCGCTCCGTGCGCCGTTTACGTTTCGTGCAGACCCCGACACAAGGCGGAAATCCCGTGCCCCAGCGCCTCGTTCCCCTGTTGTTCCTTGTCGCGGCGTGCGCCGGCGGCAGCGCCGGGTCGGCGGCCAACAGCTCCCCCGAAAACACCGTCAAGGCGTTCCTGGCCGCGGCGCGCGACACCAACACCGCGCTGATGGCCAACTACTGGGGCGGGCCCGATGGCCCCGCGGGCCAGACCAAGAAGCCGGCGGACTACGAGAAGCGCATCGACATCATGCAGCGCTACCTCGTCAACGACTCGGTCTCCGTGGTGTCGATCGGCAAGGTGTCGGGCAGCCCCGACCAGGTGTCGGTGACGGTCCGGATCTTCCGCGGCAACTGCCGGAGCCTGGTGCCGTTCACGGCCGGGCCGTGGAAGCACCTCTGGCTGATCCAGGACATTGACCTGTCCGCGGCCGGCAATCCGGCCCGCAAGTGCGACGCGAACGGCAACCCGATCTAGCGCGGCGAACGGCGCCGCGTCATTCGGTGAGCTCGATCAGGGTGCCGGCGGTGGACTTGGGGTGCAGGAAGGCAATGCGGCAGCCGCCGGCGCCCTGGCGGGGCGCCTCGTCCACCAGCTGGAACCCGGCGGCCCGGGCCGCCGCGAGGGCGGCGTCGAGGTTCCGCACCCGGTAGCACACATGGTGAATGCCGGGCCCGCGGCGCTCCAGGAACCGGGCAATCGGCGAGTCCGGGTCGACGGGCTCGAGCAGCTCGACCTCGGACTCGCCGAAGGACAGCGACGCGATGCGGGCGCCGTCGGCCTGTTCCTCGTGATGGGGGGTGAGTCCCAGCACGTCGTGGTAGAACCGCAGCGCCTCCCCGAGGTCGCGCACCGCGATCCCGACATGGGCAATGCGTGGGGTGTCCGGCACGGGCGCTCCGGTTGGAAGTCGTGAGGTTCGCAACAACTTAACTGCGGGGCGCGCGGCTGCGCACCCTGCCGCACACGAAAGGCAGTTCGGACATGGGGCAGCACACACTCGACGTGACGGAAACCACCTTCGCTTCCGAGGTGGAGCAGCGGAAGGGACTCGTGCTCGTGGACTTCTGGGCCACCTGGTGCGGGCCCTGCCTGATCATTGCGCCGGTGCTCGACCAGCTGGCCAAGGACTACGAGGGCAAGGTGCGGGTGGCCAAGCTCGACGTGGACACCAACCAGCGGGTGGCGGCGCGGTTCAACGTCCGCTCCATCCCGTCCATCCTCTTCTTCAAGGACGGCAAGCACGTGGACACGGTCATCGGGGCGCAGCCCAAGCCGGTGATCGAGTCGAAGATCCAGCACCACCTCGCGGCGTAAGGCGCCGCAGCCCGGGCCGCCCCCATGGGCGGCCTGGCCCGCCGAGGGCCTATGCGCGTCAGCGGCACCCGCCTCCTGCATTCCGCGATCCGCCTGAGCGACGTGGCCTTTCCCGCGTCGGAAACGCTCCTCGCGCGCACCCGCCTCATCTATGTCCACCTCGACAACCTGCTCTCGTTCGCCAAGCGCGACCGGGACGGCAAGGTGGATGCCTACTTCCTGGGCTATCTCCCCGACGAGTTGATCCTCCTCTTCTTCCAGAAGGGGGAGCTGGTCACAGCGGCGGGAATCGGGTCGGGGCAGCGGGGCATCCTGCCGGTGGCCGAGGCGGTCCGCCGCCTCAAGGCGGATCCCGAACGGGGCGAGGCCGCCTACTGTGCCGCCCCGCTGGCCCAGCTGGAGCTCATGTACCAGGCGTGCGCCGCCCCGGCCGAGCCCTATGTGGTGGACTCGAAGCACCCGGAGCTCGTGTTCCCGCGGGTGGCGGAAGAGGGGCTGACGGGCGCGCTGGAAATCATCTCCAACGGGCGCGTCAACTACCTCCAGTTCGACCACGGGAAGTTCACCGGCGGCTTTTTCTACGCCAAGCCGGACACGGTATCGCTCCCCGCCTATATCGAGGGGCTGTTCCATCCCGGCGTCGACGGCGCCCAGCCCGCGCTCGCGGTGAGCGGCGTCCCGCCCGCCGCCGGCCTCCCGGTGCAGGCCCTCGCCTCGCAGGTGCGGATGTACCGCGAGCTCTTCCTGCGGATTTCCCACGCCATCGAGAGCGAACTGCCGGAGGAGGGTCTCCGCCGGGTGGATCGTGTCACCGCGCGGATCCTCCCCGTCCGCCCCGCCCTCGAGGCACTGCTGCCGTCGAACGGCGGCGATCCGTCGATGGTGGCCACCGCGGCCGCCGAGCTCACCAGCGTGCTCGCGGCGTGGACCGGGGCACTGCTCACCGAGGTGGAGGTGGTGTCGCCCGGCGCGGGTCCCCGGATCCTGCAGGAAGCCACCCGCGAGCAGCGCCATCTCCTGCAGGCTGCCGGCTTCTATGCCCACTTTCCCTGGAGCCTCTCCTGGTAGCGCCGGGCACCCTGTACGTCGTCGCCACGCCGCTCGGTCACCTGGGAGACCTCACCGCCCGCGCCGCCGACACGCTCCGCTCCGTCCCCCTGGTGGCCGCCGAGGACACCCGGCGCACGCGCATCCTCCTCGACCACCTCGGCGCGCATCCCCGCCTGCTGGCGGTGCACGAGCACTCCGAGGCGGAACAGGCGCCGAGCGTGGTGGCGCACCTCGCAGAGGGGCGTTCCGTGGCGCTGGTGACCGACGCCGGCACCCCGGGGGTGAGCGATCCGGGCGCACGCCTCGTCCGCGCGGTGCGCGACGCCGGCCTGCCTGTCGTCCCCGTTCCCGGCCCGTCCGCCGTGGCCACCGCGCTCTCCGCCTCGGGCGTCCCGGCGGACCGGTACCTCTTCCTCGGCTTCCCGGCCCGGAAAGGGAAGGAGCGCGCCGCCGACCTCGCGCGGGCCGCCTCGGAGCGGTGGGCGGTCGTCTTCTATGAGGCGCCGGCCCGCCTGGCGGGCCTGCTCGCCGACCTCGGCGAGGCCTGCGGCCCCGACCGGACCGCGGTGGTGGCACGCGAGCTGACCAAGGTGCACGAGGAGTTCCGGCGGGGGACGCTCAAGGAGCTCGCGGCCTGGTATGACGCCCACCCGCCCAAGGGGGAGGTCACGCTTGTCCTCGAGGGGGCGGCGCTGGAGGACCCGGCGCCCGATGCGTCCACGGTCCGCGAGGCGGCGGCCGCCCTTCTCGCCCAGGGGCTCAGCCGGAAGGACGTGGTGGGCCGGTTGACGGCATCCACCGGTCTTTCCCGTAATGCCGTGTACCGCCTCGTGATGGAGCTGCCGTGATCCGACCCGCCGTCGCCCTTGCCCTGGCCCTCGCGGCGGCAGCGCCCCTGCCGGCCCAGGACGAGGGGGTCACGATCGGGCGCCTCCACTACGACGGCGGGGGCGACTGGTACGCCAACCCATCGAGCCTGCCCAACCTGCTGGCCGCGGTGCGCCGGGAAACGAGCATCCGGACCACAGAGCGCGAGGTGGTGGTGAGCCTGGCAGAGCCGTCGCTCTGGGAGGTGCCGTACCTGTACATGACGGGCCACGGCAACGTGCGCTTCAGCGACGACGACCTGGTGACCCTCCGCCGCTTCCTGCTGCGGGGCGGCTTCCTCCACGCCGACGACAACTACGGGATGGACAGTTCGCTGCGGCGGGAGCTCGCACGGCTCTTTCCTGACCGGCCCCTCGAGGAAGTGCCGCTGGACCATCCGATCTATCACATGGTCTACGACTTTCCGCGGGGCGTGCCCAAGATCCACGAGCACGACGGCAAGCCGGCGCAGGGATTCGGCATCTTCCTCGACGGCCGGCTCGCCGTCTACTACACCTACCAGTCCGACCTCGGCGACGGCTGGGAAGACCCCGACGTGCATCGCGACCCTCCCGAGATCCGGGAGCAGGCGCTTCGCATGGGCGTGAACCTCGTCGCCTACGCGGTGGCGACCGGCCAGTGACCGCCGCCACCCGCACCGCCCTCGATGGGCTGGCCCGGCCGCGGGGCCGGATGGCCTCTGCCATCGGAGGATTGCTGGCGTTGGCGGTGGCGCTGACGGCACTCGCCGCCGCGGCGTGGCTTGCGCGCGGGGGCGTCGTGCGGACCCCGTGGTGGGTGCCGGCGGCGTGGGTCGCCGCGGTGGCCGGTGCGTCGGCTTGCGCGCTCCTGGCCATCCGGCGGGTGCGGGCCGCCGGGCCGACCGCGATTGCGCTGAGGCTCGAACGTGAGGGGCACTGGCGGCGCGGTGCCCTCACCGGCGTCCTGGACACCCCCGCCGCTGGCGTCAGCGGCGACCTGCTCACCCTGGCCGATCAGGCGCGCGCCGACGAGCTGGCGGTCCGCGGGGCCGTGGCCCTGGCGCCATTCGACGCCGCCCTCCGCACCGAGCGGCGCCTGGGCATCGGCCTCCTCCTCCTGGCCGTGCTGGGCCTCCTCGGCGCGGGGCCGACCCGCGCCCCGGTGCACCTCCTCTGGCACCCGGCCGGCGCGCTGGCCCTCGCCCTCGGCGACGTGTCCATCGACGCCAGCGCGCGGGCGGTGGACCGCGGCGCCGGGGTGACGCTCACCATCCGCGCTCCGGGCCGGACCCACGCGACGCTCTGGCGACGGGAGCCGGGGGAGGGGTGGGGCCCCGTGGAGCTGGCGCTCGACGCCTCGGGCGAGGCGCGACTCACCACCGATGGCCTCACGAGCGATCTCTTCGCGCACGCCACGAGCGGCGGGCGGTCGTCGGACACCCTGCGCATCGAGGTGCGCGTGCCGCCGTTCCTCGGCGCGGCAGCCGTCACCGCCCACTACCCGGCCTATCTCGGATTGGAGGAGGAGCCGGTGGCCTTCGGCCCCGATTCGCTGCTCCTTCCGGAAGGGACCCGGCTCTCGGTCGAGGGCGAGGCCACCGCCGACTTGGCGTCCGCCGAATGGGCGGGGCCGCGCGACACCGTCCGGCTCGAGGTCGATGGCCACAGCTTCCGCGGGCGCATCGTTCCCGACGCCTCGGGTGCCTACCGGCTCATCGTGACGACGACCTCGGGCGTGGCGCTCGGGGGCGACGACGCGGCGTTGGCCATCCGTATGGTGCCCGATGCCGCCCCCGAGGTGGCAATCCCGGTCCCGGGCGAGGACACCCTCGCGCCACTCGGTCTCCGCATTCCGCTCGTGGTGGACGCCCGGGATGACCACGGGCTCACCCACGTCACGGTGGTGAGCCGTCGCATCAGCCGCCTCGGCGTGGCCGACGCGGAGCGGCGCGAGGTGGTGGCGCTCCCGGAGGGGGCGCCCGATCGCGTGATGGCGCCGTTCCTCCTCGACCTGGAGCAGCGTGCGCTCCTGCCGGGCGACACCGTGCGCTACTACGCCGAGGCGGTGGACAACGCCCCGCGGCCGCGCGTGGCGCGCTCCCGCGACTACGTGCTGCGGTTGCCGACGATGGCGGAGGTGCGCGCGGCGGAACGCGCGGCGAGCGAGTCGGTGGGGCAGCAGCTCGACAGCCTGGCCGCGGAAAGCCGGCGCCTGCAGCGGCAGACGGAAGATCTCTCGCGCGAGGCGCAGCGGCCGGGGGAGGGCGCGGCCACGCGCGGGGAGCAGTCCCTCTCCTTCGAGGCGGCCAAGCGGGCCGAGGCGGTGGCCCGGCAGCAGGAGGCGCTGATCCGGCAGGCGGAGGAGACGCGCGAGGCGATCGACGCCCTGCAGCGGGCCGCGGAGCAGTCGGGGATGGACGACCCCGAGGTGCAGCGCCGGTTGCAGGAGGTGGCGGAGCAACTCGACCGCGCGCTGACGCCCGAGCTTCGGGAGCAGCTGCAGGCGCTGCAGGAGGCCCTGCGCGACCTCGACGCCGCGCGCACCCAGCAGGCGCTGGAGCAGCTGGCGGAGGCGCAGCGGCAGCTCAAGGAGGCGCTCGAGCGCAGCCAGACCCTCTTCGACCGCGCCGCACTGGAGGGGGACCTCGCGAATCTTGCCGCCGAGGCGCGGGACCTCGCGCAGGCGCAGCAGGAATGGGCCGACCAGATGAGCCGGATGGATTCCGCACGGGCCGCCGCCGAGCAGGCGGCGCTGGCGGAGCGGGCCGACTCGCTGGCGGCGGGGCTCTACCAGGCGGCCTCCGAGGCGGCTGCCAAGCAGTCGGAGGCGGCGGGAGAGCGGATGGAGGCCACCGCGGCCCAGGCCGATTCCGCGGCCGGCGCGATGGACGCCGCGGCAAAGGCGGCGAGCCAGGGGCAGCGGCAGGCCGCCCGCCAGCAGGCACAGAAAGCGGCGGGCCAGCTCTCCAAGGTGAGCCAGGAGCTCGACCAGCAACGGGAATCGATGCAGGAGGAGTGGCGCCAGGAGGTGGTGGACGCCATCGACCGGATGATGGCGGAGACGAGTCGCCTGGCCGACCGCCAGCTCGCCATCACCGAGGCGCTCCGGTCGGGTGAGGCACCCGCCAATTTCCGGGCCCAGCAGGCAGCGGTGGAAGCCGGCGTCGAGCAACTCACCGAACAATATCGGAAGGCGGCGGGCGAGCACGCGCTGGTACCGCCGCAGATCGGGACGACGCTGGAGGCGGCGCGGCGCCAGATGGCCGACGCGCGCGACGCACTCTCGACGGCGGCACCGGGAGAGCGGACGGCGGTGGTCCGCGCCGGCGAGGCGGTGGACGCCCTCAACGCCGCCGCCTACCAGATGCTGCGGGCCCGCGGCGACGTGCAGGGGGCCGGCTCCGGCTCGGGGCTGCAGGAAGCCATGGAGCGGATGGCCCAGCTGGCGCAGCAGCAGGGGGCGGTGGGCCAGCAGGGCGCTCAGCTCCTCCCGATGCTCGGCGCGGGCGGCGCCCAGGAGCAGCTTCGACAGCTCTCCGCCCAGCAGCGCGCGCTGGCCGACCAGCTCGAGCGGCTCCGCGCCGAGACCCAGTCCGCCGGCACGGCGGAACTGGCCGAGGAGGCGCGGGACCTCGCCCGGCAACTCGAGGCGGGGCGCCTCGACCGGCGGACCGTCGAGCGGCAGGAGCAGCTCTACCGTCGAATGCTGGATGCCGGGCGCACGCTGCAGGGTGAGGAGCGCGACGACCAGAAGGAGCGGCAGAGCACGACCGCGACGGGAGACAGCGTCCGCCTCCCCCCGGCGCTCCGCGCCCGGCTCGACGACGGTCGCGGCGCGCTCCGCATTCCGACCTGGGAGCAGCTCCAGCAACTGTCTCCCGAGGATCGCCGCCTGGTGCTCGAGTACTTCCGGCGGCTGGCGGAGGGAGCGCCCCGATGAGGCGGGCCGCGGCGGTGCTGATGGCCCTGGCGGCGTGGGCCCTGCCGCTTCGCGCCCAGGGCGACGCAATGACCCGCGCTTTCGAGCAGGAGCGACGCGGCAACTACGCCGGCGCCGCGGACGCCTACCTCGAGGCGCTCCGCGCGAACCCCGGCAACCTCTCGGCGCTCCTCGGGCTCGAGCGCGTGCTGGTGCCGCTCCGGCGCGAGTCCGAACTGGCCGGCCCCGCCAGCGCCCTCCTGGCCAGCGACCCCGCCAATACGGTGGCGTATTCCGTGGCGATGCGGGGATGGGCGGCGGCGCGTCGGCCGGACAGCATCGCCGCGGTGGCGCTCCGCTGGGCCAGGGTGGAGCCGGGCAGCGAGACGCCCTACCGCGATTGGGGCAACACCCTGCTCGGACTGCAGGATCCGGCCGGGGCCAGGAAGGCATATCTCACGGGTCGCGAGGCGCTGGGCGAGCCGGCGGCGCTGGCCGGCGAGCTGGCGCTGTTGGCGGGCGCCACCGGGGACTGGCGCACCGCGGCGCGGGAATGGGGCGCGGCCATCGAGCGCTACCCGGGCTACCGGCTCACGGCGCGCAACGCCCTGCTGCGTGCCCCGGAGGCGAGCCGCGACGACATCCTGCGTGAGCTGTCGCACCAGTCGCCGGCGGGGCGGCGGCTCGCGGCGGAGCTCGAGGTGCAATGGGGCGATCCAGCCGCGGGGTGGACGCTGCTTGCGGCCAACCTCCCGGCCTCCAACCCCGAGGCCCTCGAGGCGCTGCGCCAGTTCCTCGACGCCGCGCGCGGCGGGGAGGGGCCCGAGGCGGCGCGCGTCCGCGGCAACGCCCTCGAACAGGTTGCCGCGCGAACCTCCGGCCAGGCGGCGTCCCGGACCCGGCTCGAGGCGGCCCGCGCCTACGCCGACGGGGGGGACCCGGCCGCCGCGCGCCGGATGCTGGGCCAGCTCGCGTCCGACACCACCGCCCCTCCCGACATGGCCGCCGGCGCCACCGCGACGCTCGTGACGGTGCTCCTCCGCGAGGGCGACGTCGAGGAGGCGGCCCGGCAGCTGGCCCGCTACCGCTCGGCGCTCGGGGAGGACAACGCGGAGCGGCTCACGCTGCAGGTGGCCGACGGCTACCTCCGGCAGGGGCAGCTGGCGGCGGCCGAGGCCCTCCTGGACTCGGCGGGCAGCGTCGAGGCCATTGCGCGCATCGGGCGGATCCGGCTCTATCAGGGGGACCTGGCCGGCGCCGCCAAGGCGCTGGGCGCGGCGGGCCCCTTTGCGGGGAGCCGCGAGGAGGCCACCCAGCGGACGGGGCTGCTCGCGCTCATCCAGCCGATTGCGCAGGACTCGCTGCCGGCGCTCGGCGCCGCGCTCCTGGCGCTCGAGCGGGGCGACAGCGCCACGGCGGTGCAGGGGCTGGTGGCGGTGGCCGCCACCCTCCCCCCGAACGGAGGCGGCGCCGGCATCCTGCTCCTGGCCGGCCGGATCGAGGCCGCGCGCGGCCAGGCCGACGCGGCGGAGCGGCTCCTCCGCTCGGCGGCGGACTCGACCGCGCCGGCCACGGCCCCGAGCGCGGAGCTGGAACTGGCGCGCCTCCTGTTGGCGCTGGGCCGCACCGCCGACGCCGAACGCGAGCTCGAGCACCTGATCCTGGCCTATCCCGGCAGCGCGGTCGTGCCCGAGGCCCGGCGGCTCCTTGACACGGCGCGTGGCGGAGTGCCGGAGAGCTGATGCGCCGCCGCGACTTCCTCCGCGGGGCGGCGTCGGCCGCCGCAGGCCTGGCGTTCGCGTCCCCTCGCGCCGGCCTCGCCCGGCGCGCCCCATATGTCCTGGTGCCGATGGACGACGCGCAGGCCGACCACCTCAAGGCGTACGGCCTCGTCTTCCGACTGCTGGAGCGGGGCGGCCGGGCGGAATGGTTCCTCAACTACCGGAACGGGGCCTTCCTCCTCCCCTCGGATCCGATCACCGAGCGCGACGCGGCGCTGGCCGGGGTGACCGTCGAGCCGCTGGGCGAGGCCAGCCTGATCGGCATCCGGGCCGACATCGACGCCGGCAACATGGAGGCGGTGCCGCTGGAGAAGGCCCCGCGCGTGGCGGTGTACGTGCCGCCCAACGCCGCGCCGTGGGACGACGCGGTGACGATGGCCCTCCGCTACGCGGGCATCACCTTCGCCAAGGTGTGGGATCCGGAGGTGCTGCAGCCGGGCGGCGCCGGCCTGGCCCGGTTCGACTGGCTGCACCTGCATCACGAGGACTTCACCGGGCAGTACTCCAAGTTCTACATCACCTACGCCGGCGCCCCCTGGCTGGCCGAGATGGTGGAGCAGAACACCGCGATGGCCCGCACCCTCGGGTTCCCCAATGTCCCGGCGGAGAAGCGCGCCGTGGCGGAGGCCATCGCCGCCTACGTGGCCCAGGGCGGGTTCCTCTTCGCGATGTGCGCCGCCACCGAGACGCTGGACCTCGCGCTCGCGTCGGCCGGGGTGGACATCGCGGCGGCCTACGCCGACCAGACGCCGATGGACCCGAATGCCAGCGCCCGGATGGACTGGAGCCGCGCCCTCGCCTTCCAGGGGGCGCGCCTCGAGCTGAGCCCGACCGTGTCCCAGTTCTCCGACATCGACGGCCACGAGGTGAACGCCCTCGGCCGCCGCCAGCAGCTCGGCAGCTTCCGGCTCTTTGCCTTCAGCGCCAAGATCGACCCGGTGGCCACCATGCTGGTGCAGAACCACCGGGAGTCGATTCCCGACTTCTACGGCCTCACCACCTCGTTCCGGAAGACCCGGATCAAGCCGGGGGTGACGATCCTGGCCGACGAGCCCGGGGCGCCCTGGGCCAAGTACCTCCACGGGGAGCATGGCAAGGGGACGTGGACGTTCTACGGCGGGCACGACCCCGAGGACCCGCAGCACCAGATCGGCGACGCCCCGACCGACCTGTCGCTCCATCCGCACTCCCCGGGCTACCGGCTGATCCTCAACAACGTCCTCTTTCCGGCCGCGAAGAAGAAGGAACTGAAGACATGAGCGGGGAGCGCCTGGCGCCGGAGGTCCGCGCGCGGCTGGCCGCCGAGATCCGCGCCGCCGGCGGGCGGGAGGTGTCATTCGTGGCCGACATTGACGGCGAGGGGGTCGTCGTGGCGGCGCGGGCGGTGGCGCGCGGTACCGTGCACATGGTGCTGGCCCTGCCGGGAGTGGCGCAACGCGGACAGATGCTCCTCCACAACCACCCGAGCGGCACCCTCGAGCCCTCCGACGCCGACCTGGCGGTGGCGGCGCGGCTCCACGACGGCGGGGTGGGCTTCGGCATCGTGGACAACGCCGGGGAGCGGCTCTACGTGGTGGTGGAGGTGCCCCGGGCGCCAAGCATCCGGCGGCTGGATCCGTACGCGGTGGTGGAGGCCCTGGGCGAGCACGGTCCCGTGGCGCGTGTCCTCGGTCAGTATGAGGACCGCCAGGCGCAGCGCGACATGGCGGCGTTCATTGCCGATGGGTACAACGACGGCGGGGTCCAGGTCCTCGAGGCGGGCACCGGGGTGGGGAAGTCGTTTGCCTACCTCGTTCCGGCGCTGCAGTGGGCGCGCGCCAACGGCGAGCGGACCGTGGTCTCGACCAATACCATCAACCTCCAGGAACAACTGGTCGGCAAGGACCTGCCGCTCCTGCGCGAGGCGCTGGCCGACGGAGACTGGCAGCCGCGCTTTGCCCTCCTCAAGGGGTGGCGGAACTACGTCTGCCTGGCGCGGCTGCAGCACGCGGGGCACGGGCAGCAGAATCTCCTCGAGCCGGAGCGGCAGGACGAGCTGGTGTCGCTCGCGGAGTGGGCGGCCCGCACCGGCGATGGCACCCTGAGCGACCTTGCCGTTCCGCCGACGGCCGAGGTGTGGGACGAGATCTGCGCCGAGGCCGACCTCTGCACTCGGGTGCAGTGCGCGCACTTCGACCAGTGCTTCCTGTTCCGAGCGCGCCGCCGGGCGGCCGAAGCGGACGTGGTGGTGGTGAACCACCACCTGCTCGCGGCCGACCTCGCGGTGCGGCAGGCGTCCGACAACTGGGAGGAGGCGGCGGTCCTCCCGCCCTACAAGCGGCTCATCCTCGACGAGGCCCATCACCTCGAGGACGTGGCGGCCTCGCACCTCGGCACACAGGTCACGAGCCGGGGGGTGCAGCGGCTGCTGGGCCGGCTGGAGCGGAACCGCCGGGGGCTGGTGCCCGCCTTGAGCGCGGAGCTTGCAGGGCGAACCGACCTGCTGAGCAAGGCGAGCCTCGACCTGGTTCGGGAGCGCCTGGCGCCGGCGGTGGGCGACGCTCGTCGCGCCGCGGAGCAGCTCTTCCTCCGGCTCCACGGACTGGCGGAGGACGGCCACGGCGGCCAGCGGCGGCTCACGGATGAGTTCGCCGAGGATCCGGCGTGGAGCGAGGGGCTCCGCGCCGAGCTCGATGCGCTGCTGGCCAGTTTCGACCTCATCAAGACGCACGTGGAGACGGTGGCCGACCGACTGGCACAGGTCGAATCGACGGAGCGGGGCGACCAGCTCCTGCAGGAGATGCGCGCGGTGGTCCGGCGGCTCGCGACCACCTCCGACGGGCTCAACCGCACCCTGCGGCCGGGGCAGGGGGGCGAGGCCACGGTGCGCTGGATCGAGCGCTCCGGCGCCAGGCGCCAGCACACGCAGCTGGCGGCGGTGCCGCTCGACCTGGCGCCCGTCCTCCGGCAGCTGCTGTTCGAGCGGGTGGAGACGGTGGTGCTCACCAGCGCCACCCTCGCCGCCGGCGGTGAGTTCGACTTCCTCGAGCGCCGGCTCGGCCTCGCGGTGCCCCCGAGCCCGGTCACCACCCGGGAAATCTTCCCCTCGCCCTTCGACTACCCCTCGCAGTGCCTCTTCGGCATCCCTGACGACTTCCCCGACCCGCGGGAGGACGAAGCGGCGCACGACGCCGCGCTGGCCCAGGCGGTCACCGACCTTGCCCACGCCGGCGACGGGGGGCTGTTTGTGCTCTTTACCAGCCACGCCGCATTGCGCCGTGCCGCCGCCCAGCTACGGATGATGCTCGACCCGCGCTGGCCGCTGATGGTGCAGGGAGAGGGCAGCCGGGACGCGCTCCTCCGCCGGTTCCGCGAGGCCGGCAACGCCATCCTCCTCGGCACCGACTCCTTCTGGGAGGGGGTGGATGTTCCCGGCAAGGCGCTGCGCGGGCTCGTCCTCTGCAAGCTGCCGTTCAAGGTGCCGAGCGAGCCGATCACGGCCGCACGGCTGGAACGCCTGGCCGAGGCGGGGGAGGACGGGTTCATGGGGTACCTGCTCCCGCACGCCGCGCTCAAGCTCAAGCAGGGGTTCGGCCGTCTCATCCGCACCGCCACCGATGTGGGGGTGGTCTTGCTGCTCGACCGGCGCGTGCTCACCAAGCGCTACGGGCCGCTGGTTCTGGCGGGCCTGCCGCGGGCGGAGCGTGTGACCGGCCGGTGGGGCGAGATCCGCATCAAGTGCGAGGACTTCTTTGCCCGCCATGGGCTGGGGGTGCTGGAGTGAGCGGAACCAGACCGTCGAAGATCGTCTGCGTGGGCCGGAACTACGCGGAACACGCGAAGGAACTCGGCAACGAGATCCCCGAACGGCCCCTCCTTTTCTTCAAGCCGCCGAGCGCCATCCTCGCGCCGGGAGAGCCGATCCTCCTGCCGGCGGCCTCGAGCCGGGTCGAGCACGAGGCGGAAATCGGGGTGGTCATCGGCCGGCGGCTCCGCCACGCCACACCCGAGGAGGCGGAGCAGGGGATCGGGGGGTTCACCTGCGTCAACGACGTGACGGCCCGCGACCTCCAGAAGGTGGATGGCCAGTGGGCCCGGGCCAAGGGATTCGACACCTTCTGCCCGGTGGGGCCGCGAACGGTGTCGGGGCTCGACTGGCGGACGCTCGAGGTCATCGGGCGGGTCAACGGACAGGTGCGTCAGCGGGGCGCGACCTCCCAGATGCTGTTTTCGATCCCGCAGCTCCTGTCTTATATATCGGGGGTCATGACCCTCGAGCCGGGGGACCTGATCGCCACCGGGACCCCGTCGGGGGTCGGCCCGCTGGCCGACGGCGATGTGGTGGAAGTCGAGATTCCCGGCATCGGTATCCTGTCCAACCCCGTGCGGAGCGAAACGCCCCGATGATCTCTCCCAGCAAGCGCCTCGGCACCCTCCCCGGCTATCCCCTCGCCGAGTTGCCCGGCATCAAGCGGCGCCTGATGGCGGAGGGGAAGGACATCATCGACCTCGGCGCGGGCGACAACGACACGCCGCCGCCGCCACTCGCGCTCGAGGCGATGCGGAAGGCGCTCGAGAATCCCGCCAACAGCAAGTACGGGTTCCAGCAGGGGCACCCCGCGTTCCGCCGCGCCGCCAGCGACTACGTCCACCGCCGGTTCGGGCACCGGTTCGATCCCGCCACCGAGCTCGCACCGCTCATCGGCTCCAAGGAGGGGATCGCCCACCTGCCGTTTGCCTTCCTGAATGCGGGCGACGTGGCCATCGTTCCCGAGCCGGGCTACCAGGCCTACCTCGGCGGCACGGTGCTGGCCGACGGGGTGCCCCACATCGCGCCGCTGCGCGCCGAGCGGGGGTTCCTGGTCGACCTCGAGGCCATTCCGGACTCGGTCCTCCGGCGCACCCGGCTCCTCTTCCTCAACTACCCGAACAACCCGACGGCGGCGGTGGCCCCGCTCGACTACCTCGAACGCGTGGTGGCCGCCTGCCGGAAGCACGACATCCTCCTGGCCTACGACAACGCCTATTGCGACATCACCTTCGACGGGTATCGGGCGCCGAGCATCTTCGACGTGCCGGGGGCGGCGGAGGTGGCCATCGAGTTCTTCTCGCTCTCCAAGAGCTTCTCGATGACGGGGTGGCGGATCGGGTTCGCGGTGGGGCGGCCCCAGCTCGTGGCGCCGCTGACGCAGGTCAAGACGTACACCGATACGGGGCCGTTCCTGGCGGTGCAGGAGGCGGGCGCCGCCGTGCTCGACCGGGCGGAGGAGTTCACCGCGCCGATCTGCGCCGAGATCGCGCGGCGGCGCGATGCGGCGGTGCCGGCGCTCCGGGCGGCGGGATTCCAGGTCGAGTCGCCGCGCGCGGCGATGTACCTCTGGGTGGCGCTCCCGGCCGGCGTGGCGTCCAAGCCGTTCGCCATGCATGCGCTCCAGGAGGAGGGCGCGCTCGTCCTGCCGGGGAGCGCCTTCGGGCCGGCGGGTGAGGGCTACTTCCGGATCGCGCTCACGGTGCCTGCCAGCCGACTCGTCGAGGCGGTGGCGCGGCTCTCGCGCGCGCTCGCCACGCTGCCGCATGCCGGGGGCGTCGGCGCCGCCTGAGCTCCGGCTGCCCCGGCCGGCTCCTGCGCCGGTCGGGGCGTGGCTGGCGAGCCTCGCGGTGCACGCCGCGGCGCTCGCGGTGCTGCTCGTGCTCCTTGTCCCTCCCGGCCAGCGGCCTCGGGGCCTCCCGCTCGCCGCGCTCCTGCCACCCCCGAGCCCACGGATCATCGGGTACCTCGTCTTGTCCCCGCCCCCGCCTTCACTGACGTCACCCGATGGCGTGCGCTCGGCGCCGGCCATTGCGGCCGCCAAGCGTCCACCGAGTGTCCCCGCCGATTCGATCCCGGTGCACTCCCCGCGCACCGACGCGATCCCCACCAGTGGCGTCACGACACCCACCCAACCCGCGCTCGGCACCGGCCTCCTCTGGGACCGGCGCGCGGGAGCGCCGACCTACGTGAACCGGAGCCACGCCGAGATGACCGACAGTGCCGTGGAGGCCATGGTCCAGCAGTACTGGGACTCTCTGGCGAGGCTGCCGGGGGGAGGGCAACTCCTGCTCCCCACTTGGACGGCCACCATCGCTGGGCAGGAGTTCGGCCTCGACCAACAGTGGGTGACGGTGGCGGGGGTGAAGGTGCCGGCCGTCCTGCTCGGCCTGATCCCGATCGGCGTGGCGGGGAACCAATCGGAGGCGCTGGACAAGGTGGGGCAGGGAAGGGAGGAGGACTATCAACGCTCGCGGGCGGGGCAGGAAGCGGCGGCCGACCAGCGCGAGCAGATCAAGGCGATGCGGGAGCGGAGCGAAGCCGAGCACGAACTGCGGAAGAAGCAACGGGAGGCGCCCTGAGGGGCGCCCCTGCGGGCAGGCTGCCTACACGCACATCTCCGACACCCCGTCCGCCCCACGCACCACCTGGAACGGGCCCATCTTCAGGTCCAGCTCCGGTACCTCGACGAAAAAGGTCAGGACGTCGCCCTCGAGGGTGCCGGCGTACGTGGCCGGATGGGAGGGGCGGCCGTCAATCGGAGCCGGCCCACCGCCCGCGGAGTGCCGGCCCGTGGCGGTCCACTTGCCCTTCGAGTCCAGATTCCACCCCGGGTCAATCGTGCCGGCGCCGCACGCGTACTCCACGCTCCCGCCCAGCATCGAGAGGGTGAGCGTGGCATCCGGGCTGCCCCACTTGCCTTCCAGTTCGGGCGCCGTGATGTCATTGCACGCCACGAGCGCCGCCGCCAGGACCGCCGCGGCACCGACCGCCCGCATCATCCGTCCAGTTCGCATCGTGCCCTCCGGGCCATTCCGGAGTGTGGACGATTCCGGCCGGTCCTGCCACACACGGCCCCCCATCACCCCGTCCGGTCCCGGAACATGCTCCAGGTCTCCAATTCCGGGCCGACCCGGGCGTGGCCCACCACCCGGTATCCGAAGTGCAGGTAAAGCGGGACGTTACGGGGAAGTTCGGTGGTCAGGCTCACCCCGGTGGATTCGGAGTGCCGGAACGCCGCCCCGTGGACCGCTTCGAGCAGGCATCGGGCCAGCCCGGTGCCCTGCGCGGCGCGCCGGACCCCGATCATGCCGAGGTGATGGTGCGGTGTGACGGGATCGAAGGCGTGGCTGGCGGCGCCGTAGGCGTCGTACCGGGCTCGCTCCGCCTTCCCGAGCTCGCGCCACACCGCCTCCCGGCGCTCGTCGAACCAGGCGGCGGGAGTGGGGTTCCCCGGGAGGTTCACCAGCGCGGCCGCGGCCAGGCTGCCCTCGTCGGCAGGGATGCCGAGCATCAGGTCGCCCCGCGCGACGCGCGCCGCCACGAAGAGGCCGATCAGGGTGCGGAGGCGCGTGTCATAGCCGGGCTTGGCGCCCAGCACGAAGCGCATGACCGGGTAGTCGTGGAAGGACTCGCAGAGGGCCGCGAGGACCTGCTCCGCGGCATCGGGGGGGAGCGGGAGGACGTCCGCCATCGGGAGCCGCGGGGCGCCGGAGCCCGCTACGAAAGCACCTTGTAGGCGTGGCGCCAGTCGTTCCGCAGGAACCCCGGAATGCACCAGAGCATGCAGAGGGGCTCGATGGCGCGCGCGGCCTCGGCGTGCCCGAGGTCGGACGTCTGCCACCCGAACTGCGTCAGGATCTGGCTCACGGCGGCGCGGGCGGTGCCGTCGTTGCCGCAGATGAACATCGTCGGGGGGCCGCCGTCGAGCTCGGGATCCACCATCAGGGCGTTGCCGACGCTGTTGAACGCCTTGACGAAGCGGGCGTCCGGGAACTCCCGCTGGAGGCGCTCTATCAACGAGTCGTCGAGGGTCGTGAAGAACTTGAGCACGCCGTTCACGGGTGGCGCGTCGGCGATCGGGTTGGTGGTGTCGATGACGACCTTGCCCGCCAGGTTGACGGCCCCCGCCGCGCGGAGCATGG
This sequence comes from uncultured Gemmatimonadaceae bacterium, assembly GCA_964574295.1. Classification (GTDB taxonomy): domain Bacteria; phylum Gemmatimonadota; class Gemmatimonadetes; order Gemmatimonadales; family GWC2-71-9; genus SPDF01. The sequence continues at coordinate 93,895 of CAZNLY010000003.1, forward strand.
CCGACGCCGCCGTGCCCTTGGCGGCGAGCACGAGCAGCTCCCCCTCCGCGGCCGCCTCCGCCACGCCCGTGATGCGGACGCCGGGATGGGCCGCACCCCAGGCGGCGAGCTTGTCCGGGCTTCGGGTGCCCACCACCACCTCATAGCCCTTGTTGAGGAAGCCGGCGGCCAGGGTCTGGGCCACGACCCCGGAGCCGAGCATGCCGATGCGCATCGGGGCATCTCCTTCGTTCATGCGGCTCCGCGGAGCCGCGCCAGGCTCTCCTCCCGTCCCACCACCACCAGCAGCTCATTGACCGGCTCCGACACGGTGGAGCCCGTCAGCACGACACGCACCGGCTGGAGCAGGTCGCCGAGCTTGGCGCCGCGGGCCGCGGCCAGCGCCTTGAGGTCCTCCAGCAGGTGCTCGGAGGTCCAGCGCCCGGCGGGCACGGCGGCCAACGCCTCGGCCACCGCGCGGAGGTTCTCCTGGAATGCCGGGCCGAGCTTCCGGGCCAGCTGCTCGCCCTTGTCGTCGCGCACCACCCTGCTCGCGTCCACCCGGGCGGCCACCTGCTCGGCCACGTGGAGGATGGTGCGGGAGCGCGCCTTGACGGCGTCGATCACCGGCCGGAGATCGCGGCCGGTGGCAACCCCCATCCGCTCCAGCTCACGCCGGGTGGGCGCCAGCAGCTCGTCGGCGGAGAGCGCGGAGAGGTATTGGCCGTTCATCCACTCCAGCTTGGCAAAGTCGAACACCGCCGGCTTCTTCTGGATCCCCTCGAGCGAGAACGCCGCGATCATCTCCGCCTCGGGGAGGATCTCGCGGTCGCCGCCGGGGCTCCAGCCGAGGAGGGCCAGGAAGTTGCGCATGGCCAGCGGAAGGATGCCCTTGTCCTGGTAGTCGCCGACGGCGGTGGCGCCGTGCCGCTTGGAGAGCTTCTTGCCGTCGGCGCCGAGGATCATGGGCACGTGCGCAAAGATCGGCGGCTCGTGGCCGAGCGCCCGGTACAGGACGATCTGCTTCGGGGTGTTGGAGACGTGGTCGTCGCCGCGGATGACGTGCGTGATCCGCATGGCGATGTCGTCGGACACCACCGCGAGGTTGTAGATCGGAGTGCCGTCGCTCCGCAGGATGATCAGGTCGTCGAGGTCGTGGCCCTGGAAGCTGATCCGGCCGTGGACGGCGTCGTCCCAGGCGATCTCGCCCGTGGGCATCCGGAACCGTATGGCGAACGGGGTGCCGGCGGCGGCGCGCGCCGCGGATTCCCCCTCCGGCAGGCGGCCGCAGCGACCGTCGTACCGGAACGCGGTCTTCTGGCCGGCCATCGCCTTCCGCTGGGCCTCGAGCTCGGCCGCGGTGCAGAAGCAGCGGTAGGCCTTGCCCTCCGCCAGCAGCCGCTCGGCATCGGCCTTGTGCCGGGCCCCCTCGGCGCCCTGGAAGAACGGCCCCTCGTCCCAGGTGATGCCCAGCCAGGTGAGCCCGTCGAGGATGACCTGCGTGTGGGCGTCGGTACTCCGCTCGCGGTCGGTGTCCTCGATCCGGAGCACGTGGACCCCGCCCATCCGCTTGGCAAAGAGCCAATTGAAGAGGGCCGTGCGAGCGCCGCCGACGTGGAGGTAGCCGGTGGGGGAGGGGGCGAAGCGGACGCGGACAGTCATCGGAGTACCACCCAAAAAAGGACTGAGGACCGAAGTTTGGCCCTCAGTCCTCGAACGACGGAGCGGGGGGGATTCGAACCCCCGATAGGAGCTTTAGACCCCTATAACGGTTTAGCAAACCGCCGCCTTCAGCCACTCGGCCACCGCTCCCGGCGAGCGAGGAAACTGCCATCGGAGAAGGGTTTACGCAACCCCGAGGGGGGCGTGTGCGATGGGTGGTTCCGGCGGCGTCTTATGACTATCTTGCCCCCTCCACTCAAGAACCCTGGAGTCCCTGATGCGCATGTCCCTGCGGGCGGCCGCGCTCGCGATCGGATCGGGAATCGGCCTGCTGGCGTGCTATCCCGAGCAGCCGACCGAGTCCGGTGACCTCGCCTCGGTCGTCACGCTCTACGACGTCAGCTTCCAATTCGGCGACGCTGCGACCTACTACATCGTCATTCCCGACAGTGTGGTTCATCTGGGCCCCGCCGGGGGCTCGGATCCCTTCGACCATACCTACGACAGCCTGATCGTCGCCCGGACGGCCGCGAACATGAACGTGCGCGGCTACACCCGCGTGCTCGACCCCGCCACGGCCGACCTGATCCTGAGCCCGGCGGTGCTGGTCACCAACAACTACGACTTCGAGTCGGTGGACTGGTGCGTCGTGTGGGGGTGGGCCTATCCGGGCTGTGCCGGGTGGGTGCCGGACTACCCGACCGATGTGGTGGGGTACGAGTACAGCGCGGGCACCATCATCATCCCGATGGCGGACGCCACCGTCGCGGCGCCGCCGGTGGTGTGGAACGCGGCCCTCAACGGGGTCCTGAACGGCAACACCCCCGGCTCGCTCGCCGCGGCCATCACCGACGGTATCGACCAGGCCTTCTCCCAGTCCACCTACCTCTACCACACGGCCACGCCATGACCTCCCGACTCCGCGCAGCGATCGTCTTCGCCGCCCTCGGCCTGGCCGCGGCGGCTCCCGCGTCGGCGCAGGTACTGGGGGGCTTCACGTACACCTGGGCCACCCCCGGCGGCGACCTCTCCGACAACTTCATCGGCAACGACAGCTGGGTCGGCGTGTCCATGGAGGTCCGGCGCCTGCTCAACCCGAACGCGTCGGTCGGCCTCTCGGTGGGCTACACCGCCTTCTACGAGAACACCACCGATCCGCTCTTCCTGCCGGGCGGCACCGTGTCGGGCGAACAGTACCGGTCGATGAACATGTTCCCGATCCTGGCCACCGGGCACCTCTACAGCAAGGCGGGCGGGAAGATCCAGACCTACATCGGCCTCGGGATTGGCGCGTACGTCATGAAGCAGCGGATGGACGTGGCGGACACCGAGGTGAAGACCTCGAACGTGGTGGTCGGCTTTGCCCCGGAGCTCGGCTTCATCCTGAACAAGGGCAACCGGAACGAGATCGCGATCTTCGGCCGGTACAACTACCCCGCCAACGCCGGCACGTACATCGGCGGCGAGTCGGGCTCCTACCAGTACCTGAGCGTCGGGGTCTCGCTGCTCCGGCACCAGTAGCACCGGCGGCGCGAGACGCGCGCGGGGAGGCCGGCCAGGCGTCGAGCCCGGCCGACCTCCCCGTTGACGTTCTTGCCGGCCTTCCTTGAAGCGGCGTGGGTGAGATTCGAACTCACGGAACCGTTTCCGGTTCGGCGGTTTTCAAGACCGCTGCCTTCAACCACTCGGCCACCACGCCCTGCCGACAATATAGGGGCCGCCGCCCCGGCGGGGCGACCCGCCCCTAGTTCCGCTCCCCCCGCACGATGTTGAGCTGGACCGCGGCGGCGATCGAGTCGGCCTTGTCGGCCTCCCCGGTGATGCCCTGCGCCCGGAGGACGACCCCCGCCTCGCGGTAGATGATCCCGTAGAGCGAGAGGATCGAAGCGGAGGGCGGGTCCACCCACCCGCGGGGCCGTTCCACCGCCGCGCTCTGCCAGTGGTACGTGTCCCAGAGCAGCTTCCGGGTGACCGGCACATCCACGAAGCCGAGCGCGCGCGACATCACGATGCCGTTCCCCTCCTGGATCGGCCGCGGCATCAGCTTGCGCACGAGGCCGGTGGTCAGGAGGTACTCCGAGAGCCCGAGCGTCACGTCCGGATAGTTGCCGCTGCTCCAGCTGAAGTAGATCGGCCGCTTGCCGAGGTTGTCGCGAATCAGCGCCAGGGCGGCGATGTCCTGCAGCATCAGGTAGTCCTGCCCGAACCGCACCACCAGGCTGTCCACCCGCATGCCGGTGTTCTTCCGCACCGCGATCGCCTCGGGGAGGCTGTCGAGCTGCCCCGTGGTGAAGCTCGAGAGGACCGAGCCCTCGGGGTGCGGCCACGCCACTTGGGCGGGCGCGGTGCTGTCGCCGAGCGCCACGCCGGTCTCGGCCGGGCCCAGGCGCCAGAGGGGCGCCGCGTCGGCGGGCTGGAACTCCGGCGTGACCCGCCGCTGCAGCTGGCGGAGGTGCCAGCGCGTGTTCATCAGCGAGAGGTTGGCGAGCGTCACGTCGGGGCGGACGCCCAGCACTTCCTGCGCAAACCAGAGCGGGAAGGTGTCGTTGTCGCCCGCGGTGATGAGGATGCCGTAGGGCTCCACCGACTCGAGCATGTCGATGGCCAGGTCGCGCGCGAGGTATTCGTGGGCGCGGGAGGCGGTCACGTGGTTGCCCGCCAGCGGCACGAGGCCCAGCAGGAAGACCGGCGTCGCCGCCACCCAGCGCCGTGCCTCCGGCAGCCGGTCGGCCAGGGCGTCGGCAAGGCTGCGATACATCGCCCCGAGCCCCAGCGCCACCAGCACCCCGAAGTAGGCGAACGACCCCATGAAGAAGTAGTCCCGCTCGCGGACCTCGCGGGCCAGGTCGCGCGTGGGGTGGATCGAATACCCGTACTTGAAGTTCAGGTAGAAGATGAGGGCGATCGTGAGCGTGCCGAACATCGCCAACGCTGCCAGGCCGGCCCGACGGTCCTTCCGGATGAGCTCGACGAGCCCGAAGATCCCGATGACGCCGAAGAGCGCCGCGAACGGTCCGGCGGCGACACCCCAGTCCCGGGCGAACTGCCAGCGGAAGTACTGGAAGTAGTTGGCAATCTGGGAGGGGAAGTCCGCCTGCCGGTCGAGCACCGACGGCTTGGCGTACTGGACGCGGTTGATCACGTCCATCAGCGCCTGGCTGAAGAAGCCGACCGGCTCGCCCTCGTTGATCGGCGGGAACTGCCCGGCGCGGATCGGGAGGAAGAGGTAGTTGAGCGACACGCCGAGCGCGACCGCCACGAGGACGCCGCCCCAGACCCAGGGCCGCTTGACCACCGTCCAGTCGGTCCAGAGGATGTAGATGGCCACCGCCGGTGCGGCGAGGAGGCCCATCAGGTGGTTCGTGGTGGACAGCGCGGTGATGTACGCGATCAGGATGACCCAGCGGTCGCGGTGCGGCCCGGGCTCGTCGTCCCCCCAGTGAACCGCCAGCCAGGTGACCAGCGCCATCGAGAGCAGGGAGACGGTGTACACCTTCTCGTTGACGGTGGACTGGTTCCACACCGTCCACGACGTGGCGGAGACGAGGGTGCCGGCTGCCGCCGCCAGGAGGCGGCCCCACCGGACCGGGACGATCGTCCGGAGCCACCGCTCTGCGATCAGGAACCAGAGCGCCGCCGAGACCGCGCTCCCGAACGCCGCAAAGAGGTTGATCCGGCGGGCGTACTCCGCCGCGAGCGGCAGCAGCCCCCAGGCGTGCGCCATGACCACGAACAGCGGGTTGCCCGGCGGGTGGGGAATGCCGAGGACGCGGGCCGCCGCGATGTACTCGGAGGTGTCCCAGAAGGCCGTCGTCGGCGCCAGGGTCAGGTAGTAGATGCCGAACACGACGAGCCCCATCAGGGCGGCCCAGCGGTAGGGAGTCTCGGGCTTGGATGTCGTCACGAACGCTCCGCTAGTGCCGGAATTGCCGGGCGCCGGTCAGGACCATCGCCACGCCGAGGCGATCGGCCGCGGCGACGACGTCGGCGTCCTTGACCGACCCCCCCGGTTGGATGATGGCGGTGATGCCGGCGGCGGCCGCCGCCTCGACGCCGTCGGGGAAGGGGAAGAACCCGTCGCTGGCGAGCGCCGCCCCGCGCGGGTCGTGTCCCTGCTGCCGCGCCTTGTGGACGGCCAGGAACGAGGAATCCACCCGGCTCATCTGGCCGGCGCCGATGCCGATGGCGGCCTCGTTGCGGACCAGGACGATGGCATTCGACTTGACCGAGGCCACCGCGGCCCAGCCGAACCGGAGGTCGCTCCACTCCGCCTCGGTCGGATGCCGCACCGTCGGGACGTGCCACCCCTCCTCGAGCGGGTCGAACTGGAAGCGGTCCTGTACCAGGAAGCCGCCCCGCACGCACTTGTAGTCGAGCCCGGGCTCGCCGTGGCTGACAGGCAGCTCCACGACGCGGAGGTTCTTCTTCGCGGCGAAGACCCGCAGCGCCTCCTCGTGAAACGACGGCGCCACCACCACCTCGAGGAAGAGGTCGGCCATGGCCGCGGCCGTGGCTTCATCCACCACGGTGTTGAACGCCACCACGCCGCCGAACGCCGACTGCGGGTCGGTGGCAAGGGCGCGGGTCCAGGCCGCATGGGCGGTGGCCCCCACGGCAATGCCGCACGGCGTCGTGTGCTTGATGACCGCGCAGGCCGGCCGGTTGCTCCAGGGCGCCACCGCCGCCATCGCCGCGTCGAGGTCGAGGATGTTGTTGAAGGAGAGTTCCTTGCCCTGCCGCTGCTTGAGGTCGCGGATACCGCGCGGTTCCTCCGTCACGTAGAGCGCGGCGCGCTGCTTGGGGTTCTCGCCGTAGCGCAACGGCATCAACCGCTCGAGCGAGCCGCCCAGCCGCGCGGGGAGCCCTTCCTCCCGCGGCGTCAGGTAGGCGGCGATGGCGGCGTCATAGTCGGCGGTGTGGGCAAAGACCTTGGCGGCCAGCGCCCGCCGGTAGTCCGCGGGGATGGCCCCGCTCCGAAGCATCTGGAGCACTTCCGTGTAGTCCGACGGGTCCACCACCGCCAGGACCGACTCGTGGTTCTTCGACGCCGACCGCAGCATCGACGGGCCGCCGATGTCGATGTTCTCGATGGCGTCCTCGAAGGAGACGTCGGGCTGCGAGATCGTGGCGCGGAAGGGGTAGAGGTTTACCGCCACCAGGTCGATGGCCGTGATGCCGTGCTCCTTGAGGGAGCGGACGTGCTCGGGAAGGTCGCGGCGCGCCAGCAGCCCGCCGTGGATCTTGGGGTGCAGCGTCTTGACCCGGCCGTCGAGCACCTCGGGAAACCCGGTGACCGACTCGACGGTCAGGACCGGCACGCCGGCCGCCTTGAGCGCCGCGGCGGTGCCGCCGGTGGAGATGACCTCCCACCCGAGCTGGACCAACCCCTGCGCAAACTGGACGACACCGCGCTTGTCGCTGACGGAAAGCAATGCCCTGGGCATGGGACTCCCTGAAGGTGACTGACGAACGCTCAGGACGACACCGGGAGCGGCACCGGCCGTCCGGCCCGCGCGGCGGCGAGCACCACCTCGGGGAGCAACCGGTGCTCCTCGGCCAGCACCCGCGCGGCCAGCGCCTCGGCGGTGTCACCCGGTTGCACCGGCACGCGCCGCTGGGCGAGGATCTGGCCCCGGTCGTACACCTCGTCCACGAGATGCACCGTCGGGCCCGACTCGGTGGCCCCAGCCGCCAGCACCGCCTCGTGGACGCGCCGCCCGTACATGCCGGGCCCGCCGAAGGCGGGGAGGAGGGCCGGGTGGATGTTGACGATCCGGCCCCGATACTTCTGCACCACGCCGGCGGGCACCAGCTTGAGGTACCCGGCCAGCACCACGAGGTTGGCCTCGCGCCGGCCGAGGCGCGTGATCCACTCGGAGGCGTCCGACGGATCCGCGAACACCTCCGCCGCCACGCCGGCCTTGCGCGCCCGCTCGAGCGCGCCGGAGTCTGCACGGTTGCTCAGGACGAGCACCACCCGCGCGGGGGCCTCTCCCTGAAGCCGGTCGAGCAGGGCTTGCAGGTTGCTGCCGCTCCCCGAAGCACAGACCGCAACCCGGTACGCCATGGCGCGGGAAAATAAGGGGGCGGACCCCGCCTCCCTAGGGGGTGGGGTCCCGCCGCGCCCCAAGGATGCGCTCGACCGCGGCGCCCAGGTCCGCCACCACCGGGAACCCGGCCGCGGCCGCGTGGGCTGCGTGCTCGGCGCCGGTGCCGGTCCGGACCAGGATCGCGCGTCCGCCCAGGGCGCGGACTGGCTCCAAATCGCTGAGCCGGTCCCCGACGCCCCAGCTTGCCTCCGGGTCGAGCCCGAGGTCCCCGATCGCCTGGCGGTAGAGCAGGGTGCCGGGCTTCCGGCAGTCGCATGGGCCGGTCACCGCCGGATAGTGGGGGCAGTGATAGGTGGCGTCGAGCCGCGCCCCGCCGAGCTCGCACAGCTCGCCGACCCGCCGCTCCACCTCCCGATATTCGGTCGGCGTGATGAACCCCTGCGCCAGCCCCGACTGGTTGGTGACGACCACGACGGCGTAGCCGGCGGCATTGAGCCGCACCACCGCCGCCGCGGCCCCGGGGAGGAGCCGTACCCCTTCCCGATCGCGCAGGAAGCCCGGGTCGTCGACGAGTGTTCCGTCGCGGTCGAGGAACACGGCGGGCCGGCCGGCGGATGCCGTCATTCGCCGAGGGCCGCGGCCACGGCAGCCGCCACGTCAGGGAAGCCCTCCTCCGGCAGCGTCCGTGGGTCCAGCACCACGGCCCCGTCCAGAATCCGCCCGACCACGGCGGGGTGCCCCAGGCGGAGCGCCATCGCGAGTCGCTCGGCGCCGCGCGCACCCGGCTCGACCCGGACGACCGTGGTGGGGAGCACCGCACCGGGGAAGGAGCCGCCGCCGGCCATCGACGCTCCCGCCACGAGCGCCGGCGCCGGGTGCCCGGACGCGGCCCTCGCGATGGCTCCGGCCAGCACGGTTGCGCGCCGTTCGAGGGTTCCGGCGTCGAGGGCGAGCATCCGGAGCACCGGCACCTCGCGGAGGGCGACGGCGGGGTCGCGGTAGAGATCGAGCGTGGCCTCGAGAGCCGCGAGGGTCAGCTTGTCGGCGCGAAGGGCGCGGGCCAGCGGGTTGGCCCGGCAGCGCGCCACGAGCGGCGCTGCCCCCACGAGGCACCCGGACTGCGGCCCGCCGAGGAGCTTGTCGCCCGAAAAGATGACGAGGCCGGCGCCTTCGGCCACGGCGTCGGGCACCCGGGGCTCGGAGGTGAGGCCCCAGGGGGAGAGGTCGGCCAGCAGGCCGCTGCCGATATCGTGGAGGAAGGGGAGTGCGTGTCGCTCGGCGAGGGCGGCGAGGGCGGCCCGGTCCGGGGTGTGGACGAACCCGACTTGGTCGAAGTTCGACCGGTGCACCGCCAGGATGGCGCCGGTGGCGGGACCGATGGCCGCCTCGTAGTCGGCGAGGTGGGTTCGGTTGGTGGTGCCCACCTCGCGGAGTCGCGCGCCGCTCCTGGCAAGGATGTCGGGCAGCCGGAATGACCCGCCGATCTCCACCAGCTCGCCACGGGACACCAGCACCTCGGTACCGGCCGCCACCGTGTTGAGCGCCAGGACCAGCGCCGAGGCGGCGTTGTTCACGACCAGCGCGTCCTCGGCCCCGGTGAGTTCGGCCAGCAACCGGCGGCCGTGATCGGCGCGCTGGCCGCGCACGCCGGCCTGCAGGTCGAACTCGAGGGTACTGTAGCCCGCCGCGACCGCGGCGATCGCCTCGAGGGCGGCGCGGGCCAGCGGGGCACGCCCGAGGTTGGTGTGCAGGACGACGCCGGTGGCGTTGAGGACCGGCCGGAGGCTCCGCGCGGCCAGCCGTTCGGCCCGTTCCGCGACATCGGTGCTCCAGTCGGCCGGTGGGCCGGCCCGCCCGCGCCGGGCGGCGGAGACCGCCTCCCGCGCCGCGGCCACCACCAGGCTGCGCGGAGCCACCTCGAGCAGCGCGGCGATGCCCGGTTCCTGGAGGAGCCGCTCCACCGAGGGCAGGGTGCGCCGGTCGTCCGTCACTGGTTCGGGGGCCTCGGCGGCGGGCGCTGGGGGGCGGGCGTCGCAGCGCTGTCCTTTGCCGCACCAGTGGCGGAGTCGGCCTTCGCCTTGGGCACCTCGAGGGGGCCGCGCACATTGGCCGCCGCGCGATTGGCGTTCCGGACGGAGTCCACCTCGACGAGGTAGGTGGTCCCGGGTGCCCACGCCGCGCCGACGCGCAGGAGGAGGGCGGTCTCGAGCGGCTGGCGCGTCGGCTTGACCGTGTCTGCCGTCGGGCGGAGGGCCAGTCCTGGCTTCGGCCCCGCCGGCTTGGTCGTATCGACGGGAGGGGCCGGCGCCGGGTAGGCCGAGTCGTGGAGGGGCTTGCTCAGCAGCGAGAGCACCGCTACGCGGGTCGAATCGGGTAGGCGGAGGACCCGCACCGCATCCACGGAGAATCGCTGTGTCGGATCCAGCGGCTGGGTAAAGGTCAGTGTCGCGGTCAGGGAGTCGGTCACGGCCGCCCGGGAGAGGCGGGGACCGACGGAATCGTGCGGGAAGACCCAGAGCTCGCCGGCGCCGGTGCTGTCGGCGGGCACCGGCACCGAATCCCACGCCTCGCGCGGATCGAAGCGCAGGTTGCGGTTCTGGTCCAGCACGCCGAACACCACATACGCGCCCGCGGGGATCGGCGTCAGCACGAACCGCCCGGTGGAATCGGCCAGGAGCCGATAGCGGAGACTGTCGGGAAGCAGGAGCGCCTCGACGAGCGCCAGCGGGGCGGGGCGCCCCGTCGTCCAATCCCAGACGCGTCCCGTCAGCTGGTGCGTCGGCAGGGGAGCGCCGGTGGTGAAGGTCACTACCGTCGAGCTATCGCTCCGGTTCCGGCGGATGTCCATCACCCCGGGAAGGAGCTGCACCCGGTAGACCCGATCGGGTTGCCACCCTTCGGCGGGGCGGACCACCACCCGGCTCCGCTTCCAGCGCACCTTCGGCACCTTGTCCGAGGGGGAGAGGATGACGAGGCGCTCGAGGTCTCCAGTGCCGAGCCCCATGTTGGGGCTGCCACCCTCGGAGACGGTCTCGTTGAAGAGGAACTCGACGTCGCCGCTGAAGTCGGGATACACCGCAAGCGAATCAGGGATAGTGGCCATGAGGCCGGGGGGCCGGGCGTCGGGCGGACCGCCGGGCGGCGGCTCGATCTTGGCGCAGGCCAGGGGGGCCAACGCGGCGAGCGCGGAGCACGCCGCCCGGAGGATCGGCGCCCCCGACCGCCTCACGCGCATCCGAGGCGGTGGCGCTTCTCGGCCAGCACGGCGGCCTGCTCCTGCCATGCGGCGAGCTTGTCCCGCTCCGCCTGCACCACCGCGGCCGGCGCGCGCGAGACGAACTGGGGATTGTCGAGCTTCTTCCGCTGGCTCTCCACCAGCTGCCCGAGCCGCGCCACCTCGGCGCCGAGGCGGGCGCACTCGCGGGGGAGGTCGAGGGCGTCGCCGAGGGGGACGAACACCGAGCGGCCGTCGGAGAGCACCGCGTGCCCGCCGGGCTCGGAGGGGGCCTCGCCGAAGCGGACCTCGTTGGCCTTGGTGAGGCGCCGGATGGTGCCCGACTCGGAGGTGAGCGCGGCGTCCGCCGCCGAGACCCAGAGGCGCACCGGCTGCCCGGGCGCGATGCCGTACTCCGCGCGGATCTGGCGGACCGCACCGATCAGCTCCTGCACGAGGCCGAACTGCCGGAGCGCGGCGGCGTCGGTGGCCCGGTCGTCGGGCTGCGGCCAGGCGGCCACGCTGATCGAGGCGGCGGCGTCCCGGCCGGGGAAGCGCTTCCAGAGTGTCTCGGTGATGAACGGCATCACGGGGTGCAGGAGCCGCAGCGCGACGTCGAAGGTGCGGGCCAGGACGGCCCGGGCCACGTCGCCGCCCGGCTGGTCGCCGTAGAGGCGCGGCTTGACCTGCTCGATGTACCAGTCGGCGAGGTCGCTCCACAGGAAGTGGTAGACGGCGGCCGCGCCCTCATTCAGCCGGAACTTCTCGAAGGCCTCGGTGGCCTCCCGGACGGTGGCGTCGCACCGCGCGATGATCCACCGGTCGGCGAGCGCCAGCTCGTCGGGGCGCACCACGTCGCGGTACCGTCCGGCGAGCGGGCGCGTCGGCCCGTCGAGCGCGCCAAGGATGAACCGGCCGGCGTTCCAGAGCTTGTTGGCAAAGTTGCGGCCCGCGGAGAAGGACACCTCGAGGTCGGCCGGGTCGAGGATCAGGTCGGTGCCGACGGCCATCCCCGAGATGACGGTGTAGCGGAGCGCGTCGGCCCCGTAGCGCTCGACCACCTCGAGCGGATCGATTCCGTTGCCGAGCGACTTCGACATCTTCCGGTGCTGGGTGTCGCGCACCGTGCCATGCAGGTACACGGTGTCGAACGGCACCGAGCCCCGGAACTCGAGGCCGGCCATGACCATCCGTGCCACCCAGAAGAAGAGGATCTCGGGCGCGGTCACGAGCGTGTGGCCGGGGTAGTAGCGCCGGAGGTCGGGCGTCTCCGCTGGCCACCCGAGGCTCGAGAAGGGCACCAGCCACGACGAGAACCAGGTGTCGAGGACGTCCTCATCCTGCCGCACCGGCCCGCCGCAGTGCAGGCAGGCGGTCAGGTCGGTCCGGGACACGCTCACCTTGCCGCACTTCCCGGACTCACAGTACCAGACCGGGATCCGGTGCCCCCACCAGAGTTGTCGGGAAATGCACCAGTCGCGGATCCCCTCCATCCACTGGCCGTACTCGACGCCGCGCCGCTCCGGGATGAACCGCAGGTCGCCCTGCTGCCAGGCGCGGAGGGCGGGGGCGGCGAGCGGGGCCATCCGGACGAACCACTGTTCCGAGAGCCGCGGCTCGACAATGGTGCCGCACCGGTAGCAGTGGGCCACCGCGTGCCGGTGCGGCTCCACCTTGTCCAGCAGTCCCAGCGCCTCGAACTCCCGCACCACCTGCTTCCGGGCCGCCTCGCGGGTGAGCCCGCGGAAGCGGGCCGGCGCGTTGTCGTTCACGTGGGCGGAGGGGGTCAGGATGTCGAGGACCCGGAGGTTGTGCCGCCGGCCGATCTCGAAGTCGAGGGGATCGTGGGCGGGCGTCACCTTGACCGCCCCGGTGCCGAAGGCGGGGTCGATGGCCTCGTCGGCCACGATGGGCACCTCGCGGTCGACCACCGGCAGCCGCACCGACGTGCCAACCAGCGCCGCATAGCGCGCATCGTCCGGGTGCACCGCCACGGCGGTGTCGCCGAGCATCGTTTCGGGGCGGGTGGTGGCCACGGTCAGGTGCCCGCCGCCGGCCAGCGGATACCGGAGGTGCCACAGGTGGCCGTCGCGCTCCTCCTTTTCCGCCTCCTCGTTCGAGAGGGCGGTGAGACAGCGGGGGCACCAGTTGATGATGTAGTTGCCGCGGTAGATGAGCCCCTTCTCGTGCAGCCGCACGAACACCTCGCGCACCGCGCGCGAGAGCCCCTCGTCGAGCGTGAAGTACGTGCGGCTCCAGTCGCAGCTCGCGCCGATGGCCTTGAGCTGGTCGAGGATCGTGGCGCCGGTCTCCTCCACGTGCTGCCAGACCCGTGCGACGAACGCCTCCCGCCCGAGGTCGAAGCGGGTCTTTCCCTCCGCGGCCAGGGCGCGCTCCACCACGTTCTGGGTGGCGATGCCGGCGTGGTCGGTGCCGGGCAGCCAGAGGACCTCGCGGCCCCGCATCCGCTCGAAGCGGATGGCGGCGTCCTGGATGGTGTTGTTGAGGCCGTGGCCCATGTGCAGCTGCGCCGTCACGTTTGGCGGCGGCATCATGATCACGTAGGGGGCGCGGCCAGGGCGGGGGGCAAAGAGGTCCTGCTCGGTCCACCACTGGTAGAGGGCGCGCTCGATGGGGCCGGGCTGGTACTGCGGGGCGAGCTCCGCGGTCATGCGCGCTGGGCGTCCGGCGCGCCGGCGAAGGCGCCGGCGAGGTCGTCCTCGCCGTGGACGAGGATGCTGTTGATGATGCCGTCGAGGCCGGGCACCTGGTTGGCCACGCGGAAGGCGTGCGCTCGGGCGGCGCGGTCGGGGACCCAGCCGGTCAGCTCGACGGTGCCGCGGCTCACCGCGAGGGCCCCGAGCTCGTGCGGCGCGAGGGCGGGATCGTCGGTGAGCGCGGCGCGGACGGCGCCGGCCAGCGCCACCGCCGAGGGGCCTCCCCGGCGGGTGAAGGCCCGCGCCTCGTCGGCCAGCCGGCCGCGGGTCACCCGCCCGAGCCAATTCGCGAGCCAGAGCCCGCCGGCCATCCCGGCGCCGAACCCGACCACCGACCACCCGAGGATCTCTCCCCGGCTCATTCGCTCCCGGCTCACGTGCGCTCCTTGTGCCATTCGAGGCTAAGACGCGTTAAGTTAACACGTTCGCCGATGTTCTCGCAGACACCCTTTGCTCCCGATGTCGGGTGATCCATGGCTGACGAACGCCCCCGCATTCCGGCCGCCGACCTGGGCCGCTGGCTCCTCGTGGCGGCGCTGCTGCTCGCGGGCATCGCGCTGTACTTCCGCTACGCCCCGGGCGCCGAGCCGCTCGTCCATCCCGCCCCGCCGGAAGCCGCCCCGTGAGCACCATTCGCTTGACCCTTCCTGACGGCTCGGTGCGCGAGGTTCCCTCGGGGACCACGAGTCGTGCCGTGGCCCAGCAGATCGGCCCCGGCCTGGCCAAGGCGGCGCTCGCCGCCCGGGTGGATGGGGCCATCCGGGATCTCGACCGCCCGATCGAGCACGACGCCACCTTTGCCGTCCTGACCGACCGCGACCCGGCGGCGCTGGAGGTGCTCCGGCACAGCGCGGCGCACGTCCTGGCAACGGCGGTGCGGGAGCTGTACCCCGGCGCCGGCATCGGCTTCGGGCCCGCCATCGAGGACGGCTTCTACTACGACTTCGAGGTGCCGCGGCCCTTCACCCCCGAGGATCTCGAGGCCATCGAGCGGAAGATGACGGAGGTCGCCGAGCGCGACTTCCCCTTTGTGCGCGAGGTGGTGGACCGCGCCGAGGCCAACCGGCGGTTTGCCGACGACCCGCTCAAGCTCGAGCGGATCGGCGAGCTGGGCGACGACGAGGTGATCTCGGTCTATACCGACGGGCCGTTCCAGGACCTCTGCCGCGGCCCGCACCTCCCCTCCACCGGCCGGCTCAGGCACTTCAAGCTGCTGAGCGCGGCCGGCGCCTACTGGCGGGGGGACGAGCACCGCCAGATGCTGCAGCGCATCTACGGGACGGCGTGGTTCAAGAAGGAGGACCTCGCCGCGTACGTCCACCGGCTGGAGGAGGCCCGCAAGCGCGATCACCGCAAGCTGGGCAAGGAGCTCGACCTCTTCGTCTTCCACCCCTCGTCGCCGGGGTCCGCCTTCTGGACCGACCGGGGCACCACGCTCTACCGCGAGGTCAACGACTACATCCGGGAGCTGCAGCGGAGGGCGGACTACCAGGAGATCAAGACCCCGCTCCTGTACAACAAGCTGTTGTGGGAGCGCTCGGGGCACTGGGGCAAGTACCGCGAGAACATGTTCCTGGTGCTCGACAACGAGTCCGGCGAGCACGACATCTCGCTCAAGCCGATGAACTGCCCGTCGCACCACCTCCTCTACGGGATGCGCAAGCACTCGTATCGCGAGCTCCCGGTGCGCTACGGCACCTTCGACGTCCTCCACCGCAACGAGGTGACGGGCGCCCTCTCCGGGCTCACCCGGGTGCGCCAGTTCCAGCAGGACGACTGCCACATCTACCTGCGCGGCGACCAGATCGCCACCGAGGTGCGGTCGGTGGCGCAGATGATCCTCGAGGTGTACGCCACCTTCGGGCTCACCGCCACGCTCAAGTTCGCCACCCGGCCGCCGGAGCGGATCGGCACCGACGAGATGTGGGACCGCGCCGAGGCTGATCTGCGCGCCGCGCTGGAGGCCACCGGGCTGCCGTACGAACTCAAGGCGGGTGACGGGGCCTTCTACGGCCCGAAGGTGGACTTCGACGTGTCCGATTCCATCGGGCGGAAGTGGCAGCTCGGCACCATCCAGCTCGACTACGCCGCGCCGGAGCGGTTCGACCTGACCTATGTCGGCGAGGACAACGCCGAGCATCGGCCGGTGGTCATCCACCGGGCGATGTGCGGCTCGTTCGAGCGGTTCATCGCCATCCTGATCGAGCACTTCGCGGGCGCGTTCCCGGTCTGGCTCTCGCCGGAACAGGTGCGGGTCCTGCCGATTTCCGACGAGCAGGCGGCCGCGGCCGAGCGAGTGGTCGCGCGGCTTCGGGTCGACGGGATCCGCGCCCGGACGGACGCCGGGGGCACCACCCTCAATTATCGGATTCGCGAGGGGGAGGTGGCCAAGGTCCCGTACATGGCGGTGGTGGGCCAGCGGGAGGCGGAGGCCGGCACGGTGGCCGTCCGGGTGCGCGGGGCGGGGAACAAGCAGGAGGTGCTCCCCATCGAGGAATTCGCGGCGCGGGTGGCGGCCCAGGTCCGCTCCCGGGCGCTCGCCCCCTAACCTCCCGGCCGGGGCCTTCGGCGGGTATGTTTGGGGCAACGAACCCCGAACCCCCGGACCTCCCGTGAGCGACGCCACCACCCCCGTCATCCTCTCCGCCGTCCGCACCCCCATTGGCCGCTATCTCGGCGGCCTGTCGTCCTTTACGGCCCCGCAGCTCGGGGCCGTCGTCATTCGTGAGGCGCTGCGCCGCGCCCGCGTTGAGGGGGGCGCGGTGGACGAGGTGGTGATGGGGCACGTGCTCCAGGGGGGCGCCGGCCAGGCCAGCGGACGGCAGGCGATGATCCACGCCGGCGTGCCCGGCACGGTGCCGGCCCTCACCATCAACAAGGTGTGCGGATCGGGCCTCAAGGCGGTGATGCTCGCCGCCCAGGCCATCAAGGCGGGGGACGCCCAGTGTGTCGTGGCCGGCGGGCAGGAAGCGATGTCCGCCTCGCCGCACTACGTGTACGGCATGCGCGGGGGGATCAAGGCCGGCAACCAGACGATGGTGGACGGCATGATCCACGACGGCCTCTGGGACAGCTTCGGCAACAACCACATGGGCGACTACGCGGAGTACACGGCGAAGAAGGCCGGCGTCTCGCGCGAGGACCAGGACCAGTTTGCCCTCGAGAGCCACCAGAAGGCGGTGGCGGCCATCGAGGCTGGGGCGTTCAAGGCGGAGATCGTGCCGGTCGAGGTGGCCTCGAGGAAGGGCCCGCCGGCCGTCTTCGACACCGACGAATGCCCGCGCAAGGACACGACCCGCGAGTCGCTGGCCAGGCTCAAGCCGGTCTTCCAGAAGGACGGCAGCGTCACCGCCGGCAACGCCCCCGGGCTCAACGATGGGGCGAGCGCGCTGGTGGTGGCCTCGCTGGCCTTCGCCAAGGCGCACGGGCTGGCGCCGTTGGCGCGGGTCACGGCGTACGCCACCGGCGGCGGCGAGCCCAGGGACCTCTTCTTCGCGCCGATCGTCGCCGTGCAGAACCTCATGAAGAAGGCCGGCACCTCGATCGGCCAGTACGACCTCATCGAGGCCAACGAGGCGTTTGCCGTCCAGGCCCTGGCCGACGGCCGCGCCCTCGGCTGGGACTGGGCCCGGGTCAACGTGCGCGGCGGCGCCGTGGCCCTCGGGCACCCCATCGGCGCCTCGGGCGCCCGCGTGCTCACCACCCTGCTCCACGCCATGAAGGACCGTGGCGCCCGGACGGGACTCGCAACCCTCTGCCTCGGCGGCGGCAACGCCGTGGCGCTCAGCGTGGAGGCCCTGTGACGAGCAAGACCGACGCCCCGATCCTCGCGACACTTCCCGCCGTGTCCACCGGACGGCGCCTGATCACCGTGGCACTCGGCGCGCTCCTCGTGGCGCTGGCCGCGCAGGTCCGCGTCCCGCTCCCCTTCACTCCGGTGCCGGCGACGCTGCAGGATCTCGCGGTCCTGGTGGTGGGCGGGGTGTTCGGTGCCGCGGCCGGCCTCGCCGCGCTGGTCACCTACCTGGCGCTCGGGCTCGCGGGGTTCCCGGTCTTCTCCGGCGGGGCGTCGGGACTCGCGTGGCTGATGGGGCCCACCGGCGGATACCTGCTCGCCTTTCCGGTTGCCGCCTTCGTGGCCGGGCGCGTTGCGGCGCAGGGCGGGCTCCCGCGCGCGCTGGCCGGTGCCTTCCTCGGGATGGTGATCATCCACCTGGGCGGCGTGGCGCAGCTCGCGGTGCTCACCGGCAGCGCCGCCTCGGCGGTCCAGCTCGGGACGGTGCCGTTCCTGGCGGCGGGACTCGTCAAGGTGGTCCTGGCGGGGGCGCTCATCGCCGGCCTCGCGCCGCGGGTCGCCCGCTGGCGCTGAACCTCCGGGAGGTCGGTCCGGGGTGGGGCGGGGCACTCAAGGCCACGCTCTGGTCGGTTCTCTTTGCGGTTGTAGGGCTGGCTCTCGGCATCCCGGTCACCATCGGGGTGGGGGTGTTGCTCGGGGCCGGCGCCGACAGCAACTGGTACACCACGCCCGGGCTCGCCCAGGCGATGGCGCAGGGCGTCGGGCTGACCCTCGGGTTCGGGGTGGCCACCTTCCTCATCGGGCGGTTGGCGCTGCGGAAGAGCTGGGCCGAGCTCCGCTGGCGGGGCACCGGGGCGCCGGTGTCCGGGTTCGGTCGGGGCCTGCTGCTCGGTGCCGTGGCGGCCGCGGTGGCGCTGGTGCTCGGGCTCCTGGTGGCGGGCGCCGACTGGTCCGCCGAGGGCGGCCGGTGGGGCGAGTGGGGAGCGGCCGTGGGCGGCACCGCCGCGGCGCTGGCCCTCCCCGCCTTGAGCGAGGAGCTGATGTTTCGCGGCCTCCCGCTGGTGCTGTTCGCGAGGGTGCTGGGGCGGTGGCCGGCGGTGGTGGTCACCTCGCTGCTCTTCGGCCTCTCGCACTGGGCCAATCCGGGGGTGACGGCGCTCGGCATCGCCAACATCTCGCTGGCGGGCATCCTCCTCGGCGTGGCGTTCTTCGCGCCGGGCGGGCTCTGGACGGCGTGGGGCGTGCACCTCGGGTGGAACCTGGCGCTGGCGGCCCTCGGCGCCCCCGTGAGTGGGTTGCCGCTCGGCATCCCGAGCATCGCATACCTTCCCGGCGAGCCGGCCTGGCTCACCGGGGGCGGGTTCGGTCCCGAAGGGGGCCTTCTGGCCACGGCGGCGATGGCCGCGGCCGTCGCGGTGGCCGCCCGGTGGCGGCGCAATGTGGGGGAGGGAACGACATGAGGCAGGCGGCGGTGGTGGGTGCGGGGACAATGGGAAACGGGATTGCGCACGTCTTTGCCCAGCACGGGTGGCAGGTGGCGTTGATCGACGTGGCACAGCCGGCGCTCGACAAGGGGCTGGCCACGATCCGCGGCAACCTCGACCGCCAGGTCAAGAAGGGCACCCTGTCGGCCGCCGACGCCGACGGGGTGATGGCCCGGGTCCAGGGCAGCCTGGCGCTCGACGCCGCCGCCCCCGCCGAGGTCGTCGTCGAGGCGGCCTCGGAGCGGCCGGACCTCAAGTTCGCGCTCTTCGAGCAGCTCGACGGGATCGCCAACCCCGCCGCCGTCCTCGCCACCAACACCAGTTCCATTTCGATCACCGAGATCGCCGCGCGCACCCGCCGCCCCGCCCAGGTGATCGGCATGCACTTCATGAACCCGGTGCCGATCATGGAGCTCGTCGAGGTCATCCGCGGGCACGCCACCTCCGATGCCACGACGGCGTGGACGCTGGAGACCGCCCGGGCCCTCGGGAAGACGCCGGTGGAGGTGAACGACTACCCCGGCTTCGTGTCGAACCGCGTCCTGATGCCGATGATCAACGAGGCGATCTTCTGCGTCATGGAGGGCGTGGCCACTCCCGAGTCCATCGACACCGTCATGAAGCTCGGCATGGCGCACCCGATGGGGCCGCTCACCCTCGCGGACTTCATCGGGCTCGACGTCTGCCTGGCCATCCTCGAGGTCCTGCACCGGGGCCTCGGCGACGACAAGTATCGCCCCTGCCCGCTGCTGCGCCGCATGGTGGCCGCCGGCCACCTGGGCCGGAAGAGCGGGCGCGGCTTCTATGAGTACCGCAAGTGATCCCGTCCACCCTCGCGTGAGTGCATCCATGGACCTCTTCAAGGACATCGCCAGCCACGAGCACGAGCAGGTGGTCTTCTGCCACGAGCCGGCGTGCGGCTACTTCGGCATCATCGCCATCCACGACACCACCCTCGGCCCGGCGCTGGGCGGCACCCGCTTCTGGAAGTACGACTCCACCGACGCCGCGATCACCGACGCGCTGCGGCTGGCCAAGGGGATGACCTACAAGGCCGCCGTGGCGGGGTTGAGCCTGGGCGGGGGCAAGTCAGTGATCATCGGCGACAACAAGCGGACCGACCGGGAGGCGCTCTTCCGGGCGCACGGCCGCTTCGTCGAGTCGCTGGGGGGGCGGTACATCACCGCCGAGGACGTGGGGACCAGCCCGGCGGACATGGAGTTCGTGCACTACGAGACGAACCATGTGGCGGGCCTGACGGGGCTCTCCGGGGACCCGTCGCCCGTCACGGCGCACGGCGTCTACGTGGGCATCAAGGCCAGCGCCAAGGCGCAGTGGGGCAGCGACGTGCTGACCGGCAAGACGGTGCTCGTGCAGGGCTGCGGGCACGTGGGGCAGTACCTCTGCAGCTACCTGAAGGCCGAGGGCGTCAAGCTCATCGTGACCGACGTGGACCAAGCCAAGGTCAAGAAGGTGGTGGACGCCACCGGGGCCACCGCCGTCGCGCCGGACGCCATCTACGACCAGGCGGCGGACGTCTTCGCCCCCTGTGCGCTGGGCGCGATCGTCAACGACGACACCCTGAAGCGGCTCAAGGTGACGATCGTGGCGGGCGGGGCCAACAACCAGCTGGCCGAGCCGCGGCATGGCGACGTCTTGGCGGCGAAGGGCGTGCTCTACGCGCCCGACTACGTGATCAACGGGGGCGGGCTCATCAACGTGTACGGCGAGATCCACGGCTGGAGCGCGGAGCGCTCGAAGAAGAAGGCCGGCGAGATCTACGACACCCTGCTCAAGGTGTACGACATCGCCGCGCGCGAGAAGATTCCCTCGTACGTCGCGGCCGACCGATTGGCCGAGGGCCGGCTCCGCCAGGTGGGCGGGATGCGCCCGATGTGGCTCCCGGGGTGACCGTGGCCGAGACCATTCCCATCGCCTCCGACCACGCCGGAGTCGAGCTCAAGGAGCGGCTCAAGCGCGAGCTCGTGGCGCTCGGGTACCAGCCGCTCGACCTCGGCACCGACTCCACGGCGTCGGTGGACTATCCCGACTTCGCGCATCCCCTGGCGGCCAAGGTGGAGCACGGCGAGGCCCGGCGCGGGGTGCTCCTGTGCGGCACGGGCTTGGGCATGTCCTACGCGGCCAACCGGCACCACGGCGTGCGCGCCGCGGTGGCCTGGAGCCCAGAGATCGCCGAGCTCTCCCGCGAGCACAACGACGCCAACGTGCTCGTCCTGCCCGCGCGGTACGTGAGCGAGGAGCAGGGGGTGGCCATCCTGCGCAAGTGGCTGGACACGCCGTTTGCCGGGGGACGGCACAGCCGGCGCGTGGAGAAGATCGAGGACGGGGAGGAGACGTGACCGGACACCACACCGCCACGCTGCGCGAGGCCGATCCGGCCGTGGCGGCGATCGTCGACCGCGAGCTGCGGCGCCAGCGCGACGGGCTCGAGCTGATCGCGAGCGAGAACTTCGCGAGCCGGGCCGTGATCGACGCCATGGGCACGCCGCTCACCAACAAGTACGCGGAGGGGTACCCGGGCAAGCGGTACTACGGCGGCTGCGAGGTGGTGGACGAGGTGGAGCGGCTCGCCATCGAGCGGGCCAAGCGCATCTTCGGGGCGGCGCACGCCAACGTCCAGCCGCACAGCGGCGCCCAGGCCAACCTCGCCGCGTACCTGGCGCTGATCGCCCCGGGTGACCTCCTGATGGGCATGTCGCTTCCGCACGGCGGCCACCTGACCCACGGCGCGTCGGTCAACCACAGCGGCATCATCTTCAGGGCCACGCAGTACGGGGTGGACCCGGCCACCGGGCGCATCGACTACGACGCGGTCCGGGATCAGGCCCGCCGCGAGCGCCCGAAGCTGCTGATCGCCGGGGGCAGCGCCTACGCGAGGATCATCGACTTCGCCGCCTTCCGGAGCATTGCCGACGAGGTCGGGGCGTTCCTGCTGGTGGACATGTCCCACTTCTCGGGGCTGGTGGCCGGCGGGGTGTACCCGTCGCCGGTGCCGCACGCCCACGTCACCACCACCACGACGCACAAGACGCTGCGGGGGCCGCGAGGCGGCATGATCCTCTGCGGCGAGGCGTTCGCGAAACAGGTGGACAAGGCCGTCTTTCCGGGACACCAGGGCGGGCCGCTCATGCACGTCATCGCCGCCAAGGCGGTGGCCTTCGGCGAGGTGCTGGAGCCAGGGTTCAGGACCTACGCTCGGCAGGTGGTGGCCAACGCGCATGCCCTGGCCGAGGGGCTGCTCGAGCGCGGATTCGCCATCGTCTCGGGGGGCACCGACTCGCACTTGATGCTCGTGGACCTCCGTCCGAAGGGCCTCACCGGCAAGGTGGCGGAGCAGCTGCTGGACCGGGCCGGCATCACCGTCAACAAGAACACGATCCCCGACGATCCCCAGTCGCCGTTCGTCACGAGCGGCATCCGGCTCGGGACGCCGGCGCTCACGACCCGCGGAATGGGAGTCAAGGAGATGCGGCGGGTGGCGGTGTTGATCGACCGGGTCCTGGTCGGGCAGGACGACCGGACCGTCGAGACGGTCCGACGCGAGGTCGAGACGCTGGCCCGCGCCTTTCCGCTGTACGAGGCCGCCCGGTCGTGAACGACCTGGCGTTCGTCTCGAGCGTGCTGACGCGCATCCGCGCGCGGCACGGCGGGTACGACGAGCGGGCCTACCTCTTCGTGCTGGGCGCCATCGAGTACGTCCAGGCACGCCTGCCGGCGCGCCGGCACCTGGCCGGCTCCGAGGTGGCGTGGGCGTGCCGGGACCTCGCCTGGGAGCAGTTCGGGCTGCTGGCGCCGGCGGTCTTGGCGCACTGGGGCATCACCTCCACCCGGTCCGTCGGCCAGATCGTCTTTGCGCTCGTGGATGGAGGCCTCCTCGTGGCCCAGCCGGGCGACTCGGAGGAGGACTTCGTGGACGTGTTCGAGTTCGGCCAGGCCTTCCGCGATGGATATGCCTGGGGCAAGGGAACGCTGCACCTGCTGGAGACCTAGCACGGGAGGGGACCATGGACGGGATGGATTGGCCGGCGTGCCAGAAGTGCAACACCGGGAAGCTGATTCCGCTGTCCGACTACGGCCGCGAGGGGGCGCCGATCACGTACAAGGCGTGGGTCTGCACCAATCCGGAGTGCGGCTTCAACCTGCGGATCGACAACGGCGAGATCTCCTTCGGCAGGGTCATCGGACAATCCTACAAGTAGGGGTGAGGAGGGAGGACGGACTGGCGCCATGCGCATCCCGGTCCTGACCCCCGCCCAGGCGGCCGAGTGGGACCGGCGCGCCGCCAGCGCCGGCATCCGTGTCGAGACGCTGATGGACGCCGCCGGGCGCGCCAGCGCCGCGGTGCTGGCGGCGCGCCACGGGCCGGCGCTTCGGGGCGGCGTGCTGGTGGCCGCCGGCCCCGGAAACAACGGCGGCGACGGCTGGGCCCTCGCGCGCGCCCTGCATCACCTTGCCGTGCCGGTCTGGGTGACCCAACTCGCCGGCAGGCCCTCTCCCCCGAACCAGCAGGCTCGTGTCCTCGCCCTCGCCGACGGCGTGCGGGAAGTCGAGCCCGAGGGACCGTGGCCTTCCGTGACGCTGGCGGTGGACGCCATTCTCGGCACCGGGGCCACCGGCGCTCCGCGCCCCGCCGCCGCGGCCCTCCTCGAGCGGTTGCGCGACCTTCGCGTCCCCGTGGTGGCGCTCGACGGCCCCACTGGGGTGGATCTCCTGACCGGCGCCGTCTGGGGCACCGCGGGTGCAACCCTCTCGATCACCTTCGGCGCCCCTCGTCGCGGGCACCTGATCGCTCGCGACGAGGTGGGCGACATCGCGGTGGTGGACATCGGGCTGCCCCCGCCGGACCCTTCCTGGCCGGTGCTGGTCACCGACGCTGCGACGGCGTCCTGGCTGGCGCCGTTTCCGGCCCGCGCGCACAAGGGCACCCGCGGCCGGGTGGTGGCCGTGGGGGGCGACGCCGGCATGAGCGGCGCACTCCGCCTCGCGGGGCGCGCCGCCTTCGCGGTGGGGGCGGGGCTGGTATTCGCGGTCGCCCCCGAGGCCACCGCCGCCGCGCTCGTGGCGGCGGAGCCCGACCTGCAGGTGCGGACCCACCCGCTCGCGGGCGCACTGTCGGCCGAGCTACGTGACCTGCTGGCGCAGGCCGATGCCGTGGTGC
Organism: uncultured Gemmatimonadaceae bacterium; assembly: GCA_964574295.1. Lineage (GTDB taxonomy): Bacteria > Gemmatimonadota > Gemmatimonadetes > Gemmatimonadales > GWC2-71-9 > SPDF01. The sequence goes on from CAZNLY010000003.1 coordinate 117,976, forward strand.
TGGGCCCGGGACTCGGCCGCGGAACCGATCGGCGCGAGTTCGTGCGGTCCGTCTTGGCCGCGGCCCCGCGAGCGGTGCTCGACGCCGACGGCCTCGTCGCCTTTCAGGGGGCGGTGCCGGAGCTTCGTGGCCTTGCCGCCGGGCGCCCGCTCCTCCTCACCCCGCATCCCGGTGAATTCCGCGGGCTCTTCCCGCACCTGGCCGCCTCGCTCGACACCGACCCGTGGGGGGCCGCCGAGGCCGCGGCCGCGGAGTGCGGCGCCACGGTGCTCCTCAAGGGAGTGCCGAGCGTGGTGGCGTACAGGGGCGGCGGGAGTCTCACGGTCGCGGCGGGTGGGCCGGGCCTCGCCACCGGCGGGAGCGGCGACATCCTCTCGGGGCTGGCGGGCGGCGCCCTGGCCGCAGGCCTCCCGCCCGAGCGTGCTGCGGCGCTCGCCGCCCAGGCCCTCGGGAGGGCGGGAGACCTCGCCGCCCGCCGCGTGACCGCGCGCGCAATGCGCCCGATGGACGTGCTGGCCGCGCTGCCCGACCTCTGGCGCGCGTGGTCCATCCTGCGGGACGCCCCGCCGCGCGCGGTGCCGCCATTCCTCGCCGACCTGCCCCGTCCCCTCGCGTGATCCGGCTGGTCGTGGTCGCCACCCTGCTCCTGACCGCCGCCGCTGTGCCCGCCGCGGCGCAGGCGTCGCGCACCTGGAGTCTCGACGACCGGATGGTCATCGGCGACTGGACCCGAATCAGCGCGGTGGCGGCCGGCCCCGACCGGGTGTACTTCGCGTCGCCGAACGGCGTGCTGGTCTACCGGCCGATCGAGCGCCGGTGGGAGGGGGTCTACGACGCGCCCGCTCCGAATGCACTCGACTACGTCGTGTCCGGCATGCTCGACCCGCTCGACTATTCCCTCTGGCTCCGCCTGGCCGCGGGGTGGGCGCATTTCCAGCCCGACCTCCAGCTCTGGGAGATGGGGCAGGTGGCGGGGCGGCTGCTCGACTTCGCCTTTGACGAGACGGCCCCGACGGCGGGGCTCTTTCTCCGGACCGCGACCGGATGGCAGCGCCTCCCCCCGGGTGCCCTCGTCCCCATCCCCTCGCAGCAGGGGCCGGCCAGGCCCAGCCGACCCGCCACGGTGGAGCAGGCAGCCGCCGCCAACCCCATCCTGCGCACTTCGGCCGGGGCGTTCCTCCTCGATCCCGCGATGCGCGCCGCGCGGTATACCTCCGCCGCTCCCTCCTTCGACAGGCGCGGCTGGTTCCTCGGCACCGACGGTGTCGGCGCGCTCTTTCTCGAGGACGGCTCGCTCTCACCGCTCCGTCTGTCGTTCGGGATCGCGGGGCCGGTGGTCGGGGCGGTGCATGCCGTGCCCGGTGGCGTCTGGGTGGTGAGCAATGCCGTGGGGAACCAGCGTGCGGGGCTGAGCTTCGTGGCCGGCGACCTTTCCACCTCCTCCCTCGGGTACGGCCCCCCGGCCACCGGCTACGCGTTCCTCACCGCCCGGCGCCTGATTGGCGTGGGCGACGCCCTCTGGGCCGCCACCGATGCCGGGGTTCTCCGGTTTCCAGTCACCGATCCGCTGTCGTTCACCCGATTCGACGAGACGAGCGGACTGCCCGACCGCCGCGTGACCTCCCTCTCCTCCCGACGCGGGGTGGTGGTCGCGGCGACGAGGCGTGGCCTGGCGCGGTTCGTGGACAGTGCCACCGTCGAACCCCTCGCGCCGCGGTACGTCTACGAGGCGCTGGCCGTCCTGGCGGGCCCGGACACCGCGTGGGTCGGCACCGAGAACGGACCGCGCGCCGCGGTCGCCGACCGGCCGGAACTCTTTCGTCCGCTCGGCGTGGAGGCGAGCGCGGCCCTCGCCCGGCCTGTCGTGGACCTGGCCTGGCTCGGCGACACGCTTACCGGCCTCACGCGCGACCAGTTCCTCTGGCGGCTGCCGGGGAGTGACGAGTGGCAGATCGGGGCGCCGATGTCGTCAATCCTCGGCCCGCTCCGGCGCCTCGTGGCCGACGGCGACGGATTCTGGGTGGCGGGCGACGCCGGCGTCGGCTGGAGCCGGCTCGATGGCGCCCCGATCCGTCCCCTCCTCGTCGGTGGCGACCTCCCGGCGATGCCGCTCGACCTGGCGGTGGACGGCACCTTCCTCTGGGTCGGCACCGCCAACGGGCTGGTGCGGTTCCGGCTGTCCGAGGTGCGGCCATGACCGGCATCCCGCTGGGCAAGGGCGCCGAGTTCGACCGGATTCGCGCCATCGCCGGCGCGCTTGGCGCCGACGCGAGCGCCCTCGGCAACGACACCGCGGTTCTTCCACCGGGCTTCGGCGAGGTGGTGCTCAGCACCGACCTCAGCGTCGAAGGCGTCCATTTCCGGCGGGAGTGGCTCGGCTGGGAGGAGATCGGCTGGCGGGCGGCGTCGGGCGCGCTGTCCGACTTGGCCGCCGCGGGCGCCGAGGTGGTGGGCCTGACGGCGAGCATCGGCGCCCCGGCCGGGGAGCCGGCGGATCACCTTGTGGCGCTCATGCGGGGCGTGGGGGCGGCGGCCAGGTCGGTGGGGGGCAAGGTGCTCGGCGGCGACCTTTCCCGCGCACCGGCGTGGGTGGTGGACGTGACCGTGGTGGGACGGACGGCGAAGCCGATGGGCCGGGTCGGTGCGCGCCCGGGCGACGGGCTCTGGGTGACCGGCAGCCTCGGCGGCGCGCGGGCGGCGCTCCTGGCGTGGGAGCAGGGGGGCGTGCCCGCGGTGGGGGCCCGGGAACGCTTCGCGCGGCCGGTGGCACGGATCGCGGAGGGGCGCTGGCTGGCGGCGCACGGCGCCACGGCGATGATGGACATTTCCGACGGGCTGGGCGGCGACGTCGGGCACCTGGCGGCGGCGTCCGGCGTGCGGATCGACGTGGACCTCGAGCAGATTCCCGTGCATCCGGACGCGGTCGCGATGGCGCTGGCCCGTCAGGAGCCGCTCCAGGCGTTCGCCGCGCGCGGCGGCGAGGACTACGAGCTGCTGGTGTGCCTCCCCAAGGCCTTTGGCGTCGACGAAGCGACGCGATTCCAGCGCGACACCGGCACCAGGCTCTCCCGCATCGGCCGGATCCGGCGTGGGAGCGGCGTGGCCGCCACCTTCGCCGGCGTCCCGACCGAACTGGCCGGGGGCCACGACCACTTCGCATGACCCTCCTCCGCACCCTCTGGCTGGTGATCGTGGCCGTCCCGGTCACGGCGTTCTACGCCACGTGGGCGGTGCTCGCCTCGTGGACCGGCCTCCGGTACGCCCCCGGCAACGTGTACGACCGCATCATGCACCACTGGGCCCGCGCCATTCTCCGCGCCAACCGGGTCCGCGTGGCGGTGGAGGGGGCCGAACGGCTCGAGGCGGGGCAACCGTACGTGTTCATCGCCAACCACACCTCGATGGTGGACATCTGGGTGCTGCTCGAGGCCATCCGGCACAGCTTCCGCTTCGTGGCGAAGCAGGAGCTGTCGCGCGTGCCGATCCTCGGCAAGGCGATGGACTCCGCGGGCAACATCTTCATCGATCGGGGCAACCTGACCTCCGCGTTCGCCGCCTACGACGAGGCCGCCGCGCGCATCCGGCAGGGGATGTCGGCGATGGTGTTCGCGGAGGGAACGCGAAGCCGCGATGGCCGGCTCCTGCCCTTCAAGAAGGGCCCGTTCATCCTGGCCATCCGCTCGGGGGTGCCCGCGGTCCCGGTCGTCATCACCGGCGCGTTCGAGCGTACCCCGAAGGGATCGCTCGCGGTGCGTCCGGGGGAGGTCACGGTGCGGATCGGGACCCCGATCTCGACGGCCGGGCTCACCCACGACGATCGCACCGCCTTGAGCGACGCGGTGCGCGCCGCGATGGTCGACCTCGGGGCGCGTTGACGCGGCTCCGGCGGGGCGGGTAGCTTGCGGGCGCTCCGGCAGCCGACTCCCTTCTCCCTCACGGCAGGTTCATGTCCACCATCATTGAAGTCCAGGCCCGGGAAATCCTCGACAGCCGCGGCAATCCGACGGTCGAGGCCGACGTCGTCCTCTCCAGCGGGGCGCGTGGGCGGGCTGCCGTACCCAGCGGGGCGTCCACCGGCGAGCACGAGGCGGCGGAACTCCGGGACGGCGATACGCACCGCTATGCCGGCAAGGGAGTCACCGAGGCGGTCCGCAACGTCAACGAGCTGATCGGGCCCCGGCTCGAGGGGATGGCCGCCGAGGACCAGATCCTGATCGACAGCGCCATGATGGACCTCGACGGCACACCCAACAAGTCGAAGCTGGGGGCCAACGCGATCCTGGCGGTGTCGCTGGCCGTGGCCCGCGCCGCGGCCGAGGACGCGGGCCTGCCGCTCTATCGCTACCTGGGCGGCCCGATGGCCCACGTGATGCCGGTGCCGATGATGAACATCCTGAATGGCGGCGCCCACGCCAGCAACAACGTGGACGCGCAGGAGTTCATGGTGGTGCCCATCGGGGCGGACACCTTTGCCGACGGCCTCCGGGTCGGCGTCGAGGTGTTCCACGCCCTCAAGAAGGTGCTGACCGGCATGAAGCTCTCGACCGCCGTGGGCGACGAGGGCGGCTTTGCCCCGATGCTGCCGAGCAACGAGGCCGCCCTGGACGTGGTGATGCAGGCCATCGAGGGCGCCGGCTACCAGGCGGGCCGCGACGTGGCGATCGCCCTCGACGTGGCGGCCTCCGAGCTTTACAAGGACGGGAAGTACGTCTTCAAGAAGGGCGACGGCAGCGTGCGCACCGCCGAGGAGCTCGTGGCGCTCTACGCGCAGTGGGTGGACCGGTACCCGATCGTGTCGATCGAGGACGGCCTGGCGGAGGACGACTGGGACGGCTGGTCGCTCCTGACCGAGCGGCTCCACGAACGGGTGCAGCTCGTGGGCGACGACCTCTTCTGCACCAACGTCGACCGGCTGGCGCGTGGCATCGAATCGGGCACCGCAAACGCCATCCTGGTCAAGGTCAACCAGATCGGCACGCTGACCGAGACGTTGCAGTGCATCGACCTGGCCAAGGGGAGCTCCTACGGCGTGGTGGTGAGCCACCGGTCGGGCGAAACGGAGGACACCTTCATCGCCGACCTGGCCGTGGCCACCGGCGCCGCCCAGATCAAGACCGGCAGCGCCAGCCGCACCGACCGCGTGGCCAAGTACAACCAGCTGCTCCGCATCGCGGAGGAGCTGGGCGAGGTGGCGCACTACCCGGGCCGGGACCTCTACCCGCTGTGAGCCGGGGCGCCGTGATCCGGCTGGTCATCGTGGCGCTGGCGCTCCTCTTCGCGGTGCAGGGCGGGGAGTACAGCACCTGGCACTGGCTGGAGCTGCGGCGGTCGGAGCGGCGGGAGGCGGCGCAAGTGGCGGAACTCAAGGACGCGGTGGATTCGCTGCAGGCCGCGGCCGTGGCCATCGAGCGGGATCCGCGGGTGCAGGAGCGCGCCGCGCGGGAGTCCTTCGGGATGATCCGCGAGGGCGAGTTCCTCTTCCGGGTCGTGCCGCCCTCGAAACCTTGAAGTCCGGCGGGGCGGTCGCTAGGATTCCGCCCTCTCGGCAGGGTAGCTCAGGTGGTTAGAGCACGGCACTCATAATGCCGGGGTCGCGGGTTCGAGTCCCGCCCCTGCTATCGTTCAAAGTGTTGACGTCAGTGATCTTGCCGCCCTCCTCGATCAGGGGGGCGTTTTCGTTTTGTGGTGCTGCACCACGGAGTGAGACAGGAGGGCGCATCACTTGGCACCCCCGACCCTGCGAGAATGTGCTCGGGGGGCACCACCCAACCATTTGGCCATTTCCGCCTGGCTTGGTCGAAAGCGGGAATAGACCTGATTGACCATTTGTGGTGTCGAGTGGCCGAGCTGGGTCGCGACAATTTCCGCTGGCGCGCCCCGCTTGATGGCGCCGACGGCGAACGTATGCCTCGAATCCCGTAGCGTGTAGTCGGCGATTCCGAGCGCTTTGCACGCGCGGTCATGGGAGTTTCGCGCTGCCCACCTGGTCACGCCGTCAAACAGCCTGACACCGGGCAAGAGGGTGCTGATCCGCCGCAGAAGATATGGCCGCGCCATCTCTGTGACATATGCCTGTCGGTCGCGGAAAGCTGTTTTCGTGCCGTGTGCCCGAATCATCCAGGTTTTCAGGTCCAGGTCGCCACGTGAAAGTTGGAGGACGGCCGAAATCTCCATCCCCGTCGCGTGCATGAGCGCGGATATGGTGCGAAATGGTTCGTCCTGCGCGTCCACAAGCCGAACTACCTCCGCGTCCTCCAAGTGACGCATTCTCGGCGCGGCCGCCTTTGGGGCCCTTACTTCAAGCATGGGATTTGTGGCCAGCAATTCCATCGAAATCAGGTATTCGCAAAAGCGCGACATGGCCGCGCGGTATTTCCGCTTAGTGGACGGGCCGCGTTCGATGGAGTTGAGCCATTTCGCCAATTCCCCCCGTTTCAGGCGAGAAATGGAGAATCGCACATTCGGCGTAATAAGTGACCTGACGTGCGTCCCATAATGCTGGATTGTGTCCGGTGCCACGTAATCGGCGAGGGATTTGAGCCACGGCTCAACCAGTGGCTCGACGTCAATATCCCTGAGGTCGGACTTCAGGCTGTCCAAGGCGGCCGGGCCGGCCGCAAATGCGTCATATAACTGGCCGACGGACAGTACACCGGCCCTAATCGCGTCCAGGAGCGCCCATTCCCGGCGCCCGCGCGGCCCCAGTTCGTCCATCATTCGGGCCATGGGCAGTGCCACGGCCTTGATGCGGGTGCTGGTCGTCCGCTTCGTCCACCCGGTCGGATGGATTGGGACACCCACGTACCAGACGCCCTTGCGCGAAAACAGGGTGCTCATTGGCGCACCCTCTTGGCCACGAAGCCATCCAGGTCTTCGGTGCGGTACAGGCGGCGCCTTCCCAGCTTCACACAGGGGATACCGCTGGCGTAGAGCCAAGCTTCGCTCATCCCCAGGTACTCTGCTGCCTCTCGGACACTCAAAAGCCTTCCGGTTTCCATGCTATCACCCCATGAGCTTGTCTTGGAGGCTTCCGAGACCGGTCTGGGACCCCAGTGGTTGCCCGGAACCGGAAGCGACTATAGTTTGGTAAAGCGTCGAACCCGTCAGTGGTTCTATTACGAATCTAGTATCGTCGTTTGGAGGACGCAAGAGGGTGGCGACCAAGCTCGGGGGCAGGCCCCCCAAACCGCTCAAGCCGGCCAAGGCTCTGGTGACCAAGCGTGTGCGCCATCTGATCGATGTCGCTCACGACGGAAATGTCCACGAGGCGTCCAAGGTGAGTGGCGTGCCATCGGCCACCCTCCGGGCGCTCTATACGGGCAGGATAACCAACCCGGAAATAAAAACTCTCGAGAAACTGGGAGACTCCTACGGCTTCTACGCGGGATGGTTTACAGACCCAGGTGTTTCTGAATCGGTGCCAGCTGGAGGGTATTTGTTCAAGGTCACCGAACCCATGCCCCAATTCGGCATCACCGTACCTGGCGAATTCACTGTACCCTGGGCGTCCTGGCCCCTTCCGGACGTTGTTAACCGGTACGTCGACTACCTAGTCGCGCTTCCGCCAGCCGCCGACCGGCCGATCATTGGCAAGTTTGTGGAGAAATCGGAGCCGCAAACCAAGACGAACTCAATCGTCGCCGCCTTCCTGCTTGCCCCTCTCTTCTTGGCCGAGTCGATGAGGCAGGGGGACGCGTTGCGAGGTATCGAGGAGGCACTCCGTGATGACTCAACGCGCGAAGGGATGTTCCGACGAATGAGAAAATTGGGGTTGTTCTGGCAAGATGCGTTGGCTGGAGTGATCGGGAACTAATCGGATTCTCAGTCCGGTGCTTCCGAAGCATCTCACGCTTGCGACTACCTTCGCGAATGGACCTGGCCCACACCTCCCGCCAACCAACAAACGGGGCCCCTCTCGATGAAGCTGAGCTTCCTTCGATTGTCCGGCTTTCAATGTTTTGGACCTACTGTCACGGAGATCAAGTTTGATGACTTGACCTTCCTGATAGGCCCAAACGGCTCGGGCAAGACGGCAGTACTTCAAGCGCTTTGCCGTCTCTTTGCATTCGATCCGGTCCTGAGGCGAGTACAACGCTCGGATTTTCACGTTCCGTTGACCGAGCCTTCGGAACCAAAACACATTGAGCGGACCTTTTGGCTTGAGGCCGAGTTCGCGTTCCCGGAGCTTGCGGATGGTGGTGGTGAGCATCCAGCAATCCCCCCAAACTTTGCACATATGCGGTTGGATTCTCCAGAAGGCACTCCCATTGTGCGCTTCCGACTCGAGTCCCACCTAAGCGCCGATGATGAGATTGAGGATACCCTCTACTACGTCCTGAGCGTCGATGATCAGGGCGTTCCCACAGTAAAGCATCAAGTTCCGCGCGCGGATAGAAACGATCTCCAAGTGCATTATTTGCCTGCGCGTCGCGACCCATCTGATCACATTGTGTATACTGCGAAGTCGCTAATCGGTAGAGCGTTAAGGGCCGTGAATTGGGAGCAGCAACGCGAGGCAATCACCGAACTAACCGAGAGGATAAGCTCAAGCCTGACTGCCAACTTGGGGGTGGAGTCATTCAGTCAGGCAGTGGCTGATAGTTGGCACGAACTCCACAAAGGCTCATTCTTCTCAGATCCTCACATCACCTTTATCGAGAATGATGTCGAAGCCCTCCTTCGTCACATGTCGGTATCGTTCACTCCTGGGCATGGAGAGCCACTTGTCGATTTCTCGCGTTTGAGTGACGGGCACAAATCCGTGCTGTATCTCTCTCTAGTTCTGGGGTTACAAAGAATTGGCCGCGCAGTGCTTGCAGGCGACAATGACTCGTTCGACCCAGAAAAACTCAGGCCTGCGATATACACACTGGTGGCCATGGAGGAGCCGGAGAATAGCTTGTCGCCGCACTACCTCGGCCGCGTCGTCAGATCACTAGCAACCCTTGGGACACAAGAAGACGCCCAGGCGCTGATTGCGACGCACGCCCCCTCGATGCTCCGCCGAATGGCACCCGAATGTATCCGATATCTGCGGCTTGACAGTTCACGGCAGTCGAAAGTCACAAGCATTCTCATGCCGCCTAGCACGGAAGAGGCATACAAATTTGTGCGTGAGGCCGTTCAGGCCTTCCCAGAGCTATACTTTGCCCGATTGGTTGTCCTCGGGGAGGGGGATAGCGAAGAAATTGTCTTGTCCCGCGTGTTGAGGGCAGAGCGTGTCGGACTCGACGAGGCGGCGATATCGGTGGTTCCATTGGGCGGTCGTCACGTCAACCATATGTGGCGGCTGCTGAGCGCCCTCGACATTCCGTTTATCACGCTGCTCGACTTGGATCTCGCGCGGTATCATGGCGGCTGGGGCAGGGTCAGAAATGCCGCCAAGAATCTAATGGCATTCTCGCCGACCACTTGTGAGATCACTCAAGAGGAAATGGATGATCTACCAGCGTGGAATGAAGCGGGTAACGGGAAGGCTCTCCTTCAATGCGAAGCGACCGAGGGATGGTTGGCTTTCCTCGAGACTAAAGATGTCTTCTTCTCGAGTCCGCTCGACCTCGACTTCACAATGCTGAAGAGTTTTCGTGGCGCCTACCTGACTCCAGAGGCAGACGATGTCGAGCCCACGGAGGAGGGGATCAGGGCCGTGCTCGGCGATAACTACCACGGGAGTGGGCAATACCAGCTGAGTGAACAGCGCCTCTTTGGGGCGTATCGCAAGAATTTCAAGACGGCCAGCAAGCCGGTCGCACATCTTTCAGCCCTTGCCTCCTTGACGGACGAGCAGATCAAGGCTGGAATGCCGGTAGTATTGGCGCGGCTGGTGAAGGCGATTGTCTCCAAGCTCGATGGCCTGCCCGAGTGATACGCCAGGACGCATGGAAGGCGGCAGGTGGGCTCCTCTTGGAGCCCAACGCAATCACTGCGGCAATGGAGCCGGTGCGGAACCTGGCGCTAACGGCGGGGCCAGGAGCTGGGAAAACGGAAATGCTGGCCCAGCGCGCGGACTTCTTGCTGAGAACTGGGCTGTGCAGATACCCCCAGCGCATCCTAGCGATCTCATTTAAGGTGGACGCGAGTCGGAACTTGGCTCGGCGGGTGAAGCTGCGTTGCGGGAACGTACTTGCTGCGCGTTTTGACAGCCAGACGTTTCATGGTTTCGCTAAGCGACTTATAGACCGCTTCCGCCTGGTTCTTAGTGGAAAGGATGCTTTAGACGCCGACTACACGATTGGCGATCAGAGGATCACTCACCGACAAATCACATTTGCCGACTTAATACCTCTCGCATGCCACATTGTGAAGGCGTCGGCAGTGGCCCGCAACGCGATTCACGCAACGTATACTGACGTATTGTGCGACGAGTTCCAGGACTGTAACGGGAGCCAGTACGAACTCCTGCGATTGGCTTGTGGCGGGGCGCAAATGCGAGTCTGCGCCGTTGGAGACACGAAACAGCGCATCATGGGGTGGGCTGGGGCCTTGGAGGGCATTTTCGTGAGATTCGCAGAGGACTTTGATGCTCTGCCCCTGAATCTCTATCGAAATTTCAGGTCGCAACCGCGATTGCTCCGAATGCAAAACGAGATGATAAAGACTCTTGATCCGAAAGCTGTGATGGCCGGCGCAGATATCTCGGGTGAGGGTGGCGTTATCAAGGTCCTGTCTTTCGATACGGACCAAGAGGAGGCGGATTCTGTCGCGACACTTATCCACACCTGGATTCGCGACGAAAATGTCGCCCCAAGCGAGATTGCGGTTCTCGTGTCCAAACAGGCAGAGCACTACGCTGCACATCTCATTGCTGCGTTGCGGACGGCAGGGGTTGCCTGCCGCAATGACCAACAACTTCAGGATTTGGCGGCGGAGCCCTTTACGTGCTTATTGGTGGACTATTTGCTCGTGCTATACGGCAGCCGGGAGCCGGGTGCCTACTCCCGCGTGATGGACATTCTGACGGCGGAAGCATGGGACGACCAAGAAGAGGCAGCGCTGCGAACGAAATGGCAGCGCATTATTCGTGACGAACGCCTGCACGCGGGCCAACCTGGAGGCGCAGCTGACGACATTGATGCGGTATGGCGGAGGGCGAAGGCGTTTCTATTGCACTGCGGAAAGGCGCTCCTGATATCTCTATCACCAGACTACGAGTCAATCCCAAGGTTGCGAGAAGTGATGGCAGAAACGAGAAAGCGGCTTACAGAGATGCTGGAAGTGCAGCCAAGTATCCCAGAAGCGCTCCACCTCATGTCCGGCGAGCGGTCGGTGCGAATCATGACCATCCACAAAAGCAAAGGGTTGGAGTTCGATTCGGTGGTGCTTCTGGCCGTCGAGAACGAGACATACTGGGGCAAGGCGGAGGAAGAGCGCTGCGCGTTCTTCGTTGGCATGGCTCGGGCGAAGCGACGGCTGCTACTAACCCATTCGGAGTCGCGTGAGCGGCCCGTCGGCATGGGGGGCCAGTGGAGGGTAGCCAGAACGAAGCACGCAGAATTCTTGGGCTACGCTGACCCCCATTTGTCAGCATGACTACGCTTTTGGTGAATCGTTTCGTGGACCCGAGGCACGCCGACGACAGGTCGGAGAATACTGTCATGCCAGTGGCGATAGGTCGGGTAGAATGACGCTTGCTCTGGGGCCCACGCAGGTGCTGTTTCAGCTGGCCGACGCATTGTATGCATTTCTCCCCGGGAAACCGCACCCCTATGCTGACCCGAGGATCTCGTTCCGTGGAATCGCCGCTGACCTTAGGCTTGGACAGTTCTGGAGGGACGGGAGCAAACTGCCAGCGATCTGTGGGCTCTTAACTGGCACGTTTGAGGCAAACAAGGGGCGTTTTGCATCTCTCGTTCTGGAAGTGGTACGTCGGGGCCTTATTTATCGAGAAGGGAAAGAACCCATTCGGCGCACGGAATTGGACAATATCAATGCACTACTCTTGAAGCTTGGCCTACGGGTGAAGGATCTGGTTGACCCGACATTCCTTGAGTCCCTTCCGGGGTCACCGCGCCCAGATGCAGTGAGACCTGCCTCGGCTGCTGTTCCGGCGGCGGACACGGCGAGAGCGGGTGCGCTCTCCTCGGAAGCACTAAGCACACTCCAGGGAAAGCTAAAAAGCCTTACGGCGCTTGCACCTGTGACACGCGGTTTTGCATTTGAGGGGTTCCTCAACGAGCTGTTCAGCGGTTGCGGACTTGCACCTCGGAACTCATTTCGGCTAGTGGGCGAGCAAATCGACGGCAGCTTTCACCATGCAGGGCAGACTTACTTGGTCGAGGCAAAATGGGAGGCAAGGCGAACCGGGCAGGATGATTTGCTTGTGTTTTCTGGAAAAGTGGCCGGCAAAGCACAGTGGTCGCGCGGTGCATACATCAGCCTTACGGGCTATTCGAGTGACGGGCTGGATGCCTTCGCGCGCGGGAAGCAGACCAATATTATTTGCTTCGATGGCCTTGACCTCTATTACGTGCTTGAAGGCAGGGTGTCAATGTCAAAATTGATAGCAATGAAAGCGCGAAGAGCGGCTGAATCGAACGAAGCCTTTGCCTCTGTTCGGGCGCTAGTCGATGGGCTGGCTTAGGCGGAAGGGGCGCGCGACGTTATTGTAGGTTCATAGCCTGATAGGGCCTCCCCTGTATCATGATCGACCCAGTCGTGAGCCTGTTGCACCCAATCCCACGCGACCTTTTCCCCCCGTCGCATGGGTGTTGTCGTTGAATCAGTCCCTCCCACAGCCGCGGTTTTGTCGTTCCATCGTGAAACGCTTGCCTTGGAGCCCATCGGTTGATGGACCCGCCGCCCGATCATCGCCTGAAAAATCACGTCCAGGGAAGATGGAGAGACGATCGTCCGCTTCGACGTCGAATCGTAAGCTCCCCCAACCCGATTCGCTCAGAGGTTGCACTGTGGAACGTTTCGCCTTTCTCCGTTGGCGGAGGTAGGTAGATTCGCTAGCAGATCCAATCTGGTTGTGGTTTGCGGGAAATGAGCCACATCGACATTCAGTCTCTCCCGATTTGCGGAATAGGCGGACAGCATGATCCGGACATTGTCGGTCGCCCTGCTCGGTGTGTGTATTGCGTGCTCGGCTGGGCCGGAGGACGATTCGCTCCACACGATGTTCCTTCAGTACAGCCGACCACCCAGTGCGCAGGATGAGGCGGCAGTTCGTGCCGCGGGTGGAACCGAAGTGACAACTATTCTCATTGCTCGTGCGATTACGTTGCGGACAGCCTCTCCGGCCATCAAATTTGTTAGTTTACCCGGTGTTGTCCGCAGTGTCGACCTTGGACCCGACGAGGATCCGGTGCGCTCGGTGTTCGTTGCAGTAGTTTCCGAACCTACTGCCAGCGACACCTCATTCGTCCGCGCTGCTGGCGCGGAGCTTGTGGGCATTATTCCTCCCACGACAATCGCGGCCACGATGCGGCTGAGCGCTGTCCCAACCCTTGGAGAGAATCCGCGCTTTACTGAAGTGACAATCGGACTTGATGACAACACCCCCCAGTAGTCCGACGAGCAGAATCCCGCTGGTGTATTCTAAGCCCTCATTCCTTTGGAAGGTGGCACGCATGCCTCGTCGGTGGATTGCTCAAGTGATTTTCGGTGGCGCCCTCCTCGCCGGTTGCGGCACAGACTCTGGGAATCCCACTGGCGACACGGGCGCTCCGGAAGTACCCCGGGCGGCGCCGGCCTACTTGGTGAATGCCGCGGTCACGGGACCTGTACGGTCAGTCTTCGTCAGCTACCGACCGGGCGCGCCAGCGGACCGACTTCAACAGGCAATGATTCGGGATGTCCGTTCTGGCGGCGAGATCGTGGGCGGGCGCCTGCTCGCACTTGAAGTCTCTTCGGGATCAAAGGCAACGGTCATCGAGGCCCTTCGTCGGATGTCGTGGATCGAAAGTGTGGCGGAAGGCAATGACGACAACGTGCCACAGGCCGATGTTTTGCCATGGGGAATCAGCAATGCTGGCGCCAATTTGGTTAATTCACTTTATAACAACCGCGGCACTGGAATCAAGGTCAGCTTCTTGGATACTGGCGTAGACTGCACGCACCCTGACCTCTCTGGGCGCGTCGTTGGAGGCTACGATTTTGTCAACGGAAACTCGACCTATTGCATCTATTCCAGCGCCCATGGAACCGGCGTGGCAGGGATTATCGCAGCGTCGATTAACGGTTCCGGCGTGATCGGGATGGCGCCGGAAGCAAATCTCTACTCTCTTCGAGTGTGTACTGCGACCTCGTGCTTGGACAGTCGGATTGCCCTGGCTCTCCAATGGGCGGCCGACAACGGAATGAAGGTCGCGAGTTTGAGCGTGGCAAATTGCGGTGCAGATTCACCGGCCGCTGTGGCCCTTGCCGCGGCCAATGCCTACGCTGCCGGGGTTGTAGTCGTCGCCGCAGCTGGGAATGGCACCGCAAACGGCTGCCCTGCGAATTCTCCAGTAAGCGGAATCGCCCGACTTCCGAACGTGCTCGCCGTGAGCGCAATGAACTCCAATTTCACCACGCCCTCTGGATATCAGTATGGGCCCGAGGTGGATTTGGCGGCCCCGACCAACGTTCAAACTGACAATGTCGGTGGCGGGACGGTTCCGTCCTTTGGCGGCACCTCCGCCTCCACTCCCCACGTTGCGGGAGCAGTGGCCCTCCTATTCAAGCAGGGCTACACCACCTCGGCCATTTTTGGCAGATTAACTACGGAGGCGGTCGATCGTGGGGTGGCTGGTAAGGACAATTACTTTGGTTACGGTTCGCTCGATGCGCTGACGGCGGTTCAAGCGAAGCCCTATGTATCGGACATCGTCCCATGCTACAACCCGCCGCTTTACGAGGGTGATTGCGCATTGACTCCAGTAATCACAAACGGAATCTCACCTTTCTTGGTGAAGTGGGAAGTGACCTATAGCAACGGAAGTCATGCTCCCATCAACACCGGCTTTATCGCGCCAGGTAGCTATTCCATCCCCGTCCCCTATGGGAGTTATAGCATCACCGTAACGGCGACTCCTAAGGAGAACGGGGTCCGGACCAGAACGGGTAGCCCCGCCATCCGTAGTTATCCCGTTTGCCCGGGTGGTGCCCTCCCGGTTTCGCCCAATGGAGATGGCCCAACTCCAAATGCAATTTGCTAGCACTACTATCGAGTCAGGCGGCAGGGAGATTGGGCCGATCAATGGAGGCGCCGTGTCGAGGGTCGGTCCCCACCCGCCTCATGGGGGCATCCCCCCTGCTGGCGTGACGCAGGGCTTTTGAGCCTGTTGTATTGTGTTCGGGCTCCTCAAACTGCTGCGACTCCGGCCACTCTGCCGGCGTCCGGTCGGCATTGGAGCCAATTCGTTGGGCTCTTGAAGCGGAAATCGCCGACGGGATCAAGGGCGCCTTCGGGCGCCAGCCGGAGGGCTTTGCCCCCCGGACTCCCCAAACCGTTTTTGCTGGGGCGCACCCGGTAGGCAAAGCCGCCCCTACCGGATGCTAACCCCCGCATACCAAACCTCCGGTATGCGCCCACACGGCCCGGGAACGGTTAGAAACCCGGCCGTGCACCCCGGAGCGGGGCAGGGAACCCGCCCGCTCGCTTTGCACCACCCGCTGTACCACAACCGATCCAGCAGCCTATCGGTCGGTGTGCCTCGGTAGAGCCTCTTTACCAAGACGGCGCGCCAACAGGGGCGCGCCGTTTCTCTCATAATGCCGGGGTCGCGGGTTCGAGTCCCGCCCCTGCTATCGGCCCCTCCCCGGGGCCGTTTTCATTG
>CAZNLY010000004.1:0-16669 GCA_964574295.1 uncultured Gemmatimonadaceae bacterium
TGGCCACGCGGCTCACCGGCCGCCTCGTCATGGGCGACCCGCCGGTGCACGAGGCGGCGTTTGCCGGTGGCTCGAACTCGATCCGCGGCTACGAGTCCAACCGCTATGCCGGCCAGGCGGCGATGTACTTCAACGGGGAACTCCGGCTCCAGGCGGGCACCCTCCCCTTCGTCGTGCCGTGGCAGTTCGGCGTGGTGGGCATCGGCGACGTGGGGCGGGTGTTCGTGGACGACGAGACGAGCGGCGCCTGGCATGGCGCCGCGGGGGGCGGGCTCTGGATCGCGATGCCCGACCGCTCCCTCGGCGCAGTGTTCACGATGGTCCACAGCCCGCAGGGGACGGCGCTGTGGTTGAGTTATCAGTTCATGTACTAGCTGCATCGAGATCGGGGGAGCGCGGGCACTAGCAGCCGTCAAGGGTGGACACCACAGCCTCCGGCCAGCCGACTTCTATCTCCGGTCCGATAGTTTCATCGCGCAGAAGACACCAGCCTTGCCTCCGACTGCCCCGTCGTACCACCACCCGACGATCCTCGAGGAGTCCATAGCTGCCACCTTGAACCCGAGACCCGAGTCGAGCCCGCCACTTGCCAGGCCCCAGGAGACCTCCTTCCACTCAGTACTCCACCAGACCTCGAAATGATAGCCAAGGCCCCCAGTCTGCGGGCTAGGAGGAGCGAGGCTGCCTACCGAGAGGCCGGAGTTGCGGAGATCACCATAGAGCACGCCGCTCCCAATGCTTAGAGGCGCACCTTGCCTACTTCTGATCGACTGGGCTGCGTGGAAAGTGATGTCAACCCGCCATTGAACAGTATCGATCGTGGAGCCCGCGCCGGGAGGGAGGAAGAATCGAACCACGTACTCACCGGAAAGTGTCCCCAGTGAGTCCACGTTGAGCGAGAGTTGCGGTAGTGGAGACGGAGGGGGCAGCGAGAGCACCGTGGCACCACATTGTGCCGGTAATCGAGACACCCGCAGAGACCCTTGGGAAGGCGCAGAGAGCGAACTCGAAGCCGTCGAGCATGCTGCAAGCAACGGGACAACGCCTGCCAAACAGACATGCACCGACCTGTCCAAGATGGCTGAACTCCGCTCAGGAACCCGAGCGCGATCGAGTGCTCGAGAGATTGACGCAGAAGCGGGGACCGAGGCCTTTCCAAAGCACACCGGCGGTGCGCTCAAGAGTGTCACGGTCAGCCTGCCAGGTCCGCGGCGTGACTCGGCGGCCGAATCAGTATCTGCACCGAGCGCTCGATCGGTCGTAGGCTTCAACCAAGAGGTCCGTGCGTCGAGCCAACCCCATACCCCACGTCCACTGACCGGCATGATTGGCACCCCAGTAATTGTTGTGCGCTAAATCCTTGTCGCCTTCCGACATCTCACCGGAGGCACTTGATCGCCACGGAACATGGGCGTGGACGAAGAAGACCTCGCCTCGGTATACCTCATTGCCTGGAGGCCACATGTCGACCAAGCCCTGACTTATTGGCGTGCGCGGAGTGAACGTCCAACTCCACCAGTCAGACTCAGAAACGTCGAAAACCTGTCCGTATTCAGATCCGTTCATGTCCGCGAAATTGTACATTGCTTTCGCCGCCGACCCCTGCTGGGCCGTGAACTGCTCGCACAACTCCTTCGCAAGCGACTGGCTTCCCTGCTGCATGGGCACATGGAGCTTCTCGAAGTTGGCCAGTTTGCCGTGCGCGCCGCTCCCGGTGCACTTGAGGAAGAATGAGCCAATCCAAACGATCGCATCATCCGAATACCTCCGGCGGACATTCACCCACCATTCGCACCCCTCCTGCGCCGGAGGAAGCGAGAAGGCGCCCATCGGGTCACGGCTTTGGAGCACGTCTCCTGCGACGTAGGCATAGGGGTTGTCCGCGCCGGCGTAGCCCAGCGGATCCTCCTGCACAAAGCGCCCGGCCGCGGGATCGTAGAAGCGGCTCCGGTGGAAATAGAGCCCCGTCTCGGCGTCGTATTCCCGGCCGGTCCAGCGGTACCGCCCGGCCGGGAGCGTGCCCGCGCTGTCGAGGAGCTGGCCGTAGGGATCGTAGGTGAGCCGCCCGACCCAGGCTCCATCGGCCTGCCGGATGAAGGCCCGCACACTCCCCAGTCCGTCGGTGACCGCGGCGTAGGTGGTGCCAGCCACCCGGACCGCCACCAGGTTGTCCACGCCGGGGCCCCAGGTGTAGATGGTGCTCAAGCTCGTGTTGGCGGAGTCGGTCTCGAAGCTCACCTGGCTCCCGGCATAGACCATCCGCAGGTAGCCCACCGTGCCGCCCGTGGCCCCGCTGTACACCCGCTTCACGATCCGCCGGCCCACCACATCGTACCCGTACCGGGCAATGAGCACCCCGCCGTGCCGCACCCAGATGAGCCGCTCCAGCGCGTCGTACCCGAAGGTGTACCCGGTGCCGAGCTTGGTGGTGCAGTCGGCACGCTACTGCCCATTGGCCGGGGAAGCTCTGCGGCCACAAAAAACACCCACAACCGCCGGATTAGAAGGCCCTGCAGCGTCATACCACCAGCCAGCGAGCTCGTCGCGGTGGACTACTACCAGTCTGAATCCAATGCCTGAATCGAGCCCGCGACTGGCCACTCCCCATCGGACACCGCCAGAGAGCGCCGAACGCCCAACGGTGAACGGGAACCCCAGTCCGAACTGGGTGGGCACTGGTTCGGTGAGGTCTCCAATACTGAGACCGCGGAGGTTCAGAATCAGGATGCCGTGGCCCACGCCCTGAGATGTACCGAGGGGTGGCAGGGCTGGCGGTGGAGCAGAGTCCACTTCGAGCACAAGGGTACCGAAGCGGATTGAGTCGAGTGGCGCAGCGCTGCTTCTTGGAAGTAGGAACAACGAGTACTGACCACTCAGAGCCCGCCAAGCCGCCGTGTCAAGCGGGACCCCTTGATAAAAATGTGAAGGCTCTCGGGTGAGGCGTTCATCCTTGCAAGCATCGGGGAGCGGTGGAAATTGCAATGCGGCCCGCGGGAACAAGACTGTGGCGCTGTAGGACGGGCTTGAAGCGCATGCAAGCACAAACGACACTACGACGGTCCAAACGAGGGACCTCCTGGCAGGACGTGCCAAGGCCAAACCCAGCAACCGGCCCGGCTGACCTCGAAGCCTGAGTTGCGTGCATTTCGACCGACTCATAGGCTCGATGGCGTGGCGTCTGTGATGGAGCCAGGCGACTCCTAATTCAGGCTGCACCGCGCGCCCGATTTATCGCTTCCCTCCACTAGAACATCGCCCATCCGTACGAGCGCGATGCCCATTGTAACTTGGCCGACATGAGATCCGTTATAGTAATCCCCATGCGCCAAGTCGATATCTGCAGGCGAGAAGAAGGGCGCCGGTTGCTGATAGGAGTTCATGGCCTGAACCCAGCGCTCGCGCGGCCGCCAATCGACGTGCGCATGGGCAAAGAATACTGCGCCCATGTAGGTCTCGTCGCCAGGCGGCCAATTCCCAGGGTTCCCTGGCAGCGGGCCAGTCCGGGGTGCGAATCCCCACATGCCTCGGCCGCCCGTCACATCAAACACTTGGCCGTATTCCACGCGATCGCGATCCGCGAGGTAGTACAAGTAGCGCAGCTCGGAGGAACGCTGCGATACCACGTCCCGACACAACTCCTTCGCCAGTGACGGCCGTTCTTCTTGCCGGGGCAGATAGAGCTTCTCGAAGTTGGCAATCTTGCCGCGCGCTCCGCCCCCCGTGCACCGAAGGTACGGGACCCCGACCCATACGATCCAGTCGTCTGAGTATCGCCGCCGCACCTCAGCCCACCATTCGCAGCCCTCGGGTGGGGTCGGGAGATCGAGGATTAGGCCGCCGGGATCCCGCGCGGTGAGAACCTGGCCGTCCACGTAGCTGTAGAGGTTGCGTCCACCCGCGTAACCCAGCAGGTCCTCCTGCACAAACCGCCCGGCCTGCGGGTCATAATATCGGCTTCGGTGGAAGTACAATCCTGTCTCGGCGTCAAACTCCCGCCCGGTCCAGCGGTACCGCCCGGCCGGGAGGGTGCCGGCGCTGTCGAGGAGCTGGCCGTAGGGATCGTAGGAGAGCCGCCCGACCCATGCTCCGTCGGCCTGGCGGATGAAGGCGCGCACGCTTCCGAGCCCATCGGTGACCGCGGCGTAGCTGGTGTCGGCCACGCGGACCGCCACCAGATTGTCCACCCCGGGGCCCCAGGTGTAGATGGTGCTCAAGCTCGTGTTGGCGGAGTCGGTCTCGAAGCTCACCTGGCTCCCGGCATAGACCATCCGCAGGTAGCCCACCGTGCCGCCCGTGGCCCCGCTGTACACCCGCTTCACGATCCGCCGGCCCACCACATCGTACCCGTACCGGGCAATGAGCACCCCGCCGTGCCGCACCCAGATGAGCCGCTCCAGCGCGTCGTACCCGAAGGTGTACCCGGTGCCGAGCTTGGTGGTGAGGTTCCCGGCGTTGTCGTAGCTGAGGAAGCCCCCCGGCCCCTTGCGGAGCTGGTTCGTCATGCCGTCGTAGAGCTCGCTGCCTGACTGGAGGAGATTCCCCATCGCGTCGAAGCCGTAGGTCCGGAGCACCACGCTCCCCCCACCCGCCGAGCGCTGCTGCCGCCAGCCGACCACCCGCTGCCAGCCGTCGTAGCTTACTGAGTCCTGGATCGTGTCGGGCACCGCGGCCGGGCCGTCCCGCATCGCGCCCCGCGGCGCGAGGGAGGGCCCCACCGAGTCCACCGCGTCGGGCCGCACCACGTCGAGCGCCATCCAGGGCTGATTGAATACTCCCACCTCGTGGGTCCCCGCCGTGGGCGCCCCGCTCTCGTTCCAGCTCCGGGTCGTCACCTGGAGCGGGGCGCCCGCCGGCCCACTCAGCCACTGGCTCTGGGGCCGTGCCAGGCCATCGAGCACCAGGCGGAGCGTGTCGCCGAAGGGGGTCAGCAGGGTGTCCGGCACCCCGCGCGCACTCTCGTAGCGCACCTCCCACGTCCCGGTCGCGTCGGTCCGGGTGGTGGGCCGGTCCAGCGCATCATAGCCGTAGCCTTGAGCCCGCGGGAGGCTCCCCGTGTAGGCGGTGTCCGCCACCAGCCGGCCCCGCTGGTCCCAGGCCCAGCGCACCTCGCCGTTGACCCCGCCGATCGAGTCCACCGCCCCCACCACCCACTGCCTTGTGACTTGCCCCGCCGGGCCACCGTACTGCGTGCGCACCGTCCCCACCGTGGGGATCACCGCCAATGTGTCCCGGTTCCTGCTATCGAAATTCGTGGTGAGCACGTAGCCCCGGCGGGTGACGGTCAGGATGACGTTCCCGGCCAGGTCATAGACGAGCGAGTCCCGCACGCTCGCACTGTCGGCCCAGGGCCGGCGAGCCTGCACCCGGCCCAACCGGTCGAGCCGGTAGGTGGTCGCAAAGCCCCGGGTGTCCACCCGGGCCGTGTCCCGCCCCGCGCGGTCCCGCCGCCAGCCCACCGCCTGCCGGTGGAGCGTATCGAAGGTGGCGGGGAAGGAGGGCGTCGAGCAGGGGGCATTGCAGTTGTTGCCGCGGTAGAGCACGGTCGAGTCCACCTCGTTGGCGATGGTGTACCAGGTCCGGACCTTCCGCCACTGGATCTGACTCGTGCTGCCCGTCACCTCCACCCGCATCGGTCCGAGGGTGAGCGTGTCGCGCCCGTAGGCGTCCACCTGCGTGCGGGCCAGGAGCTGGCTCACCGGCCCCACGGTGGCGGAGTCGTTCTTCCAGGCGGCATCGTAGTGCCGGGCGACCGGCCCCAAGCCCGTCGTCGTCGTGGTGTTCACCTGCCCGTTGGCGAAGTAGGTGAGCGTCGTCGTGGTCCCCGTGGGCCCCACCTGCTGGATCACGTTCCCCAGCGAATCGTAGGTCACCGTGGTCACGCTGTCGAGCGGGCTCACCGACCGAATCACCCGGTACGCGGCGTCGTAGACCAGACTGTCGAGCCGAAGCGTGTCCCCCGCCGCGCGCACCCAGAAGCGTTTGACCGGCTGGCGGAGCGTGTCGTAGCGGGTCCAGACCCGGCTCGAATCGGGCACCGGGCCCTCGCTCCAGCTCACCCGCCCATCGGAGAGGTAGCTCGCCCGGCCGAGGACGCCGAGCGCGTCCCAGGTCCGCGTCGCCTGCCCCCACCGGTCGAGCAGCGAGCGGGTCCAGAAGCCCCGCGGGTCGGTCAGCTGCACGTACGCGCTGTCCAGGGCGCGGAGCCCGGCGAGTCCCTGGTACTCCCGGGCCACGTAGCCGATCCGGGGCGTCCGCCAGGCCCCGCTGGAGTCCTGGACCAAGGGGAGCGCCACCTCCACCGGCCGGCGGCGGAGCGTGGAGTCGTAGGTCACCCGGGTGGTGTCGGCGATCACGCCGACCCGCTGGGTCAGCACCACGGTGCCGAGGGTGTCGAAGGCGTGGTAGCGGTAGGTGGTGGTGTACGGCGCCCCGGCGGGCGAGGGGATCGAGTCGTAGGTGAGCTGGTTCGTCAGCGAATCAATCCGGACCCTGGTGTCCCGGGCACCCGGCAGCCCCGCCAGACTGGTGAAGTGGGTGAAGGTGCCCTGGGCCGTGTAGCTGAAAGTGATCGTCTTCCCCACAGGATCCCGCACGCGGAGCACCTTGTCGGTGCCCGCCTCCCACACCACGGAGTCGCGGTTGCCGTTGAGATCCTGGGCATAGCGGAGCCGGCCGGTGGCCGTGTCGTACACGCTCCGCGCCCGGCTCCCCCGCGGGAAGAGCTCGAACTGCGCCCCCGCGCGCTCAAGCACCACCTCGCTCCCCGGCGGGGCCAGGAAGAGGCTGTCGCCGTTCCCCCGGAAGATGCTCGCCGCCCCCGTCGCCGAGACCAGGATCCGGTCCGCCCCCGCTTGGACGAGCTCCACGCCGGCCGTGGGCCACCAGCCCACCCCGTAGCGCGAAGCACGCCGATCCACCAGCACCACCTCCACCGAATCCGCGCTGCTGGTCGTCGACGCGCCAGACGTGACCCGCGCCTCGACCCGCAGCCACTTGCGCGTGGGGGTGGGGAAGCTGCTGGCGCTGAAGTCCCCTTGCAGCACCACCCGGCACTGGCGCACCGCCCCCGTGGCACAGCTGGGGCTCGCATACCGTACCGAGTCGAGGCGGGTGGCCCCATCCTTCAAGAGGAAGGTGAGCGCATCCGGGGTCCCCGCCGGCCAGGTCAGCTCCACGTCCACCGGCACCAGCACCCGCGGGTAGGACTGCCGGGTGGAGTACACCAGCCCCGTGCTCCGCGCCGCATTCATCGAGACGTACGGCACCGTGCTCACCCCGGCCTCTACTTCGCCCGCCGTCACCGACAGGCCCGGCCCGAACGGGGCGCCGAACGCCCGGCCCAGCGCCTCCACCGGCACCGCCGAGAAGCCCAGGATCGGCGCCTGATCGTTGGGGAGCACCACGCGGGTCGAGAGGGTCGTGCAGCCCCCCATCTGGGAGCAGATCCGGAGCGTCAAGGCCGCAGAGTCGGCGGCGCCACTTCCGATCACGCCGAGCCCTTGCGCCGAGTCCGGCGCCCACTCGAGGAGCCCCCGGTTGACCCGGGCGGTCTGGGTCACATCCACCCCGCGCCACGTGAGCTGTGCGGTGGTCGAGTCCACCGCCTCCCCCGGCGCCGGCCCGCCCGCCGACCAGCGCACCGACACCAGCGGCCGGCGGGTGCGCACCACCGCGCGGTTCTTCGCCCCGACTAGCGGCGCCGCCAGCGTGATGACCGGGTTGGCCACGACGTTCACCTCGAGCGTATCCGACGCCGGCGACCCCGTGTTCCCCGCCGCCGTAAGCACCACCGCGCCCGTCCCCGCACTCCCTGCCGCATACGTCACCACCACCTCGCGCATCTGGCCCGGCGTGAGGCTCGCCTGCGCCGTGGGGCTCACGCTCACGCACGTGACCTGTCCGCTGGCGCCGCAGGTGAAACTGATGTTCAGGATGGTGGTGGTGCCGGTGTTCCGCACCTCGAAGATCGTCGTCACGCTCGCCGCCTACTCCGGCACCTCGGCCGGGCCCGGGTCGGCTGTGACGGTCAGTTCAGGGAGCGGAGGGAGGAAGCGGGCGGCGCTGTGCACACCGACGACGGCGGCGGTCAGCATGGCGAGCGTCGGGAGGACAGCAGGGAGGATCCGGGGCATCGTGCCTCCACGGAGCGAGGCCAATGCGCGCCGTGGCCACTAGGGAGGTCGCGGTGTGCTCACCCAACATGAGAATGGGACTCGGTGATGTCAAGCACGAGCGAAATCAGTCGACGTTCCGCCTACTGCAAGCCCTCCACCGCCCTCTGCACAAACACCACCGCCATCTCCTTCCGCGAGCCGATGGTGAAGTCGGTGTTGTCGAGCGGCTTGGCCAGCTTGGCGGCCGGGCGCGGCCTTCACGATGGTCCGCAGCCCGCAGGGGACGGCGCTGTGGCTGAGTTATCAGTTCATGTACTAGCGCGCGGTATCGAAAGGGCACTCCAACCCATATCCATTGGCGAACTGGGAACCCCGTAAACTGTTGTCGGAATTAAACTTGCACATTCTGAGACTTGTGGCTACCGTACGCGGAGGGAGTCCAGTGGGCTTTCTTGATCTCCTCGGCGGGAGGTTCGCCATGATCTCAGTTGAGTTGCGCTTCGGTCCCACATGGCTGGTCTTGTGCCTTGCAGTCGTACTGACGGCCTGCCAAGACGCATCGGCACCCTCTCCAACTCCTCCTGTTCCGGTTGTTCAGCCCGCAAGTCCTGCGACGAGTGTTGCATTCGAACCGGACCTGGTTACGCTCGGGCAAGCCATTGCCGCGGCGATTCGCCACGACGGTGCGGGGCCCTGGCTTCAGCAAGCGATCACTACCTCGCCCCTCGTTGAATGGCGCATTGATCTGAAGTCGCTCCTGATCGGAGCCGGTGGCGATGCCCCATTGCGGCGCATCAAGGAACGCTCGGAGCTATCCTCCGAAAGGCTGATGCTCCTTCCGTCGCTTGAACTCTACTTCCCAATCCCGTCACACCGTGACTCGTGGGATGGACGATCCACTCCGGATCTTGCCATTCGTTCGCGGGACGGAGCTCAATACCTGATTCTGGCCCCGGACGGGACAAGCCGCACAGTCGACGAGTATTACAACCCGGGCGATCGTGCAACCCTCGTGCTTGCGCGAAGTGAGATTGACTACTCGGACTCAAGTACCTCGATCCGAGGCGGCGCGAGCACAGGGAGTGGTATGATCGCCTCGATGCCGACCCTCACCCGCGACCCACCCCCAGTTCAACTCACAGAATGCATTCCCACAGAGGAGAACAACTGGTGTTCGGGTGGTGGCGGATCGGGGGGTGGTGGCTCTGGAGGTGGAGGGACTCCGTCGGGTGGGGATACTACCATGCATACGAGGTTTACCTACATCCAGCTCCTCGTTGACCATGAGGGGTTCCTGGGTGGATCCAACGAGCTGGAGATCTTCGGTAACGTAAATGGGTTCTACACGAGCTGTGCTTCGGCCACGGAGGTCTTGGCTGGCGTCACGTACATCGTGGGAGAGGATTTCCCAAACTCGACCATGGCCACGGCGATTCCCATTAATCCGTACCGATTCAAGCTCGTGGCGTACGAGGACGATGATGAGCGCTGTGTTCACCACAGTGGAGATGATCTGCTCGGCAGCTGGCCTACTGGGATCTACCTCTCTCAATACAATTACCCGTTCTACACCGAGAATCCAAGCCACCTGCGGATCAACGCCACCGCGCAAGTGCCATGACCGCGCGATTCCCTTTCTGGTTGAGCTCCCTAGTGGCGGCCTTGGCCCTCAACCTGCATTACGTCGCGCTGGCTGGCGCACAGGAGCGATCTGTCATCCTCGAGGCAGGCATCATCGAGTATGACGCCGGGGGAGACCAGACCTATCCCACGTTCTCCCTTCGGGGTGGGAAGGAGGTCCTTCCCTGGCTTCGGGTAGGCCTCGGGCTCTCGTACGGGGCCATAGGCGAGATTCCGCGAGGTCCCGCCTTCGAGGACGGCGGCGATGAGTCCCTCTGGCGGTTTTTTGGAACTGCCACAGCGGTCGCGGATCGTCCCTTCCGCAAATCCGGCATCGCGGTTGTTGATCGTATGTCGCCGGAGGCCGGCGTCGGAATCGGCGTGGTGCACTCGTCCGGGCTCGAGATCAACCCGGAGATCTTCGCCGACCCATTCAATGGCATCGAGGACGAGCCAACCGGCCTCGCGCTCGGGCTCACTTTGGGGCTCGCGTTCGAGGTCTCGACGCCGGTTTCCGTGCGGGGCACCTTTGCCTGGTGGCGGGATCAACTCTACGGCAGCACGCTGGACGACTTCGAGTTGACCGGCGGCCTCCAGTACTCCTGGTAGGGGGTGCGGGCGGTTACCGCAACCCCTCCACCGCCCTTCCCACAAACACCGCCGCCATCTCCTTCCGCCAGCCGATGGTGAAGTCGGTGTTGTCGAGCGGCTTGGCCAGCTTCGATGCCCGGCGCGCCGCTTCGTCAATCTCCTCATCCGTCAGCGTTCCGCCCACCAGCGCCGCCCCCGCCTCCTCCACCACCTTGGGGAACGACCCCACCGCGCCGAGGACGATCCGCGCCGCCGTCACCCTCCCCGCCCCATCGAACGCCGCCCACGCCGCCACGCCGAGCACCGGAAAGTCGAATGAGCCCCGCCGCCGGAGCTTCTTGTAGCTGGCCCGCGCATGGGTGAGCGGCGGCACCTCGAGGCGCACCAGCAACTCATTCGGCTGCTTCGTGAGGAACGCCATCCCGTCGTCGTGGTAGAGCGCGGCCGCGGGAAGGGTGCGCTCGCCGTCGGGCCCCGCCAGCACCACGCGCGCGCCCACCGCCACCACCACCGGGACGAGGTCGCTCGACTGCACCGCCCAGCAGCGGGGGCTCGACGGCGCCACCCAGCAGGTGTCGCCGTCCTTCTTCATGCAGAAGTGGATGGCCTTCCGCCACTCGTATCCCTGGTCGTAGTAGTTGCAG
This sequence comes from uncultured Gemmatimonadaceae bacterium, assembly GCA_964574295.1. Taxonomy (GTDB): domain Bacteria; phylum Gemmatimonadota; class Gemmatimonadetes; order Gemmatimonadales; family GWC2-71-9; genus SPDF01. The sequence continues at coordinate 10,970 of CAZNLY010000004.1, forward strand.
CGGGTGTCGAGGAGGAGGTTGCCGCCCACCGTCCCCATGTTGCGGAGGAGCGGCGTGGAAATCTCGGACGCGGCGTGCGCCAGCGCGGGCCAGCCCGAGCGCACCCGCGTGTCGGAGAGGAACCGTGTCAGTGTGACGCCCGCGCCCACCGCCAGCGTCCCGTCCTCCCGTACCTCGAGGCGGCCGAGCTCCGGGATCCGCCGGACATCGATGACCCGCCGCGGCTCCTGCTGCCGCCGCTTCATGTTGGGGTAGAGGTCCGTCCCCCCCGCCACGTACGCCCCCGCAGCCCCCGCCTCGACGCGCAGTGCCACGGCCTCGGCGATGGAGGTCGGGAAGGCGGTGGAGTGGATTGGTAGTCTGAGCATGACGCCTGCGCCTCACCTCATCGGGGTGGGCTCACGCCCACCCCTGGGTCAACGGTTTCCACCATTGTCGCGATGTGCCCGGAACTTCTCGGTCGGACAACTCCCATCGCTTTGCCTCAGCACATGACCCTGCCTCCCCGTCCCGATGTGCGAAACCGCTGCGCCAGGGGTGGGCATATGCCCACCCCGAGGCGTCCACACCGACCATCCGACCCATCGCACCAGGCTTGCCTAGTGCCCACCCCGTGGGGGCCGCACCGATCCTCAGTCCTTCCCATTCCCCCCCTGCGCCGGCGTGCGCACATAGGTGCGCTCCGGCCATTCCACTTGCGGCGTCTCCGTTGGCCCGTAGCGTGGCGCCTTCCCCTTGGCCTTGGCCTGCATCGCCTTGAGGATCTTGGGCGGGGAGAGCGGCACCTCGTCCACCCGCACCCCCACCGCGTCGTAGATCGCGTTCGCGATGGCGGGCATGACGGGATTGAGCGGGCCCTGCCCCGCCTCCTTGGCGCCGAACGGCCCGTTCGGGTCGGGATCCTGGATCAGGTACGTCACGACGTCGCACATCTCCATCGTGGTCGGGCTCTTGTACTCGAGCATCGAGGGCCACTTGTGCACCAGGCCCAGCTTCTCGCGGTAGGCCATCTCCTCCATCAGCGCCTCGCCCAGCCCCATGTACACCCCGCCCTCCACCTGGCCCATCACCAGCGCCGGATTGATGGCCTGTCCGATGTCGTGCCCGATCCAGATGGTGGGCACCCGCACGATGCCGGTGTCGGGGTCCACCTCCACCTCGGCCACGGCGGCGGAGTAACTGTAGGCGGCCGAGGGACCGACGCCGGCGCCCCGGTAGCGGCCCGGCGAGCGGGGCGGCGTGTAGCTCCCCACCGCGCCCAGCGTGCCGAACTTGGCCTCTGCCAGGCACACCGCCTCGGCAAAGGTCAGCCCCCGCTCGGGATCCTGCGCGTCGAACACCCGCCGCCCGCCGAAGACCAGCCGGTCCACCGGCACGTCGAGCTTGGCCGCCGCCGCCCGCGACAGCGCGTCGCGAATCCGCGTGGCAGCCTGGAGCGCCGCCTGGCCCGTCATGAGGGTGACGCGCGAGGAATAGCTGCCCAGGTCCACCGGCGTGAGGTCGGTGTCGGCGGTGACCACCTTCACGTCCTCCGGCTCGACGCCCAGCACCTCGGCGGTCACATACGCCAGGACCGACTCGGAACCCTGGCCGATATCCGTGGAGCCGCAGAAGATGGTGACGCCGCCGCCTCGGTCGCACTTGATCTGCGCGCCCGAGTGCGGCATGTCGTTCCAGTAGATGGGGAGCCCCGCCCCAGTGATGTACGAGGAGCAGGCCAGCCCGAGCCCGCGCCCGTACGGCAGCTTCCGGAACCGCTCCTTCCAGCGCGAGCCCGTCACCACCTTCTCGATGCAGGCGGCGAGCCCCACCGTGCCGAGCTGGAGCCAGTTGGCGGTGACGCTGCCCGGCTGCACCAGGTGGCGGAGGCGGAGCTCCGCCGGGTCCATCTTGAGGTCCTCGGCGAGCTTGTCGAGGTGCACTTCCACGGCAAAGCGCGGCTGGGTGGTGCCGTGCCCCCGCTTGGGGCCGCCGGGCGGCTTGTTGGTGAAGGCCCGCGCCCCGCGGAACCGATAGGTGGGCACGTCGTAGGTGACGGTCTGCAGCGCGCCGGTATAGTAGAGGGACGCCACCCCGTAGGAGCCGTACGCCCCGCCGTCGAGGTAACTCTCGAAGTCCATGGCGGTGATGGCGCCGTCCCGGGTGACACCGGTGCGGATCTTCATCAGCGCCTGGTGCCGCCCGCGGTGGCAGTAGAACACCTCCTCGCGGGTGAGCGCGATCTTCACCGGCCGCCCCGTGGCGCGGCTCAAGCCCGCCACCACGATCTCGTGGTTGAAGGGGTCGCTCTTGCCGCCGAAGCCGCCGCCGTTGGGCGTGGCGATGACGCGGATCCGCGCCGGCGGTAGCTCCAGCACCTTGGACAACGCGCGGTGCAGGTAGTGCGGCGTCTGGGTGCTGGACCACACCGTCACCCGCCCCTCGGGCGTGGCGTGCGCCACGCTCGCGTGCTGCTCCATCGGCAGGTGGGTGTTCCCCTCGTACAGGAAGAGGTCTTCCCGCACATGGTCGGCGCGGGCAAACCCCGCCTCCAGCTCGCCGAACTGCAGGTGCACCAGCTTGTGCCAGTTGCCCTGGTCGGCGTAGGCATGGAGCTGGGGTGCGGGCGTGACGGCCGCGTCGTCCACCGAGCCGATGGCGGGGAGCGGTTCGTAGGTCACCTCGATGAGGTGGGAGGCGGCGAGCGCCGTCTCCTCGTCCACCGCCGCCACCGCCGCCACCGGGTCGCCCACGAAGCGCACCCGGTCGGGGCAGAGGGCGTGCTCGTCCTGGCTCACCGGAAGAATGCCGAAGGGCACCGGGAAGTCGGCGCCGGTCATCACCGCCTCCACGCCGGGGAGCGCCCGCGCCTTCGTGGCGTCGATGGAGACGATCCGCGCGTGCGGGTGCGGGCTCCGGAGCAGCTTGGCCCAGAGCATCCGCGGCAGCACCACGTCGTCGGCAAAGAGCGTCTGGCCCGCCACCTTGCCCGGCGCGTCGGTCTTGGGGCGCGGCGTGCCGATGACGGCGTAGCCCTGCTCGGCGCGCTCGCGCTTCTCGGGGCGGGCCCTAGTAGCCATGGAGCGCCTCCCGCGCGGGCGCGGCCGTCTCGCCGCGCATCCGCGCCGCCGCGAGCTCGATGGCCTCGTAGATCTTCACGTAGCCGGTGCAGCGGCAAAGGTTGCCGGCCAGCGCCTGCTTGATCTCCTCGCGGGTCGACGCCGGGTTCGCGTCGAGCAGCGCCTCGGCGGACAAGAGGACGCCCGGCGTGCAGTAGCCGCACTGCGCCGCGCCCATTTCCACGAAGGCCTGCTGGAGGGGATGGAGCGTGGGGCCGTCGGCCATCCCCTCGACGGTGTCGATGGCCTGCCCCTCCACCGCCTGCGCCAGCACCAGGCAGGAGAGGACGGGCACGCCGTCCACCAGCACCGTGCAGGCGCCGCACTCGCCGAGCTCGCAGCCGTGCTTGGTGCCGGTGAGGGCCAGGTCCTCGCGCAGCAGCTCCAGCAGCGTCCGGTGCGGCGCGTAGAGCAGCTCGCGCTCCTCGCCGTTGACGCGGAAGGTGCCGCGGACCCGCGCGGCGGGGCTCTCGAGCTGGACCAGCTCTCCATTGCTCATGGTGCGTCCCTCAGTCCTCAGTCCTCAGTCCTCAGTCCTCAGTCCTCGCTCCCGCCCCGCCCCCCCCCAACTGAATTCACGAAAGCACGAAAGCACGAAAACACGAACGAGACGAGGGAAGGCCGGAGTCGAGGGAGGGTCGGAAACCGCCCATTCTCCTTCTACCCCTCCAAGTCCCCAAGTCCTCAAGTCCTCAAGTCCTCAAGTCCCTAAGCCCTCAAGTCCGTCACAACGGTTTCAGCTTGGCCAACACATCGGCCACCGTCGCGGCGGGAACGCGCCCCGCGATTTCCGCGCGCCGAGCGCGCCAGTCGGCGCTGCGCAGGTGGTCGGCTAGGATGACGCCCGTCACCGGCGCGCCCTCGGGAATCTGCACCTCGAAGGGATAGCCGGTGGCGCGGCTGGCCACGGCGCACATGAGCGCCAGTCCGGAGCGCTCGTTGTACAACCTCGGCGAGACGACCAGCGCCGGCCGGCGCTCCTCCCGATGGCCGGCGCCGTGATCGATCGCGATCCACACCAGGTCGCCGCGGTCGGGCGTCACCATCCCTCGTGCCCCTGGGGACGGCCCCAGTCGGTCTCGTGCGGCCGGTTCTCGGCGGTGATCCCCCTAACGAGATCCTCGAGCGCGTACTCGCGGCCCGCCGCGGAGACGACCAGCTGCCCGTCCCGCAGCGCGAGCTCGACCTCGGACCCCTCCGCGAGCCCGAGTTCATCGGCGAACGGCTTCGGGAGCCTGAGCCCCAAGCTGTTGCCCCATTTTGAGATACGAGCGCGCACGGAGAGATTGTCCTTGATGTATATACATTGAATATACGGACTGCGTCACCCCGGCGCAACTCGATCCCGCTGCGATCGACGCCAGTTTGCCAGTTGCGATTTCGGTCGGACTCGGTACCATCGAAGTGTCGCAGGTTGCTGTTTCTCCCATCCACGCCGGAGCCGCCGACATGATCCGCTCCACCGCCACCCGCTCCATCCTTTCCCGGCTTGTCGCGGCCTCCGCCGTGCTCGCCCTCACGCCCGCGCTGGCCGCCGCGCAGGGGCCCGCGCTGACGCCAGAGCTCGAGAGCACACGCAACGCCCTCAACAAGTACCAGGACCCGATCGCGGCGGTGGCCGACGGCTACCACTCGACGATCGCCTGCATGGAGTTCCCGAAGGGGAACACCGAGGGAAGCCTCAAGATGGTGCCCGGCGCCATGGGCGTGCACCTGCTCAACATGGGCAATATCGGCCCCACCCTCGACCCGACGAAGCCGCAGGTGCTCATCTATGAATGGAAGGGCGACAAACTGGTCCTCGCCGCCGCCGAGTGGTTCATGCCGGCGCAGCTGGTGACCGGCGCCGCGCCGACCATCTTCGGGCAGGCGCTGCAGGGCCCGATGGAGGGCCACGCCCCGATCATGCCGGCGGGGCTCACCCACTACGACCTGCATGTCTGGCTCTGGAAGAACAACCCCGCCGGGATGTTCTCGCCGACCAACCCCGCGGTCACCTGCCCCAAGGGGCCGTACACCGTGGCGGGCGACCCGCCCCACGCGGCGGACGGGCACGTCCACCAGTAGCATTAGATTGCAGCCGTGCCGAGCCTGACCGCCCGACTCCGTTCCCTCCTGTGCGCCGGCCTCTTCCTGGCCGGCGCCTTCGGGCTGCCGCTCACCGATGCCGCGCTCTTCCACCTCGCGGGGCACGACCCCTACGCGGGGGTCATCCACCTCGAGCAGCACGGCGGCGCGCACCACGGCGACCGCTGCACGCTCGCGCAGCCCGTCCCTCCGCAGCTCACGGGGCTGCCGTCCACCGACATCATCCAGGCCGCGCCGCCGGTCGAGTGCCGCACCGCCCTCGGCCCCGAGCTCGCGCTCCCGAGTGTCGAGACCCCGACCACTCAACGGACCCGCGCCCCGCCCGCCTGACCCTCCTCGCCATTTCCTGATCCCGACATCCGGGAGCCGCTCACCCCGGCTCCCCCCATGCCTTGAGGAGGCTCATGCGGTATCCCATCCGCACGGCCGTCATTGCCGCCGCGCTCGTCTTGGCGGCCGCCGACGGCCACGCCCAGGTCCCGACCGGGGCCACGGTGGACTCGCTCCGCCGCAC
>CAZNLY010000004.1:16769-17926 GCA_964574295.1 uncultured Gemmatimonadaceae bacterium
CCACCGAGGTGGTGAGCAAGCAGCGCAACCAGTCCGCCTTCAACCCCGAGATCAGCGCCACCGGGGACGTGCAGTTCGCCACCGAGACCGGCGTGCCGGGGCTGATGATGGAGCTGGCCGAGGTGGAGGTGGCCCTCCAGGCGCAGCTCGACCCGTATTCCGCCACCAAGATCTTCCTCACGTGGGGGCGCGACGAAATCGGCGTCGAGGAGGCGTACATCTACTGGACCGGCCTCCCCGCCCGCTTCCGCGCCGACCTCGGCAAGTACCGGATGGCCGTCGGCGACCTGAACCGCTGGCACCGCCACGCCCTCCCCGAGACCAACTATCCGCTGGTGTACCAGGCCTTCCTCGGCGAGGACGGCCTCTCCGGCGTCGGCGCCAGCCTCTACAACGTCCTCCCCGTCTCGATCCTCAAGGGGACCAGCGAGGTGTACCTGCAGGCCGCCGCCATCGAGAGCGAGCCGCTCAACGACCTGGGCTGGCAGCCGGCGCTCCTCGGGCGCCTGCAGAACTTCTGGCAGCTCTCGCGCAGCACCTACATGCAGATCGGCTTCACCGGCCTCGCCGCCCAGAACGGCGACTCCGGCCTCACCAGCAACCTCCTCGGCGCCGACTTCCGCCTCACCTGGCGCCCGCCCGATGCCGGCACCCGGAAGGACGTCACGTTCCGCACCGAGGGCTATCGCCTCCAGCGCGTCGGCCCCGCGCCCACCACCACCCGTTACGGGATGTTCTCCGACCTCACCTGGCGGCTCGGCCGCCGCTGGGTGGTGGGCGGGCGGTACGACTATGTCGAGGCGCCCTTCGGCCCCGACGACACCGACTGGCGGGCCACCGCCGTCGCCACCTGGTGGCAGAGCGAGTTCGTCTTCCTGCGCCTGCAGGCCTATCGCAACCACACCGACGTGACCGGGTCGCTCGACAACCTGACGCTGCAGGTCGTCTGGGCGATGGGTCCCCACAAGCACGAGACCTACTGACATGCTCGCCACCACACTCCTGGCCCTCGCGGCCCTCGCGGCGTCCCCGCCCCCGGCCCCGGCTCCCGGCGTCGCCATCAAGGTGGTCACCAGCCTCACCACCTACGGCTCCATTGCCCGCGCCATCGTGGGCGACGCCGGCTCCGTCACCTCCATCGCGCAGGGCGACGAGGA
>CAZNLY010000004.1:18026-35831 GCA_964574295.1 uncultured Gemmatimonadaceae bacterium
CCCCACATCCACACCGACCCGGTCAACGGCATCCTCATCGCGCGGAACATCCTCGCCGGCCTGCTGCGCGTGGACCCCGCCAACGCCGAGGCGTACCGCGGGCGCGAGGCGGCCTTCGAGCGCCAGGTGCTCGAGGCCACGATCGGCAAGCCGCTGGTGGAGGTGCTCACGCCGGCCACCGCCTTCAACCTCCTCAAGACCAACCAGCTCGACGCCTTCCTGGCCAGGACGATGCTCCACGGCAAGCCGCTCTCCGACCAGCTCGGCGGCTGGCTCAAGGAGGGGGCGCCGTTCAAGGGGAAGGAGATGGCCTGCTACCACAAGGAGTGGGCCTACTTCAGCGCCCGCTTCCAGGTCACGTGCGTCGCGTACATCGAGGCCAAGCCCGGCATCCCCCCCACGCCGGGGCACGTGGAAGAGGTGATCGCCCTGATGAAGGACCGGAAGATCCCGGTGCTCTTCGCCTCGAACTACTTCCCCCGCTCGCAGATCGAGCAGGTGGCCGCCAAGACGGGCGCCACCGCCGTCATCGTGCCGGAGAACACCCTGGGCGCGCCGGGCGTCACGACCTACGTGGACCTCGTCAACACCTGGGTGCGCGGCCTCGCCGCCGGATTCGAAAGGAAGCCGTGAGCCGATGCTCGACCTGATCCTGCCGCCGCTGGCGGCCTGCATGGTGATCGTGGCGATCCACTCCTACCTCGGGCTCCACATCATCGCGCGCGAGGTCATCTTCGTGGACCTCTCGCTGGCGCAGATGGCCGCCCTCGGCTCGACGGTGGCCATCCTGGCCGGCTCCGAGCCCGGGTCCACCGGCTCCTACCTCTACGCGCTGGGCTTCACCGTCCTCGGCGCCGCCCTTTTTGCGCTCACCCGCACCGAGCGGAAGGGCCGCGTGCCGCAGGAGGCGATCATCGGCATCGTATACGTCATCGCCTCCGCGGCGGCGATCCTCGTGGCCGACCGCGTCCCCCGCGGCGGCGAGGCGATCAAGGACATCCTCGTCGGAAGCCTCCTCTGGGTCACCTGGCCCGCCATCCTCAAGATGGCGGCGGTCTACGCCGCCCTCGGCGTCTTCCATTTCGTGCTGCGCCGCCGCTTCCTCACCATCTCGTTCGAGCCGGAGACGGCGCGCGCCCAAGGCTGGCGCGTGCGCTGGTGGGACTTCTGGTTCTACCTGAGCTTCGGGGTGGTCATCACGCTGTCGGTGCCGGTGGCGGGGGTGCTGCTCGTCTTCTCGTTCCTCGTGGTGCCGGCGGCGGTGGCGTTCCAGTTCACCCATCGCCAGCAGTCGCTTGCGCTCCTCTCGTGGCTCACCGGGGTGCTCGCCTCCGCGGCCGGGCTCGCGCTCTCCTTCAAGTATGACCTGCCGACCGGGCCGGTCATCGTCTGCGCCTTCGGGCTCGCGCTGGTGCTGGCCTTCGTGGTGCGGGCGCTCCGACCCGCCGCGGAGGGGTGACCGGCCGGGCCCGAAAGGGGACGGTGCATCGCACTTTTCCCTGCAATCCGGCGCTCTGCCCGTGCAATTCCTGACAGCGCCGGCGACCGCCGCTTGCAGCCGGTGCCACGGGGCGGGTAACCGCCGGTGAGGCAAGCGGTTCACCCGGGGGCCCACCCTGCCCCGGGTGGCCCCGCTCCTGCCCCTCCCCCGGGCAGGAGGAATCCCCCGATGAAGCGAGTCATCCTGATCGCCGCGCTCGCGGCGTGCCTCGTGACACCCGTCACCGCCCAGCATCCCAATACGCGGCAGGGTTTCTGGTACGGCTTCGGCTTCGGCGCCGGCCAGGGCCAGGTCCACTGCGAGATCTGCGCGGACCAGAGCGGCACCGACCTCACCGCCTCGCTCCGTGCGGGCGGGACGCTCTCGTCCTCGTGGCTCCTTGGCGGCGAGTTCGACGGCTGGACCAACTCGCAGGATGTCGTCACGCGAAGGTCGTGGAGCGTGAGCGCGGTGGCGCTCTGGTATCCGTGGCCGGCCAAGGGCGCCTACGCCAGGGGCGGCCTCGGCCTCACCGGGTACCGCGCCAGCGACTCGGTGGACGTCATCTCCACCACCCAGCCGGGATTCCTCCTGGGCATCGGGTACGAGTGGCGGGTCGGGAAGAACTACTCGATCAACCCGTACCTCACCTGGCAGCAGACCCTCGCGGGCAACCTGAACTTCACGCACACCGAGGACAACACCGAGACCACCGCGGTCATCGCCGACGACGCCAGCGTCTCCTCGCTGCTCGTCGGCATCGGCCTCGTGATCCACTGAGCGGAGGAACCATGCGCTTCCCCACCCTGCCCGCCGCCGTCCTTGCCCCTGCGCTCGCCGCCCTCGCCGCCTGCAGCGACGGCGGGAGCGAGCCCGGCCAGCCGGTGGCCACCGGCAACAGCGTGGCGTACGACCTCTGGCGCCCCGGGGCCAACGACAACTGCACCCCCGAGATCCACAACCAGTATTCCACCGTCGGGCCGGACGGGAAGCGCTACCCCACCTGGCACCCGCCGGTGGACCCGGCCACCGGCTGTCACTTCGGCCATGAGCACGGGCGGGACCCGCGCGGCTCCGATCTCTATCGCCTGACCGGTGACATCCCGTTCGGCTACGCCAACGAGCAACTGGCCATCTGGGACCCGACCGGCATCCGCAACGAGGACCACGTCGGCCACAAGGTCGAGTGGGAAAACAACGTCTCCTTCAACCTGGGCGACGGCGTGGCGGGATCGGTGCTGCAGGTCAAGTGCGACGTCCTGACCAAGCTGCACCAGGGCACGCACTCGAAGGACGCCTTCACCAACAACCTTCACGAGCTGGTGTACTACATCCAGTGCGACGGCGGCACGCTGATCGGCATGACCCTCATGACCGCCATCGGCACGCCGGGCGAGATGGTCGAGTCGTGCGACCACGACGTGCACCTGACCGTCGGCGCGCCGACGCCGCTCAACAGCCCCGACGGCGGCGGCAAGCGCACCATTCCCGACCGCGCCTGCATCGAGCGGCACATGCTGGTGCCGCCGGGCCAGAGCTCGAGCTTCGGCTCCGCCCTCCACGAGTCGTGGCAGGTGTCGGCGGTCCTCCGCGCCGAGAACGGCCGGTTCCTGGCCGGCGTGAACCCGTACTACCAGGTGTTCTATCCGAGCCGCTTCTATGACCCGTCGCTCCCGAACCTCACCGGGCGGGTGGTGGACATGTGCTTTGCCACCGAGGCCAACGGCGACCGCGCCAACGGCTGGCTCTGCGACCGCGCGAGCGAGGATGGCACGCTGACGTCGCTCGCCTTCGACGACCCGCGCTCCCCCTTCAACGGGGTGCGGCGGCAGGTGGACATCAACGGCAACAGCATCAACAACGCCGATGGCCCGGTCGTCTGGTACACCGACCCGTTCGGCAACCACGGGCAGATCACGTCATTCCCCGGCTCGATCCGCCAGCTGGTGGGGCAGATCGACAATTCGGATTCCTTCCAGTTCGAGGGGCCGACCCTCGGCGGGGACCGCGACTACGGCGGGCAGGGGGTGCACGCGCCGAACTAGGAGAAATGAGAAAAGAGAGAAGAGAAAAGAGGGGAGAAATGAGAAAGGAGAAAGGCTGCTCCCGGTGCGGAGCCAGCCTTTCTCCTTTCTCCTTCAGCCCCTCTTTTCTCCTTGACCCTTTCCCTTTTCTCCCCTCCAACTCCTCAAGTCCCCTCGTCCTTCTCCACCAACCGATACCCCACTCCCGGCTCCGTCCGGAGATACTCCGGCCGGGCCGGGTCGAGTTCCAGCTTGGCGCGCAGTTGCGCCATGTACACCCGGAGGTAGTGGTCCTGGCCCACGCGCCCCGGGCCCCACACCTCGTGCAGCAGCTGCCGATGGGTCAGCACCCGCCCCGCATGCCCGGCCAGCGTCAGGAGGAGGCGGTATTCGGTGGGGGTCAGGTGCACCTCAACCCCCCGGACCCGCACTACGCGCCGCGCCCGGTCGATCGTGAGGGCCCCCGTGCGGAACTCCGCATCCTCCGCCTCGCCGCCCGAGGCGTGGCGGAGGGCCACGCGCATCCGCGCCAGGAGCTCGGGGACGCTGAACGGCTTCGTGAGGTAGTCGTCGGCGCCGGCGTCGAGCGCGTCCACCTTGTCGCGCTCCTGGCCCCGCGCCGAGAGGACGATGATCGGCCGGCGGCTCCATTCGCGGAGCTGGCGCGTCACCTCGATGCCGTCGGCGTCGGGCAGGCCCAAGTCGAGGAGGATGAGGTCGGGATTGCGGCTCGCGGCCTGGGCCAGCCCCTCCCGCGCGGTCCCGGCCTCCACGAGCGTGTACGCGTCCGCGGCGAGCGCGGCCCGCAGGAAGCGCCGGGTGGGCACCTCGTCCTCGATGAGGAGGACCACCGTCCCGGGAGCGCTCATCCGGCCGCCGGCTCCTCGGCCGGCTCCGCCTCGAGGGTCGGCGGCTCGCCGACGATCGGCAGCGTGAAGCGGAACGCCGCACCGCCCCCGGGGCGGTGGTCCACCCAGAGCCGCCCGCCGTGCGCGGTGACGATTCCGCGGCAGATGGCGAGCCCCAGCCCGATGCCGCCGGCGCCCCGGTCGGCGCGGTGGAACTTCTCGAAGATCCGCTCCCGCTCCTCGTCCGGCACGCCGGGACCGCGGTCGGCCACCGTCACCAGCACCTCGCCCGGCCGGCCGGCGACCGCGATGTCGATCGGGCTTCCCGCCGGCGTGTACTTGGCGGCGTTCTCGAGCAGGTTGATCAGCACCTGCTCGATCAGGACGTCGTCGATCGGCACCAGCGGCAGCCCCGCGGGGATGTCGGTGTTCACCTCGCGGCCGGCCAGCCGCTCGCCCACGCGCAGCAGCGCCACCCCGACGACCTCCTCCAGGACATGCCATTGGCGGTGCACGCCGAGCGCGCCGCTCTCGACCCGCACCATGTCGAGGAGGTTCCCCACCAGCCGCGTCATGCGGCGGGCCTCGTCCACGATGGTCTGGGCCAGTTCCCGCCGGGTGCCCGCTCCCATGCGCCCCTCGTCCTCGAGGAGGCTGCTCGCCGCGCCCTCGATCCCGGCGAGCGGGGTCCGGAGGTCATGCGACAGGGAGCTCAGCAGGGAGGTGCGGAGCTGCTCCGCCTCGAACTCGAGGTGCACCAGCCGCTTCTCCTCCGCCAGCTCGGTCCGCTCCAGCGCCACCGCCGCCTGGCCGAGGATCGTCTCGAGCAGGTGGCGCTGCGACGGATCCGACAGGCGGTCCTCCGGGTCGGGGCGCATCCCCACCACCCCCAGCACCCGGTCGGGGGTGGCGAGGGGCAGGTAGATCGCGTCCGCCGCCGGCAGCGTCTGGGTGCCGCGCCCCGCCGCCTCCCCGTGCTCGAAGACCCACTTGGCCACGCCGAGGTCGGGACGCGGTCCCTCGCGCGGCGGCATCTCCGCCACCACGTCGAGCTGGGCCTCCACGTCGGGCAGGATGAGGCGCACCGAGCCGCCGAAGAGGTCGTGCAGGTGGCGGAGGGTGACCCGGCCGAGCTCGGGCCGCGTGCGCGCCGCCACGAGGTCCCGGCTCACGGCGTACAGGGTCGAGGCGCGGCGCTCGCGCAGCCGCGCCACGCTCGCCTGCTCGCGCACTCGCGTGGTGAGCCCGCCCATCACGAGCGCGATCACCAGCATCATCGTGAAGGTGAGCAGGTAGCGGACGTCGCTCACGCTGAAGGTGCCGTAGGGCTGGACGAAGGTCAGGTCGAAGGCCGCGACGCCGAGGAGCGCCGCCACCACCGAGGGCCCGCGGCCGTAGCGCGCCGCCGTCACCACCACCGCCAGCAGGTAGAGCATGGCGGCGTCGATGTCGGCCAGCGTGCCGTGGAAGGGGAGCGCCAGCGCGGTGAGGAGGCCCACGATCGCCGCGGCGCCCAGGTAGTCGCGAAGCGGGCCGAGCCGGACCGTGCGGACGGGAGCCGCGCTGCCGGCCTCCGGATCGTCGGCCCCGACCCACACGTGGATTCCCTCCGACCGCCCCACCAGCCGGCCCGCCACGGTGGCCGGAAAGAGCCACGCCGCCCAGGCCCGCCGCGAGCGCCCCACCAGCACGCGGGTCACGTTGTGGCTCCGCGCGTAGGCCAGGACCTCCTCGACCGCGTCGTGCCCCGGCACTGTCACGGCGGTGCCGCCCAGCTCCTCCGCCAGCCGGAGCGCCTCCTGCGCGGCCTCGCGGTGCCGCGCCGGCATCGTCGCGTGGCGGGGCAGCTCCACGTAGAGGGCGGTCCATGGCGCCCGCAGCTGCGCCGCGAGCCGCCGCGCCGTGCGCACCAGGCGGAGGCTCCGCTCCGACGGCGACACGCACACCAGGAGGCGCTCCGACGCGGCCCACGGCTCCGCGATCCCCGCCGAGGCGCGGTAGCCGCGCATCTGCTCGTCCACCCGCTCCGCCGTGCGGCGGAGCGCCAGCTCCCGGAGCGCGATCAGGTTGCCCCGCCGGAAGAAGCGGTCGAGCGCGCGCTGGGCCTGCTCCGGCAGGTACACCTTCCCCTCGCGGAGCCGCTGCTCCAGCACTTCCGGCGTCACGTCCACCAGCTCGATCTCGTCTGCCTCGTCGAGCACGGCATCGGGAACCGTCTCGCGCACGATGACGCCGGTGATCTGCGCCACCACGTCGTTGAGGCTCTCGAGATGCTGGATGTTGAGGGTGCTGTAGACGTCGATCCCGGCCCGGAGCAGCTCGTCCACGTCCTGCCACCGCTTGGCGTGGCGGGTGCCGGGGGCGTTGGTGTGCGCCATCTCGTCCATCAGGACCAGTTCGGGATGGCGCGCCAGCGCCGCGTCGAGGTCGAATTCCTCGAGTGCGGCGCCGCGGTGGGTGTGGGCCTGTCGCGGCAGGACTTCGAGCCCCTCGACCAGCGCGGCGGTCTCGCTCCGGCCGTGCGTCTCCACCACCCCCACCACCACGTCGCGTCCCGCCCGCGCCGCCGCGCGCGCCGCCTCCAGCATGCTGAAGGTCTTGCCCACGCCGGGCGAGGCGCCCACAAACACCTTGAGCCGCCCCCGTCGGGAGCGGCTCTCTTCCTGCTGGACACGGGCCAGCAGCGCGTCGGGGTCCGGGCGCGCCCCCGTCACGAGCAGGCGCGCCGCATGCGTGATCGCGTCAGAAGCGGAGCGAGAGCGAGGTCACGATGAAGCCGCCCGACTCCGCCCCGCTGGGGGCGCCCTGGTCGGGCCACACCGGATCCGACGACGAGAAGCCGCGCAATTCCGTCCGCCACTTCAGATGCTCCTCGGGTTGCACATCGACCCCGATCGAGCCGCCGATGGTCCGGAAGCCGTCCGGGGTGCCCGTCAAGATTAACACTTGTTCGCGGTCGGAGTGACCCTCCACCCGCCCGACCACGGCCACCTTCTTGGAGAGCGCTTTCCGGCCGATGATGACCGCGCCGTACCAGGTCTGGGTGGAGGCGCCCGGGACCGTCTGCGCCCCCACGTCGAACGTCCCCCAGAAATCCCAGCCCTGCCCGGCGGAGACCCTGGCGAGCAGCTGGTTGTAGTACCGGGTACGCGCCGGCAGCGTATCGAGCTGCTCGTTGCCCGCATAGAACGCGTACGCCAGGGCCAGCGCCGGCGTGGCCTGCCAGTCCACCCGGGTAATGAACGACTTGTCGGGGTTGTTCTCCGACACGATCTGCCAGCCGTTCACCACGTGGAACTGCGCCGTCACCGTGGAGGAGGCGGCCCAGGTCACCTTGGCGCCGGTCACAAAGTACGGGGTGTAGTCGGCCAGGAGCGACCGGGTGTACGTCGGGTTGTCCCAGGAGATGAAGCCTTCCCACCCGATCGGGGAGAAGTAGATGCCGCCGTCCACCCAGACCCTGGGCGACACCCGCACACCCACCCACGCCTCCTGGATGATGCGCGCGAGGTCGTCCCCGCTGACGCTCCCGACGTTGGGCTCGCCGGCATAGTTGGCCTGCACCGAGGTGCCGGCCTGCAGGGCGATCCGCCCGCGGACCTTCTCGCCCGTGAGTTTCGCCTCGAGGAAGGCCAGGTTCACGTTGAACTCGTCGTGCCGGGCCGGCTGGGTGGTGAACGGACGGTCGAAGGCGTCGGGCTGCCCGAAGTCCCAGGCGAAATAGGTGTCGATGAACGCGCCGAAGGCGATTGCCGGCTTCGGGGTCGTATCCGCCGCCGCGGCCGGAGGGGCCGGGGGCAGCGTGTCGGGGGCCTGGGAAACCGGCGCGGCCAGCACGGCGGCGGCGAGCGTCAGCGAGATCATGGAGCCCCTCGATCGAGCGCCAGATTGACCAGCAGGACATTGACGCGCGGTTCCCCGAAGACCCCGAGGAACCGCTGCTCGGTGTGGGCGGCGATGACCGCCTGCACCGCCTCAGGGGCCATGCCCCGGGCCCGCGCAATCCGCGGCACCTGCACCGTCGCGGCGGCCACGGAGATATGTGGATCCAGCCCGCTGCCCGACGCGGTCACGAGGTCCACCGGCACCGGCCCGGTCAGCGTGCTGTCGGCGGCGCGGAGCGCGCCGACGCGGGCGACCACCGCGTCGTGCAGCGCCGGGTTGCTCGGGCCCTGGTTGGAGCCGCTCGAGGCGGCGCCGTTGTAGGGCGTCGGGCCGGTGGCCGAGGGACGCGACCAGAGATAGCCCGGCGCGCTGAAGGGCTGGCCGACGAGGCGCGAGCCGCGCACCGTGCCGTCCACCACGACCAGGCTTCCGTTGGCCTGGGAAGGAAAGAGCAGTTGCGCCAGGCCGGTGATCGCGGCCGGGTACAGCACGCCCGTGAGCAGAGTCATCAGGGCGACGAACATGAGCGCGGGGCGCATCAGGGAACGCATGTCAGGTCCTCACGCCAGGTGCAGGGCGACCAGCAGGATGTCGATCAGCTTGATCCCGACGAACGGCGCGACGATGCCGCCCAGGCCGTAGACCAGCAGGTTGCGCCGGAGCAACGACGCGGCGCCCAGGGGCCGGTAGGCCACGCCCTTGAGCGCCAGCGGGATCAGGAACACGATGATGAGCGCGTTGAAGATGACCGCCGACAGCACCGCGCTCTGCGGCGTGGCGAGGCGCATGATGTTGAGCGCGCCGAGCGCGGGATAGGTGCTGACGAACGCCGCCGGGATGATGGCGAAGTA
The DNA here is from genome assembly GCA_964574295.1 of uncultured Gemmatimonadaceae bacterium. GTDB lineage: Bacteria > Gemmatimonadota > Gemmatimonadetes > Gemmatimonadales > GWC2-71-9 > SPDF01. The sequence goes on from CAZNLY010000004.1 coordinate 27,115, forward strand.
CTTCGCCACGTCGTTCGCGGTGCTGAACGTGGTCAGCGCGCCGCGGGTCATCAACATCTGCTTGCCGGTCTCGACCACCTCGATGAGCTTGGTCGGGTTGCTGTCGAGGTCCACCATGTTGCCGGCTTCCTTGGCCGCCTGGGTGCCGGAATTCATGGCCACCGCCACGTCGGCCTGGGCCAGCGCCGGCGCGTCGTTCGTGCCGTCGCCGGTCATCGCCACCAGCCGGCCCTCGGCCTGGTACTGGCGGATGAGCGCCAGTTTCTGCTCCGGCGTGGCCTGCGCCAGGTAATCGTCCACCCCGGCCTCCGCCGCGATGGCCGCCGCCGTCAGCGGATTGTCGCCGGTGATCATCACCGTCTTGATCCCCATCGAGCGAAGCTCGCCAAAGCGCTCCTTGATCCCGCCCTTCACCACGTCCTTGAGCTGGATCACGCCCAGCGCGCGGGCCCCTTCCGCCACCACCAGCGGCGTGCCGCCGGTCTTGGCGATGGCCGTCACCGCGCCGTCCACGTTGGCCGGCACCCGGCCCCCCGCCTGGCGCACATAACTCACGATCGTCTCGGCGGCGCCCTTCCGGATCTGGCGGCCCTCCAGGTCCACGCCGCTCATCCGGGTCTCCGCCGAAAAGGGCACGAAGTGCGCGCCCAAGGCGTGCACGTCCCGCTCGCGGATGCCGAACTTCTCCTTGGCCAGCACCACGATGCTCCGCCCCTCCGGCGTCTCGTCCGCCAGCGAGGCCAGCTGCGCCGCGTCGGCCAGCTCCTGTTCCGTCACGCCCTCGGCGGGCATGAACGCCACCGCCTGGCGGTTGCCCAGCGTGATGGTGCCCGTCTTGTCGAGGAGGAGCACGTCCACGTCGCCGGCGGCCTCGACTGCGCGGCCCGACATGGCGATCACGTTCTTCCGGATCATCCGGTCCATGCCGGCGATGCCGATCGCCGAGAGCAACCCGCCGATCGTGGTCGGAATGAGGCACACGAGCAGCGCCACCAGCACGGTCAGGGTGATGGGGGCGCCGCGGCCCGCCGCCGCCACGCTGAAGATCGAGAACGGCAGCAGGGTGGCCACGGTCAGCAGGAAGATCAGCGTGAGCCCGGCCAGCAGGATTTCCAGCGCGATCTCGTTGGGGGTCTTCTTGCGGTGCGCCGCCTCGATGAGCCCGATCATCCGGTCGAGGAACGACTCGCCGGGGTTGACCATCACCCGGACCACCAGCCAGTCGGACAGCACGCGGGTGCCGCCGGTCACGGCGCTGCGATCGCCGCCGCTCTCTCGGATGACCGGCGCGCTCTCGCCGGTCACCGCGCTCTCGTCCACCGAGGCCACGCCATCGATGATCTCCCCGTCCGCCGGGATGTACTCCCCCGCCGGCACGAAGACCACGTGGCCCGTCCGGAGGTCGGCGGCCGGCGTCATCTCGAAGTCGAGGTGGTTCGCGGGATCGGCCAGCCGCTTGGCCTGCAGGGCGGTGCGGGTCCGGCGCAGCGCGTCGGCCTGCGCCTTCCCCCGCCCCTCGGCCAACGCCTCGGCGAAATTGGCAAAGAGCACCGTGAGCCAGAGCCAGGCGCTGATGCCGAGGATGAACCAGGGGCTCTCGTCGCCGATGCCCCGGAACGCCGCCCCGCCCAGGACGAGCGTGAAGGCGCTGCCCACCAGCACGACGAACATCACGGGGTTCCGAAGCTGATGGCGCGGATGGAGCTTCGTGAAGGACTCGCGCAGCGCCCGGCGGGTGGTGCCGGGCGGCACAAGGGAGGTCGCGGAGCGGGTCATGGCTCAGTGTCCCATCAGCATGAGATGTTCGACGATCGGGCCGAGGGCCAACCCCGGCAGGTGCGCCAGCGCCCCCACCAGCAGCACGGTGCCGATCAGCAGCGCCACGAAGAGCGGCGTGTGGGTCGGCAAGGTGCCGAGGCCCGGCGGCACCGACTTCTTGGCGGCCAGCGACCCGGCGATGGCCAGCGTCGGCACGATGATCCAGAACCGGCTGATGAACATCGCGATGCCGAGGGCCAGGTTGAAGAACGGGGTGTTGGCGTTGAGGCCGGCGAAGGCGCTGCCGTTGTTGTTCGAGGCCGACGAGAAGGCGTACAGCACCTCGGTGAAGCCGTGTGGCCCCGGGTTGGCAATCGAGGCCGTAGCCGAGGGGAGCACCACGGCGATCGCCGTGCCGATCAGCAGCAGCGCCGAAGGCAGCAGCACGATCAGCGCCGAGAGCGTCACCTCGCGGGCCTCGATCTTCTTGCCGAGGTATTCGGGCGTGCGGCCGACCATCAGCCCGGCGATGAACACCGCCAGGATCGCGAAGATCAGCATGCCGTAGAGCCCGGAGCCGACGCCGCCGAACACCACCTCGCCCAGCTGCATCAGCCACAGCGGCCAGAGGCCGCCCAGCGGCGTGAACGAGTCGTGCATCGCGTTGACCGAGCCGTTCGACGCGGAGGTGGTCGCGGTGGCCCAGAGGCTCGAGCCGACCGGCCCGAACCGCACCTCCTTGCCCTCCATGTTGCCGCCCGGTTGCAGCGCGGTCACGACCTGATCGGCGCCAGCCGCCGTGAGGGCGGGGTTCCCCGTCTGCTCCGCCGCCATCGTCGGGATCGTGAGTGCGACGAACATGAGGGCCATCGCCACGAAGATGGCCCAGCCCTGCCGGTCGTCCTTGGCCATTCGGCCGAAGGTGAAGCAGAGGGCGGCGGGAATCAGCAGGATCGCCAGCACCTCGAGGAGGTTGCTGAAGGGGGTCGGGTTCTCGAGCGGGTGCGCCGAGTTGACGTTGAAGAAGCCGCCCCCGTTGGTGCCCAACTGCTTGATGGCCACCTGGCTGGCGGCGGGCCCGACCGCCACGACCTGGGTACTGATGAGGCTCGAGTCGGCCTGGAACGGCTGGACCAGCGTTATCTCCTTCGACGCCGCCATGGTCTGTACCACGCCCTGCGACACCAAGAGGAGCGACAACACCACCGCGAGGGGCAGCAGGATGTAGAGCACGCTGCGGGTGATATCCACCCAGGCGTTGCCGATGGTGGACGCCGTCCTGCGGGTGAGGCCGCGGATGAGTGCGGTGAGCACCGCCATGCCGACCGCCGCCGACACGAAGTTCTGCACGGTGAGCGCCAGCATCTGCGTCAGGTGGCTCAGCGTCGTCTCGCCGCCGTACGACTGCCAGTTCGTGTTGGTCGCGAAGCTGACCGCGGTGTTGAAGGCGAGGAACGCGGGCACGCCGGGCAGGCCGGCGGGGTTGATGGGGAGCACCCCCTGCAGCCGCTGGATGGCGTAGACCGCCACGAGACTGACGACGCTGATCGCCAGCACGGCGAGCGTGTACTCCCGCCACCCCATTTCCCGTCCCGGATCGATGCCGAGGAGGCGATAGAACCCCCGCTCCACCGGCCCCAGCACCCGTTGGGTGAGTCGGGCCTCCCCGGTGTACACGCGGGCCATGTAGTGGCCAAGGGGCAAACCGAGGCCGACGAGTAACGCGAGGTAGCCGCCGAGTTGCAGCCAGGCGAAGGTGGTCATTCGAACGCCTCCGGGTTCAGGAGTGCCACCAGGAGGTAGAGGAAGAGCCCGAGGGCGATGATGCCCGCGACCCAATAGAGGAGGGTCATCGGGGGCCTCCGCGCCGCTCGCACACGCGCAGGAAGACGCGGGTCAGCGCCAGCAGCAGCGCGGTGAGTGCAATGACGGCAATGTCCGACATGAACCGGGTCCGTGTGAGTGACACGGAACAAGGTAGCGCCCAGGGAATCAGGGATTGATAAGGAACGATGGTGCGGGTGTTAGGATCGCGTCAGGGCCGCGGGGCGGCCCCGTAACAGGCAGAGAGGCAGTGACTTACGACCGTCGCCGCCAGCCGGGAGCAGGCGGCGCCGGAGCCAGCGCCGCGCGCCGGATCAGCTCCAGGTGCGGCGCCACGACGTCGGCCAGCTGCTGGGCCAGCGCGATGTCGGCGCGGGTGAAGGCGTCGGCCCCCGCGGCCAGGAGGGTGAGGCAGCCAAAGATCCGGCCCGCCACCCGGAGCGGCACCACGAGCGCCGCCGTCGGCTGGCCGGCGCCGAACTCCGACTCGAGCTGCCGGCGCGCCGAGGCGTAGGCGTAGGGGAGCTCGCCTCGCAGCACCCGGCCCAGCTCCGTCCCCGCCACCGACACCAGCGGCAGGTCGAGGAGCGACCGCGCCTCGCCCGGCGGCAGCACCACCACCTCATCGGCCTCCCCGAGCCGCAGCGACAGTTCCATCCGGTCGAAGGGCAGCACCGTGGCCGCCTCGCGCGCAAAGAGCCGGGTGGCGGCTCCCGCGTGCGCCGTGGTGGCCAGCACCTCGGCGATCCGACCCAGGTGCGCCGGCACGTTGCGCAACACGCTCAGGTGCGACCGCATCACCTGCACCTGCCAGGCGAGCAGGAAGCTGTCCACCCGCACCGCCACCATCGGCGCGACCTGGCCCAGGAGGTCGAGATCCTCCTGCTGGAAGAAGGCCGGCCCGTTGCCGCCGAGGAGGAGGTACCCCGCCACGCGCGTCTGGGAGAGGAGGCGCACCCCGATCACCGAGCGCGCGAGCGGCTCTCCCCTGCCCTTCCCCGGCCCATCGGGACACCACGCCTTCGGCGCCCCAGGCGCCTCGGTGTCGCTGACAAGCAGTTGGTCGGAATCCCCGAAGATCGCCGCGGGATCGAATTGGTCGCGCGTCACGACGAGCGCGGGATCCGACCAGAAGGTGCCCGGGCCGTGACCGTCGAAGCGGTAATGCTCCTGCGCGCTCGCGTCAGGCACCAGCACCTGCAGGCGATCGTGCGGCAGCATCGGCTGCAGCGCCGTCGAGATGAACTCCGAAAACTCCCTCGGCGTGCGCGACGCCGACTCCGCGAGCCCCAGCTTGGCCAGCAGGGCGTGCAGCTCCGCGAGCTTGCGGCCCGGCTCCGAGCGGCGCCGCTCGGGCGGCGGCGGCGCGCCATCGTCACGCGCCGGCTCCACCGGTCCCCTGCCCTGTCGGGCGATGCGCGCGAGGGTCGGGCCCAGGGAGTCGGCCACGTTGCGGAGAAGCACCGCCTCCGGGAGTCCGTAGCGGGCGGGTCGGAGGTCGGCGAGGAGCAGCAGCCCGACATCGCGATCGCCGTGCGGAATGGCCATCGCCACCACCGAGGCATAGCCCGCCCGGCGGATCCGCTGCTCCATCGCGTACAGCTCGTCCTGCCCAAGGTGCGGCGCAGGCGACGGCACCTCGAGGCTGTCCTGGGCCAGCTCGGAGGGACCGACCAGCACCGCGGGACCCTGCGGCGGGTACACCCAGAGGGCCATCAGGTCGTGCGGGAGCTCCGGGGCCAAGAGCCCCGAGAGCGCCTCGAGCCACGTCTCCAGCGCCACCGCGTCCCACGAGCTCCCCTTGAGGCGGAGGAGAGGCACTCGAATGTCGAGGGCCTCGATCTCGCCGCCACCGGCGGAAGAGGGGAACGAATCGCGGGGGTCGCTCATGACTGCCGGCCAGTGCACTTTGCATGCCCCGGCTTGCAGCAGTATGTCGTAATACATTGAAAATCAAGCATTTACATGCATGCATGTCGGGGTTGTCGGTCGTGATTTTCCACTGCCTCATCTTGCAAATGCCAGCTGGGAAACGACTTCCGTGGAGTCGCCGCCGCACCTTGACATACCCCCCGCCCCTATGCATACTTGGTCGCGAGTAGCCGCCCTGGCCTGAGGAGCCGGGGCGCGGAAGCCGAGACAGATTGCGCCTACGATTGGGATGGAGACGGAGGAAATTCCTCAATGAGTTGTAATTACTACTACTTAACGGATGTGTGCCGATGAAGCCGCTCACGCTCCATATCGAAGGCATGTCCTGCGGGCACTGCCTCAATGCCGTCAACAAGGCGCTCGGCGCCCTCGACGGCGTGGCCATCGACTCGGTCAAGATCGGCCGCGCCGACCTGCACTTCGATCCGGAGCGCATTTCTGCACCCGAGATCGCCGCCGCCGTGAGCGCCGAGGGCTACCGCGCCACGCTGGCGCCGGGCGCCGACTAGCGCTGGGGGGCAAGTGACAGCCACCACCGAGCGCGCCACGATTCCCGTCACGGGAATGACCTGCGCCGCGTGCACCGCGCGGGTACAGCGCTCGCTCGAGCGCGCGCCCGGGGTGGCCTCGGCCAACGTCAACCTGATGACGAACTCCGCCACCGTGGAGTTCGACCCGGCGGTCGCCTCCCTCGAGGCCCTCGTCGCCACCATCCGCGACACCGGCTACGGCGCCGACCTGCCCCGCCCCGCCGCCGACCTCGGCCAGGAGGAGACCGCCGAGGAGCGCCGCCTTGCCGCCGAGCGCGCCGGGCTCCGGCGCAAGGTGACGGCGAGCCTCGCCGCCGCGGCCCTGGCCATGCTCATCGGCGTCCCCCTCGGCGAGGCGGCCCACCACCAGGGGGCCGCCGATCCGTTCATGCGCCTCATGGCGCCGCTCGCGCGGGGGCTCCACGCCGCCGTGCCGGCCCTCTTCACGGTCAGCGCCGACGCCTGGCGGTGGGCGCTCCTCGCTCTGACGGTGCCGATCGTCTTCTGGGCGGGCCGCCACTTCTACGTCCGCGCCTGGGCGGCGGCGCGTCACGGCGGCGCCGACATGAACACCCTCGTGGCCGTCGGCACCGGCGCCGCCTTCCTCTTCAGCCTCGCCATGACCGTCGGCGCGCCCTGGTTCGTGGCGCACGGCGTCGAGCCGCACGTCTATTACGAGGCGGTCATCTGGATCATCGCGCTCATCCTCCTCGGCAATTACCTCGAGGCCCGCGCCAAGGGACGCACCTCCGCCGCCATCCGCCGCCTCGTGGCGCTCCGGCCCGACACCGCGCACGTCGTGCGGGGCGGGGAAGTCCGGGAGCTGCCGCTCGCGGAGGTGCGCACCGGCGACGAGCTCCTGATCCGCCCGGGCGAGACGATCCCGGTGGACGGCGAGGTGCTGGAGGGGACGACCACCGTGGACGAGGCGATGCTCACCGGCGAGCCGACCCCGGTGGCCAAGCGCCCCGGCAGCCCGGTGGTTGGCGCCACCCTCAACCGGGCCGGCGCCTTCCGGATGCGCGCCACCCGCGTCGGGGGCGACACCGTCCTCGCCCGGATCATCCACCTCGTCCGCGAGGCGCAGGGGGCCAAGGCGCCGATCCAGCAGCTCTCCGACCGCGTGGCCGGCGTCTTCGTGCCGATCGTCATCGTCCTCGCAGTGATCACCTTCGCCACCTGGTTCCTCGTGGGCCCCGAGCCCCGCGTGGTGCGCGCCCTCGCGGCCGCGGTCACGGTCCTGATCATCGCGTGCCCCTGCGCCATGGGGCTCGCCGTGCCGACGGCGGTGATGGTGGCGACGGGGCGGGGGGCCGAGCGCGGCGTCCTCTTCAAGGGGGGCGACATCCTGCAGCGCACCGCGGAACTCGACACGGTGGTGCTCGACAAGACAGGCACCGTCACGGAGGGACACCCGGCGGTCACGGCGGTGTGGCCGGTGGCCCCGCTCGGCGCCGACGCGGTGCTGCGGGCCGCGGCCGCACTCGAGCGGATGAGCGAGCACCCGCTGGCCGAGGCGATCGTCGCCGAGGCGGCCGCGCGCGGCCTGGCGGTGCCCGCGGTGGAGGCCTTCCAGGTCACGCCGGGGAAGGGGGTCGTCGGCTCGGTGGAAGGGCAGGGGGTCCTGGTGGGCAACGCCGCGCTCCTCGCCGACTGGGCGGTGGACGCGGCACCGCTCGCCGCCACGGCGGCGGAGCTGGCGGGGCAGGGGGCCACCGCGGTGCTCGTGGCGGTGGGCGGGGCGCCCGCCGGCGTGATCGCCGTGGCCGACCCGGTCCGCCCGACGAGTGCCGCGGCCGTGGCAGGGCTCAAGGCGTTGGGGCTCGAGGTCGTGATGCTGACTGGGGACGCGCGGTCCACGGCCGAAGCCGTGGCTCGGCGCGTCGGCATCGCGCGCGTCGTGGCGGAGGTGCTGCCCGAGCACAAGCGCGACGAGGTGGCGCGGCTCCAGGGGGAGGGGCGGGTCGTGGCGATGGTGGGCGACGGCCTCAACGACGCCCCGGCGCTGGCGCAGGCCGACGTCGGGATGGCCATCGGCACCGGCACCGACGTGGCCGTGGAGGCGGGCGACGTGACCCTGATGCGCGGCGACCTGGCCGTGGTGCCCGAGGCGGTGCGGCTCGCGCGCCGCACCCTCCGCACCGTTCGCCAGAACCTCTTCTGGGCCTTCGTCTACAACGTCATCGGGATCCCGGTGGCCGCGGGCGTGCTCTATCCCGCCTTCGGCCTCCTGCTCACGCCGACGCTGGCCGCCGCCGCCATGGCGGTGAGCAGCGTGTCGGTGGTGTCCAACAGCCTGCGACTCCGGAGGGCCTGATGCCCGATCGCGTCTCCCCCGACGACACCCCCGCTCCCGGGACGCTGGCCCCCTGCGGCTGCGCCCGCCCGGGCGACGGCACGCACGCCGTGGCCGTGGACCCGGCGCTCAAGGAGGCGGCGCTCACCCGGCTCCGCCGGATCGAGGGGCAGGTGCGCGGCCTCCAGCGGATGGTGGAGGAGGAGCGCTACTGCGCCGATGTGCTGACCCAGGTGAGCTCGGTGCACGAGGCGCTGCGCGGGGTGTCGCGCGTGCTCTTCCGCAACCACCTGGCGCACTGCGCCGCCGGCGCCATCCGCTCCGGCACCCCGGAGGAGGCCAGCGCGATGTACGACGAGTTGGTGGAGTTGATGTAC
>CAZNLY010000004.1:35931-63371 GCA_964574295.1 uncultured Gemmatimonadaceae bacterium
CGGCACCCCGGAGGAGGCCAGCGCGATGTACGACGAGTTGGTGGAGTTGATGTACAGGAGTGCGAGATAGAGCGAGAGATAAGGAGAAAGGTGCTTGGAGGAAGGAGGGGCGAAAAGAGAAACGAGAAAGGGAATGCACCTGAGTTCCCCCGTTCTCCTTCCTCCTTCCGCCCCTCCTTTCTCTCTTCTCCTTCCTCTATTCTCCGTTTCAGATCACGAAGACCGCACCACCGGATGCGTCCCCGTGGTCCGCGCCGCGACGAACGCCATGTCGCGGAGGACCGTCGGCACGCCGAGGAGGAGCACCCCGCCACCGGCGATGACCGCCGCCGGCAGGATCAGGATGGCGCGGTCGATCCCGAAGCGATCCGACAGGAATCCCACCAGCGGCAGCGCGATCGCGTCGCCCACCACGTGGATGAAGAGGAGGTAGGCCCCCACCACGGTGGCGCCGAGGCGCGGGGGCGCCACGTCGAAGAGCGCCGCGGTGACGGGGCCGTTGTACATCGTGAGGAAGAAGAAGGCGAGCGCGAACATCGGCACGAAGAGGTCGAGGTCGCGCACCGAGAGCAGCCAGACGGCAAGCGGCCCCCCGAGGAGCAGCCCCACCGACGACACGAGCATTCGGGCCCGGCCGGTGTAGCGCGCCAGCCAGTCGGCCACGAACCCGCCCGCGAGCGTTCCCGCCGTCCCGGCCAGGAGCCCCCACTGCCCGAGCAGCAGCGTCCCCTTGGCCACCGACAGGCCGAGCGCCCGCGCCAGGAAGGTCGGCGCCCACCCCACCAGCCCGTTCATTCCGAAGGAAATGAGCGCGCCCCCGATGAAGAGGTACTTGAGCGTCGGGGTCCGCACGACCGTGTCCACCGCCAGCCGCATCTCGGCCAGGGCGTCGTTGACGCCGGGGCCCGGCGCCAGGTGGAACGCGCCGCCGGCCCGCCGGGTGCGGCGGATCACGAGCACGAGGTTGGCCGCCAGCCCCACGCTGATGCCGGACGCGAGCGCCGCGATGTCGAGCGTCGAGTTGGCGCCGTAGCGGCGGTCGAGGATCCACGCCGCCAGGAGCCCGGCGGCGCTCCCCGCCAGGAAGGGCCACGCTGTGCGGAGGAACCAGGCGGCGCCGAGCTCGAATTGGCGCGTGTACTGCCGGAGGGTGATCGTCGCGGGCGGCCGGTTGGGGTCGGTGAGGCGCACCACGAGGGCCGCCAGCAGGAATCCGGGCACCGCGAGCGCCATCATCGCGATCCGCCACCCGTACAGGGCGTCGAGCTGCCCGCCGAGGGCAATGCCCATCACGCCGCCGATGGGGATGCCGGCCGAGAAGATGCCGAGCGCCACGGCGCGCCGCCGGCCGGGGAAGTAGTCGGCCACCAGCGAGGCGGCGGCGGCGCTGAACGCCGCCGAGCCGATGCCGACCGCGGCGCGCGTCAGGCAGAGCCCCCAGAACCCGCGCGAGAGCCCCGCCAGCGAGGCGAAGGCGCTCCACACGATGACCCCCGCCGCGGCCACGGCGCGGCGGGAGCGGAGGTCGCTGAGGAGGCCGAAGGGGAAGACCGCCACCGAGAAGAGGAGCACGAAGGCGGAGGCGATCCACCCGATGTCGGTGTCGGTGAGCCCGAGCTCCGCCTCGATCGGCGGCACCAGGGCAAAGAGCACGTTGCGGTTGACGTAGCTCAGCAGGTTGAGGAGGGCGAGCAGGGCCAGCGCGTAGCCGGCGTACCGGCGCGTCGGGCCCCCGAGCGCGGGCGCGCTAGCGGCCACCCGCGTCCTCCCGGGCCTCGCCCTTGGCCTCCGCGGCCCGTTCGTCGCGGAAGGCGAGCGCGGCTCGGTACTCCGTCACGAGGCGGTCCATCATGGCGTCGCGCCGGTCGTACAGCCGCTTGAGCGGCCGGGGCGCCACCCGCTGCAGCGCGTAGGCGGTGAGCAGCGGGAGGGTCAGGGTGTTGTCGGCGTAGCAGACGACGGTCCCCGGCAGCTGGTCGGGGTCGATCTTGCCCCAGCTCACCGCCTCGTTCGGGGTGGCGCCGGACAGCCCGCCCACGTCGGGGCGGGCATCGGTCATCTGGAGGAAGTAGTCGTGCCCCCGCTCGTCGATGCCGAGCACCTCCTGGATCTGGGGCTCGGTCTGGAGCATGAAGTTCTTGGGGCTCCCGCCGCCGGCGATCAGCACGCCGCTCTTCCCGCCGGTCCGCTTGGCCTCGAGAACGATGGCGGCGGTCTCGTTCACGTCGGCGCTCACGTCGAACCGGAGCTGGCTCCCGGCCAGCGCCTGCTCCGCCACGTTCATCCCGATCGAGCTGTCGCCGGGGGAGCTGGTGTAGATCGGCACGCCGAGGGCGTGGGCGGTGGAGAGGACGGAACGCTTGGTGAGGCCGAGCGCCGCCTCGCGGCCCCGCAGGTAGCCGCCGAGGAGGTAGTGGTACTCCGCGGAGCTCATCGCCCGCTGGAACTCGGGGCGCGCGGACACCTCGCGCACGAACGCGTCGGTGCTGAGGAGGACGTTGTAATCGAAGAAGATGTCGTAGATGCGGACGACGCCCTTGTCGCGGAGCTCCACGTCGTCGGCGTCGTGGCGCCCGCGGTGCAGCGCCAGGCCCAGCGCGAAGTGCGCGTCGTGGTACAGGTTGGCCCCGGTGGAAATGATCCAGTCCACGAAGCCCGCCTCCATCAGCGGGATCAGGCAGCTCATGCCGATGCCGGCCGGCGTCATGGCACCGGTGAGGCTCATGCCCACCGTCGTGTCGGGCAGGAGCATCCGCTGCGTGAAGAGCTGGCACGCCTCGCGGAGGCGCCCGGCGTTGTAGGCCAGGAAGGCATTGTCCACGAGGTCGGCCACCCGCTCGGTGCCGGTGATGGGCGCCGGGTCGATCCGCTGGCCGCGGAGGTAGGGGCTCGAGGGACGGGTCATAAACTCCGCCGTGCGTGGGGTCAGGCCCGCCGGGCGCGGGCGTCGAGAACGATCCGGACCGCCTCTTCGGGGTCGTCGGTCACGTGGAACAGGGTGAGGTCGGCGGCGTCGATGTTCCCGGCCCCCGCCACGGTGCGCGAGAGCCACTCCACCATCCCCTCCCAGTACGACCGGCCGAAGAGCACCACCGGGAACGACTTGACCTTGCCGGTCTGGATCAGCGTGAGCGCCTCGAAGAGCTCGTCCATCGTGCCGTAGCCGCCGGGAAAGACGATGAACGCGGTGGCGTACTTCACGAACATCGTCTTGCGGACGAAGAAGAACTTGAAGAGGAGGTTCTTGGTCAGGTAGGGGTTGTTCCCCTGCTCGAAGGGGAGCTCGATGTTGCAGCCCACCGACACCCCATCGGCCTCCTTGGCGCCCCGGTTGCCGGCCTCCATGATGCCCGGCCCGCCGCCGGTGATGACCGGAATGCCGTGGACCGCCAGCAACCGCGCCACCTCCACGGCATCCTGGTAGTAGCGCTCGCCCGGCTTGGTGCGCGCCGACCCGAAGATGGACACGCCGTTCTCGATCGACGCCAGGTTGTCGAAGCCCCAGACGAACTCGCCCATGATGCGGAGCACGCGCCACGAATCGCTGATCCGGAGCGCGGCCGCGCGCTGGCGCTCCTCGACGGTGGCGAACCGCTCGAAGAGGAGCTCGTCCTCGGTCAGGCTGCGGTCGACCGGGCGCGTGGGAGGGGTCGGGGTGTCGGCGGCCATGGGTCAGGGGCTCCGGGTTCGGTCAGGCTGGGTGCATCGCGGGTGGGAAATATATGGCCTACCAGTCGCCGAACGAGATGCTGAGCCCCGAATTGAGGCCGAGGTCGCTCCCCGACGACCCGGCCGGCGGCCGCGTGTCCCAGTTCCCGTAGAACGAGAGGTTCCAGTCCAGCTCGCCGAAGAGCTGCAGGTAGTAGGTGGCGTTCACGTTGTAGAAGATCCGCCCCCAGTCGTTGAGCGCCGGCATCGCGTTGGCGTTGAGGTAGAACGACGTCTGCTTGAACCGGACGTAGCTCATCCTGGCGTTGAGGAGGGCCGTCACCAGGTCCTCCGAGCTGCCGGGCGTCACGTTCTCGGAGTAGGCGGTGGACTGCCAGGTGAGGCCGGCCACCAGCGAGGCCTTGACGTCGCTCGTGTTGCGGAGGTAGCGGCCCACGCCGCCGCCCAGGGTGGCCTGCAGGGTGATCTCCTGCTCCGAGCTCTGGAGGCCGTTGAGGTAGCCGGCGTAGAACCAGTTCTGGTGGCGGAGCAGGTGGGAGGCCGAGAGCCCGCCCTGGTTGCGCGTGGAGCGGTCGGCCCCCTCCGCGGAGGAGAGGTTGGAGTTGAAGGTCAGCCCCGCGTTCCAGCGGGGCCGGACGTAGAGCACCGAGGAACTGAAGCTGAAGGCGGTGTTGGTGTTGCCCTTGGTGTAGCTCAGGCCCGAGGCCACGTTGCCGCTGAAGCGGCCCCAGAAGGTGTCGGAGGTGCTGCCGAGCGCGGCGATCTGCCGCTTGTCGATGAGGACCCGCTCCCCCTCGCCCGTGGTGATCTGGATCCGCACCGAATCGGTCTCATCCGACGGCAGGATGGCCAGCCGCCCGGAGTAGACCTCGCCGTCCGCCATGTACACGATGAAGAGGTTGGGACTTCCGATCCGCTGGACTCGGTTCCAGCCGATGGCCACGGTGCCGTCGGCGTAGTCGAGGCTCACCTGGAGGGCGCCGGCATTGAGCTTCTTGATCGTCCCCGTCAGCCGGTCGCCGTTCTTCATGTAAAGGGTGTCGGGGTGGTCGGCCCGAAGCGGGGCGGCACCCACCGTCAGGGCGGCGCCGAGGAGGAGGCAGGAGGCGAGGCGCATCGGGCGAAGCTCCGGAAGGACCTGGACAGGGAATTCTACCGGCGCGAAGGCGGAGAGGAAGGCGGTTGTGCCGGGCTCTGGCGGCGCGTAGCTTGGCCGTCAGCCAATCACACTGAGGGTGGAATGCCAAGCCAGTCCGGGTGCGGTCGTGCCATCGTGCGTGTCTTGGGCGGGGCCCTGGCCCTTGGCCTGATTCCACTCCTGCCAACGCGTGCGCTGGCCCAGGACCATTGCGGCCCCGGCGCCGATACGTCGGCGGCGGCCCTCGCGGCGCGCTACGCCCCCGTCCTCCGCTTTGCCCCGAGCGAGCCGTACTTCCCCACGGTGCCGTTCTTCGCCGCCTTCGACGGCAAGGACAACGACGGCAACGGCCGCACCGACTTCCAGGACCCCGGCGAAATCGTCCAGTACAACCCGGGCGACACCACCTACACCTCCTGGGTGCGCCTCGACTCGCTCTACGTGGCGGAACGGAAGAAGGCCAGCCCGCCCGAGCTGGCGGACGGCCCGCCGGTCCCCCCCGTGCCCGCCGTCTTCTACCGGGTCACCACGCTGACCACCGAGCAGCAGGACGCCCTGCGGCGGTTCCTCAAGAAGGACATCCTCGTCTGGGACAAGACCCGGAAGACGTACCTGGGCTCCCTCGGCATCCTCAACCACCCGTTCAAGGTCATCGAGTACTACTTCTATTATGTCCGCGACGTGGGGCTCGTGGGCCACCCCCAGGACATCGAGTTCACCTTCGTCTTCGTTCCCGCCGACCCCGCCATGGCCTGCCAGGCCCGGATGGTGGTCGGTGCGGGACACACCAAGTGGGTGCCCAACAATACCCTCGTCATCACCAACAACACCGTCCTCGGCTCCGAGGACCTGGCGCGGTACGACACCCTCACCTCGGTCATCACGGAGCTGGGCGGCCACGCCAGCGCGCCCGACGTGCCGCCCTTCGGGAAGTTCATGCTCGGCGTGGACGTCAACATCCAGCCGACCAAGGCCTGGGGCACCCGCGACGTCCAGGCGCTCGCGCAGATGGGATATGGCGGGGCGTACGAACCCACCATGACCCTCTCGCGCGACACCATGTTCCACCCGGTGTACTACTGGCCGCGGGGAGCGACGTATCCGTACGGGGTGGACTACGCGCTCCAGCCTGCGCCGCTCTGGGGCCGGCTCTACGCCGTGCTCGACACCGTGGCCGCCGGCGTGCCGGCGGGGCAGTGGCCCCGGATCATCGGCGAGGTGCGCGGCCTGCTCGATTCCGTTGCCGCGACCATGGGCCGGCCACCCTTTGCCGGCGTGGAGGCCCTCGACTCCGCCACCGTCCTCCGGATGGCCGCCTGGACCAAGCCGATGATCTCGCCCGCCGGCATGGAGGGCGGGGTCGTCGAACCCCACCGCGGCCAGCCGTGGCGGCACTCGATCTACCTCGGCTCGCCGGACCTCATCTTCAAGTCGCACCTCTACCCACCGTCGATGCGCAGCGTCGAGCAGCCGAAGGATGTCCTGCGGCTCGTCACCTGGGGCATCACGGAGTGGCCCGGGAACAGCCACCAGTTCCAGGTCGGGCTCGTCGTTCCGTGGCCCTACCTGCCGTTCGAGCCGAGGGGATTCATGACGCTCGAGGCCGGGCTTGTCGCCTCCAACGACTTCTCGGGCCGGGAGTTCGCGCTCAACTATTCGTACTACAGCGCCTACTTCCAGCGTGTCAGCTGGTATACCACCTTCGCCTGGATCCCGGACGACGCGATCACCGGCAGCCACTTCACGGTCACCGTCGGGCCGTCACTCCTCCTCGCCATGAAGTCCAACAAGTCCCTGCTGGGCCCGGTCAACGCCTTCCGCCTGAGCACCGGCCCGCGCTTCCGGCTGTCAGGCGGGGACTCGAGTTCCGGCGTGGACTGGGAGTTCCGGTTCTCCTTCCGGCAGTAGCGGGCGCTCCTCACCCCCTGCCCCCTCTCCGGCAGCCGGAGAGGGGGCGACTTCCCTCGTCGACCGGGCCGAGGCACCGGCGAGAACCGAGTGCTTTCCTGACTGCGGTTCTGTTCTATATTCTCCCCATGCACCCAGTCCACCCCGGTTCGGTGCGATTCCGCGGCTCGTGGGGCCCGCTCCTGGCACGCACCGCGGTCCGGGCGCTGGTGAATCCGCGCCTGGCGGCGGACCTGCTCCGCGCGGGGTGGGCGTTCCGTCGCCGGCGCTGGTGGGCCACTCTCCCGTTCCTTCCCCTGCCTGACCAGACCTACCTCCGCTGGCGGATGTACACCGCTTACGGCGCCGAAGACACGGTCCCGCCGCTGGCGGACCTCATCCGGTTCGTGCAATGGCGCCGCGAAACGATGGGGCTCTGAGCCGCCTCTCTCGCCAGTGACCCTCACCTCCGCAAATGTGAAGCGCCGCGCCGCCGAGCTGGGCTTCCTCGCGTGCGGCATCACCGACCTTGCCCCCTCCCCCCGCGCCGATGCCCTGACCCGATGGCTTGCTGCCGGATACGCCGGCACCATGCGGTACCTCCACCGACAGGCCAGGAAGCGCAAGGATCCACGGCAAGTGGATCTGAAGGCGGCAAGAGCCATTATTGTACTTGACAACTACTACTATGAATCCGGCGCGGTGCCCGAGGCGCAGGCACAGCTCGCGCGATATGCTCGTAGTACCGACTACCACTATGTTACGCTCAACAGAATTAACGAGTTACGAGACTTGCTCGTTCAAAGCGGCGCAAAGACCGCGCGGCCATACGTCGACACCGGCCCGGTGCCCGAAAGGGAGCTCGCCGAACGGGCGGGGCTCGGCTGGATCGGCAAGAACACGATGCTCATCCGCCCGGGGGCCGGATCCTGGTTCGTGATCGGCTCCCTCTTCACCGACCTCCCCCTCGAAATCGACCAACCCCGGTCCGCCGACCACTGCGGCAGCTGCACCCGGTGCCTCGACGCCTGTCCCACCTCGGCCTTCGTCGAGCCCTACGTCCTGGACGCCACCAGGTGCATCTCCTACCTGACCATCGAGTACAAGAAGGAGATTCCAGCCGATCTGGCCGGCCAATTCGGCGGCTGGGCGTTCGGCTGCGATATCTGCAACGAGGTCTGCCCCTGGAACCAGCGCTTCGCGGCCGATTCCGGCCTGCCTGAGTTCCGCCCCCGGGCGCACCCCGACGCCGGGGATGAGGGGTACTTCGATCGGATGACGGAGGAGGAGTTCGACCGGCGCTTCGGGGACTCCCCGCTGCTGCGGGTTGGGTTGGCCCGGATGCGGAGGAACTGGCGGCTGGCGTGGGCCAGCCTTCGGGGCGCTCAGCGCGGCGCGAGTCGCGAGCGCCAGTAGAGGTACACGGGGACGCCCAGGGCCAGGAGCCCCGCGCCCCGTGCGGCGTTCATCGGGTTCGACAGCACGGCTCCCACCACCACATATCCTGCCGCCGCCACGAAGAGCGCCGTGGTCCACGGATGGCCCGGCACCCGGAAGGCCACCCCCTCCACACCATCGCGCCGGCGGAACACGAACAGGGTCGATGCCGCCAGGCCGAAGAAGATCCAGTCGCCGAAGGTGGCGTAGTCGAGCAGCGCCCCGTACTGCCCCGAATAGACCAGCACCGACGACCAGAGCCCCATGAACACGAGCGCCGGCACCGGCGTCCGGTAGCGCGGGTGCAGGCGGGCAAAGCGCTCGAAGAAGAGACCGTCGGCAGCCATCGCCTGGAAGACGCGGGGCGTCACGAGGATCACCAGGTTGAGGAAGCCGAAGGTGGAGCAGGCAATCCCCGTCGAGATGACCACCCGGCCGGCGGGGCCGAGCAGCACCTCCATCGTGTCGGCGGCGGGTGCGGTGCTGGCGGCAAGCCCCTCCACGCCGAGGGCGCCGAGGTAGGCCACATTGGCCAGCACGTAGACGGTGACCACCGCCGCCACCCCCAACACCAGCGCCCGCGGCAGGGTCCGCTCCGGCGCGATGATCTCCTCGGCGATGAAGTTGGTCTGCTGCCACCCGCCGTAGGCAAAGAGCACCGGCACCATCGCCGCGGCGAAGGCGGCGAAGAGCCCGCCGGCGCCCTGCGGTGCCGTCAGCGCTGCGCAGTCGACGCAGGCGCGGGCCGGCGCGTCGAGCGCCGCCAGGCCGGCCACCACCACCATCGCGATCGCCGCCAGCTTGAGCAGCGTGAAGACGTTCTGGGTGGCGGCGCCGAAGGTCACGCCGAGGCAGTTGAGCCCCGTGAGGAAGAGGATGGCGCCCACGCCGATCGGCCGCGCCAAGTCCGGCGACACGCCCGTGAGGGCGGTGGCGTAGTTGCCGAACGCCACCGCCACGGCGGCGGTGGCCCCGGTGGCAATCATCAGGAGCAGGGTCCAGGCGTAGAGGAACGCGGGGAGGGCCCCGAACGCCTCACGGATGTAGGCGTATCCGCCGCCGACGCGTGGCCGCCGCTGCCCCAGCTCGCCGAAGATGAACGCCCCGATGAGGGCCACCACGCCGCCGCCGATCCACACCCCGAGGGTGCCCGCGGAAGTCCCGAGCCGCTGGGCCACGATGGCGGGATTGAGGAAGATCCCCGACCCGATGATCCCGCCGATGACGGACATGGTGACGGAAAAGAGGCCGAGTCGGCGCGCATAGGTGACGGACACGCGGGCTCCGGGAGTGGAGGGGAGGGCTCGGGCGAATGTACGGCGGGGATCGTGATCACGATAGCATGGCGGACTCCACCCCGACCGCAATTATCCTTCGCGCATGCCAAACCTCTACAGCATCGCCATCTTCGTGACCGATCTCGAGCGGGCCCTCGCCTTCTACCGCGACCACCTTGCGCTGCCGGTGGCGCGGGCCGGCTCCTTCGGCGCGGAGTTCTTCGTGGAGGGCACGCGCCTCGGTGTCCACCCGGCGGTCCACCCCGACGCCGCGCCGCTCGTCGGCCGCCACACCGGAATCACCCTCCACGTACCGGAACTCTTGCCCTTCTGCGAACGCCTCCACGAGCACGGCGTCCGTTTCGTGGCCGAGCCCACCCGGCAGGACTTCGGCATCATGGCGATGGTGGCCGACCCCGACGGGAACATCCTCGCCCTCTGGGAGCCGGCCACTGAGGAATAGGCATCCCCCCTCTCCGTTTCACGGAGAAGGGGAAAGGGGGTGAGGTGATCGAGAGGGGAGTCAGGGGGTGAGGCAATAGAGAGGCCGCTACGGGGTGAGGTGAACGAGCGGGGGTCACCCCGCCTTTGCCGCCAGCGTCTTCCGCACCCGCTCCCGCATGTGCTCCGCAATCACCCGCCCCATCGGCACATCCTTCGCCACCCATTCCGCGCTCTGGAACGACCGCGCCGACGTGGCGGCGCGGATCTCCCCCAGGTACGGCTCCACCCGCGCATAGAGCAGCAGCCCCTCGGCGTTG
Source organism: uncultured Gemmatimonadaceae bacterium (assembly GCA_964574295.1). Taxonomy (GTDB): domain Bacteria; phylum Gemmatimonadota; class Gemmatimonadetes; order Gemmatimonadales; family GWC2-71-9; genus SPDF01. The sequence continues at coordinate 46,101 of CAZNLY010000004.1, forward strand.
TTCTCCACGAGAAAGTCCCCGTGAACGATCCCGTACCTGGCCATCCGATAGACCATTTCCCAGTAGGTGGAAACCTGCCGGTAGACCCGGTTGAGCGGGTGGTCCAGCTTGGTCACCGCGACCGCCTCGGCCGCGCTCTTCGGCCAGAAGTCGCGCGTCAGGATGTCCCGCGCCTCGCGGAGGGAGCCCTCGCGGCGCAGGTCGTAGAGCTTGATGATCAGCTCCGCGTCATGATGATCAGGCGCGTCCTTGTGAATCATGCGCCCGCCGCCCGCGTACGGGGCGCCTCGGCCACCCGCAGCTCGAATCCAACTGTGGTGATGGTCATCGGGTAATCCCCTTCTGGTAGGTGCCCATCAGGTCCGCCTGCTCGAGCACGTGGCCGGCCATCGCCGCCTCGAGGGCGGCCTTGGTCGGGTGTCCCAGGTCGGGCAGGACGATGTCCAGCGCGTAGAGCTTGTGATAGTAACGATGCCGACCGATCGGGGGGCACGGCCCACCGTAGCCGGTGCGCTTCCAGTCGTTGGTGCCCTCGAGCGTCCCCGCAGGCAGGCGCGCCGGCGCGATCCCCTCGCGGAGGCCATCCACGCCCGGCGGGATGTTGTACAACACCCAGTGGACGTACGTCCGCGTCGGCCGGGCGGGGTCGGGGGCGTCCGGGTCGTCGACGATCAGTGCCAGGCTCGCCGTGCCCGCTGGAACCCCGACCCACGCGAGGGGCGGGGAGGTGTCCCGCCCCTCGCAGGTGTACCGCGAGGGAATCTCCCCGCCCGACTCGAACGCGGTGGACTGCAGCCGCAGCACGATGTCCTCCTTGCTCCCCGGCCCCGCTCAGGCCAGGTCGAAGCGATCGAGTTCCATCACCTTCGCCCAGGCCGCCACGAAGTCGTGGACGAACTTCTCCTTCGCGTCCGCGCTCGCGTAGACCTCCGCCAGGGCCCGCAGCTCGGAATTCGAGCCGAAGACGAGGTCCACCCGGGTGCCGGTCCAGCGCACCTTGCCCGTCGCCCGCTCGCGGCCCTCGTAGTGCTCGCCGGCCGGCGTCCATTCCGTCCGCATGTCCAGCAGGTGGACGAAGAAGTCGTTCGAGAGGGTCCCGACCCTGGTGGTGAACACCCCGTGCTTCGCGCCTCCGGCGTTGGCGCCGAGCACGCGGAGCCCGCCGACCAGGACCGTCATCTCGGGGGCCGTGAGCGTCAGGAGCTGTGCGCGATCGATCAAGACGTGCTCCGCGCCGATGCCGAGGGGGGCCCGGACGTAATTGCGGAACCCATCGGCAATCGGCTCGAGCAGGGCAAAGGACGCCACGTCCGTCTGGTCCAGCCGCGCGTCCGTCCGGCCCGGGGTGAACGGCACCTGTACCGCGACCCCCGCCTTCTTCGCGGCCTGCTCGACGCCGACACCGCCAGCGAGGACGATCAGGTCGGCAAGCGAGACCTGCTTGCGCCCCTTCGCCTTCTTGTTGAAGTCGGCCTGGACCTTTTCCAGCGTCTTGAGCACGCGGGCCAGCTGGGCAGGCTGGTTCACCTCCCAGTCCTTCTGGGGTGCGAGCCGGATCCGGGCGCCGTTGGCGCCACCCCGCTTGTCGGAGCCGCGGAAGGTGGACGCCGAGGCCCAGGCGGTGGACACCAACTGCGGAACGGTCAGCTTCGACGCCACGATCCGCTTCTTGAGCTCGGCCACATCCTTGGCGCCGAGCCGCGGCCCGGACGGCGCCGGGAGCGGGTCCTGCCAGATCAGCTCCTCCTTGGGCACTTCGGGGCCGAGGTACCTGGCACGCGGGCCCATGTCGCGGTGCGTGAGCTTGAACCAGGCGCGGGCAAAGGCATCCGCGAAGGCCTGCGGGTCCTCGAGGAACCGTCGGGAGATCTTCCCGAACTCGGGGTCGAAGCGCAGGGTCAGGTCGGTCGTGAGCATCGTGGGCCGGTGGAACGTGCCGGGCACGTGCGCATCGGGGATGATCTCCGGGGCGTTCTTGGCCACCCACTGCTTGGCGCCGGCGGGGGAAGCCGTCAGCTCCCACTCGTACTTGAACAGGTTCTCGAAGAAGTTGTTGCTCCAGAGCGCGGGCGTCTTGGTCCACGTCACCTCGAGGCCGCTGGACACGGTGTCCCTGCCGTGGCCCGAGCCGAAGTCGCTCATCCAGCCCAGCGCCTGGGTCTCGAGCGGCGCCGCCTCGGGGTCCGGCCCCTTGTGCGACTCCGGCGCGGCGCCATGCGCCTTGCCGAACGAATGTCCGCCCGCAATCAGCGCCACCGTTTCCTCGTCGTCCATGGCCATCCTGCCGAAGGTGGCGCGGATGTCCTTGGCGGCGGCCAGGAAGTCGCCGCTCGCGTTCGGGCCCTCGGGATTCACGTAGATGAGGCCCATGTGGGTGGCGCCGAACGGGGCCTGCAGGTCGCGGCTTCCCTCGAACCGCTGGTCGTCGCCGAGCCAGGCGATCTCGGCGCCCCAGTTCACGTCCTCGTCCGGTTCCCACACGTCGGCGCGCCCGCCGCCGAAGCCGAAGGTGCGGAAGCCCATTGACTCGAGCGCCACGTTGCCGGCCAGGATCATCAGGTCGGCCCAGGAAATCCTGCGCCCGTACTTCTGCTTGATCGGCCAGAGGAGCCGGCGCGCCTTGTCGAGGTTGACGTTGTCGGGCCAGGCGCCGAGCGGCGCAAAGCGCTGCTGCCCGCGCCCGCCGCCGCCGCGCCCGTCGGTCACGCGATAGGTGCCGGCGGAGTGCCAGGCCATGCGGATGAACAGCGGCCCGTAGTGGCCGAAGTCGGCCGGCCACCAGTCCTGCGAGTCGGTCATGAGCTTGACCAGGTCCTTCTTGAGCGCTCGGTAGTCGAGGCTCCGGAAGGCCTTTGCATAGTCGAAGTCCGCGCCCATCGGGTCGGACTTCTCGGAGTGCTGGTGCAGGAGGCCCAGCCGCAGCCGGTTCGGCCACCAGTCGCGGTTGGTCCGGCCGACCCCGGCAATGTGGTGCACCGGGCATGTGCCCGTGCGTGCGTCCTTGCCCTTCGTATTCACGCCTTCCTCGCTTTCATGAATCCTGCGCGTGTAGTTGGCCGCCCGGTCCTCCGGGCTGGCGTTCGATCAGTCCACGGCCGCCGTGGCGCGCACCCCGATCGGTGCCCGCACACTGGCCCCCGGCTTGGGCCCCATCCGGCTCATCGCGTACTCGGCCAGCGCCGTGATGGTCAGGCTCGGGTTCACCCCGGGATTGGCGGGGACGATGCTCCCGTCCACCACGAAGAGCCCCGGATACTCGTGCACCTGGCAGTCGAGCCCCACCACCCCGTCGGCGGCGGTGGTGCCGAAGGGGCAGCCGCCCAGGATGTGGGCCGTCATCGGCACGCCGAGGAGGCTCTCGTTGATGGAGCCCGCGGCGATGCCGCCGTTCTTCTCGGCAAAGCGGCGCGTCACCTTCCGGCTGATGGCGATGGCCGACGGGTGCCCGCTCTCCGGGTCCGGCTCCGACACCATCCCGCGCCGGAACAGGGTATACAGGCCGCGGCCCAGGCGGAAGCGGATGCGCGTGTCCTCGGTCTGCATGGCAAGGAGGATGGTGGTCCGCTGGGCCCAGCGCGGGCGGAAGTGGGTGCGGGCAAAGTCGGCGGGCCGGGAGACAATGCCCCAGAGCGACTTGAGGAGCCGCATCACGCCGCTGCCCTGGTCGATGATCGGGCCCGTCAGGAGCCGCATCATCGAGGAGCCCGCCGAGTACCGGACCGGCTCGATGGTGGTGACCGGGTCGGCGTGCATGATCGAGGTGATCGCGATGCCCTGCGAGTAGTCGTGCGTGTCGTCGCGCGCGATGACCCCGAGGAGGGACTCGTTGTTGGTGCGGACGAGGTCGCCGAGTCGGCGGGAGAGGCGGGGCAGGGAACCGGTCACGTCCCGGCACCGGAAGAGCAGGCGGAGCGTGCCGAGGGCCCCCGCGGCGGCGATCACGTTGCGGGCCCGGATCCGCCGCTCTCCCGTGAACAGGACCGCCGTGGCCGACCGGACCACCACCTCGTAGCGGGCGCCGTCTGCCTGCCCGGCGGGGAGGGGCACGATGTCGCGCACCTCCGTTTCCGCCTCCACCTCCGCGCCCCACTTCTCCGCCAGGTAGAGGTAGTTCTTGACGAGCGTGTTCTTCGCGTTGTGCCGGCAGCCGACCATGCAGCCGCCGCAGTGGATGCAGCCGTGCCGCGGGGGGCCCTCGCCCCCGAAGAAGGGATCGGGCACTTCCACCCCTTCCTGGTCGGGGCGGCCGAAGAAGGTCCCCACCGGCGTCGGTTGCCAGGTCTGGCCGGTGCCGAGCTCGGCCGCGATGTCCTTGAGGAGCTCGTCGGCGGGCCAGGTGCGCGGGTTGACGGCCACGCCCAGCATGCGCCGCGCGGTGTCGTAGTGCGGCGCGAGGAGTGCCTTCCAGTCGGCCAGGTGCCGCCACGCCGGCGCCTGGAACATCTCCTCGCCCGGGGCCATCAGGACGTTGGCGTAGCCCAGGCTCCCGCCGCCCACCCCGGCGCCGTGGAGCACATAGATGTCGCGAAAGGGGCTGATCTGGAGGATGCCGAAGCAGCGGAGCGCGGGGGCCCAGAGCGCCTTGCGGACGTTCCAGTTGGTGGTGGGAAAATCCTCGTCGCGGAAGCGCTTGCCGCGCTCCAGCACCCGCACCGAGTAGCCCAGCTCCGTCAACCGCAACGCCGACACGCTCCCGCCGAAGCCGGAGCCGATGATGACAAAATCCAGGGTGTTGCTCACGACCCTCCCCCGTCCACGGACCTCGCTACTTCGCCACCCCCGCCGTATCCAGCCCGTTCATCGTCCGCGTGGCCTGCACGATGTCGCCGATGTCGCCGAAGTCCACGGCAATGTACGTCGGCCACCGCCCGCGCTCGCGGCGGCATTCCTTGGCGCGCTGCATCAGCATGGCGTAGGTGTTCACGATCTCGGCGTTGCTCGGCTTCGGGGCCGGTGTCGTCTCGATCCAGTGGTTCACCTGGAAGAGGGAGCCGTTGGTGCCGCCCCGGTTGGGCTTGCAGTTGAAGTCTTCCGGCGTGTGGAAGGTGTACGGCGTCTCCATGAAGCTCTCGAACGCCGGATGGATCCACGGCACGCCGGGCTTGCCCGATTCGGTAAATACCAGCACCCGGCCGCCCGCGAGGATCATCGAGCGGAGGGTGGGCCACGGCGTGATGGGGCCGGTGTAGACCAGCTCCACCAGGCCACTCTCCTCGAAGGCCTGGGCAATTTCCTGCGGCGTGACGTAGTCCTCGATGACGAGCATGATCACTTCGTCGGGATGGACCACCAGCCAGTCCTTGATGGCCTTGAGGGCCGGGGCCACCGGATACGCGCCAAGCTCGCAGAAGCCGTGGCAGAAGTAGAGGCCGCGGCGCCCCTCGTCCACCCCCACCAGCCGGTCGCGGATCCGCTGCGCCGCCTCGAAGCCCTCCTCGCCCACCGCGCCCACCAGCTTCTCCCGCGTGGCGCCCTCCCCCTCGAGGTCGGTCTTGATCCGCGCCGCGCCGGGGAAGCCGTAGTGGATGTCGATCAGCAGCGCGCGGATGCCGTAGTCGAGCTGGTGGACCATGTCCACCGAGTGCTGCGGGAACATCCACCCCTCGGCCTCGGCATTGGAAAAGGAGTTGTGCGTGGCGGGGAAGGCCACCTGGTCCACCCGCCGGTCGCAGAGCTCGGGCGCCCCGTTGCACGCCACGACATCGGCCGTGACCGCCGGCTCGGCCATCGGCCGGCGCCAGAGGATGAGCAGGACCACCAGCGCCGCCGCCAGCCCCACGCCAAGCACCGCGCGGAGCGGCACGCCGCGGCCGCCCGGCAGCCGGGCTTCGCTCCGCTCCGGCACGTTCTCCAGCGCCAGGCGGAAGAGTTCCCGCACCGCCGCAAAGACGAGCAGCAGGCCGCCGATGACCGCGAGCACCGCCACCACGCTCGACGGCCACACCAGCAGCACCGCACCGGCCGCCGCCACCGAGGCGATCCAGACCGCCCGCCGGCCGCGGCCGGCGGGCGGCGTCATGGCAAGACGGCCCAGGTCGGCCAGCGCGTCGAAGGGATCGGCCCGCTCGAGGAGGCTGTTGGACGCCGCGGCGAGGATGACGCCGGTGCCCGCCATCGAGTAGATGAAGGGGAGGAGCGGCATGAAGTAGGCACGCCAGACCCCGAAGAGGGCCGCCCGTGCGGCGGGGTCGTCGGTGGCGAGCATGGCCACCAGCCGGCCCGCCGGCACCGTGAGCACCAGCAGGAGTGCCACCACCACCAGCCCGACGCCGGACCGCATCAGCGCGTGGCGCCGATCCGGATGGAGGAGGATGCCGGCAATCAGGAGGATCGGCCCGAGCAGGAAGAGGGTGCGTTGCAGCCACGCGATCTTCGTCCAGAGCTGGCGCGCCACCACCAGCGTGGAGCCGATGCGGTTCTGGGGGAGCCCCGCCAGCACCGCCTGCACCTGGTCCGGGATCTTCGCCGCCAGTTCGGGATTCGCCTGCGCCAGGGCGCTCTGGGCGATGATCCCGACGTCCGGCACCGAGAGGAGGAAGTCCTCCCCGCCTTTCGAGAAGAACGCCTGGTGGGCGGTGCGGAGCCCCGTGCGCGCCACGGCGCGGAAGGGGGCGCTTCCCACCAGCCCCTCCATCGTGCCCACGAGGATCGGGCGGACGGCGGTGAGGTTGGGCCGCTGCGCCACCATGGCGTCGGTGAGCTTGTTGGCCACGAAGCTCGACACCCGCTCGTCGCCGAGGCTCGCCGCGGCCCGGCTGGCGAAGTCGTCGGCCACGAAGAGCCCGCGGCTCACGTCGATGAGTATGGCGGAGAGGCCGAGGAGGATGAGGCCGAGGAGCCCGAGAAGCCGGGCGCCGAACGCGGAGCGGTGCGTCCCTGAGTCCGTCATGTCAGCGCCTCCCCGGATGGAGTCCTCACAGAATCCGCTTTCCGAACGCCGATTCCAGCAGCTCCACCGCCAGCACGGCGCTCCGGTTCCGCTCGTCGAGGATCGGGTTCACCTCGACCACTTCCATGGAGGTCATCCGCTTGCTGGCGGCAATGAGCTCCATGATGGTGTGCGCCTCGCGGAGGTCGAGCCCGCCCTTGACCGGGGTACCGACGCCCGGCGCGAGCGCCGGGTCCACCGCGTCGAGGTCGAAGCTCACGTGCAGGGCGTCGGTGCCGTCGGTCACCCGCGCCAGCGCGTCGCTCATCACGGTGTGGATACCGTCGCGGTCGATCTCGGACATGGTGTAGACCCGGATGCCGAGGTCGTGCAGGTGGCGCCGTTCGCCGTCCTCGAGGCTCCGGATGCCCACGAGCGCCACCCGTGTGGGGTCGAGCTTGGCGCCGCCGCCCCCCACCGAGGTGAGCTCGCGCGGACCCATGCCGAAGAGTGCCGCGAGCGGCATTCCGTGAATGTTACCGGAGGGCGAGGTGCGGGGAACGTGGATATCACCGTGGGCGTCCACCCAGAGGAGGCCCAGGCGGCGGTGGTGGCGCCGGCAGTGCGCCGCCACGCCCGCGATCGTGCCGACCGCGATCGAGTGGTCTCCACCCAGCACCAGGGGGAAGCGCTTGCGGTCGAGGATCCGCTCGACGGAGCGGGCCAGGAGGGTGGAGGCGCGGGCAATCTCCCGCAGGTACCGGGCGTGCCGGTTCCCGATCGGGATCTCCTCCATGTTCTTGATGTCGAGGTCGCCGCCGTCGGTCACGCGGTGGCCCATGGCCGCCAAGGCGGAGGCCACCCCGGCAATCCGGAGCGCGGAGGGACCCATGTCCACCCCCCGCCGTCCGGACCCGAGGTCCATCGGGACGCCCAGGAGTTCGATATGCATCCGACTACGCTACCCTGAACCGCGGGGGGAAGCAACGTGCCGCCACCCCCTTACAGCAGGGCGCGCGCCTCCGCTTCCATCCGCTGCAGCCGGGTGTAGTAGTCGCGGAATTCCATCAGGTGGGCCAAGGCAATCTTGCCCGTCAGCACCAAGTCGTCGTTGGTCACGTTGGTGACGACGTTCCGCACCCCGTGCTCCAGCTCGACCTCGAGCCCCATCCGGAACTGCTCCAGATCCACGTCCTTCCAGTTGACCCCGAGCCGGGTGCCGATCTCCCGGGCTTCCTCGGCGGTGAACACTCGCGGGCTGACCATGGCATCCTCCTTGGGGATGCCCGAACGATGCCACCCGCTTCGTGAAGGCACGATGAAGCCGGCGCGAGGAGCCCTTGGCGCACTCAGCCGAGGTGGGGGAGGTACCGCTCGCGAAGGACGCGCAGGTGGTGCCGCTCGTGGCCGGCCACGATCCAGCCGATCGCCCGGGCGGAAATGGGATAGGTACTGGCGGTGCCCAGCCGGGCCCAGGCCGCGTCGTCGAAGCTCCCGAACAGCGCCAGGGTGGCGGAGCGGACCGCGCTGAATTCGGCGGCAATGTCGGCCAGGGGGCGCCGGTCGAATTGGGCCGGCGGCACCCAGGCATTCTCGTCGAAGCCGGGCAGGGGAGTGGCATCGGCGCGGGCCACCCGGAGCGCACGGTAGGCAAAGACCCGTTCGGCGTCCGCCAGGTGGCCGACGACCTCCTTGATGCTCCACTTGCCTGGCGCGTAGCGGTAGCCGGCCTTGGCCTCCGGAATCGAGGCCAGGAGGCGCGCGGTCGAGGCCTGCTGCTCGGCCAGGAAATCGAGGAGCTTCCCCTCGGCCACCTCACTGATATAGGGCTGGTAGTAGGCGTTGTACTCGGTGGCGGAGGGGCGGGCGGGAATGGACAGGGGCACTGGGGCCTCCGGGCAAGCGAAACGGGGACGCGGGGAGCCGGACTCGTTGGTCAATAAGTTAGCCGCCCCGCCTGCTTCCCCCAGCCCCCGGCCAGCACCGCCAGCGCCAACAGGTAGGGCAACATCAGGAAGAGCTGGTAGGGCACCGCCACCCCCGCCGCCTGGAAGGCGAACTGGGCCGCGGTGGCCGCACCGAACAGGAGCGACGCCGCCAGCGCCCCTACCGGATTCCAGCGGCCCAGGACCACGATGGCGATCGCGATGAACCCGCGGCCCGCCGTCATCCGCTCGGTGAAGGTCCCCACCTGCGCCAGCACCAGCGTGGCCCCTGCCACCCCCGCCAGCGCCCCGCCCGCGAGCGCGGCCCCCGCACGGAGCGCCCGCACCGGCACCCCCGCCGCGCGCGCCGCCTCGGCGTCCTCGCCCGCGGCGCGGAGCGCGAGCCCCGTGCGGGTGCGGAAGAGGAATGCCCACGCCAGAGCCGCCGCCACCACCGCGAGCGCGGTCGGCACCGCCGGCGCCAGCGTCGGGATCGAGAGCCCCGCGCCGGCCGGCCCGAAGTACTCCCGCGCGATCGTCCCCGTGAGCCCCACGCTTGCGAGCGTGACCGCCGTGCCGGTGATGATCTGGTCGGCGCCGGCGCCGATGGCCACCGCGGCAAAGAGCGCCGCCACGAGGAGCCCCGCCAGCGCGCCCGCCGCGAGCCCCACCCCCGGCCCCGCCACCGAGGACCCGATGGCCCCGCCCAGCGCCCCGAAGAGCATCGCCCCCTCGATGCCGAGGTTCACCACCCCGGAGCGCTCGAGCACCGCCTCGCCGATGGCGGCCAGCGCCAGCGGCGTGGCGATCCCCACCGAGGCCAGGAGGAGGTCGAGGAGGAGGGCGGGGCCGGTCACGCCGCGGCTCCCGCCGTGGCGGCGCGCCGGCGCCGAAGCGCCACGTCGCCCAGGAGCAGCGCCAGGATGATTACCGCCTCGACCACATAGACGGTCACGGCGGGAATCCCCGCGTCCCGCTGCATCGCCCCCGCCCCCGCCTCGAGGGCACCGAACACAATGCCGGTGGCGACGATGCCCACCGGATGGAGCCGCGCCAGGAGCGCGACACCGATGGCGGTGAAGCCGTACCCCGGCGAGAGGTTCTGGTAGAGGGCATACGACACGCCGCTCACCTCGAACGCCCCCGCCAGCCCCGCCAGCGCGCCAGAGACGAGGAGCGACGCCGCGAGGAAGCGCCGCGCCGGCACCCGGCCGCTCACCCACGCCGCCCGCGGGCTCTCGCCGAGGGCGCGCAGCCGGAACCCCCACCAGGTCCGCGCAAAGACCCACGCCAGCAGGGCCGCGATGCTGACTGCAATCAGGAACCCGGCGTGGAGCCGCGTGCCCCAGAGCAGCGGAAGCCGGGCCGACGCCGCGATCGGGGCGCTCTGCGGGTAGATGCCGCTCGGCTCCTGCAGCGGCCCGAGCACCATCAGGCTCACCAGGGCATCCGCCACGAAATTGAGGAGGAGGGTGCTGATGACCTCGAGCACCCCGAACCGGAGGCGCAGCACCACTGGCACCACCATCCAGAGCGCCCCGCCCATGAGCCCCGCCAGCGCCAGCGCGGGCAGCGCCGCCCACGCCGGCCACGCGGCCGCGTGCACGCCCACCCAGGTGGCCAAGATGGCGCCGGCGTAGAACTGCCCCTCGGCGCCGATGTTGAGCGCCCCGCCCCGGAGTGCCAAGGCAAAGCCCAGCCCCATGAGGATGAGCGGCACCGCGCGGAGCAGGGTGCCGCCCGTCGCCACCCGCCACGAGCCGAAGGCGCCGTTCCCGAGCGCGGTGAGCGCCGCCCCCGCGTCGTACCCCGCCAGGGAGAGCCCGGCGGCCAGCACGCCGAGGCCGACGGCGAGCGCCAGGAGGGCCACGCCGAGCACGCGGAGCTCACCCCGCATCGCGGGAATCCGTCCGGAGCATGAGCGTGCCCACCGCCTGGCGCGTCGCGCCTGCGGACGCCTCCGTCACGATCCCCGCCGCCGCCACCAGGACCCGCTGCCCCAGTTCCAGGACCTCGTCGAGGTCGGTGGAGTACACCAGCACCGCGGCGCCGGAGTCCGCGGCGGCCCGGAGCCGGGCGTGCACCTCCGCCGCAGCGCGGATGTCGAGCCCCCGCGTCGGGTTCTCCGCCACGAGCACCCTGGGCCGCCGCTCGAGCGCCCGCGCCACGAGGAGCTTCTGCTGATTGCCGCCACTGAGGCTCGCCGCGAGTGCCTCGGGCCCAGCCGCCCGCACGCCGAACGCCGCCAGGAGGTCGCCGGTGCGCCGCCGCGCGCCGGCCCAGTCCACGCGCCGGATGCCGCGCCCGCGGATCCACCCCGCAACCCGCCCCACGCCGAGGACGACGTTCTCCGTCAGGGTGAAGGTCGGCACCAGCCCCTCGGTGGTCCGGTCCTCCGGGATGAAGGCGATCGGTCGCGCCACCTCGAGACGGCCGCGCAGCGGCGGCTTGAGTCCCGCCACCGCCCGGAGCAGTTCGCGCTGGCCGTTCCCCTCCACCCCGGCCACCGCCACCAGCTCCCCACCCCGGATCGCGAAGGTGGCCTCTCGGAGTCCGGTACCGCTTTCCCGCGCCACCTCGAGCGACTCGGCGCGCACCAGCACCGGCCCTGTCGTGGCGGCGCGCGGCGGCGCCGGGGCGGGCACGGCCCCGCCGAGCATCGCCTCGGTCAGCCGCGCCGCCGTCACCTCGCTTCTCGGCGACGCGAGCCTCACCACACCCTGGCGGAGCACCGTCACCCGGTCCGCTACCGCGAGCGCCTCGTCCAGCTTGTGGGTAATGAACGCCACCGCCCCGCCCGACGTGGCAAGGCCGCGCACGAACCGCAGCAGTTCCTCCGCCTCCGCCGGCGCCAGCACCGCCGTCGGCTCATCGAGGAGCAGGACACGGGCGTCGGCGGCCAGTGCCTTCACGATTTCCAATCGCTGCTTCTGGGCGATGGTCAGGAAGCGGGCGGGTTGGGACGGATCGAGCGGCAGGACGAGCCGGGCCGTGAGTGCCTCCACCCGGCGCCGGAGCGCCGCGGGCGCCACCGGCCACCCGGCGGCGAGGGCGATGTTCTCCTCCACCGTGAGACCGCCGACCGCGGTCGAATGCTGGTGCACCATCCCGATGCCCCGCCGCCGCGCGTCCCGCGCGGAGCGGAAGTGCGCCGGCACCCCATCCACCGAAATCGACCCGGCATCGGGCTGGAGCAGACCCTGCGCAATCCGCATCAGGGTGGACTTCCCCGCGCCGTTCTCGCCGAGCACGGCGTGCACCTCCCCCGGCCGGAGCGCGAGATCCACGCCGGCGAGCGCGCGCACCGGGCCGAACGACTTGGAGATGCCGACGAGCTCAAGCCTCATGTCGGGGACCTCGCGGCTCGGCTGGAACAGCGGTCGCTTCGGATCGGGGGCCGAAGATTCGTGCACGGTCCCGGTGAAGGGGGGTGCTCCGGAGGACTGTGCGCTTGTCCGAAGGAGCACCCCCCAAGCCGGGACCATGTCACGAGGGCGCGCCTACATCCCCGTCGGGTGCCGGTGGAATTCCCAGGGGAGCTCGAAGCGAAGGCCGAGATGCTGGGCCAGCGCCTGCACGCCGACCTGCTCGGTGGCGTAGTGCCCGGCGTAGATGACGTTGAGGCCCAGCTCCATCGCGTCGAAGTAGCTGTGGTGCGGGCCCTCGCCGGTGATGAGCGTGTCGAGCCCGAGCGCTCGCGCCTCCGCGATGTAGCCCGATCCCGCGCCGGTGATGATGCCCACCCGTTCTGCGGTGCCGGGGCCCCCCGGAATGAGCCGCGCGCCATCGCCGAGGAGGCTCTCGAGCCGCCTGGCCAGGTCCTCCCGCGGAACGCCGAGGGTGCCATGCACGCCGAGGCGCATCCCCTTGTACTCGCCGAACCACCCCTCGAGCGCCAGGTCGAGCCGCTTGGCCAGGACGATGTTGTTGCCGACCTCGGGATGGAGGTCGAGCGGAATGTGGGACGCGTAGAGTGCGACGTTCCGGTCGAGCAGCCCCCGCACCCGGCGGTACCGCCGTCCGGTGAGCGCGACGTTGCCGTCCCAGAAGAGACCGTGATGCACGAGCAGCAGCGTGCCGCCGCCCCCGGTTGGCGCGCCGGGGGCGGCGCCGAGGATGGTCTCGAGCGAGGCATCCACCGCCGCCACGATCCGGTCCACGGTGCCGTTGTTCTCCACTTGCAGGCCGTTGACCGCGTCGGGGTAGTCCGGCACCTCGGCGGTGCGGAGGAAGCCGTCGAGGTAGTCCGTCAGCGTGGGAAGGGACACGGTGGGGTGGCTCACGGGGCGTCCTGGGCCTTGATGCTGTCCTCCGCGGCGCGCACCCGGGCGGCGAGCGCCGGGGGCACCAGCGAATCGAGCAGCGGATTGGGAACATACCGCACCACGCCGCTGGCGAGCCCGAACGACTCGACCCGCGGCACGAACCGTCCCTCCTGCACCTCGCGAGACACAAGGAGGAAGGCGCGCGGCAGGTCGATCACGGCGGAGCCGAGCACCCGGTCGGGCGCGAGCGCGGCCTGGTCGGCGTTGGCGCCGAACACATAGACGCCCGGCGCCTCCCGGGCCGCCTGGAAGAGTCCGATGGCCGCGGCATCGGCGTTGTGGTGCAGCATGTCGGCGCCGACCCGGATGAGGGCCCGGGCCGCCTCGCGGCCGAGTGCCGCGTCATCCCAGTTGTTGAGATAGGTCACCCGGCTCTGGACGGCGGGGTTGACGGCCCTGGCGCCGGCCGCCCACGCCTCGGCGCCGAGGCGCACCGGAGGAAGCTCCACGCCGCCGACGAAGCCGATGATCCCCGACCGGGTCATCCCTCCGGCCACCATGCCCGCCAGGTAGCTCGCCTCGTTGAGCCGGAAGACGAGCGGCGCCACGTTCCCCTGCACCCGCTCCCCGCTCGTCACGATGAACACCACCCCCGGATACTGCACCGACACCCGCTCGGCGGGGCCCTGGAATTCGAACCCATGCCCGAAGACCAGCTGGTAGCCCTGCGCGGCGTAGTCGCGCAGCGCCTCCTCCTGCTCAGCGGGGGTGCGGGCCTCGACGTGGCTGACGGGGACGTGGAGCGAGTCGCGCACCTGCAGGAGCCCCGCGTAGGCGCCCGAGTTCCAGGCCGCGTCGGCCACCGAACCCGGCGTCACCAGGGCCACGCGGAAGGGGGCCGGCGCCTCGCGAGGGGCGCACCCCACGAGGAGCACGCCGACCGCCACCGCGACCAGGCGCCCGCACGTCACTCGGCGGGGCCCGGCTCCGGCTGGGCGACCATCTTGACGGTGCCATTGACGCTGCCGCCCTCGAGCACCACCATCCGGCGGGTGTAGACGTCCCCCTCGATCTCGGCGCTGGCCTGCACCTCCACCCGGTCGCTCGCGCGCACCGACCCCTCCACGCGCCCGCCGATCACCGCCTCGGCGGTGTGCAGGTCGCCCTGCACCACGGCGCCGGGCGTGACGAGGACCTGGGTGCCGGCGCGGACCGTGCCCTGCACGGTGCCCTCGATCTTCACGATCCCCTGCGAGGTGAGGTCGCCCACCACGGTGAGGTCCTTGGCAATGATCGTCAGGGGCGTGTGATCGGTGCGCCGCCGCATCTGGTTCTGCTCGGGCGGGCGCGGCTGGTTGGTCGAGAAGATCGCCATTACTGGGAGTCCTCCTTCACCATCGTGAGCGGGTCGATCGTCAGGTCGCCCCGGCGGATTTCGAGGTGCAGGTGCGGGGCGCTGGAGCGCCCGGAATTGCCGGAGAGGGCAATCACCCCGCCGGCGGGCACGGTGTCGCCCGGGTTGACGAGGATGCGGGAGAGGTGCCCGTACTTCGACTGGTAGCCGTCGGGGTGGCCGAGGACCACGAAGTTGCCGTACTCGTCGTCACTGCCGGTCTCGAGCACGGTGCCGCCACCGGCGGCGTGCACCGGCGTGCCGATCGTGACGGCAATGTCGAGCCCGGTGTGCGGCTCCTCGGTGCCCCCGGGCGCCACCATGCCGCGGGTCACGTAGCCCGGCGGGTCGAGCGGCCAGTGCACCGGCGCCGAGGGGCCCGATTCGAGGGCGCGCCCGCCGCCGGGAATCGCCGCGTGGACGCCGGGCGCCAGCGGCAGCGCGTAGGCCAGCGCCACCGGCTCGGGGACGATGTCGGCCCCGACCATCTCGCGCAGGCGCTGGTAGCGGCGTTCGGCGCTGTCGAGCGCCGCCGCCAGCTCGCGCACCTTGGCGTTCTCGCCCTCGAGCCGGGTCAGGTCGGCCCGGAGCCCGGGCACCTTGGCGGCGGTGCGCACCAGCGGCGCGTACAGCGCGCCCGCCAGGAGGAGCCCCGCCAGGAACGCCACGCCCACGCCAGCCAGGATCTTGAAGAGCCAGACCGGCATCCGGATGGTGCGCGACTCCAGCTCCCCGTCCCGGTGCACCATGAAGGTGATGCGGGGGCGCGGTGTGCTCATCCGTCGAACGGCCTTCCGAGGATCAGCTCGAGGAGGCGGGCCAGGTCGTCGTTGGAGTAGTAGCTCACCTGCACGATGCCGCGCCCCTTCCGCTTCTGCGTCACCCGCACGTCGGTGCCGAGTCGCTTGCGCAGGGCGTCCTCGACGCGGTGCAGCTCGGCGTGGGCGGGGCCGGGGGCGGCGCGCTTGGTGACGGGACGCTTGGCGCCGGCCGGGCCGCGGCGGACGCGCGATTCCATCTCCCGCACCGACCACCCATCGGCCACCGCCTGCCGCGCCAGCTTGACCATCAGCTTCTCGTCGGTCAACCCGAGGAGGGCGCGGGCGTGCCCGGCCGAGAGGGCACGGTGGTCGAGCAGGTCGCGCACGGCGGCGGGGAGGGCCAGCAGGCGGAGGAGGTTGGCCACCGTCGAGCGGTCCCGGCCGACGAGACGCGCCACCTCGCCCTGCGCGATCCCGAACTCCTCCTGCAGCCGCTGGTAGCCCAGCGCCTCGTCGATCGGCGAGAGGTCGTCGCGCTGGAGGTTCTCGATCAGCGCCAGCGTGAGGAGCGTGCGGTCGTCCACCTCGCGCACCACGGCGGGGATCCGCTGCCAGCCGAGCCGCTGGACCGCGCGCCACCGCCGCTCACCGGCGATCAGCTCATACCCGTTCCCCTTGCTGCGGACCACCACCGGTTGCAGGAGCCCCGACGCCTCGATCGAGGCCACCAGCTCCTTGAGCGGCTCCTCGTCCACGCGGTGCCGCGGCTGGTACGGGTTGGGGCGGATGGTGCTCACGGGGAGCTCGCGCAGCGAGCCCTCCCGTTCCGCCTGCTCCTTCGACACCGGGCCCAGCAGGGCCTCGAGGCCCCGACCCAACCGCCGCGCTTCGCTCACCGGCTCACCCCCTGCGCCACCCCGGCCTCGACGCGGCCGAGCAGCTCTTGCGCCACCGAGAGGTAACTCTTGGCCCCCACCGACTGCACGTCATACATGAGGATGGGCTTCCCGAAGCTCGGCGCCTCGGCGAGCCGCACGTTGCGCGGGATCACGGTGCGGAAGACGCCGGCGCCGAAGTATTCGCGCGCGTCGTTGGCCACCTGGCGCGCCAGGTTGATCCGCGTGTCGAACATCGTGAGCAGCACCCCGTCGATCGCCAGCCCCGGATTGAAGTTCTGCTGCACGAGGCGAATGGTGTTGAGGAGCTGGGAAATCCCCTCGAGCGCGTAGTACTCGCACTGGATCGGGATGATCACCGCGTGGGAGGCGGTGAGGACGTTGAGCGTGAGGAGCCCGAGCGAGGGCGGGCAGTCGATCAGGATGAAGTCGTAGTCGTCGAGCACCGGTTCCAGCGCGCGGCGGAGCGCGGTTTCCCGCTCGGGGCGGTCCACCAGCTCGAGCTCCGCACCGACCAGGTCCTGCGTGGCGGGAAGGATGTGCAGGTAGGGCAGCGCCTCGTCCTGCAGCACCACGTCGCGCACCGGGCGCTCGTCGATCACGGTGTCGTAGAGCGAGAAGCGGATCTGGTCGCGCCGCACGCCGACGCCGCTCGAGGCGTTCCCCTGCGGGTCGGCATCCACCAGCAGGGTGCGCTTCTCCGCCACGGCCAGCGACGCGGCGAGGTTCACCGCCGTCGTCGTCTTGCCGACGCCGCCCTTCTGGTTGGCGATTGCGATGACTCGAGCCATGGCCGGGGTGCGCACCTGGGGCAGCGGGAATCGGGCAGGGAGGACCTCAATATAGATGGGTGGGCAGAGGGAGTCGAATTGTCGGGCTGGGTTCGGCAACTGCTTTTCACGAAAACACGAAAGGACGAAAGCGCGAAAACAGCATAAAACATTATAATACATAATGTTCTAATTATATTTACTACCGGAACGAGAGCGAGGTGGGCTCGGAGACGATGGAGTATCGGAGGTGATTCACGTGAAACAGGTCCCGAATCAGCTTCGTGTTTTCGTCCTTTCGTGCTTTCGTGAATGCAGTTCGGGTGGGGGGGAAGGCAGGTGTTTCACGTGAAACGGGGGCTACGCGCGGCGGCGGACCAGCTCGAAGGCGAG
>CAZNLY010000004.1:63471-68303 GCA_964574295.1 uncultured Gemmatimonadaceae bacterium
GGTGTTTCACGTGAAACGGGGGCTACGCGCGGCGGCGGACCAGCTCGAAGGCGAGATTCTGGAGGTCGGCTGGGGAGACGCCGGGGATCCGGCCCGCCTGGCCGATCGAGGCGGGTCGGAAGCGAGCGAGCTTCTCCCGCGCCTCCCATGAGAGGGTGGTCAGGGCGGCGTAGTCGAGGGAATCGGGGAGGGAGATCCGTTCGAGCGCCGAGAGCTCCCCGGCAGACTCCCGCTCCTTGCTCAGGTACCCCTCGTACTTGATCTCGATGTCGGCCCACTCGGCGGCGGCCGGCTCGCACCGCTCCCCGACGACGGCGAGGAGCTGGGCCAGTCCAACCCGCGGGCGTCGGGCCAGCTCCCGGATCCGCACCGCTTCCCTGACCGGAGACTCGCCGACCGCCTCGAGCACCGGGTTCGCCTCCCGAGGGGAAATCGAGGTCTCTTCCGCGCTCCGCAGCGCGGCGTCCTCCCGCTCGAGGACGGTTTCGGCCCGGCGCAGCTCCGATCCCTCGAGGAGCCCCAGTCGCCGGCTCTCGGGAAGGAGGCGCCGCAGCGCGTTGTCCTGCCGGAGCAGGATCCGGAATTCCGCCCGGGAGGTGAAGAGGCGGTAGGGCTCGTCCACGCCGCGGTGCACCAGGTCGTCCACCAGCACGCCGATCATCGCCTGGTCCCGACGGAGGACCACCGGCTCCTTCCCCAGGGAGGCGCGCGCGGCGTTCAGCCCCGCCACCGCCCCCTGTCCGGCGGCCTCTTCGTATCCAGTGGTTCCGTTCACCTGCCCAGCCAGATAGAGCCCCGGGAGCGCGCGCGACTCCAGCGTCGGCAGCAGCTGCGTGGGAGGGAAATAGTCGTACTCGATCGCGTACCCCGGGCGGGTCATCTCGACCCGCTCGAGCCCCGGCACGGCGCGAAGGAAGCGCAACTGCACCTCCGCCGGCAGCGACGTCGAGAGCCCGTTCACGTACAGCTCGTCGGTGTCGAGCCCCTCCGGCTCGAGGAACACCTGGTGCCGCGGCGCCTCCGGGAACCGGACCACCTTGTCTTCCACCGACGGGCAGTACCGGGGGCCCCGCCCGCTGATCGCCCCACCGTAGAGCGCCGATTCCCGGAGGTGGCGCCCGATGATCTCCTTCACCTCGGCCCCAGCCCAGGTCAGGTAGCAGGGGCGCTGCGCCGGATGCGCCGGCCGCGCGAAGTGCCCGAACCAATAGGGAGACCCGTCGCCGTCCTGACGCTCCAGCCGGGCCAAATCCACCGACCGGCCATCGATCCTCGGGGGGGTTCCCGTCTTGAAGCGTTCTCGCGTAATCCCATGTGCCACTAATGCTTCCGATATATCTAGTGCGGGGGCCTCCCCGGCCCGTCCGGCCGGCACCGGCGCGCCCAGCCCGACATGAATGGCCCCGCGGAGGAACGTCCCGGCGGTCAGCACCACCGCGCCCGCCTCGATCGTCGTTCCCTCACCCGTCACCACCCCGCGCACCTGTCCACCTCGCACCAGGAACGCGTGGGCCGTGCCCTCCGCGAGCGCGAGGCGGGGGCGACGCTCGAGCTCGGCGCGCACCGCCTCCCGGTAGAGGCGGCGGTCGCACTGCGCACGCGGTGACCAGACCGCCGGGCCCTTCGAACGGTTGAGCATCCGGAACTGGAGCCGAGACTGGTCGGTGGCGCGCGCCATCACACCGCCGAGGGCGTCGCACTCGCGCGTGACGACGCCCTTGGCGATCCCGCCGATGGCGGGGTTGCACGACATCTGGCCGATGGTGGAGAGGCGCTGCGTGAGGAGGAGGGTCTCGGCGCCGGCCCGCGAGGCGATGGCGGCTGCCTCGCTCCCGGCGTGGCCGCCGCCGATGACGATCACGTCGAAGCGCATGCGGAGAAAATAGCTGGGGCGTGGGGACTTGAGGACTTGGGGACTTGGAGGGGAGAAAGGAGAAGGGAGGAAGGAGGGGCGGAAGGAGAAAGGAGAAAGGGCAGATCGGAGCCGAAGGCGGGGACGTCGGCGAAGGGGATGGTCCGAAGGGGCGTCGGTTCGAATCCCCCGTAGAGACCTTGGCTCGGAGGGGGTGAGAACCGCAGCCCCGGAGGACCACCCCGAGCCGACGCCCATGGCCGACCCATCAGGCCACCGGCTGACTGGGATCACCTCCAGAACAACGATTCCGACCCTCACTTGTCTCCGACTCTCCCTCGTCCATAGTGCTTTCGTGAACAGAGGGGGTCACGGGGTGAGGTGGTCTACCCCGTGCGGATCCACCTCGCGATTTCGGCCAGCGACGCGCGCTTGCCGTACATCAGGATGCCGACGCGGTAGATCCGCGCCGCCACCCACGCCACCGCCAGCACGCCCAGCGCCGTGAGCCCCGCCGACAGCGCGAGTTCGGAGAGGGGCAGGGGCGTGAGCGAGTAGCGCACCGGCGTCACGAACGGCGCGAAGAGCGGCACCAGGCTCAGCGTGCGCGCCAGGTTGCCGTTCGGCTCGTCGAGGAGACCGAAGAGCAGGATCAGCCCCGCGGCGATGCAGATGGTGACCGGCATCGCCGCCTGCTGCGCCTCCTGCTGCGTGGTGCAGGTGGCCGCCACCGCGGCATACGCCGCCGCGTAGAGGAAGAACCCCAGCACGAAGAAGGTGAGGTACACCGCGAGCAGGTCGCCGCTGATGGCGGGGATCGGCATGCTCATCGCCTGCGTGGGCGAGGCGCCGAAGAGCCCCGCGATGGCCGCGCGCTGGGAGGTGAGGAGCTTGGCCGTGCCGGTCCAGATGCCGAGCTGGAGGAGGGCGACGGCGCTGACGCCGAGCACCTTGCCGAGCATCAACTGGAACGGAGTCAGGCTCGAGACCAGCACCTCCATGATCCGGTTGCTCTTTTCCTCCACCACGGAGAGCATGACCTGGCTCCCGTAGAGCAGGAGCGCCATGTAGAGCAGGAACGTCATCACGTAGGCCAGCAGGAACGACGACTCGCCGCTCTGCCCGCTCACCTGCCCGTTGCTTACCCGCGAGGACTCCAGCGACACCGGGCTCGTGGCTTCCACCAGCACGGTGGCGCTGACACCCGCCCGGGAGAGCCGCTCGCCGATGATGGCCTGCCGCACCGTGCGCTGCAGTTCCCCCATCTCGGAGAGGCTGCCGACGTTGCTGCCGTAGTAGTGCATGCGCCCCGTCGTCAGGGCGGAATCGGTCACCAGCAGGATGCCGTCGAACCCCTCCACCGAACGGGCGCCGGTCAGGCCGGTCCGCCCAACCAGCGAGTCGAGCGGCGCAAGGTTGTCCGGGCCGGC
Source organism: uncultured Gemmatimonadaceae bacterium (assembly GCA_964574295.1). GTDB lineage: Bacteria > Gemmatimonadota > Gemmatimonadetes > Gemmatimonadales > GWC2-71-9 > SPDF01. The sequence goes on from CAZNLY010000004.1 coordinate 66,754, forward strand.
CGGGTACGGGGTGATGTTGTACCGGGGCGCGGCATCGGGCCCGTCTCCCCTGCGCGCCGCGGTCATCGCCTGGGTGACGCGGCCGCCGAAGTCGCCGGAGGCGGCGTCATACACCACGATTCGCTTCGGCGCCTTGTCGCGCGACTCGAGCAGCATCGGCATGACGAACAGCGCGGCCATGAGGAGGGGGCCCAGGACGGTCCCGACCACGAACGCCCGGGTGTGGACCCGGACCATGAACTCGCGCCGGATGACGGCCAGGAGCTTATGCACGGTCGGCCTCCTCGCCGGCGAGGGCCGGCACCACCGCGGCCTGGGCCCCGACCTTGGCCAGGAAGATCGCCTCGAGGGACGCCTCGGCCACCTCGAAGCGGCTGAGCCCGACGCCCGCGTCCACCAGCGCGCGCAGCAGCCGGTCGGGGCTGGCGCCGACGGCGAGCTCCACCTCCGCGGTGGCTCCCGAGTCGTCGGCCCGGGCCACGAGGCTCCGGTCGCCCAGGACGGGCGCGGCCCGCCCACCATCGTGCGAGTAGCCGAGGAACACCGTCCGCTGCCCCCCCTCCGCCTTGATGTCCACCAGCCGTCCGTCCACCACCTTCCGCCCGCGGGCGATGATCGCGATCCGCTCGCACATCCGCTCCGCCTGCTCCATGATGTGGGTCGAGAAGAGGACCGTCCGTCCCGACCGGGCAATCTCCACCACCACGTCCTTCATGACCTGCACGTTGACCGGGTCGAGCCCGCTGAACGGCTCGTCGAGGATCACGAGTTCCGGGTCGTGCAGGAGGGTGCCGATGAACTGGACCTTCTGCTGCATCCCCTTCGAGAGTTCCTGCACCTTCCGGCGACCCCAGTCGGCCAGGCCGAGCCGGTCGAGCCAGCGCAGGGCGCGGGTGCGGGCGTCCGCCCGCGGGAGCCCCTTGGCCTCGCCGAGGAAGATGAGGTGCTCCAGCACCTCCATCCGCGGGTAGAGCCCCCGCTCCTCGGGGAGGAATCCGATCCGCGCGGAGAGGGCACGCCCCGTGCCCGGCCCGCCGAAGAGGGTCACCCGTCCCTCGTCGGGCTCCAGGATGTGCATGATCATCCGGATGGTGGTGGACTTCCCGGCGCCGTTGGGGCCGAGGAGGCCGAAGACGGCCCCGCGCGGCACCAGGAGGGAGAGATCGTGCACGGCGGTGTGGCCGGCAAAGCGCTTCGTCACACGCTCAACGGCAATGACAGGCTCGGACATCGGGTTCCGCCCACGGCTGGAGGGGGTCCACTGGAGGCCCGAAGAATGGGAAGGGGCGGGGCGGGGAGGCAAGGGAGGCGGGGATGGCGGCCCCTCTGGCAGGACGAAAAGCCGCCGAGTATTATCGCGCCATGGGGTACACCATCCGGATCGACCGCTCGATGTGCCGGGGCTACGGCGATTGCGTCAGCCTGGCGCCCGAGGTGTTCGCGCACGACGCGGAGGATATTTCCTACGTGCTGGATCCGGAGGGGGCGGAGGACGAGACGATTCTCGACGCCGCTCGCGCTTGCCCCCAGGACGCGATCACGATCATCGA
>CAZNLY010000004.1:68403-110279 GCA_964574295.1 uncultured Gemmatimonadaceae bacterium
CAAGTCCCTAAGTCCCTGCCTCCATCAACCTCCGCACCCCCCTCACCTCCGCCTCCGCCACCACCACGTGCTTCTGCTCCACCCGCACCCCGAACTTGAGGGTCCGGCGCAGGAACTCCTCGCGCGTCCCCGCCGACACCCCCTCGCGGTAGGCGCCGGCGTCGTGCAGGAGGAGGCCCTTGGGAGTGACCGAGTCGAACCGCCCCACCCAGAGCGTCGCCCCGGCGTCGAGCAACACCGTGACCCCGTGCAGCTCGTGGTGGCCCGGGTGGAACACATGTCCGCTCACGCGCGGACGCCGCTGCCGCAGTGGGTGTCGAAGGCCCTGGTGAGCTCGGCGGCGATGGCCTGCGGGCTCCGCCCCTCGATCTGGTGGCGGTGGACGAAGTGGACCACCTCGCCGTCGCGGAGGAGCGCGATCGACGGGGAGCTCGGCTGGAATTCGCCGAAGTAGCTCCGGGCCCGGGCGGTGGCGTCGAGGTCCTGCCCCGCAAAGACCGTCACCGTCCGCTCCGGGCGGACGGCGTGGCCCAGCGCCAGGCGGAGCGCCGGGCGGGCATTGCCGGCGGCGCAGCCGCAGACGGAGTTCACGAACACCAGCGTGGTGCCCGCGGCCTCGCCCAGGGCGGCGTCCACCTCGGGCACGGTGCGCAGCTCCGCGGCGCCCATCGAGACCATCTCGGCCCGCATCGGGGCCACCAGCGATTCAGGATACGGCATCGGGATCGACTCTCCGGTTCATTCGGTGGTGACAGGTTCCGCCGCCCCTGCGAGGGCGGCCTTGAGCGTGTGCCAGGCCAGGCTCGCGCACTTGACGCGTACCGGGAACTCCGACACGCCCCCCAGCGCCTGCAGCTTGCCCAGCGCCTTCCGTTCCGCGGCGCCAGTGAGCCTTCCCGTGACGAGCCGCTGGAACTCGTCGGCCAGCGCCATGGCCTCGGTACGCGGCTTTCCCTTGACCGCCGCGGTCATGAGCGAGGCCGACGCCTTGGAGATGGCGCAGCCGTTGCCGAGAAAGGTCACGTCGCGCACGACGTCACCGTCGAGGTCCACCCAGACGGTCAGCCGGTCGCCGCAGAGGGGGTTGTGCCCGTCGGCGTGCCGCGCCGGCGGCGGAAGCTCCCGGAAGTTCCGCGGCGACCGGTTGTGGTCGAGGATGACGTTCTGGTAGAGGTCGTCGAGGTCGCGGCTCACCCGAACACCTCCCGCGCCCGGTGCAGGCCGCGGACCAGCGCGTCCACTTCCTCGAAGGTGTTGTAGAAGGCAAACGACGCCCGGGCGGTGGCCTGGACGCCGAACCGCTCCATGACCGGCTGGGCACAGTGGTGCCCCGCGCGTACCGCGACGCCCTCGGCGTCGAGGATGGTGCCGAGGTCGTGCGGGTGCACCCCGTCCAGGGTGAACGACAGCACCCCTGCCTTGGCCCGCGCCGTCCCGACGATCCGCACCCCGGGCACCTCGAGCATGCGGGCGGTGGCGTGGGCCAGGAGCTCGTGCTCCCAGGCCATCAGGGCGGCGGCGTCGATGGCCCGGAGGTACCGGATGGCCGCGCCCAGCCCGATCACCTCCGCAATGGCCGGTGTGCCCGCCTCGAACTTGGCGGGCAGCGGCGCGAAGGTGGTGCCGGCAAAGCTCACGGTGTGGATCATGTCGCCGCCGCCCTGCCAGGGCGGCATCGCCTCGAGCAGCGCGGTCCGGCCCCACAGGAGCCCCACCCCGGTGGGCCCGAACATCTTGTGGCCCGAGCAGGCGTAGAAGTCGGCGCCCAGCGCCTGCACGTCGACCGGGAGATGCGGGGCCGCCTGCGCCCCGTCCACCACCACGACCGCACCCACCTCGTGCGCCAGCCGCGCCATCTCCGCCACCGGGTTGATGGTGCCGAGGGCGTTGGAGACATGCACCAGCCCGACGATCCGGGTGCGGGGGCCGAGGAGCCGGCGGTAGGCGTCGAGGTCCACCTCGCCGGCGTCGGTGATCGGGATCGGCCGCACCACCGCGCCCGTCTGGCCCGCCACCAGCTGCCAGGGGACGATGTTGCTGTGGTGCTCCATGGTGGTGAGGAGGATCTCGTCGCCCGGCCGGAGGGTGGTGCGCCCGTAGCTCTGTGCCACCAGGTTGAGCCCCTCGGTGGTGCCGCGCACGAAGAGCACCTCGTGCTCCGCCGGCGCGTTGAGGAAGGCGCGCGCCTCCCCCCGCACCGCGTCGTAGGCCAGCGTGGCGCGCTCGCTCAGGTAGTGCACCCCGCGGTGGATGTTGGCGTTCTCCTCCGCCAGGAAGCGGCGCACCGCCTCGATCACCACGCGGGGCTTCTGCGACGTGGCGGCGTTGTCGAGGTACGCCAGCGGCTTCCCGTTGACGCGAGTGGCCAGGATCGGGAAGTCGGCGCGCAGCGCGCCGACGTCGAGGCCGGCCGGCGACGGGCGGGACGGGGTGGCGGTGGCCGGGGCCATCGTCAGGCCGCCTTGCCCCGGGCCAGGAGCCACCCGCGCATCAGGTCCTCGAGGTGGTCCACCACCGGGCGGCTCCGAATCTCCTCGAGCACGTCGGCCGCGAAGGCGTAGGTGAGGAGCATCCGTGCCTCGGCCTCGGGAATGCCGCGACTCCGGCAGTAGAAGAGGGGCAACGCGTCGAGGCTCCCGACGGTGGCGCCGTGCGTGCACTTCACGTCGTCGGCGAAGATCTCCAGCTGCGGCTTGGTGTCCACCTTGGCGGTCTCGGACAGGAGCAGGTTCTTGTTCGTCTGCTTCCCATCCGTCTTCTGGGCCACCGGGTGGACGTACACCTTGCCGTTGAACACCCCGTGGGCACGCCCGTCGAGGATGCCCTTGTACACCTCCCACGAGGTGCAGCTGGGCGCCGCGTGCTCGATCCGGGTCTGGTGGTCCACATGCTGGCGCCCGGCGCCGAGGTAGAGGCCGTACAACGTCGCGTGGGCACCCGGGCCGGCCAGCGCCGTGTAGATGTTGGTGCGCGACAGGGCAGCGCCCGCGGCAAAGGAGAAGGAGTTGAGGTAGCTGTCCCGCCCCTGACGCGCCTCGAAGGTGGCCAGATGAAAGGCCTCGGCGGCCTCCCGCTGCACCTTGCAGTGGTCGAGGCGCGCCCCGTCGGCCAGCGTGGCCTCGGTGACGGTGTTGGTGAGCGAGGCGCCCTCGCCGAGCGACACGTAGCTCTCGACCACCGAGGCCACGGCGTTGGCGCCGAGCACCAGGACGTTCCGCGCGGCCACGGCGCCGGCGGCGCTCCCCACCGTCACGAAGACCACGTGAATGGGTGTCTCGACCACCGCACCGGCGGGGAGAACGAGCGCGTAGCCGTCGGCAAAGGTGGCGGCGTTCTGGCCGACCAAGGCGGCGGCCGCCGGCTGCACGGCCACCTGGCCGAGGGTCCCCTGGACCAGCGCCGGGTCCTCCGCCAGGAGCGCGGCGAGCGAGGTGAGCCGCACGCCGGGGGGCAGGCCCGTCACGCGAGAGAGCGCGGGCTGGGAGCGGCCGTTGGCAAAGACCAGGCGCGGCCATTCGCCGTGCCCGAAGAGGAAGGGGGCGAGGTCGGCCTCGGAGACCTGCGCCGCCGCGGGCGCCGGCCCCAGCGCCGCCCGGGCCACTGGGCCCAGGTCGGTAAAGCGCCAGTCCTCGTTCCGGGTCGTGGGGTACCGGAGTGCCTCGAACCGGGCGGCGCCCTCCCGACGGAGCTCGGCCAGCCAGGCCGGCTCGGCCGCGCGAGGCACGACGGGGCGGGTGGCGGTGGCGCTCACGCCGTGGCCTCCGCCGCCTCGGCGATCCACTCGTAGCCCCGGGCCTCGAGCTCGAGCGCCAGCTCCTTCCCCCCCGACTTCACGATCCGCCCCTCGGCCAGCACATGCACGAAGTCGGGCACGATGTGGGTGAGGAGCCGCTGGTAGTGCGTGACCACGATGGTGGCGCGGTCGGGGCGGCGCAGCGCGTTGACGCCGTGCGCCACGATCTTGAGCGCGTCGATGTCGAGCCCGGAGTCGGTCTCGTCGAGGATGGCCAGCGCCGGCTCCAGCACCGCCATCTGCAGGATCTCGTTGCGCTTCTTCTCGCCGCCCGAGAAGCCGGCGTTCACGGCGCGGCTCATGATGTCGGGGCCCCACTCCACCAGCTTGAGCTTGTCCTCGAGCAGGTCGAGGAAGTCCATCGGATCCAGCTCCTCGAGCCCCTGCGCCTTGCGGCGCGCGTTGTAGGCGGCGCGGAGGAAGTAGGCATTGGTGACGCCGGGGATCTCCACCGGGTACTGGAAGGCCAGGAAGACCCCGGCGAGCGCCCGCTCCTCCGGCTCCATCGCCAGGAGGTCCTGCCCCTGGTAGGTGACCGAGCCGCCGGTCACCTCGTAGGCCGGGTGGCCCGCCAGCACCTGGGCCAGGGTGCTCTTGCCGCTCCCATTGGGCCCCATGATGGCGTGCACCTCGCCCGCCTGGACGCGGAGGGTGATGCCGCGGAGGATTTCGGTGCCACCGGCGGTGGCGGTCAGGTTCCGGATGTCGAGCACGTGCCTGGTCTCCGTGTGAATCAGCCGACGCTGCCTTCGAGGCTGATGCCGAGGAGCTTCTGGGCCTCCACCGCGAACTCCATGGGGAGGTTCTGGAAGACGTCCTTGCAGAAGCCGTTGACGATCATGGAAATCGCGTCCTCGGTGTCGAGGCCGCGCTGCTTGCAGTAGAAGATCTGGTCCTCGCCGATCTTCGAGGTGGACGCCTCGTGCTCCACCGAGGCGCCGGGGTGCTGCACGTCGATGTACGGGAAGGTGTGGGCCCCGCAGGCGTTCCCGATGAGCATCGAGTCGCACTGCGTGTAGTTGCGCGCGCCGGCCGCCCGCGGCAGCACCTTGACCAGGCCGCGGTAGCTGTTCTGCCCGCGCCCCGCCGAGATGCCCTTCGAGATGATGGTGCTCCGGGTGTTCCGGCCGATGTGGATCATCTTGGTGCCGGTGTCGGCCTGCTGCCGGTTGTTCACCACCGCCACCGAGTAGAACTCGCCGATCGAGTCGTCGCCCTGGAGGAGGACGCTGGGGTACTTCCAGGTGATGGCCGAGCCGGTCTCCACCTGGGTCCACGTGATGCGCGAGCGGGCGCCGGCGCACTTGCCGCGCTTGGTGACGAAGTTGTAGATGCCGCCCCGCCCCTCGCTGTCGCCCGCGTACCAGTTCTGCACCGTGCTGTACTTGATCGTGGCGCCCTCGAGGGCCACCAGCTCGACCACCGCGGCGTGCAGCTGGTTGGTGTCGCGCCGGGGCGCGGTGCACCCCTCGAGGTAGCTCACGGTGGCCCCCTCGTCGGCCACGATCAGGGTGCGCTCGAACTGCCCGGTGTCGGCGGCGTTGATGCGGAAGTAGGTGGAGAGCTCCATCGGGCAGGTGACGCCCTTCGGCACGTAGACGAACGAGCCGTCGGAGAAGACCGCCGCGTTGAGCGCCGCGAAGAAGTTGTCGCCCGAGGGGACCACGCTGCCCAGGTACTTCCGCACCAGCTCGGGGTGCTCGCGCACCGCCTCCGAGAAGGAGCAGAAGATGACGCCGTGGGCCTTGAGGGTGTCCTTGAAGGTGGTGGCCACCGACACGCTGTCGAAGATGGCGTCCACCGCCACGCCCGAGAGCCGCTTCTGCTCCGAGAGCGAGATGCCCAGCTTCTCGTAGGTGGCCAGGAGCTGCGGGTCCACCTCGTCGAGCGAGCCCAGCGGCTTGGCGGTCCGGGGCGCGGCGTAGTAGATGATGTCCTGGTAGTCGATGGGCGGATACTCGACGTTGGGCCAGTGCGGCTCGGTCATGTCCAGCCACCGCCGGTAGGCCGCCAGCCGCCACTCGAGGAGGAACTCCGGCTCCCCCTTCTTGGAGGAAATGAGCCGGATGATGTCCTCGTTGAGCCCGCGCGGGATGGTGTCGGCCTCGATGTCGGTCACGAAGCCGTACTTGTATTCCTGCTGGACCAGTGATTCGACGGGCGACGTCATGCCGACACTCCCTGGATGCCGACCGGGGCCGGCGTGAACTGCACCTGGTACTCGCACGCGGCGCAGCCGTCGCGCACGTGCGCCCGCTGCTCCACCGACGCGCCGAGCGCGGCCCGAAGGAACCGCTCCTCCGCCGCGCAGATTTCGGGGAACTGCTCCGCCACCGCGCGGATGGCGCAGTTGTGCTCCCGGAGCGTACCCCCCTCCGCCGACCCCTCCCACCCCGGCATGAACCCCTCCTCCTGCAGGAGGCGGGTGACGGCCGCGAGCCGCGCCTCCGCCGGGAGCTGGGCCAGGTCCGCGGGGAGCCGATGGAGGAACGCCGCATACCGCGCTTCGAGCGCGCCCACCACCGCCGGCCGGCCCTCGCGTTCCACCAGCGCCTCGAGCACCTCGGTCAGCGTGGCCTCGTAGCGCCTCGGGAAGACCTGCTCCCCTGCTGGCGAGAGCCGATAGGCAAAGACCGGCGCGCCGACGCCGCGCTGCTCACGCGCATACGCGAGGAGGCCGTCGAGTTCGAGTTCCTTGAGGTGATGGCGGATGGCGTTGAGCGAGAGGCCCAGCCGGCAGGAGAGATCCTTTGCGGTGAGGCCGGGGGAGAGCTTGAGCTCAACCAGGATCGACGCACGCGGCCCCTTGTAGCCAACTGGGAGCGCGGCGGAGGCTCGGAGGTGGGCGATCGGCATGGCCATAAGGTCAAATCCTACCGTCCGGAGCCGGGATTGTCAAGTTCTATTGGCATTTTTGGTGCGAATCAGTAAACACATACCGATCAATGGCTTGTCCACCTGCCAATATCGCACCACAGCGTGGAGTCGTTCTCCCTTCCATCCCTCACCTCCCCACTTCCATTGTCTCCTGGGCCGGCGGATCGGGACCCTGGAAGGGGAAACGAGGGAGGTGGGGAGAGAAGGGAGAACCTGGAAATTCCGCTGGCTGGCAGGGAAACCGGCGAGAGGGGCGTCACTCATGTCGTAGTGGCAATTACAACTACCTACATCCGAACCCGTGGCGCTCTTGTCCGACCTGCGCTTCCTTGCAAGATTGGCGCATGACCATTCATCGCATTCGGCTCCTCGGCGACCCGATCCTCCGGACCCGCTGCGAGCGCATCACCAAGCCCCGCTCCACCGCGGTCCGCGTCATCCTCGATGACATGCGGGAGACGCTGCGCGACTGGCAGTCCCGATTCGGGAGCGGCCGCGCCATCGCGGCCCCCCAGATCGGCGCGCCGGTCCGCATGGTCTACGTCGAGATGGACAAGCCCTGGGCGCTGATCAACCCGGAGATCGTGGACATCGGCACCGAGGACTTCACCGTCTGGGACGATTGCTTCTCGTTCCCCAACCTGATGGTGCAGGTGTCCCGAGCCTACCGGATCCGGGTGCACTATCAGGACATCAAGGGAGATGAACACGAAGTGGAGCTGGAGGGCGACCGGGCGGAACTCCTGCAACATGAAATCGACCATCTCGACGGGGTCCTGGCGGTGGACCGGCCGCATGGCCTGGACCCCTTTTGCCTGCGGGAAGAATGGAACCGGCTCCACGCCGCCGAGGGCAGGTATGGCGAGCCGGAACCGCGGCACGCGCACTACGCCACGCCGCTTACCGGGCTCCTGTAGCCGCCGCTAGAACCAGCGGCCAATCCGCACGAAGACGTTGTCGATGCCGGTGGTGGTAAGGCCGTAGGCGGCCTGCACGTCGCCGACCGGCGTCTCGACCGCCAGCCCCGCCCGCACACCCCCGAGCCAGCCCTCGGCTGACAGCAGGTTTCCGGTGTCGGCGCTCCGCCCCGCCGCGGCAAGCACCTCCCAGCGCAGCTTGCCCCGGATGGGATGCGACAGGTCCAGTCCCGTGTACACCTCCTGGTTGCCGCGCAGTTGCTCGATCGCCAGGCCGGGGAATCCGTCCGTCCCACCCAGCGGGAACTGCTCCTGGACCGGCAGCTCCTCCCCCCACCCGACGCGGAAGATCGGGGTGAGCGCAAAGCCGGCCGGCCGGAAGGTGTAGGCGGTGGCTGCGCTCACGCGCTTGAGCGACGACGACCAGACGAACTCCCCCGACGTCTTCCAGTTCCCTCGCCGGTGCTGCGCCCCGACGCGGAGGCCGGCGCTCGAGCCGTTCCCGCTGGTGTCGCGCCAGCTCCGTCCGTCGAAGCCCGCCGACAGCACCCACCCTGCCACTCCCTGCTCCGCGCCGGCAAAGAGGACGCCCTCGCGGGTATCGGTGCGACCCGATTCAATGCCATCGGTGTCGTAGAACAGAATGGTCTGCGCCTCGAGCCGCACCGACATTGCCGGGGCGAGCCAGGTCTGCCCGGCGCCGAAGTAGCGCCTCAGCCCGAGGGCGAGGTCGTTCATGAGGGTGCCGACGCCGAGGGTGGCACTTCCCTCGAGCGGCTGGCCCAGGAGCCGGCGGTCGAGGTACATCGCGCCCGCCCGGCCGCCGAGGTCCCGGTCGTAGGCGGCGGAGACGCCGGCGAGGGTCGAAGGAGCCGGTTCCACCGCCGCCTGGAAGGCCACGGACTGGTCGCCCCGCGGCACCGGGTGCAGCCAGAGCGCGGTGTACGCGCCCAGGTCGGGCAGCGCCACGAGTTGGCGCTGGAGCACCGGCAGGTCGAGGGCCGTCCCGGGGTTGAGCCCCAGGAATCGCTGGACCACGCCCTCGTCACTCGGTGCCCCGCCGGAGAGCGTGAAGCCCTCGATCCGCGTGGGCGGCTTGCCCGCCGGCCGGGCGCCATACGGCAGGCAGGCGGCGGCGGGCAGGGCGCGGTCGGCGGCGAGGCGTCCCAGCCGCGTGATCGAGTCGAGCGCCGCCGGAGCAAAGTCCAGGTTGGCAAACGCATCGAGGTCGGTGCGGATGTAGAGATCCTGCGCGCCGAGCGAGTCCGCCGGCTGCACGAAGAGGAAGCTGACGAGCTGGTCGGCCACGGCGAGAGCCCCGGACTGGAGCTGTTCCTCGCTCAGGAGCCCGGAGGTCACGTCGGAGACGATGACGCGGGTGACCCCGGGCAGCCGGCGCGCGACGGCGATCGGGACATTGGCGGTAAGGCCGCCGTCCACCAGCAAGCGGCCGTCAATTTCCTCCGGCGGGAAGACGAGGGGGACCGCCGTGCTGGCGCGCACCGCCTGGGCCAGGTCGCCAGAGGCCAGGACGACCGTATCGCGGGTGGCGAGGTCGGTGGCCACCGCGCGGAAGGGAATGGGCAATTGGTCGAAGTCGCCCCCCGCGAGCAGGTTGGGCCGGAGGAGCAGCGCCGAAAGGCCGGCGTTCACCGCGGGCTCGTGCGGGCCCCGGCTCTGCAGCGTCAGGCCGTGCGCCCCGCCGGTCCAGAGGAGGAGGGGGGTGAAGCCGCCCCAGGCATAGGGCGCCTCGGGCGTGGCGGTGGCAAAGAGGGTGGCGGGATCGAGCGCGGCGGCGAGCGAGTCGGCCTGGCGCATGCCCACCCCGCCGGCGTAGAGCGCGCCGATGATGGCGCCCATGCTGGTGCCCACCACGTAGTCGGGCCGCACGCCAAGGCTGTCGAGCGCGGCGATCACGCTCAGGTGGGCGAATCCCTTGGCCCCGCCGCCGGAGAGGACGAGCGCGGTGCGCCCCTCGCCGCAGGCGGGCGCCTGCGCCGCCAGCGGTGCGCCGGCGCAGCACGACGCGACCGCCAGCGCGACCCACCACCCCTTGCGCGGCAGGAAGGGGAGCGACAATACTTGCCGCAGGTTCCGTCGCATCCCCTGTGCGCCGGGCCTACGACCCGAGGGAGCGGCGGCAGCGATGACGTACGTGATCACGGAACCCTGCATCAATGTGAAGGATCGAGCCTGTGTCGACGTCTGCCCCGTGGACTGCATCTACGAGGGCGAGGACCAGCTCTACATCAACGCGGACGAGTGCATCGATTGCGGCGCCTGCGAGCCCGAGTGTCCGGTGACCGCCATCTTCCCCGAGGAAGATGTCCCGCCGCAGTACCAGGCCTTCATCGAGAAGAACCGGGTGGTGTTCGATGGCGACACCCCACCGGGCCGACCGAAGCGCTAGGCCCGGCATCCGTCCCTCCGCGCGGCGCGGCCCCCCCGGGCCGCGCCGCGTGCGTTTCAGGGGCCCGGGCAAGGTGGCCGGGGGCCCGGTCGGGAGGCAAGGAGGGGAAAGAAAGGCGGCCCCGGAACCGTACTGCCTGGCCGCGGTTCCGGAGCCGTTTGGTAGGAAGGATTGCTGAGGCGTCGGAGGCCGGCGTGACACCAGCCGAACCAGCGCCTCAATTCCTAGACGCCCGGCGCCGGCAAATGGTTTCACCCCACCCCGCCCACCGGCGGCAGGGCGCTCAGGAAGGTGGCCAGCTGCCGGTTGAATTCCTCCGGCTGCTCCAGCGGCGCCAGGTGGCCGGCGCCCGGCACCACCGCCAGCCTGGCCCCCGGAATCGCCTTCGCCATCGCCTCCGAGTCGCCGGGCGGCGTGATCACATCCTCGGCGCCGACCACGATGAGCGTCGGGAGCCCGGTCAGCCCGGGGAGGAGGTCGGTCGAGTCGGGCCGGTCCCGCATGGCCGCAAGTGCGCCGATGATGCCGGACACCGGCGCCGCGGCCATCATGGCGCGCACGTCCTCGCGCAGCGCCTCCGGCGCCCCAGCGGTGAGCAGCCGAGGGAGCATCTTCTCGGCGATCAGCGGCGCGCCCCCCTCGCGCGCCTCCACCATCGCCGCCTCACGGGCGCGCCGGGCCTCGGCGCCATCGGCCTGGGCCCGGGTATCCGACAGCACCAGGGCACGCACCCGCGGCCGGTGCCGCCGCAGAAATTCGAACGCGATGTATCCCCCCATCGACAGTCCGACCAGCACCACATCGTCGACCCCGACCGCGTCGAGCAGCGCCGCGAGGTCGTCGGCGTAGGTGGCCATGCTGTATCCCACGTCGGGGGCGTCCGACCGGCCCATCCCTCGCAGGTCGGGCACCAGGGTGCGCCAGCCGGGGAAGGCGCCGGCCTGGTGCCGCCAGAGGGTGCCGTCGAGCGGGTAGCCATGGACGAACAGGAGGGCGGGGCCGCTGCCGCGGTCCTCGAGCGCGAGCTCGACACCATGGACCGGCACCCGGCGGAGCGCCGAGGTGGGGGCGGAGGGAGGCGGCGCAAGGAACGCCAGCACCGGGGGCGGCACCGGCACGGCGGTGCCGCCGCCGTTCACACAGACGAACACCGACTCCACGGTTGCCACCAGGAGCTCGTCGGCCTCCCGCCGAGCCACCTGGCGCAGGGTGAAGCTGGTGCGGCCGAGCCGGATGACGGACTGCTGGATGCGGAGCGTGTCGCCGGGGAGGGCCGAGGCGTGGTAGTCGATGACGGCCCGGCGCACCAGCGGCCGGACGCCGGCGCGGTCGAAGAGGTCCATCCCGGGCCCGTCGGCCAGGAGCTGCCAGCGCGCCCGCTCGAAGTAGGCGAGGTAGGTGGCCTGGTTGACGTGGCCGTAGGCGTCGCAGTCACCCGGGTATACTCTGATGGACACCGGCTGCGTCATGCCCGGTCCTCCATGTCGACCCACGAACCTCGGAGCCCGCCGTGCCCCCTGCCACCGACTACATCCGCCATGCCGCCCGGCTCGCCCGCAAGGTCCAGCTCGACGCGGCCCTCGGCGGGCCGCCCGCGCCCGACGCGGAGTTCTACAAGGCGCTCGCCAAGGCCCTCGAGGAAATTGCCGCCGGGCTCGAGCTGGTGGCCAAGCGCGACTAGTTGGCCGCGCCGCGGGTGAGGGGATAGCTCCGCACCCGCTCCCCGCCGTGCCGCTCCCGCCAGACGCCGAGGATGTAGTCGGCGCCGATTTCATCCACGCGGAACCCCTCGGGCGTGGTGACCCGGCCCAGCCAATTCCCGTCGGGCGCGAAGATGGTCCAGACCGTGGGCAACGCGGTAGCCGTGACCGGCTCCGACACCCAGAGCGCGCCGGTGGCATCGACGATGAGCCGCCCAAAGGCGGGCTTCCGCTCGGGAAAGGGGGGATGCTCGAGCGCCCGAAGGAAGGCGCTGTCGAGGGTGGTATGCAGCGACTTGGCCCCGGTGCGGATCCGCGTGATCGCGGCGGCGGTGTAGGTGGACTCCTCCTCCTCGGTCAGCGGGGCGCGCGAAATGGCGGCGCGCAGCAGCCCGACCGGGGCCCCAGCCGGCCCGAAGGAGGCGATCTCGAAACTGGCCCCGGTACCCACCAACGTGGTATCGCCGCGGGTGGCGGCCATGGTCACCAGACCGTAGGGCAGGGGGAACGGGACGACGGGCTCGCCGCTCCGCACCCGCACCCCGAAGTACTCGCCCTGTGGGAATTCCCCGATCAGCACTACAGGGGAGCCGGTCAGGTCGAAGCGCATGTAGGTGGCGGAGTCGCGCACCACGGTGCCGGGCTCCACCTGGAGCGGGCCCCGCCGCTTCATCAGGCGGAAGAGCACCGAGCCATCGGGATAGCTCGCGACCGGTTCGGCGGCCACCTCCGGATCGGCGGGCCGAAGGTCGGCCGCCCGGGCAAAGGTCCCCTTGGAGTCGAAGAGCACGAGCTTCCGCGCGATGAAGTCGTAGGCCACCACCGTGTCGCCGGGAGCCAGCCCGACCCAGCCGAGGCCATGGAACTGGCCCTCTTCCGTCCCCCGCCCGCCCACCGTCCGCACCAGCTTCCCGCCGCGATCGAAGTAGTTGATCGTCTGGGTCACGCCGTTGACCACGAGCAGGCGGCCGTCGCCCAGCCGGCGCAGCGTCCCGACGCCCTGAAAGGGGAAGTCGGGGGCGCCGATGTCGAGCGTCGGCTCGGCGGCCACGGTCCACGGCGCGCGGTCGCCCCAGGCGGGGGCGGTGTCGGAGACGATGCGGACGCCGCTCGAGTCGGCGATGAGCGGCCCCGTGTCGGCCTCGGCCGCGCGCTGTTCCCCGGGGCGGCAGGCCGCGGTCGAGAGCGCGAGGGCGAGTGTGATGAGGGCGGCGTGAACGGGGACGGACATGGCGCGGCGACGCATCGGGACTCCCGCAGGATGTTCGGACAAGGGTGGTGAAGCGGGGAGGAATCTAGGGGAGGGACGGGTGGAAGTCAGGGCCGAATATAACGCCAGTAAACAGTAAGTGTCGTGTTACTGTGCGGTTGCTGGCCATCAATTTGCCTGTTGCCGCCGCTGGGGTCGCACGGCCACTTTTCGGAATGTCGAGTACGTCGAGCCCTCCTCCCTCCGGCGCGGTGGCCCTGCCCCCCGGAGTCGAGTTCATCGCCGATCAACCCGCCTTCGACGCCTTCATCGGCGCCCTCGCGCGCGAGCCCCTGGTGGCCGTGGACACCGAGGCCGCCAGTTTCCACCGCTACGAGGACCGAGTCTACCTCCTCCAGGTGAGCACCCGCGACCGCACCGCCGTGGTGGACCCACTCGGCGTCGGGCGGCTCGATCCCTTCGGCGCCCTCCTGGCCGACCCGGCGGTGGAGGTCGTGTTCCACGACGCCGATTACGACCTGCGGCTCCTCGAGCGCCAGTACGGCATCCGGGCCGCCCGGCTCTTCGATACCCGCGTGGCGGCACAGCTCCTCAACGAGCCGGGGATCGGGCTGGCGGCGCTCCTCGAGAAGTACTTCGGGGTGGCGCTCAACAAGAAATACCAGCGGGCCGACTGGTCCCGGCGCCCGCTCACCGCCGAAATGGTCGAGTACGCCGCCACCGACACGCGGCACCTGCTGGCGCTCCGCGACGAGCTCCGTGAGCACCTCCGCGCGCGTGGGCGGCTGGCGTGGGCGGAGGAGGAGTTCCTCCTGCAGGAAAAGGTGGCGTGGGCACCGGCGGAGGCGGCCGAGCCCGCCTGGCTCCGCCTCAAGGGAGCCAAGGCGCTCAAGGGCCGCGAACTGGCGTTGCTGCGCGCCCTGCACGAATGGCGCGAGTCCACCGCGCGCCGCCTCGACCGGGCGTCGTTCCGGATCCTGAACAATGAGCCGCTCTTCGCGATGGCCAAGGCGCCGCCGCGCTCGCTCGGCGAGCTGCAGCGGGTGCGCGGCATCGGCCCGGAGCTGATCGCGCGGCGGGGCGCGGAGATCCTCGAAGCCGTGGAGCGGGCGATGGCGATCCCCGAGCGCGACCTCCCCCGCCTGCCGAGGCCGCCGCGCCGCGCCCACGACCCCGCATACGACGCCCGGCTCGAGCGGCTCAAGGCGGTGCGGAACCGGATCGCCCAGCGGCTCGACCTGCAGCCGGGCGTGGCCTGCCCGAATGGAACCCTGGAGGAGATTGCCCGCCGGGCGCCGGGGAGCCCGGAGGAGCTGGCGGCGGTGCCGTCGCTCCGGCGCTGGCAGCGGGAGGAGTTTGGGGGGGAGTTGCTGGCGGCGGTGGTGGAGCCCGCGGAGCCGCCGCCGGCCTGAGGGCTAGCCGAGGAAGGCGCGAACCCGCGGATCCATCCGGTCGGGAGTCCAGTACGGCTCCCAGACCAGTTCGACCTCCACCGAGCCCACGCCCTCGAGGTCGGCCACGACCTGCTTGGCGTCGCCCAGGATTTCGGGGCCCGACGGGCAGCCCGGGGAGGTCAGGCTCATCGTGATGTGCACGTCTCCCGTGTCGGAGACGGTGATCCCGTAGACCAGCCCGATGTCCACGATGTTCAGCCCGAGTTCCGGGTCCTTGACTCCCTTGAGCGCCTTCCGGACGAGTTCGACGGTGACCATGGGGCACCTCCTGCGGCAAGCTAGTGCGGCGGCCGCGCGGGCGTCAACGCATCACGGGTTGGCCGGGACGGGCGCGCGAAGGGAGCCGATGGGAAGCGCGTAAAGGAGCCGGGTGGTGGCCTGGTCGCGCCGGGAGGGGAGCGTCACGCGGGTGACGGGGTACATGACGTCGCCGCTGTCGGCCGAATGCGGGAGCCCCATGGCGTGGCCAAGCTCGTGGACCGCGGCGCCGAGCAGCGCCTCGTCGGTGAAGAGCGAATCGCCGGCGTTGCGGGTGGCGAGGGTGATGTAGGCCCGAACCACGGGGCCGGCGTTGGACCAGCGCAGGTCGGTGACGCCGGCCTGGTTGCCCTGGCCGAAGCTCTCGTGCCACTGGACCACGATATCGGCGGCGGCGCTGTCGCCGGAGAAGGTGTACCAGAAGCCGACGCCGGAGGCCTCCCACCTCGAGGCGGCCTCGCGCACGAAGCCGGCCAGCCGCACTCCGCCGTCGGCCATCCCGCCCTCGATCAGGGCGATGCGGAACGGGGCCCCCTCGCGCAGCGGCCAGCGCCGCACCAGGGAATCGGTGCTCAGGAGCATCGAATCGAGGTATGTTTGACCGGCCTCGCGGGCCAGGAGCGCCAGTGCGGTGCCGCGCGTGCGGGAATCGAGCCCCGCAGGAGTCCCGGCGGTGGCGCCAGGCGACGCCGAGCCGGCAGCGGCCTCACCGGCCGAGGCAGTGGTCGCGCCCTCCGCAGGCCCCGCCGCCGGCCGGCGCCGGGCAATCCCGACGGCCAGGAGCGCCGCGAGCGCGAGGACGAGCACCGCCAGGA
The DNA here is from genome assembly GCA_964574295.1 of uncultured Gemmatimonadaceae bacterium. Classification (GTDB taxonomy): domain Bacteria; phylum Gemmatimonadota; class Gemmatimonadetes; order Gemmatimonadales; family GWC2-71-9; genus SPDF01. Next base: position 83,838 of record CAZNLY010000004.1, read on the forward strand.
GTCGTCGCATCAACGGACAAGTTAACCCCGGGGAGACGCGCACCACGTGGTGATGAGGCTGTTCGCGCGGGCCGTGGTGAAGTTCCGGTGGCTGGTCATCGCCCTCTGGCTGGCGGCGGGCGCGGTGGCGCTCGGCCAGGCGCGCCACACCCCCGAGCGGCTCGACATCCGCGGCGGCAGCACCCGGGAGACGGAGGCGATGCGGGCGGACCGCCTCCTGCAGACCCGCTTCAGCCGCTCGATCGGCGAGTTCTTTGCCGTCACCCTCGAGGCACCGAGCCCGATCGACCGGCCGGGCCCCGGCGCCGTGCTCGATTCCCTGGCCGCGGTGCTCCGCCGCGAGCCGTACGTCCGCACCGTCCTCACCTTCCACACCACCAGCGATTCCCTGTTCCTGAGCGATGACGGCCGGACCACCTTCCTCGTGGTGGCCGTCGGGCAAGGGGGGAAGGAGGCCGGCCAGTACGTTCTCCCCACGCGCCGCGCCGTCCAGCGCGCGCTGGCCGCCTTCCCCGACGCCGGCGACTACCGGGTCACGGTGACGGGGCGCGCCGCGCTCGACCTCGACATCCGGACGGTGAGCGGCGAGGACAGCCGCAAGAGCGAGATGCGGGTCCTGCCGCTGACGCTCGCGGTGCTGGTGCTGGCCTTCGGGGCGCTGGTGGCCGCCGTGCTGCCGCTGATGGTGGGCGTGCTGGCCATTGTCGTGTCGCTGGCGGTGGTCGGGATCCTGGCGCTGGTCACGCCGATGTCGGTGTTCGTCCTCAACCTGACCACAATGATCGGCCTCGGCGTTGGCATCGACTATTCGCTCCTGATCGTCACCCGCTTCCGCGAGGAGCTCAAGCGGGGGCTGCGCCGCCACGAGGCGGCGCGCCGCACCCTGGCCACGGCGGGGCACGCGGTGATCACCTCAGGCCTGACAGTCCTGGTGGGGTTCGGCGCGCTCCTCATCCCGCCGATGGTGGAGACGCGGAGCATCGGGCTGAGCGGGCTGGTGGTGGTGGGCGTGGCGGTGCTGCTCTCGACCACGCTCCTGCCGGCGCTGCTGGCCATCCTGGGCCGCGCCATCGACACGCCGCGCTGGCTCGCCCGGCGGCTCGCCTGGTACCACGCTCCCACCATCTGGGAGCGGTGGGCGCGCTCCCTGAGCCGCCACCCCTATCGCGCGCTCGCCCTAGGCGGGCTGGCGGTGGCCCTCCTCACCGCGCCGGTGTTCCTGATGCGCATCGGCCTTCCCTCGCGCCACTGGTGGCCCACCGCCACCGAGGCGGGCCGCGGCGCCGAGACGCTGGCGCAGATGGGGGCCAGCGGGGTGATGCTCCCGGTGCGGGTGCTGGTCGAGGTGCCCGAGGGGGAGACGATCACCACCGCCACCCGTCTCCGCGGGCTGCGGGCCCTGACCGACTCGCTCGCCGCCGACCCGCGGGTGGGGCGGGTGACCAGCCTCATGACCGCGAAGGCCGGCGCCTCGCTCCTCGAGTATTCGGTGCTTTACAGCGACTCGGCAGCGGCGCGCGCCGACCTGGGCGACTTCCTCGACGCCTACCTCGGGAGCGACCAGCGCATCACGCTCATCGACGTGATTCCCGCCGACACCACCTCGCTCACCACCACCATGGACCTGGTGCGCGACATCCGCCGCCGCGTGGCGGAGCCGATCCGCGGGCTCAAGGGCACCACGATCCTGGTGGGGGGCTACACCGCCAGCTCGACCGACTTCCAGGACCAGCTGATGCGCGGGTTCCCGGTGCTGGTGGGAGTGGTGCTGGGGGTCACGGCGCTGATGCTGGCGATCGCCTTCCGCTCGGTGCTGGTCCCGATCAAGGCGATCGTGATGAACAGCCTCTCGGTCGGCGCCACCTTCGGCCTGAGCGTCCTCGTCTTCCAGTACGGGCTGGGGGCGGGGTTCTTCGGGCTGGACGGCCCCACCTCGGCGATCTACGCGGTGGTGCCGGTGATGGTCTTCGCGATCGTCTTCGGGCTCAGCATGGACTACGAGGTGTTCCTCCTCAGCCGGATCAAGGAGGCCTTCGACCGCACGGGGCGGAACGACGAGGCGACGATGGAAGGCCTCTCGGCCACCGCGTCGGTCATCACGAGCGCCGCGCTCATCATGATCTTCGTCTTCGGCGCCTTTGCCTTCGCGCGGGTGCTGATGGTGCAGTTCCTGGGCTTCGGGCTGGCGGTGGCGGTGCTGCTCGACGCCACGGTCATCCGGATGGTGCTGGTGCCGGCCTTCATGCATCTGGCGGGCCGCTGGAACTGGTGGCCCGGCGTGCGGGTGCGTCCGGTGGCGCTCGACCCCCGCGACTAGGCGGGCCCCGCTACTTCTTCGCCTCCAGCCAGTTCCGGCCGGTCCCCACCTCCACCACGAGCGGCACCCGCAGCGTCGCGGCGCCCTCCATCAATGCCTTCACCAGCGGCCGGACCCGCTCCACCTCCCCCTCCGGCGCCTCGAACACCAGTTCGTCGTGCACCTGCAGTAGCATCCGCGTGGCGAAGCCGCCGTCGCGGAGCGCGTGATGGATCCGCACCATCGCCACCTTGATGAGGTCGGCGGCGCTCCCCTGCAGGGGGGTGTTCTGCGCCGTGCGCTCGGCAAAGGCGCGCACGTTGAAGTTCTTGTCGCGGATGTCGGGGATGTAGCGGCGGCGGCCGAGGATCGTCTCCACATAGCCCTGCGCGCGCGCCACCTCCACCTGCCGGTCGAGGAAGGTCCGCACCCCGGCAAAGCGCTCGAAGTACTGCCGGATGAACTCGCGCGCCTCCTCCTGGGAAATGCCCAGCTGGCGCGAGAGCGCGAAGGGCCCCTGCCCGTAGATGGTGCCGAAGTTGATCGTCTTGGCGCGGGCCCGCATCTCGCCGGTCACCTCGCCGGCGGGCACGCCGAAGATGATCGCCGCGGTCTGCCGGTGGATGTCGTCACCCCGCTGGAACGCCTCGGTGAAGGCGGGGTCGCCGGAGAGGTGGGCCATCAGCCGGAGCTCGATCTGGGAGTAGTCGGCCGCCAGGAAGAGCGCCCCGGGGCCCGGCACGAAGCCGGCGCGGATGGCCTCGCCGCGGGGGGTGCGCACCGGGATGTTCTGCAGGTTGGGGTCGGAGGAGCTGAGGCGCCCGGTGGCCGCGCCGGTCTGGTTGAAGCTGGTGTGAATGCGGCCCGTGGTCCGGTTGACCCGCGCCGGCAGCACGTCGACGTAGGTCGAGCGCAGCTTGGCGAGCTCCCGGTACTCGAGGAGCAGCCGCGGCACCTCGTGCCCCATCGCCGCGAGCTGCTCCAGCACGTCCGCATCGGTCGAGGGGCCGGTGCGGGTCTTCTTGAGGACCGGGAGCGCGTGCTGCTCGTACAGCACCTGCCCCAGCTGCTTCGGCGAGTTGAGGTTGAAGGTGGTGCCTGCCGCCTGGTGGATGCGCTCCTCCAGCCGGGCCAGCTCCGCGCCCATCTCGCGCGAGAGCCGGTCGAAGAGCGGCCGGTCGATCGCGATGCCGTCCCACTCCATGTCCACCAGCACGGGCACCAGCGGCATCTCGAGGTCGGCGAGGAGCGGCTCGAGCGCGTGCGCGCGGAGGTCCGGCGCGAAGATGGCGTGGAGGGCGAGCACCGTGGCGCTGTCGGCTCCGCAGTAGGCCGCCGCGTCGGCCACGGCCACCTCGGCAAAGGGGATCTGCGCCGCCCCCTTTCCGGTGAGGTCGGTGTAGCTCCGCATCCCTCGGCCCAGGTGCTCGAGGCTCAGGGCGTCGATGGCGTGCGAGCGGCGCCCCGGATCGAGGACGAAGCTCGCCAGCATCGAGTCGTACGCCACGCCCGCCAGTTCGACGCCGGCGCGGCGGAGCACCTGCCAGTCGTACTTGATGTTGTGCCCCGCCTTGGGCACCGCCGGGTCGCGGAGGAGTTCCGCCACCGCCCGGCAGGCGGGGTCGGTGATCGGCGGGAGGTTGCGCACCGGGTCGGGCGCGGCGAGGGCGCCGCCGCGCGGGCGGTGGCCGAAGGGGAGGTACCAGACCTCGTCGGAGCCGACGGCCAGCGAGAGTCCCACCAGCTCGGCGTCGTGCGGCTCGAGCGAGCTGGTTTCGGTGTCGAGCGCCACCAGCGGCGCACGCCGCAGGCGCTCCACCAGCGCGGCGAGGGCGGACGGGTCGTCCACCACGGGCACCGCGGGGCCGGTGGCCGCGGGCCCCGGTGGAGTCTCCGCCCCCTCGACGGCCGCGCCGGCGGCCTCGCCGCCCACCCCGAGCCGGCGTGCCAGCGCGTAGAACTCGAGTTCGGCCAGCACCCGCGCCAGCGCCTCGCGGTCGGGCTCCTGCCGGGCCAGGCGGGCGGGGTCGTACGCTACCGGCACCGCGGTCTGGATCGTCACGAGCTCGCGGGAGAGCCGGGCGTCGTCGGCGTGGGCCAGCAGCGCCTCGCGCGCGCGCTTGGCCTTCACCTCGCCGGCGCGGGCCAGGATGGTCTCGAGGTCGCCGAACTCCTCGAGCAGCGCGCGGGCACCCTTGTCGCCGATGCCGTGGACGCCGGGGACGTTGTCGGAGCTGTCGCCCACCAGCGCCAGGTAGTCGGCCACCTGGCGCGGCGGCACGCCGAGGCGCTCGGCGGCGTTCGACTCGTCGACGTAGGTCTCCTCGACGGCGCCGGGGCCGCCGCGCCCGGGGTTGAGGAGCGCCACCCGCGGGCCGATCAGCTGGTAGAAGTCCTTGTCGCCGGAGACGATGACGACCTGCACCCCGCGCGCGGCCGCCTGGGTGGCCAGGGTGCCGATGACGTCGTCGGCCTCGTAGCCGTCCACGGCCACGAGCGGCACACGCCAGGCGGCGAGCAGCTCCTCGACCCGCTCGACGGCGGTGTCGAAGTCGGCCTGGAGCTCCTCGTCGAGCTTCTCGCGAGTGGACTTGTACTCGGGGTAGCGCGCGGTGCGGAAGGAGTCGCCGGCGTCGTGGATCCAGGCCACGTAGTCGGGACGGTGGGTGTCGAGGAGGCGGGCCAGGAAGTTGGCCACGCCCCAGGCGGCGGAGGTGTTCTCGCCCTTCGAGGTGCGGAGCGGCCGGGTGATCATGGCGAAGAACGCGCGGTAGATCAGCGCGTACCCGTCCACCAGAAAGAGCCGCGACGGCACCGCGGCGGGGGCCTCCGGGCTCACGGCTCCCCGCGCCGGACCCGCGCGAGCACCTGCTCGTAGCTGTGCCGCGAGTCGGACGTCAGCAGGAACCGCCCGGTGCTGGTTTCGTCCAGGAAATCGAGCTCGAGGCGCAACTGCACGTAGTTCCAGCGGATGGCGCCCGATTGCACCCCGGAACTGGCGTTGAAGATCTCGTCGGGCTCGCCCAGGGTGATGAACACCATCCCGCGGTCGGTGCGCCAGCCCACCCGATCCTCGTCGGTGAAGCGCTGGTTGGCCAGCGCCATCCGGCCGAAATAGGTATTGAGCGCCTCGTTTTCCGGCGTGTTGGGCACCGGGTCGGTGCTGCGGTAGAACTCCTGCCACATCCGGGCGCGGTCGCCGGCGGGGGCCTTCTTGAGGGCGCGCACCTGGTCGTCGTGGCCGAAGTAGCGGAGGAGGTCCACCATCTCGGTGTAGTTGGTCAGGATCCAGGCCCCCGAAAAGGAGACGAGCGCCATCGTCTCCTTGCGGGTGTCGCCCTCGCCGACGACGAGGCGGAGCTCGCCGAGGGGCTGGCTGTCGGGCACGAGCCGCACGACCTGCGCCTCCACCGGACGGGTGCCCGAGAAGCGCAGGGTGTCGCGCACGATGACCTTGTCGGTGTTGTCGATGATCTCGAGCGGCACCGCCGTGGGGGTATCGAACCCGTAGCCCTCCACCAGCGCGAGGAGGGTGTCGCCGCCGTACGCGACGGTGCCGCGCGGGCTCAGCACCAGCGAGAGGTCCTGTTCCCGGCTCCGCCGGCCGGTGACCTGGTAGGCGAGGATCGGCGCGGTGAAGGAGCGCGCCGCGAAGTCGGGGGCGACGAAGTCGGCGGAGGACTGCGACTGCCGCCCGGTGGCGGGGTCGCGCACCACCACCGTCACGCGGTAGCTGCCCGCCTTCAGGTGGTAGAGCTGCTGGAAGAGGATGCTCTCATCGGTGCGCATCGTCTCCGCAAAATCGGTCACGCGCACCTGCTCGTCCCGCGCGTACCGGATCGGCGGCGCGTCCGACGACTCGAAGAACATCTCCACCCGGTAGCGCGCCAGGAAGGTGGCGCCGTCCTTCTGGAAGGCGAGTGCGCGGTTCTCGATCGAGAGCCCGAGGATGGCCTTGACCGAATCGCCGGGCCCGGCCGCGAACGCCACCGTGCCCACGAAGGCCAGCGGCGGGCCGGCGGCCAGCCGGCCCATGCCCCGGTACACCGTCGGCATGTCGAAGAGGCTGGTGAGCGTTTCCTCGGGGGAGGGCGTCGAGCTGGTGCCGACCCGCTGCCAGGAGCCGCAGGCAGCGAGCAGGAGGACGAGGGCGAGGGGGCGCGCGCGACGCAGGAACACGGGGCCCCCTTCGGGGCTCGGGAAGTCCGGGCAGACGAGACCGGCGAAGGTTATCCCCTGCGGCGAAGGGGGGTCAAGCGCACCCTGCGGCGCTGCTTGCCCGCCCTGCCGGGGCCGAGTAGCTTCTCCGCACTCATGACGCCAGACGACCTCATTGGCCGCACGATCGCCGGCCATCGCCTGCTCAAGCACGTGGGCGAGGGCGGGACCGCGCTCGTCTTCAAGGCCGAGCACCCGGAAAAGGGCCTCACGGCGGTCAAGATCCTCCGCCCCCGCCTCGTGAACGACCCGATTGCCGTCAAGCGCTTCCTGCGCGAGGCGGAGTTCGGCGTGCGGGTGGTGCACCCCAACGTGGTGCGCACCTGGGAGTTCGGGGAGCAGGACGGGATGTCCTACCTCGCGCTCGAGTGGGCCGAGGGCGAGGCGCTGGAGCTCTTCGCGGCGCGCTCCGGGCCACTGGCGCCGTCGCTCGTGGCGCACATCGTGGAGCAGGTGGGCGCCGCGCTGACGGCGGCGCACCAGGCCGGCATCATCCACCGCGACCTCAAGCCCGCCAATATCATGTACAACCCGGCCACCCAGACGGCCAAGCTCCTCGACTTCGGCATCGCGCGGGACGCCGAGCTCCCGCAGGAGGAGCGGCTGACGCGGGCGGGGTTCTTCGTCGGGACGCTGCAGTACGTGGCGCCGGAGACGCTCTCCGGCGAACTGGTGGGCGAGCAGGCCGACGTCTACAGCCTCGCCACGATTGCCTACTACCTGCTGACCGGGGAGCTCCCGTTCCCGGGCAAGTCGCCCCGCGAGCTCTTCCAGCAGCTCCTCAGCCAGAAGCCGCGGCCCCTCAGCGAGGTGGCCCGCGCCGGCAAGTTCAGCCCGGAGCTCGAGGCGGCGCTGATGGCCGGGCTCGAGCGCGACCTGGCCCGGCGCCCGAGGACGGTCCGGGAATTCACGACGCGCTTCTGCGCCGCCGCCCGCGCCGAGCCCGAGAAGAAGAAGGGCTTCCTGGCCGGGCTCTTCGGCAAGGAGTGAGCGTGGGCGACCACGCCGCCCTCCTCCGCCTCCTGCACGCCCGCTCCGTCCGCCACGGCGATTTCACCCTCGCCTCCGGCGCCCGCTCCTCCTACTACATCGACGCCCGTCCCACCACGATGTCCGCCGAGGGCCTCGACCTCATCGGGCGCCTGGGGCTCGCCGCCATCCGCGCCCAGGGCTGGGCGCCGCGCGGGGTGGGCGGGCTCACGATGGGCGCCGACCCGGTGGCGTATGCGGTGGCACGCGCGAGCCACGCCAACGGCCCAGCCATCGACGCCTTCAGCGTGCGGAAGGAGGCCAAGGGCCACGGGACCAAGCGGCGGGTCGAGGGCAACTTCCGCCCAGGCGATGCGGTGGTGGTGGTGGAGGACGTGATCACCTCGGGCGGCTCGGCGCTCCAGGCGATCGCCGCGGTGGAGGAGGAAGGCGGCCGGGTGCTGGGTGTCCTGGCGGTGGTGGACCGCGAGCAGGGGGGGAGGGCGGCGCTGGAGGCACGGGGCCATGCGGTCGTGGCGCTCGCCACCGTTACGGATTTGGGGCTGGGTTAGCCGCTGCCCCGCGGTGACCCCACGGCCTCCCGGCGCCTCGCCGGGGGGCCGCTGTCATTTCCGGGCGTCACGCACGCCGAGGGGGAGGCGTCTGGCCCGCCAGGCAGTGTCCGCTGTCCCAGCTCCCGGTTTCGAGGGGATGGAAGGCGGGCCAGACGCCCCCGTAGGGCGCGATCATGAGCTCGAGGAACCGTGCCAACGCGGCCGGGAAGGGGAATCGCCGCCGGAACTCGAGCGAGGTGATGCCGAGCATGGCCCGCACGTGGCGGCCGAAGCTCTGGGGCGAGGAGTAGTCGAGCCGGTAGGCGGCGTCGGCGATCGAGCGGCCCGGTGCCTCGAGGAGGTGAGCCGCGTGGAGGAGGCGGATGCTCGCCAGGTACCCCTTGGGCGAGGGTAGCCCGGCCCGCGCGAAGCGCGACATCAGGGTGCTCGGGCGCACGTGGCAGGCGCGGCAGAGCGCCCGGACGGTGGTGATTTCGGGCGCCATCCGGACCAGCATCTCGAAGAAGAGCCGGAGGTCGGGCGGGACATCGCCCAGCTGCTCGAGGAGGGGCCCCTGAATCCGCGCCGCGGCGCGGGAGACGGGCGCGGTCATCAGCTGGCGGAGCCGGGCCCAGCCGCTGGGTCCGGTCACGTCCACCACCTGCCGCAGCCCGGTGGCGCCGAGAGAGAGGAGCGCCTCGCTGGCCGCGGGATCGTGCGCGGAGACGAGGGCCACCGTCGGGACGCCGGGAAAGTCCTCCACCAAGCGCCGGACGTCGCGGGCGGCGGCGGGCGGGCAGCGGTGGACCGACAGCAGGACCCCGTCCACCGGCCGCTCGCGGACGGCGCGGACGGCCTCCGGCACCGAATCCCGGTGCAGCAAGGTGAAGCAGCCTTGCCCCGCGGCCTCCACCCGCGCTCGCTCGGCGGGGAGGAGGACCGCCGCGATCGTCGGGGCGGCCTCCCTCGGGACGGGGGATGAATCGGGCACGGGGCGGCTCCGTAGTGGTGTGGTGGGAGACAGGGTAGTCGTCTCCCCTCAACCGGAGCGCAACCAGCGTGGGGCCCCCGGGACCGGCGCGGCAACCCTTTCCGTGCCACGGGCATCCCACCCAAGGATCTCCCGCCGTGGAAGGGGGCCGGTGTGTATCTTGATGGACCCGTGGACAGCGCCGCCCCGGTGCCCGCCACGGACGAATCCCCCCCTTCCTGGAGACCGCGGGTGACCCCCTCCGGCCCCGGCCTCGCCGCGCGGTTGCAGACCGCCCTCGGCCCCCAGTACCAGGTGGGGGCCGAGATCGGGCGCGGGGGCATGGGCGTGGTCTTCCTCGCCCGCGACGTCACGCTGGCCCGCGACGTGGCCGTCAAGGCCATCCATCCCGAACTCGCCATCCACTCGTCCATCGCGCAGCGCTTCCTGGCGGAGGCGCGCATGATCGCGCGGCTGCGGCACCCCAACATCGTCACGGTGTATGCCGCAGGCGAGGTGGACGACCTCCTCTACTTCGTGATGGACCGGGTGCCGGGCGAGTCGCTGCGCGAGCGGCTGACACGCGACGCGCGGCTCCCGCCCGAGGAGGCGCGCCGGATCACGATGGACATCGCCGCCGCGCTCGACGCCGCGGCCAGCGCGGGGCTGGTGCACCGCGACGTGAAGCCGGAGAACATCCTCCTCGAGGCGGGCACCGGCCGCGCGCTCCTGGCGGACTTCGGCATCGCGCGGGCGCTCGCCGGCGAGCCCGCCACCACGGCGGTCGGGCAGCCGGTGACGGGCCAGGGGATGGTGGTGGGGACCCCCAACTACATGAGCCCCGAGCAGGCCGCGGGCGAGGACGTGGACTCCCGGAGCGACCTCTACGCGCTGGGGGTGGTGGCCTACGAGATGGTGGCGGGCCACCCGCCCTTTACCGGGCCGAACCGGGTGGTGGTATCCAAACACATCTCCGAGCCGCCGGTCACCCTGACCCGGGCCCGCCCCGACTGCCCGCCCGACCTCGGCGCCGCGATCATGCGCGCGCTGGCCAAGTCGCCGGGCGACCGCTTCCAGACCGGGGCAGAGTTCCGCTCGGCGCTGGGCGGCACGCCGACCCCGCTCCCGATGGCGCGCCGCTCCCGCCGTCGTGCGGCGCTCCTTGGGGTGGTCACGCTGGCGCTGGTGGCCGTGGCGGCGTTCCTGGCCCGGCAGCCCGGCGGGCCGCCCGAGGGGGTCAACCCGCGGCTCTCGATGCTGGTGCTGCCGTTCAACAACCTCCGCGACGACCCGGCCACCGACTGGCTGCGCGACGGCAGCGTCAACATGCTCGCGCTCAACATGTCGCAGTGGAAGGACATGACGGTGGTGGACCACGAGCGGGTGCACGACCTGCTTGAACGCAACGGCGTGGCGTCGGGCGACGACATCGGGCTCGACCTGGCGCGGCGCCTGGCCCGCGAGGCGGGGGTGTGGACCGTGGTGCTCGGCGACTTCCAGCAGGTGGGGGACTCCCTCCACCTCACCGCCAGGGTGTATGACGTGGCCACCGGCGTCCGCACCGATGTGGCGGAGGTCGACGCGCCGGCCGGCGACGACCCGCGCCCCGGTTTCGACGCGCTGGCGTCGCGGCTCCTCGACCTCTCCGGCGCCCCGGGCGACGTGCGGGCCCCACTGGCCGCCGCCACGACCTCTTCGCTCGAGGCGTACCAGGCCTACCTGGCCGGGCTCGACCGGCTCAATGAGTGGAAGCTGGGCGCGGCCCAGCGGAGCTTCGAGCGCGCCGTCCAGCTCGACACCACGTTCGGGCTGGCGTACTACAAGCTCTCGCTGACCCGGGGATGGGTCGTGGGCGCCGACGACTCCCTCGGGCTCGACGCGATCAACCGGGCCCTGCTCTACTCCCAGCGGCTGCCGGCCCACGACCGCGCGGTCATTGCCGCCTACCGGTTCTTCCTGCTGGGCGAGAACCCGGCGTCCCGCAACATCTACCAGCAGCTGTTGGCCAAGGACCCGAGGGATCCCGACGCCTGGTACGGCCTGGGCGACGCCTGGTTCCACGACATGGACGCCCAGACGCCCCGGAACTGGACCCAGTCGTTGCGGGCCTTCCGCCGTACCCTCGACCTGGCGCCCGACTACGCGCTGGCCTATGAGCATGTGCAGGCCATGCTGTACCAGGCCAGCCGGCAGGGCACCGGCATCCTGCTCGTGACGCCCGACTCCTTCGCGCCGGCGTTCGCCAATGGGCGCCCCGCCTTCGACAGCGCCACCGTGGCCGCGGCCCAGCGGCGGGCGCGGGCGGCGGGCATCGTCTCCGCCCGCGCGTGGAGCACCGCGCAGCCCGCTACCGGTCGCGCGCACCTGGCGATGGTGGACGCCCTGCTGGCCGACGAGCAGTACACCGAGGCGATGGCCGAGCTCACGCGGTTCCGGGCCGCCGATCCCACCAATCCCGAGGCGCCCTTCCTCCAGGCGCGGGTCCGCTTTGTGAGCGGCGACGGACCGCGCGCGGCGGCCGAGCTCAAGTCGGCGCTGGCGGGCATCACGGCCGGGGACTTCGCCGGCGCCGAGGATGCCCCGACGGTGATGATGGACGTGCTCGCCGGGGCCAACATCTTCGCCTATTACGGCGACCTCGCCAGCGCGGCGCGCGTCCTCGAGCTGGCCGACGAGATCCGCACGGAGGTCCTCCCGGCGTCGATGCCCACCACGATGAAGGGGGGCGACTGGAAGCGGGGGATGCAGGCGGCGCTCTACGGGGCGGCGGGGGTGCCCACCCCGGTGCTGGAACGGCTCTGGAACGCGACCCTCGAGGAGGCACGCAGCGTGCCGCCCGAGAAGCGCGAGGCGGTCTTCCGGTCGGGGGGCGACGCGGCGATCGGGCTCCTGACCGGCCCCGCCGGCGACGCCGGCCCCGCCGAGGAGTACGTGGCCACGACCGGCCAGCCGCTGCCGCCGGAACTGGCGGCGCTGATGGCGCTCCAGCGGGGTGACACGACGGCCGCACGGAAGGCGCTCGCCACCCCTGACAGCATGCGCAAGATGTACTCCGGCTACCGCGCGTGGTACGCGCAGGCGCAGTACCTCCTGGGCGACTACGACGGCACGCTGCGCACGCTGTCCCAGTTCGAGGCGCCGATGCTCAACACCCGGGGCTTCGACGCGCGGTGGGCCATGCTGGGGCGGGTGCGGCTCCTGCGGGCGGCGGCCTACGAGAAGCTGGGACGCCGCACCGAGGCGGCGGAACAGTACCAGCTGGTGCTGGCACAGTGGAAGACGGCCGACCAGGACCTCGGTGTCTTCCGGCAGCAGGCCGAGGCAGGCCTGGCCAGGGTGCAGGGACCGGGGTGATCGGTTCGGCAGGGAGGGGGACGGGCCGCTATATTGTCAGGGGGCCAGGCTCGATGGTCGCGGGCGCTTCGGCGCCTGAGGAAAGTCCGAGCTCCACAGGGCAGACTGCCAGGTAACGCCTGGGCGCCGCAAGGCGACGGACAGGGCAACAGAAAGCAGACCGCCCGCCGCAAGGCGGGTAAGGGTGAAAGGGTGGGGTAAGAGCCCACCGCGGCGCTGGCAACAGCGCCGGCACGGCAACCCCCAGTCGGAGCAAGGCCAAATAAGCGGCGAGGTGCGGCCCGCACCGACCCCACCGGCAACGGTGAGCCGCGGGTAGGCTGCTCGAGGCGGCCGGCGACGGCCGTCCCAGACAGATGACCATCCCCCTTCGGGGGCACAGAACTCGGCTTATGGCCTGACCCCGCCGCCCCGGCCCCCGCCGGGGCGGTGTCGTTAGATTCCCCCCACGTCACTCTTCCGAGGAATCCCATGTTCGCGACCTTGATCGCCACCGCGGCCCTGGCCGGCGGTATTGCCACCTCCACCCCCACCCCGGCGCCAGTGTCGCCAGTCACCACGCTCAAGTACAAGGTGTCGCTCGCCATCAACTCGGTCGTGGACCTCTCGGTCTTCGGGGCCGGGGAGCAGAAGACGATCGTGGCGATGAGCGGCTACTTCACGATGACGCTCAAGGACACCACCGGCGGGCGGGCGCTCACGGCGGTGCTCGACAGCGTGCATGTGGACAGCGCCAGCCAGGGCCAGGAGCTGATCCAGGCGGCGGTCGACTCCTCGAAGGGCTCCACCTGGCACGGGCTCGTCACGCCCAGGGGGAAGATCGAGGGGCTGACCCTTGCCACCGGAGGCTCCGGCGCTCGTCAGTTCGAGTCGGTGCTGGCGGGGTTCTTCCCGTCAGGCAGCGCCGCCACCCGCAAGAAGGGTGAGACCTGGGTGGACACGCTCAGCTACACGTCGACGTCCGACGAGGGCACCAGCGCGGCGAACGTCGTGACCACCTACACCGCCGCCGGCGAGGGCGCCTACGGGACGGGCAAGGCGCTGGTGCTCAACACCACGAGCGTCACGACCTCCTCGAGCAGCCAGACGGGCCCGCAGGGTGAGGTGGCGGTGGAGGGCGCCGGCCGCGGCGTCGGCACCCACTACGTCGCGAAGGACGGGACGTACCTCGGCGGGAACAGCACCCTGGATTCCGACCTCCAGATCACCGTCACCCAGGCACCGGCCCCCTTCCCGGGCAAGCTGCACACCGTCATCACGATCGCCTCGCTCTAGCACGGGCGTGGCGCGGTTCCTCCGCTGGACCGCCATCGGCCTCGGGGCGTTCGCCCTCTGGCTGGTGGCGGTCTGGCCTCCCCCCCTCTGGTACCGCACACACTGGCCGTCGCGCACCGCGTTCATGGCGATGCGGGGCGACGCCGTCCCCGCGGACACCTCGCGGGCGGCCCGGCGCCGACGCGGCTTTCCCGATGGTCCGGCGTACCGCCCGGTGCCGCTCGACTCGATTTCCGACTGGCTGCCCCGCGCCGTGATGATCGGCGAGGACAACCGCTTCCTGGAGCACGCCGGGGTGGACTACCTGGCCATCCTGGAGGCGCTGGGATACCGGCGCGCCGACTTTGCCTGGGCGGACCCGCGCGACCGGGCGGAGTTCTGGCACACGATGGGCTCGCTCTGGAGCCGGCGCGCCAAGCTGCGGGGCGCCAGCACGATCACCCAGCAGCTGGCCAAGAACCTCTACCTCTCGCCCAGCCGCAACCCGTTCCGGAAGGTGAAGGAAGGGGTCACGGCGTACCGGCTCGAGGCGGCGCTCAGCAAGCGGCGGCTCATGGAGCTCTACCTGAACGTGGTGGAGTTCGGGCCCAACCTCTGGGGAGTGGAGGCGGCGAGCCAGTTCTACTTTGACCGTCCGGCGAGCCGCCTGAGCCCGCCGCAGGCCGCGGCCCTGGCGGGAGCGCTGCCCTTCCCGCTCTCGTCCAACCCCGCTTATCGGCCGGGCCGCATGCGGTGGCGGCAGAGCCTGATTCTCCGGCGGATGCAGGGGGAGGTGGTGGAGGTGCCGCGGGAAGAAGCCGACGAGGAGGCGGTGCCGCCGCCGCCGTCGGTGGATGCGCTGGTGGTGCCCGACAGCCTCGAGGCCCCGCCGGCGGTGACCCCCTGAGCTAGAGCCCCAAGCAGTTCCGCGCGCGGTAGCACACCGCGGTGCGGTCCACTCCGTACGACCCCGGCTTGAGCCCCTCGAAGTCCAGCCGCCGAAAGCCGCGCGCCGCCAGCGCCTCGAACCCCGGCCGGTAGGCCGGCCGCGCGGCGTCGTCCCAGACGAGCACGCCGTCGTCGGTGAGGAGCTCTACCGAGGCCTGCGCCGTCTCCACCCGGTGGATCCCGTCGATCACGACCAGGTCGAAGCGCAGCCCGCCATGTCGCGCCGCCACCTCGGCGCCGCGACGGCTGTAGGGCACCCCGTCGGCGTCGGTGTGCAGCACCACCTCGGCGTTGGGCGGAAGCCCGTCGGCAATGAGCCCCGAAAAGAATCCGCTGTGCTCCACCGCGTGGACCGAGTGGACGTGGCGCGACCAGAAGACCGTGGAATACCCGGCGCCGTACTCCAGGACCCGCATGTCGCGCCGGAGCCGCTCCTCGATGAATGCGATGAAGGCGTAGTTCATCCAGGGAAGCTCGCGCCCCTGAGCGTCGCAGGGCACCCCGCCAAGCAGCGACCGGTTCCACCCGGTGCGGCGCAGATAGCCGCGCCGGCTGGTGGCCACCAGGCGCCAGTAGTTGAGGAGCCGGAGCGGCGAGAGGTACTTCCGAACGGTCCACTTGAACGAGGACATGCCGGCCTCAGAGTTCCATCAGGTCGCGCCCGACGACAACCCGCCCACCGAAGGTGGACTCGGCGGCGGCCCGCCACATCGCCTCGGTCACGGCGGCGTCATCGGACGGGATCAGGTGGGAAAGGACCAGTGTGCCGACGCCCGCCCGGCGGGCGATGCGACCCGCGTCCTCCGCGCTGGTGTGGCTGTCGACTAAGTGACGCCGCAGCGTGGTGGCATTGGCGTCCCCGACGCCACTGACGATTCGGTCCACCGCGGGAAGGTACATCGCCTCGTGCACCAGCACATCGGCGCCGTGGGCGAGCGCCACGACCGCGTCGGAGGGCGCGGTGTCGCCCGAGATCACGATGCTGCGGTCGGCGGTGTCGAAGCGATAGGCGTAGGCCGGAGTCATCATGGGATGGGGCACCAGGGCGCTGGTGACGCGCACGTTGGCGTCCTCGTACACCGGGCCGGGCCCGGCGAGTTCGTGCGGGCGGACGAGGGGCGCGAGCGGCACCCGCCCCTCGTCGGCGATGCGCACCTCGATGTCACGCCGGCTCATCTCGAGGAAGAGCCGGGTGATCTCCGCCAGCGGCGGCGGGCCCCAGGCGTCCACCGGCTCCGCCAGGCCGCTCGACCACGCGAGAAGAAGGAGGGTGCCGAAGTCGGCGTTGTGGTCGGAGTGATGGTGGGTCACGAAGACGTGATGCAGCGTGCGGAGCGGCACGCCGGCGAGCACCAGCTGGCGGGCCACGCCGTTGCCGCAGTCGATCAGGTACGGGGTGTCGCCGACAAGAATGACCTGCGCGGCGGCATTGCGACCCGGCTTGGGGCGCGGACCGCCGGCGGTGCCGAGGAGGATGAGTCGGGTGGCGGCGCGAGGTGGCCGGGGCCGCCAGGTCGGGAGCCCGAGCGCGGCCGCGGCGAGGAGCAGCTCCCGGCGGCGCATCAGGGGCGGGGGGGGCCGCTGGCCGGCTCAGTCCACGAGCCGGAGCGGCATCACCAGCGTCAGGTAGCTCGCCGGGTCGTCCCACCCCACCGGCTCGCAGGTCGCGGCGCGCTCGGGGGCCTTGAAGGTCAGCCGCACCTCGTCGGTGGGGATGAACTTGAGGATTTCGAGCAGGTAGGTGGCGTTGAAGCCGATCTCGAGGGGGTCGCCCTCGTAGGTCACCGTGAGCTCATCCTGCGCCTCGCCCAGGTCCGGGGTCTGGACCGAGAGCTTGCAGCCGCCGCTGGAAAAGGCCATCCGGATCCGGTGGGTCTGGTCGCTGGCCACCGTGCTCATCCGGCGCAGCGCGGCCGCCAGCGCCGCCTTGTCGGCGGTGGCCACCTTGTCGTTCTCGCGCGGGATGACCTGTTCGTAGTTCGGGTACGGCCCCTCGATGAGGCGCGTGTACACCTGGGTGGTGGCCGACCGGAAGCCGAGGTGGTTGTCGCTCTTGGCCATCTCGACGGTGTCATCGGCCCCGAAGAGCCGGCGGATCTGGTCGAGGGCCTTGGGCGGGACGATGAGGTCCGCCTGGGTCTTGCCTCCCTTGACGGGCACGTCCATCCGCGCCAGCCGGTGGCCATTGGTGGCCACCATCCGCATCCGGTCGGGGCGGAGCTCCCAGAGGACGCCGTTGAGGATCGGGCGGCTCTCCTCGGTGCTGGCGGCAAAGGCCACGTGCCCGATGAGTTTGTGGAGCTCCCTGGCCGCGGTGGTCCACCCCTTGTCGAACGAGACGGTCGGGAAGGCGGGGAACTCCTCCCGGGGCAGCCCCAGGAGCTTGAACTTCGACTTGCCGCACTCGAGCGTGACCCGCTGCTCGCCGGCGGCGGTGAAGCGAATGCTCGCGCTCGGCAGCTCGCGGACGATCTCGACCAGCTTGCGGGCGGGGAGGGTGATGGCTCCCTCCTGGTCCACGCTGGCGGCCACGGAGGTGCTCACCGCGATGTCGAGGTCGGTGCCCGAGATCCGGAGCCCGTCCTTGGTGGCCTCGAGGAGGATGTTGGCCAGCACCGGCAGGGTGGTCTTGGTCGGCACGCTGGCCGCCACCGCCACCAACCCTTCCTGGAACTGTTCTCGTGTGATCGTGAACTTCATACCTGTTCCGCCATGCAAGAGGTACTACCAGTACCTAGATAAATATGACTAGTAGTAGTCGTAGAGGGTGTTGGGATGTGGACGAGCCGTCCAACCTCCCGCTTCGCTTCGACCTGCGCACCCCGACCGCTGTCGGCGCGCTGTGGAGCAACTGGAAAGCCGGGCGGTTTTCCGGGGCGAATGTCGATTCCACATCCACCCACATTCGCCGCGGCGATTATGGTGCGAACAACTCCTGCCGCGCGAGCTCAACCCGTTCACGGAACGCGCGATCGCGCGCCATCTGGCGCTCGACCTTGTCCACACTATGGATGACGGTGCTGTGGTCGCGCCCGCCGAAGGCCTGGCCGATCTCGACCAGCTGCATCTGCAGCACGTCGCGGGCGAGGTACATGGCCACCTGACGCGGCACCGTGAGGGTCTGGATCCGCGCCTTGGAGCGGAGCCCCTCGGGAGTGACGCCCCACCGTCGCGACACGATTTCCTGGACCCGGTCCACCGAGGGGAGGGGGCGGGGCGCGGCGATGGCCGCCTCCTCGCTGGCCTTGATCTTGTCGGCCAGGGCCTCGCGCGCCAGCTCGATGCTGATTTCGCGGTGCTTGAGCGAGGCGAAGAGCAGGAGCTTGATGATGCACCCCTCGAGCTCGCGGACGTTGGTCCGGACGTGCTCGGCGATGAACCGGATGACGTCCTCCGGGATCGTCATCTCGAGGTGGTCCTGCTCCTGCTTCTTCTGCAGGATGGCGATCCGGTGCTCCAGGTCGGGGAGGCCGCTGTCGGCCACCATGCCCCACTCGAACCGGCTCACCAGCCGGGCCTCGAGCCCGGGGAGCTCCTTGGGCGGGCGGTCGGAGGTCACCACGATCTGCTTGCCGGCCTCGTAGAGCGCATTGAAGGTGTGGAAGAACTCCTCCTGGGTGCGCTCCTTCCCTTCCAGGAAGTGCACGTCGTCCACCAGGAGGAGGTCCGGCTCGCTCCGGTAGCGGCGCTTGAGCTCCTGGGTGGTCCGGCTCTGGATGCTCTCGATGACCTCGTTGATGAACTGCTCGGCGCCCACGTACAGGACGCGGGTGTCGGGGGCCCGCTGGAGCACGGCGTGGGCAATGGCCTGCATCAGGTGGGTCTTGCCGAGCCCGGTGGCCCCGTAGATGAAGAGGGGGTTGTAGACCTTGCCCGGGGCCTCCGCCACGGCGTGGGCGGCGGCGGCGGCCAGCTCGTTCGACTTCCCGATGACGAAGGAGTCGAAGGTGTACCGCTCGTTGAGGGGCTGGCTGTTGCGGACGGCGCCCGAGGCGACCGGGCCCGCCTCGGCGGTGGGCGGCGCCACGAAGAAGTCCATCTGGGGCCGCTTCTGGCGGTCTTCCTGGACCCGGAACACGACCTTCGTGCCGGCGCCGAGGAGGGGCTCCGCCAGCTTGGCCAGGACGCGGGCGTGCTTGGTCTCGTTCCACTCCACCGCGAACTGGTCCGGGGCTCCGATCACCAGCTCGCCGCCGTCGAGGGCGATTGCCGTCGTCGGCTCCAACCACGTCCGGATGGCGTGGTCGGGAAGCTCGCGGTGCGCATCTTCGAGGATGCGCTTCCAGGCTTCTTTGGCGGACAGCTGCATTGCGACTCGGGAATCCGGTGGGAGTTCGGTGTCGGGGGCACGATTCTATGAATCCGGTGTGGAAAAGTCAACGAGCCGGAAATTGTGCATTGCGTGACGTGCTCTTGACAGATCGAGAACCGATGTTCACGAACTCGGGAAGCCGAGGAAGCCGCGGGAGATCGCGCGTCTGTCCACAGGCATTCCGGCCCCGTTCTTCCCCCATGTCCGATTCATCGCGAACTCACCACGGAAGGACTCCGTCCTTCCCTCGTCCTTGTTCAAGCGAGAATCGGGGCCGAGACGAGGGAGGTGCGGAGGTGAGGGAGGGAGGCAATGCGATCGAGCGGGAGTCGGAGTGAGGTCTTGGGGTGGATTGGCGCCGGGCGCGGGCCCGGGGGGCCGAGGGTTGACCCAGGGGGCGGGGCCGGTTAGCTTGTCGGGCTCATTAAGTCCCACTACAGGATAGAGTTATGAAGCCCTCATATCGGCCGCGGAACAAGCGGCGCATCCGGAAGCACGGCTTCCGCGCGCGGATGGCCACCAAGTGGGGCCGCGCGGTGTTGTCGCGGCGCCGGAAGAAGGGGCGGAAGCGGCTGACGGTCAGCCTTCCGTCGAAGCACGGGGGCTCCTGACGTCGGGTGAGCGGTTTCCGCGGGCCGGGCGGCTCGCGAAATCGTCGGAGATTCGCCGGGTGCTCGACGCGGGCCGGCGGATGCGCACCGGGCATCTGGAGTTGCTCTGGACGGACAATGCGGCGGGCCTCTCCCGGGTGGGACTGATCGTCCCGAAGTACCAGTCCACGGGGGTGGCCCGCAATCGTTTGCGGCGGCGGCTGCGCGAGGTGTGGCGGCGCGAGGTGCAGGGGCGGGTCCCGCCCTGCGACCTCGTGGTGCGTGCCCGGCGGGAGGCCTACCGGGCCTCGTTCGCGGTGCTCCGCGCGGAACTGCTCTCCTGGCGGGAGGTGGCGGCTCGGGGGCCGGATGCGGCTTGCTGAACTGCCTCGCCGCCTGGTGATGCTGCCGATCCGCGGGTACCAGCGGTTCATCAGCCCCATGCTCCCGCCGAGCTGCCGGTTCACGCCGAGCTGCTCGCAGTATGCGCTGGAGGCGGTGGCCAAGTACGGTGCTCTCAAGGGAGGATGGCTGGCGGCCCGGCGCCTGGCGCGCTGCCACCCCTTCAATCCCGGCGGCTACGACCCGATTCCCTGATCGCGTGACCTGACCATGGACCGTCGCTTCATCTGGGCCATCCTGCTCATGACGGCCATCGTCATGGCGCCGGCGCTCCTCCTCAAGAAGCCCCTCCCGCAGCCGGCAGCCGTGGATTCCACGGCTGCCGCCACGGGGCCCGCCCCGACGCCGGCGCTCGTTGCCGGCGGCCCCGCCCCGATCGCCGCGGCCCCGGCGCTCCCCGACGCCGCTGGCACGGCCGAGGACACCATCCTCGTCCACACCCCGCTCGCCACGTACGGGATCTCCAGCCGCGGCGCGCGGATCGTCTCGGTCTCGTTGTCCCAGTACGCCAGCCAAGCGCCGGCCGACAAGGGACAGCCGGTCGAATTGCTGCGCCCCGGCTCCGAGCTCCTCGGCCTGCGGCTCGTGGCGGGCGCCGACACGGTGTGGCTCGACCGGTGGCAGTTCACCGCCTCGTCGGGCGAGTTGTCGATCGCCGCGCCGACGCCGGTGGAGTTCGTCGCCACGCAGGGTGGGGTGACGGTGCGGCTGTCGTACACCTTCCGCCCCGACGACTACCGGGTGGCGGTGGAGGGGACCATCGAGGGGGTGGGCCCCAACGGCGGACTGCTGCTTGTGGGGATGGGGCCCGGACTGGCCAACACCGAGGCCAACCTGGCCGAGAACGAGCGGGCGATGGGCGTGGTGACCAAGGCCCAGAGCACGAAGTTCAAGGGGTTCCAGTCACTCGACACCGGGGTGGTGGCCACGCTGAGCGGCCCGTTCGAGTGGGTGGCGATCAAGTCGAAGTACTTCGTGACGGCGCTGCTGGCCTTCGAGGAGGGTGCGGCGCCGATCGGCGGGCTGGCGGTGACGCCGCTGCCCGAGCCGGGCCAGAAGCGGGCCGACCACGCCGCCGTCTGGGCCAGCGTGCTGCTGCCGCCCGCCGGCGACTTCCGCTATCAGCTCTACACCGGCCCGATGGAGTACAACCGCCTCTCGGCGGTGGGGCATGACTTCGACGACGTGAACCCGTACGGCTGGCCGGGGTTCCGGACGATCATCCGGCCGGTGGCGGTCGGGGTCCGGTGGCTCCTGGTGTGGATGCATACCCACCTGCACCTGGCCTACGGGATGGTGCTGGTGGTCTTCGGCATCCTGGTGCGCGTGGTGCTCTGGCCGCTCAACCAGAAGGCGATGCGCTCGACGATGGCGATGCAGGCCATCCAGCCCGAGCTCAAGGCCATCCAGGACCGCTTCAAGGACGACCCGGCCAAGCTCCAGCAGGAGATGTTCAAGCTGTACCGGGAACACAACGTGAACCCGTTCGGCGGCTGCTGGCCGATGCTGCTGCCGATGCCGGTGCTGCTGGCGCTGTTCTTCGTCTTCCAGAACACCATCGAACTCCGGGGCCAGTCGTTCCTCTGGCTGCCGGACCTGTCGCGGGCCGACCCGCTCTACATCATCCCGCTGGTGATGGGGCTCTCGATGTTCGGGCTGAGCAAGATGGGCCAGCGCGGGATGCCGCCCAACCCCCAGATGAAGATGATGCTGTACGTCATGCCGATCATGATGACGGTGCTCTTCCTCAACTTCGCCTCGGGGCTCAACCTGTACTATGCGGTGAGCAACCTGGCCAGCATCCCGCAGCAGTGGCTGATCAGCCAGGAGCGGATGAAGGCGGCGGCGGTGCGGGGGGAAGTGGAGCCGGTCAAGAAGAAGAGGACTTAGAGAAGAGGGGACTTAAGGACTTAGAGGGGCGGAAGGAGAAAGGAGAAAAGAGGTGAGCTCGTGGCGCCTCCTTTCTCCTTCGCCTTTTCTCCCCTCCAAGTCCCTAAGTCCCAAGTCCCTAAGTCCCCGCACGCTTATACTCTCCGTGATGCTTCGTGACACGATTGCCGCCCTCGCCACCCCGCCCGGGCGCTCCGCGCTGGCGGTGGTGCGGGTGGCGGGGCCGCGCGCGTTCGAGGTGGCGGCCCGGGTGGTGCCGAACTTCCGCCCCGTGCCGCCGCGCACCGCGCACCTCGCGCCGTTCGTGGACGCCGGCGGGACGCTGATCGACCGCGGGCTCTACACCGCCTTTCCCACTCCCAACAGCTACACCGGCGACGACCTCGTGGAGTTCTCCTGCCACGGGGGACTCGTGGTGCCGGTGCGGCTCGTGGCCGCGCTCCTGGCCGCCGGCGCCCGACAGGCCCGACCAGGGGAGTTCACCCGCCGCGCCGTCCTCAACGGGCGGATGGACCTGCTCCAGGCCGAGGCGGTGGGAGACCTGGTGGACGCGACCGCGACGGCCCAGGCGCGCGCCGCCCTCCACCAGCTCGACGGCGGCCTTTCCCGGCGGCTGACCGAGCTCCGGAGCGCCCTCCTCGACGCCGAGGCGATGCTGGGGTACGCGATCGACTTTCCGGAGGAGGATGACGGGCCGCTGCCGGCGGCGGCGGTGCGCGAGCGCCTCGCGGCGCTGGAGGAGCAGGTGCTCCGGCTCCTCGCCACCGCGCCCGCCGGTGAGCGGCTCCGGGCCGGCGCGCTGGTGGTGCTGGCCGGCCCCCCGAATGTGGGGAAGTCCTCCCTCTTCAACGCCCTCCTCGGCAGCGACCGCGCCATCGTCACCGCCACCCCCGGCACGACCAGGGACGCAATCGAGGCGGTCACCGCCTTCGACGGCTTTCCGGTGCGCCTGGTGGACACGGCGGGGCTCCGCGAGGCCGCCGACGAGGCCGAGCAACTGGGTGTGGGGTTCAGCCGCCGGTACATGGAGGCGGCGGACGTGGTGCTGGCCTGCAGCGCGGTGGAGGAGTGGTCGGGGGGTGCCTACGCTCCCGCCGGCACCGTGGTGCGAGTACTCACGAAGGTGGACAACCCGAGTCCCGCGGCGATTGGGACTGCGCACGGGGCCATTCCGACCTCGGCCCGCACCGGGGTTGGCCTCGAGGCCGTGAAGGCGGCGGTGGTGCGGGCGGCGTTCGGGGAGACGGCCGGCCTGGCCGACCTCGAGCCCGCCCTCACGCGGGAGCGGCACCGGGCGGCGCTCTCGCGGGCCGCCGCGGCGCTCCAGCAAGCAGCGCCGCAACTCAAGGACAGCGGCGACCCGGTGCTCGTGGCGCACCACCTGCGAGAGGCGGCGCGGGCGCTGGAGGAGCTGATCGGGGCGGTGGACGTCGAGGAGGTGCTGGGACGGGTGTTCGAGGGGTATTGCGTGGGGAAATGAACCGAGCCCCCTCTCCGTATTACGGAGAGGGGGAATTCTGTACCGGGTAGGGCGGGCGCTCGGCGCACTCGTTGTGCGTGCCGTCGCAGAAGGGGTGGGTCCGGCTGTGCCCGCAGCCGCAGAGCTTGGTGAGGCCGGGTCGCTTCTCGACGGGGCGGGGGATGGGGTTGCCGTCGCGGTCCTGGAGGACCACCTCTCCCTCGATGGAGATGCTGCCTGAGGGCTTGAGGGTGATGACGACCGGCTTGCGCTCCTCGCTCATCAGGCGACGCCGCGCGCGGCGTTATCGGCGGCCTGGATCTCCTCGGCCCCGGCCCGGAGGGCGGCGGCAATGCCCTGCTGCCGCACCAGCGCCTCCGTCATTCGGTGGCCCAGATAGTATCCGCTCCGCTCCGGGATGACCTTGCCCTGGACGAGGCGCGCCGCGGGGCTCATGCCGCCGGAGAGATAGCGGAGCCGCAGCCCCAACGCGCTCCGGTCGAGGTCGGGCTCGACCGCGCGCATCAGGAACGCCTCGAGCTCCCGCAGCCGGTGGTACTGGCGGCGGGTGTAGCCGAAGTAGTCGCTGAGCCGGAACCCCGGGGCCACCGCCTCCGCCGCCCGCACCGCCAGCCCCTCGTTGACCAGGAGTTCCCGCAGCGTCGCGCGGCGGCCCGTCTCCCAATAGTCATAGCTCCCGCCCGCCTCCGCCACCAACCGCCGGAGCTCGCTCCGGCTGCCGGGGGAGGTGTACCGGACGGCGTGGGCCACCTCGTGGCCCACCCAGAGGGGCAGCAGGTCGGGGGTGAGCCCGAGGCCGTAGGTGGTCGGGTTGGCGCGCCCGGTGAAGTGTTCGAGGCAGACGAACGCCACGCCCCGGCCCCCCACCACCAGCTCGCCGGCGTTCGCGCCGCCCATCCCCACCATCAGGTAGCAGTCCACCGGCCGGTCCGCCTCCAGCACCTCCTCGGCGCGCGCCAATGCCTCCTCGGCCACGCGGACGACGTCCACGCCGGTCAGGAGGGCGTGCAGGTCACTCCGGTCGGCGGTGAGGGCGGCGCGCACCGCCTCCAGGGCGGCGGGCGACTCGGGCTCGAGGACGTAGTTCCGCCAGTAGGCGGTGAGGACGGCGCGGTGGGAGTCGAAGTATCGGTGCCAGGCCGCCTCGCGATCGGCATCGGCAAGGACGGCGAGGAAGGCGGGGACGAGATTGATGAGCACGCGCCAGAATAGGAAAGTCGGGCGCGCGATGCAAGGGCCCTAGTGCCGCTTCTTGCGCGACACCTCGTCGAGGAAGCGGCGCTCGGCCGGCGTGAGGCTCGCGATCCCCTCGCGGCTGATCTTGTCGAGCAGCCGGTCGGTCTCGGCCGTGACGGCGTCAGGCTCGGGCGTGGCCGCGGGGCGGCGCGGCACCGGCGTGTCCCGCCGCGCCGGCTCGCGGGAACCGGTCTGCACCATCACGGCGGGCTCCGCCACGCGCACGCGCACCGGCCCGGCGGGCCGGGTCCAGCGCTGGAGCCGGAAGAAGAGGTAGGCAAAGGCGGCGCCGCCCAGGTGGGCCACATGGGCCACGCCGTCGCCCGGCGCAAGGAGCGCGAGGGCCAGGTCGAGCGCCAGCAGGGCGATCACCAACGTCCGCGCGCGCACCGGCCAGGGGAAGGGGAAGACCACGAGCTCGGCGTCGGGCCAGAGCATGGCGAAGGCCACCGCCACGCCGAGGACCGCCGCGGAGGCGCCGGCCACGGCGCCGGGCTGCAGCACGGCAAGGCCGAGCGACAAGAGCGCCCCGCCGAGCCCGCAATAGAGGTAAAAGAGGATGAACGCCTGGCTCCCCATCCGGGCCTCGACCCGGCAGCCGAGGGAGTAGAGGAGCAGCATGTTGAAGGCGAGGTGCCAGAGCCCCGCGTGGACGAACATGTAGGTCAGGAAGGTCCACGGGTGCCGGAGGGCGCTGCCCAGCTCCGGTGTGAAGATCAGCGACGGGACGAGTCCCGGCACCAGCGCCGTGAGGAGGAGGAGCGCGACTGCGTTGGCGAGGATGAGCCGCCAGACCCAGGGGGTGGGACGCGGGATGGCGTACAGGCTCATGAGACCCGGCCTACTCCGTCGGTGTTGCCCCCAGGATGCGCGCCGACCGGCAGATGCGGTCGCAGAGCTCGGGGAAGTCGATGCCCACCGCCCGGGCCGACTGGGGGAGGAGGCTGGTGGCGGTCATGCCCGGGAGGGTGTTCACCTCCAAACAGACGAGCGAGCCCTCCGGTGTCAAGCGGAAGTCCACCCGGCTGTAGCCGCCGAGCTTGAGCGCCCGGTGGGCGTCGAGCGCCAGGCGCTGGCAGTCGGCGGTCAGGGCGGGGGAGAGGTCGGCGGGAAAGATCTCCTCCGACATCCCGGGGGTGTACTTGCACTCGTAGTCGAAGATCTCGTGCTTCGGGATGATCTCGCCCACCGCCATGGCCTGGTCATCGAGCACGCCGACCGTGAGTTCCCGCCCGGGAATGAAGGCCTCGATCATCACCTCGTCGTCGTACCGCGCGGCCAGCGCCACAGCCGGCTCCAGTTCCACCGCCTTCCGCACCACCGACAGCCCCACCGTGGAGCCCTGCTTCGACGGCTTGACCACCACGGGCCAGCCGAAGCGCCGCTGGACCTCGGTGACCGAGATCGGCGCCATGGCCCAGTCGGCCGTGGGAACGCCCGCGGCCCGGAACAGCCGCTTGGAGATGTCCTTGTCCATCGCGATGCCGCTCGCCATCGGGCCGCTCCCGGTGTAGGGGACGCCGATGATCTGCAGCAGCGCCTGCAGGGTGCCGTCCTCGCCGGTGCCGCCGTGGAGGGCCAGGAAGAGGACGTCGGCGTCGCGGACCACGGGGAGGTCGCCGAGGCCGGACACCAGCAGCCCGCGCTCGAGGGCGCGCAGGGTGTCCAGCGACGGCGGCTCGAGGCCGACGCCGGCGCCGAGGACCCGGGGCTCATCGGACTCTGGGATGTAGCCGCGCGCGGTGTCCACCACCGCCACGGCGTGGCCGCACTTCCGGAGCGCCCCGACGACCTGCACCGCCGTGGCCAGCGCCACGTCGCGCTCGCTGCTGGTGCCGCCGGTCAACACGGTGACCTTCACGGGGATCCTTTCGCTTCTCCGTTCACCTCACCCCTTGTCCCCCTCATCGCGCCCCGATCATCTCCCGCAGCACGTCGTAGCGGCTCACGATCCCCACCAGCTTTCCGC
>CAZNLY010000004.1:110379-120658 GCA_964574295.1 uncultured Gemmatimonadaceae bacterium
GCCGCGGGAGCCAGGCTCACCAGCGCGGGCTGGGTGCCCTGGCGGCGCGCCAGGAGGTCGGCCACCGTCACCCGCGGCATGTCGAGGAGCTGGTTCTCCTGCATCCACTCGTCGTTGAAGAGCTTGCTGAGGTAGCGCTCGCCGGTGTCGCAGAGGATGGTCACGACGCAGGCGTCGGGACTGTCCACCTCGCGGGCCACCTGGAGGGCCAGCGCCACGTTGAGCCCCGCGGAGCCGCCGACGAGGATCCCCTCCTCGCGGGCCAGGCGCCGGGCCATCGCCATCGACTCGCGGTCGCCGAGTTGGCGGAACTCGTCGATGTGCTCGAAGAGGATCGTGGTGGGGATCTTGTCGCCGCCGATGCCCTCGACCTTGTACGGCGCCCCCTCGCCCATTGCCTTGGTGCGGGCGTAGTTGGTGTAGAGTGAGCCGACCGGGTCGCCGGCGATGACCCGGATCTTCGGGTTCTTCTCCTTGAGGAACCTGCCGGCGCCGCTCACGGTGCCACCGGTGCCGGCGCCGGCCACGAAGTGGGTCACCTTGCCGCCGGTCTGGGTCCAGATTTCCGGTCCGGTGGTGCGGTAGTGCGCCTCGGGGTTGACCGGGTTGTAGAACTGGTTGGCCAGCACGGCCCCGGGGGTGTCCTTCACGATCTGCTTGGCCTTCTGCACGTAGTTGTCGGGGTGGTCCGGCGGGACGGCGGTGGGCGTGATGACCACCTCGGCGCCGTACGCCTTGAGGAGCCGGACCTTTTCCTGCGACATCTTGTCGGGCATCGTGAAGATGCAGCGGTACCCCTTGAGCGCCGCCGCGATGGCCAGCCCCACGCCGGTGTTGCCGCTGGTGCCCTCGACGATCGTGCCCCCCGGCTTGAGCTCCCCCCGCCGCTCGGCGTCCTCGATGATGGCGAGGCCGATCCGGTCCTTGACCGATGCGCCGGGGTTGGCGTATTCCGCCTTGCCGAAGACGGGGGTGCGGACGCCCGCGCCCACGCGGCCCAGGCGGATGAGCGGCGTCCATCCGATCGTCTCGAGGACGTTGGCGTACGGCTGCTGGTGCGGAGCGGTCACGGCGTGGTCCCTCCCGCGCCCGGGTGGCGGAAGTAGATCGGCTGCAGGAACGAGGCGGCCACCGGCTCCCCGCCCCGGCGTGCGGGCGCGAACTTGAGGTTGGGCGCCGCGGCCACCGCCGCGGAGTCGAGGGCGGGGTAGCCGCTCGATTCCTGGACGCGGGTCGAGTCGGGCACCAGCGCGCCGGTGCTGTCGGCGTAGAGGCGGAGGATGACGGTGCCCTCGATCCCCTGGTCGAAGAGCGCCGGCGGGTATTCCACCGGTGTCTGGGCGTTGAGCGCCACCGGCGGCAGGTCCTTTTCCCCCTCGGCGGGCGGTGGGGCGTCCGGCAGCGTCACCACGGCGCCCTGGTCCCGCCTGCAGGCGGTCATCAGCGCCGACGTGGCGAGGCCGGTCACGAAGAGACGAACACACAAATGCACGAATTCCCCCTATCGTTGCACCTCACCCGCTGACCCCCTCACGTCTTACCTCACCCCCTAACCCCCTCTCCGTACGACGGAGTGGGGGGACGCATCGTTACGTCTCCCCGACCTGCTTCTGCAGCTCCGCCAACCGGTTCAGCGCCTCGAGCGGCGTCATGCTCGACACGTCCAGCGCGCGCAGCGCCTCGAGGGCGGGGTGCGGCGCCGCCTCGGCAAAGAGCGCCAGCTGCGTCGGGTCGGGCGCCGCCGCCGGGCTGCCGGACACCACGCGGTGGGTGCCCTCGAGGGTGCCGAGGACGGCGCGGGCCCGCGTCACCACGGCGTCGGGGAGCCCCGCCAGCTGCGCCACGTGCACGCCGTACGAGCGGTCGGTGCCGCCCGCCTCCAGCCGGTGGAGGAAGACGACGGTGTCGCCCGTCTCGCGGACGGCCACGTTGAGGTTGCGGGCGTGGGCCAGCCGCTCCGGCAACTGCATCAGCTCATGGTAGTGCGTGGCGAACATCGTCTTGCACCCCACCCGGTCGTGAAGGTGCTCGGTGACCGCCCACGCGATGGCCACGCCGTCGTAGGTGCTGGTGCCGCGGCCGATCTCGTCGAGGAGGACGAGCGAGGCGCCGGTGGCGTTGTGGAGGATGGCGCTCGTCTCGGCCATCTCGACCATGAAGGTGCTCTGCCCCTGCGCCAGGTTGTCGCTGGCGCCGACGCGGGTAAAGAGCCGGTCCACCACGCCGAGCTCGGCGGCGTCGGCGGGCACGAAGGCGCCCATCTGCGCCAGCACCACGCAGAGGCCGATCTGCCGCAGGATGGTGCTCTTGCCCGCCATGTTGGGGCCCGTCACCAGGAGGACGCGCTCCGCCTCGGTGAACCGCACGTCGTTCGGCATGAACGCCTCGCGCGGCATCATCCGTTCGATGACCGGGTGGCGGCTGGCGGTGAGCGCCAGGCCGTAGCCCGCCGTGATCCGCGGCCGCACGTAGCGGCCGTGCACCGCCCGCTCGGCCAGCGCCGCCCACACGTCGAGCCGGGCCAGCACCTGCGCCGTGCGCTGGATGCGGGCCACGTCGCCACCCACCCGCTCGCGCAGGAGGCCGAAGAGCTCCGCCTCGCGCGCCGTCATCCGCTCCTCGGCGGAGAGCACCTTCTGCTCGTACTCCTTGAGCTCGGGGGTGACGTACCGCTCGGCGCCGGTCAGCGTCTGCCGTCGCTCGTAGTCGGCGGGCACCCGGCTCGCATGGGCGTGGGTCACCTCGAGGTAGTACCCGAAGACCTTGTTGTACCCGACCTTGAGCGAGGGAATCCCGGTCCGCTCGCGCTCCCGCTGCTGGATGGCGGCGATCGTCTGCTTGCCGCCGTCGCGGAGGTCGCGGCTGTCGTCCAGTTCCGCGTCGTAGCCGCGGCGGATGACCCCGCCCTCGGCCAGGGTGGGCGGGGGACGGTCTTCGAGCGCCGCGAGCAGGAGCTGACCGAGATCGGCCAGGAGGTCGTGCCCCGCCTCGGCGGCGGTGAGCGCGGCGCTCCGGTCCCGCCCCGAGAGGCCGCGGAGCCCCTCGAGCACGTCGGGCAGGCGGAGGAACGAATCGCGGAGCGCGCCGAGTTCCCGCGGGGTGGCGCGGCCGGCGGCGGCCCGCCCCGCCAGGCGCTCGAGGTCGCGCACACCGTCGAGCGCCTCCCGGAGCCGGGTGCGGCCCCGGGTGTCGGTGGCGAGCACCTCCACCGCGTCGAGGCGCTCCTCGATGCGCGCCGGATCGGCCAGCGGGCTCAGGAGCCAGGCCCGCAGGAGCCGCGCGCCCATCGGGGTCACGGTGGCGTCGAGGGTCTCGAGCAACGTGACACCCCGGGCCCCGGCGCGGAGCGGCTCGACCAGTTCGAGGTTGCGGCGCGTCATCTCGTCCAGCCAGAGGTGCCCCTCGGCGCGGCGAACGGTGGGGCGCGCCAGGTGGCGGAGTCCCTGCGGCTGCAGCTCGCCGAGATAGCGGAGGAGGGCGCCCGCGGCGCCGATGGCGGGATCGTCGGCGGGGCCGAGGCCCAGGCCGTCGAGCGAGGAGAGCGCAAAGCGCCGGGCCAGCTCCTCCCGCGCCAGTGCGGGGTCGAACTCCCAGCGCTCGCGCGGGGTGCGCATCACGCCGTCGGCGGCGGGGAGCGCGCCGTCGGCGGGGAGCACCACCTCGGATGGTGCCAGCCGGCCGAGCGCCTCGGCGAGCCCTTCCGCCGGCACCGTCTCCAGCAGGAATTCGCCGGTGGAGAGGTCCACCGCCGCGAGGCCGACGGTGCCCTCGCCGCGCGGGGACGGGCCCGGCGCGCCCACCGCCACCAGGTAGTTGTTCCGCCCGCCGGGGACCCATCCCTCCTCGAGGAGGGCGCCGGGGGTGACGGTCTCGATCACCTCGCGGCGGACGAGCCCGCGCGCCTGCTTCGGATCCTCCACCTGCTCGCAGATGGCCACCCGGAGCCCCGCGCCCACCAGCTGCCGCAGGTACTCGGCGGCCGCCTTGACCGGCACGCCGGCCAGCGGAATGCCGTCGCCGCGGCTGGTCAGCGTGATGTCGAGCAGCTTGGCGGCGCGCTCGGCGTCGTCGAAGAACATCTCGTAGAAGTCGCCCATCCGGAAGAACAGGATGGCGTCCTGGTGCCGCGCCTTGATGTCGCGGTACTGGACCATGAGCGGGGAGTTGATCGGGTCGCCCACGGGGCTACGGCACCAGCACGAATGGGGTGCCGCCCAGCTTGGCCTTGATGCGGGCCACGGCGGAGTCGGCGGCGGCGCGGCTCGGGTAGCCCATCACCCGCACCTTGAAGAGGCTCCCGCCCTCGGGCACCACCACGCCGGTCATCCCGATCTCCTTCAACTGGGCCAGCACGGCATTGGCCGAGGCCTGCGAGGAGACGGCGGCCACCTGCACGCCCCAGGTGTCGCTCACGGGCATCGGTTTGGGCGGATTGGCGGGTGCGCGCGCGGTGTCGGCGGGGGCCGGGCCGGCGGTGCAGCGCCCCTGCAGGAACTCGAGCTGGTTGCGCGCCTCGACGTCGGCACCCGAGCCCGTCAGGCCGCGCGCCACCCAGGCGCACCCGGCGGCGGTGTCGGCCAGCTCGAATTCCGCGCGGGCCGCCCAGTGTGCGGCGGCGGGGAGGAGCGGGCTCGAGGGGTCGTTGCCGCGGAGCTGCTCGGCGCCGCGCACGGTGCCGTCGTAGTTCTTCGACGCGAAGTCCATCTGCATGAGGCGCAGGAGGGCGTCGTCGGCCCAGGCGCTGGTGGGGTACTCGACCGCCACCTTCTGGAAGGCGCGCCGCATCTCGGCGGCGGTGCGCGCAATGGCGCCCTGGGTGTAGAGCACCTGCGGGTAGAGCGTGTCGGTGACCGGCGTCGTGGCCAGGAGGGCGGTCACGATGGCATTGGCGGAATCGGGAAGCCCCTCCGCGGCCAGCTGGACGGCGGAGCGGAGCCGCGGGTCGGTCTGGGCCGCCGCAGCGACAGGGATCAGGCCGGCCACCAGCGCCAGCGCTACCCACCTCTTCATGGCCACCCTCCGAAACGGCCCTTCACGAAAGCACGAAAAGACGAAAGCACGAAACCCACCCCTCCAGCCTCCGAGTCCCTTTCTCCTTCCTCCCATCCAAGTCCCAAGTCCCCAAGTCCCTAAGTCCTTGCCGTCCTGAGCACCAACTCCCGCACGATGCCCACGTCGTCGGTGATCGTCGTGCTCTTGCTCGCGCGGTCGGCGTCGAGCGTGGCCCGGAGCGCGGCGCGGAGCCGGCGCTGGGTCCACTGCTCGGTCCACTGGCAGATCAGCGTCACTTCCTCCCCCCAGGGGCCGAGGCCGGCGGGGCGGGTGGCCTTGAGGAGGTTCCAGACCTCCGAGTTGAGCTGGCGGCCGCGCGCCTTCCGGTCATAATGCGCGCGCGCCGCCGAGGTGGCCACCAGCGCGGTGCCGAGGAGCTGCACCAGGCGGACGGGGGTGACGCCGGACTGTGTCAGCACGATCGGCGTGAGGCGGAGGGCGGTGGCGGCGTCGCCCGCCATCACGGCATTGCGCCAGTCGAACGGCGTCTGGCCGTGGCGCACGCCCACGAGGTCGCCCACGCGCTCGAGGGAAATGGGTCCCTCGGCGGCGAGCCCGTGCAGCTTCTGCAGTTCGGAGCGGAGGGCGCCCAGGTCGGCGCCGACGGTGCGGAGGAGGTGCTCGGCGGCGCCGCGCCCGAACTCGACCCCCATCGCCTTGGCCTCGCGCGCGAGCCAGGCGCCCGCCTCCTCGAGGCTCAATTCGGCGCAGTCCACCGTGTAGGCCAGCTCCGCAAGGTCGGCGTCGGGCTTGTCGTCCCGCGCCTCGGCGGCGGCGCCCTGCACCAGCACGAGCAGCGTCTCGGGGATCGGCTTCTTCAGGTAGTCGAGGACGGCCTTCTTGCCGCGGGTCTTCCGCTTCCAGGCCTCGACGTCGCGCACCACCACCACGCGGCGGTCGGCCATCATCGGCAGGGTGGTGCAGAGGGGGAGGACGTCCTCCGGCTCCAGCTGCTGGGCGGAGCGGACGTCGAGGTTGAAGTCGCGCAGGGTGGGATCGAGGGCCCGCTCGAGCAGCGCCGCCGTCCCCTGCTCCTTGAGGACGTTCTCCGCCCCGAGGAAGTAGTACGCAGGGGCCAACTTCCCGGCCTCCAAGGACTTGGAGAAGGTGGCGAAGCGGTGGGTGGGCATGGGCCAAAGATACCAGCAGCGCCGAGAGGAGTTAAGGGAGATGGGGAGAAAGGAGGAGTGAGAAAGGAGGGGCGGAACGTGGAAGGAGAAAGGGAGCCTCCGTTGGCGGGCTATTCTCCTTCCGCCCCTCCTTCTTCCAAGTCCGTTTCTCCTTATCCCCTCCCCGCACCCAGCAAGCCGCCGATGAAATAGAGCAGCCCCACCAGCGTCTTCGCGTCCGTGATCTCGTTGTCCCGGATCATCCGGCGCACCTCCGACAGCGGGAACTCATGCACCTCCATGAATTCATCCGCCTCGCGGGCGGGAGCGCCGCGGGTGAGGCCGGTGGCCAGGTAGAGGTGGATGACCTCGTCGGAGAAGCCCGGGGTGGTGACGATCGAGACGAGCCTGGTGAGGGAGGCCGCCTGGCACCCCGCCTCCTCCTTGAGTTCGCGCGCGGCGCAACGCTCGGGGTGCTCGCGCTCGCCGGGATCGAGGCGGCCGGCCGGGATCTCCCAGAGCCAGCCGCCCGCGGCGTGGCGGAAGTTCCGGAGGAGGAGGACGCGGGGGTCGGGGGCGTCCGGGGCGTCGAGGAGGGGGACGACGGCGCAGGCCCCGGGGTGGCGCACCACGTCGAGCCCGCCGGTGCTCCCGTCGGGGAACTCGACGGTGTGGTGCTCGAGGCGGATGATGCGCCCCTGGTGGAGGAGCGCGGAGTGCTTGAGGGTCATGGGCGCGTGCGGTGAGGGGGGCGCCTAGCTGGAGGA
This sequence comes from uncultured Gemmatimonadaceae bacterium, assembly GCA_964574295.1. GTDB lineage: Bacteria > Gemmatimonadota > Gemmatimonadetes > Gemmatimonadales > GWC2-71-9 > SPDF01. Next base: position 117,308 of record CAZNLY010000004.1, read on the forward strand.
GAGGGTCGTGGCCCGCTTCCGGACGTCGGCCACCGACAGGCGGATCATTCGCTCCAGCACCTTGAGGTCGATGCCCTCGAGGCTCTTGAGGTACAGGCAACTCACGCTCTTCTTGTGCGGGCCCAGCCGCTTGAGGAGCGCACCGTACTCGGGAAACCCCGCCATGATGTACACCGTGAGCGCGGCCTTCCGGGGGGAGAATCCGGCAATGCAGCACTCGCCCTCGTGGCCGCTCGCGTACTTGTAGTGGTACTTCCCGTATCCCACGATACTCGGCCCCCACATGACCGCGTTCTTGCCGGTGGCGGCCTTGTGGACCTTCATCAGCTGGCGGCACTCGGCGCGGCGGCGCTCGCTCGGGATGCGCTTGAGGAAGTCCGCCACCTTCACCCTGGTGGGGAGGGTCTTCTGCTCGGGCATGGTTGGGCTCGCCAAGACGAGTAACGAAGGAGATGCCGAGGGAAGGGAGGGCACGGAACGCCCCCTTCAGCCTCCACTCAGCGGGATTGAAATTGCCCTGCACCACCCAACAACCACAATGCGATTCGGGGGAGGGGTGCCCGGTGAGTCGGGAGGTCCCCATCGGGAGCGCCGGGCGACCTCCATCCTCAGTGCTGAACCGGATTCCCCTCCGCGTCCACCACCACCACTGGGCCGTAGCCGAGGGCGGCCAGGCCGGACTCGATCGCGGCGAGATCGCCGACCACCACCGTGACGAAGTGCTCGGGCCGCAGGTACTGCGTCGCGGCCCGGTGCACGTCGGCCAGGGACACGGCCGCGATCTTCTGCTGCCACTCCACCAGTTCCGCCGGCGGTAAGCCGAAGAAGGCGAGGTCGGCGAGCTCGCTTGCCACGCCGGCGTTGGTCTCCAGCCGGCGGGGGTAGGAACGCACCAGCATGCCGCTGGCAAAGCGCAGCTCCTCCGCGGTCACCGGCCGGCTCCCGCCGATGTCCACCAGCTCCCGCATGAATTCCCGCACCGAGCTGTCGGTGCGCGCCGTCATCACGCCGCCCGATGCCATGAAGGGACCGGGCCCGCGCAGGAAGCTGAAGGCGCTCCGCGCGCCGTAGGTGTACCCCTTGTCCTCGCGGATGTTGAGGTTGATCCGGCTGGAGAACTGCCCGCCGAGGATCGTGTTGAGCACCGTCAGGGCGTAGTAGTCGGGGCTGGTGCGCGCGGCGCCGGCGCTGCCGATGCGGACCTCGCTCTGCGCCGCCTTCGGCTTGTCCACCAGGTACACCGTGGCCGGCCGCGGCGCAGGGGCTGCAGGCGCCGGGTCGGCGGGCACCGGGCCGGCCTCCCACGTGCCGAGCGCGGAGGTGGCCAGCGCCATCGCGCGCTCGGTCGTCACGTCGCCCACGATGACCAGCACGGCGTTGCCGGGGCGGTACCAGGTGCGGTAGAAGGCGGCGATCTCCTCGCGGGTCAGCGCGCCGACGGTGGCCACCGTCCCGTCCTCGGGGTGGCCGTAGGACGCGTCCTCGCCATACACCTCCGCCTGGAAGACGCGCGTGGCCACGACGGTGGGCTGGTCCTGCCGAGCCCGCAGGGCGGTCAGGCGGAGCCGGCGGTCGCGCTCCACTTCCTGGGCGCTGAACGCGGGCCGGGCCACCAGTTCGCCGAGGAGCGCAAAGGCGCTGTCGGCGGTGGAGGAGAGGGTCTGGAGCGTGATGGTGGTGCGGTCGATGCCGGCGCCGGCGAAGAGCTGGATGCCGAGCTGGTCCACCGCGCGGGCAAAGGCGGGGCCGCTCCGCGTGGTGGACCCCTCGTCGAGGAGGCCGGCGGTGACGGTGGCGATTCCGAAGCGGGTGCCGTCGTTGGCGGCGCCGGCGCGGATGATGAGCGAGGCGTTGACCACCGGGAGTTCGTGCCGGGACACGATCCAGAGCTCGAGCCCGTTGCCCAGGGTCCGGCGGGTCACGTCGGGCCGCTGGAGGGCGGGCGCGGGACCGGCGGCGGGCACCTTGCTGCGGTCGAAGTCCTGGGCGTGCAGAGGGGCAGCGAGCCCGCCGAGCGCGAGGGCGGCAAGGGCGAGGCGGCTCATGGCGTGGCCTCCGGCTGGGCGGCGAGTTCCGGCTTGCCGAGGGGGACGACCGAGAGCGCCACCTTGGGCCTCCCGTCGAGGTAGGCGGCGGCCACCCGGCGCACGTCGTCGGGGGTCACGGCGCGGTAGCGCGCCAGGTCCTGATCGAAGAGGTTCGCGGTGCCGCGGAAGGTCTGGTAGCCGTTGAGGCGGTCGGCCACACCGGCGGCGGAGGCCAGCGCGAACACCGACGCCGCCTCCGTCCGGGTGATGGCCTGTTGCACCTCGGCGGCGGTCGGGCCCTCGGTGGCGAGGCGGTGGATCTCCTCGAGGGCCTCGCGCTCGAGCCGGGTGAGCGCCTCGCCGGCCGGGGCGGTGAGCTGGATGGTGAACGACCCCGCAATCTCGGCGGAGCCGTTGAAGGCGGAGACGCTCTGGGCCGCCTGCTCGGTGTACACCAGCCGCTCGTAGAGGCGGCCGGTCTTGCCGGCGCCGAGGATCTGCGCCAGGACGGCAAGCGGGGCCTGGTCGCGGTTCCAGAGCTCGACGCCGGGCCAGGCCAGGGTGAGCCGCGCGAGGGTGACGCGGTCCTCCATCGTCTCGCGCCGGTCGGCCGGGAGCACGGCGTGCCGCGGGGCGGGCTTCGCCACCGCCGGACCCGACGGGATGGGCCCGAAGTACTTCTCGGCCAGGAGGTGCACATCACTGGCCTTCACGTCGCCCACCACCACGAGCACGGCGTTGTTGGGGCCGTACCAGGTGCGGAAGAACTGCTGCACATCGGCCAGGGAAGCGGCCTGCAGGTCGGGCTGGTAGCCGATGGTGGGCCAGTGGTAGGGGTGGGTGTCGGGGTAGAGCAGCTCGCTCACGCGGATCGACGCCAGGCCGTAGGGGCGGTTCTCGTAGTTCTGCCGCCGCTCGTTCTGCACCACGCTGATCTGGTTGGCGAGCGTCTGCGGCGTGAGCGCGTCGAGCAGCCAGCCCATCCGGTCGGCCTCGAGCCAGAGCATCTGCTCGAGGTAGTTGGCGGGGACCGTCTCGAAGTAGTTGGTGCGGTCGGTGTTCGTGGAGCCGTTGAGGGTGCCGCCGGCGTCCTGCACGATGGCAAAGTGCTGGTCGTCGGCCACGTGCTTCGAGCCCTGGAACATCATGTGCTCGAAGAGGTGGGCAAAGCCGCGCCGGCCGGCCACCTCGCGGCCGGAGCCGACGTGGTACCAGACGTTCACGGCCACCAGCGGGTTGGAGTGGTCCTCGTGGACCACGACGGTGAGCCCGTTCGGGAGCCGATAGGTCTCGGCGGGCACGGAGACGGACACCGCCTGGGCGG
>CAZNLY010000005.1:0-12316 GCA_964574295.1 uncultured Gemmatimonadaceae bacterium
GGAGAGGGGGGACGATCTGCCCTTTCTCCTTTCTCCTTCCGCCCCTCTTTTCTCCCTTCTCCTTTCTCCTTCCTCCCCTCCAAGTCCCCAAGTCCCAAGTCCTCAGTCCTCTTGTCCTACCACCGCACCACCGCACTCCCCCACATGAATCCCGACCCGAACGCCGTCAGCACCAGGAGGTCGCCCCGCTTGACCCGCCCGCTCCGGACGCACTCGTCGAGCGCGATCGGGATGGTGGCCGAGGTGGTGTTGCCGTAGCGCTGGATGTTGTTGTACACCTGGTCGTCGCGCAGCTCGAGCCGCTTCTGGATGGCCTCGGCAATCCGGAGGTTGGCCTGGTGCGCGATGAGCAGCGACACATCCTTCCAGCCGAGGCCGGCCCGGGCCAGCGCCGCGGTGGCCGACTCGGGCATCCGGGTCACCGCGTGGCGGAACACCTCGCGCCCGTCCATCTGGAGCCACTGCTGCCCCGCCTCGAGCTGTTCCTTCGAGATGCGCGGGTGGTACATCGAGCCGGGGGCGTCCACCCAGAGCTTGTCGGCGTAGTCGCCGTCGCTGTGGAGGTCGAAGCCGAGGAGCCCGCGTCCCTCCCGCTCATCCACGGGGCCCAGCACTGCGGCGCCGGCGCCGTCGGCAAAGATGACGGCGGTGTTCCGCCCGGCGGTGCTCACGTCCATGCCGGTGGACTGGATCTCCTCGCCCACCACCAGCACCCGCTCGTACTGCCCCGCGCGGATCCAGGCGTCGGCCACCGAGAGCGCGTACACGAAGCCGCTGCACTGGGTGCGGACGTCGAGGGCGGGGAGCGGCCCCGCGCCGAGGGCGCGCTGGAGGTACACCCCGTTGCCGGGGCAGAAGTGGTCGGGGGTGCTTGTGGCAAAGACGATGGCGTCGAGGTCGGTGGGGGCGAGCCCCGCCGCCTCGAGGGCGCGCCGGGCGGCGGGGAGGGCCAGGTCCACGGAGGTCTGGCCCTCCGTGACCCAGCGGCGCTGCTCGATGCCGGTCCGCTCGCGGATCCAGGCATCGGAGGTGTCCATCATGGCCGAGAGGTCGTCGTTGGTGACGACGCGGTCGGGCACGCAAAAGCCCGTCCCGAGGATGGCCGAGCGGCGCACGGGGCCTCCGAGGCACCCCTACCGGCGGTAGAGGTACGCCAGCTTGAGGAAGAAGCCGTCCTGCTGTCGCTGGAGCGAGCCGAAGTTCCAGGCGGTGTCCGACGCCGACACGGCGCCGTAGCCGAAGTAGGCCACGGTGCCGGGGTTGGGCTCATAGGAGGCGAGGAAGTCCACCCGGAGCCCGTGGTCGTCGATCGGCGCCGACGGGAGCCCGTCGATGATCAGGATGCCGCCGGTGACGGGATCGCGGAGTTCCGCCTGGTTGGTGGTGCCATACTCCATCACCAGCCGGAAGAGGAGCGGCACCGACGGCTGGAACTCCACCTTGAACCGCGGGATGACGCTCTCCGCAAAGTCGGAACCGTCCACGGCGCGATTGAGGTTGACGTACGCCACGCTCCCCTCGAACCGGAGGGTGGTGGAGGGCCGGTACTCGAGGCTGCCCGTCACCTTGATGCCCTGGCCCTCGCTCCCCTCGGCGTAGAGCGGCGTGTGGCCCGCGCCGAGGCTCGCCGTGGCGTTGAACTTCTGCCAGGTCGGGGTCGTGACCCGGAAGTCGGCGGTGTAGAGGTTGGTCAGCCGCTCCGGCGGCAGGTAGGGCACCCCGGGCACCGTCTCCATCCCGAAGTAGAAATCGGGGTCGAAGTCGGTGAAGCTCCGCTTGGGGTTGACGCTGAGCTGCCAGCCGCCGCGCAGCTGGAACTGCAGGGTGACGGACTGCTCCCCCTCGATGGGGGCGTCGTGCCCGAAGCCGTCGTAGCTGTAGATCCAGGTGGGGCCGAAGAAGGTGGTGAAGTTCTCGAGCACGGCGCCCTTGGCGCCGTAGAACGTCAGCCGGTTGAAGATGTGGGCGTTGACCACGTCGCTCCGCGGCACGAAGCCCGACCCCGCAATGAACTCGCTGCCGACGCCGTTGATGGCGTAGTTGAAGCCCCAGGTGCGCCCGGTGCGGTCGAGTGCCAGGCGCCAGATGGGGTCGGCCAGCGTGGGCGTGCCGTCGTCGAGGTCGGTCCACGACTGGCCGTACTGTCCCTCGACGAAGTAGATCGTCTTGAAGATGATCTTGGCGTCGCCCTCGAGGACGCGGTTGTAGGCGCCGCCCTGTACCCGGTCGGTGTAGGTCACGCCCGCCACGCTGCTGGCGCCCAGGTCGCGGCGGTAGCGGAAAATATTGAACCAGGCGTCGTTGCCGGTGGCGTACTCGTCGGCCGCGCCGAGGTAGGCAAAGCCGTTGCGGCCGAGCTTGCCCGTCACCTTGGCGCCGCCGATCGGGTCGGCAATGCGCCGGGTGTAGATGAGCTGGTTGGGCGTCGAGAAGAGGTCGATGTCCTTGAGGAAGAAGGGCCGCTTCTCGGGAATGAACAGCGCGAAGCGCTCGTTGACGGTAATCAGCCCGGCGTCCGACTCGACCTGGCTGAAATCTGGGTTGATCGTGCCGTCGAACGCGAGGCTGCTCGTGGCCAGCTGGAGGTTGAGCCCGGCGCTCGGCTCGACGTTGTCGCGCTGGAAGGAGCCGTCGGTGTGGCGCTCCCCCGCCCAGGTGCTGGTGACGAACGGCTGTGCCTGGAAGACGACCCCGCGCTGCAGGTCCTGCAGCCCGGTAAGGGTACCCTCCTGCGCCAGGAAGGAGGCGTTGGCGCGGCGGACGTCGGTCCACGTGTCCTGGTAGCTGCTCCGCATCACGTAGCGCACCGCGTTGAACCCCCACGCCTGGGGGCCGGTGCCGTTCATCTGCAGGCTCTTGAACGGGATCCGGACCTCCACCTCGTACCCCTGCTCCGTGCGCCGCCCCTTGGAGTACCAGAGGTAGTCCACGTTGAGGTCGTCCTCGCCGCCGAAGAGCTGGCCGGCGCTGGTGCCGGTCTCGCTGCGGAGCCCGTCCTCCTGCACGCCCAGGCCGTTGACGCCGAAGAACGACGCGCGGCGCTGGTCGTTGAAGGTGTCGAGGTAGAGCCGGACCCGGTCCTCCCCCTCCACCTTGTCGCGGTCGGTGAAGGTGGCGCGGATGCTGCCGGGGTCGGTGTCGTGGGCGATCACCCCGAAATGGATGGCGTCGGCGCTGTACCAGACGAGGACGATCGTTTCCTGCTCCGCGGGCCGGCCATCCACCGGGCGCCACTGGTGGAAGTCGGTGAGGCGCGCCGCCTGGCCCCAGACCGGCTCGTCGAGCACCCCGTCGAGGGTGATCGTCGTGTCGATCCGGGGAATGGCAACCTTGGGGGCCGGCGCCTGGGCAGGGTCCTGCACCAGGATGGCGAGGAGCGGGAGGAGCATCCCCGTAATCTAGCGGGGGGAGCCCGCCTGGGGGTCGCGGTAGCGGTCGGGAATCGCGCCCCGGAGCACCGCCACCCCGTCCACCGCCACGAGCAGGTCGGGGTCGGGCAGGGAGGCCACGCCGAGGGCGGTGAGGGCCGGGGCCTCCGCGGCGGGGAAGACGGCGGCCGCCTCAGTGCGCATCGCCTCCCAATCGACGGCGGCGCAGCCCACGCAGTACACCGTGATCTTGACCAGGTCGGGGGCGGCGCCGCGCGCAAAGCGCACGATGGCCATCGCATTGGCCAGTGCCTGCTTGAACTGGGCGGGGCGGTCGCCGGCGCCCACCAGGAGGCCGGTGCTGTCCATCGGCACCTGGCCCGAGAGGTACACCGTCTGCCCCACCTTGACGGCGCTGCTGAAGCCGGGGATGGCCGGCACCGAGGGCACCACCAGGTACTCGGGGGGCGCGGGGGGCGGGGGGTAGAGGGTGCGCATGCCGGTCGGGCTGGACGGGCCCCCCGCGCCGCCCGATCCCGCGGGGCTGGTGGAGGGGCCGCAGGCGGCCAGGAGCGCCAGCGCCGCGAGCGCCGCCCTACTCATACCGCAGCGCCACGATCGGGTCGAGGCTCGCGGCGCGCCGCGCGGGGAGGATGCCGAAGAAGAGCCCCACCGCCGCGCTGAAGACGAACGCCACCCCGATGGCCGTGGGCGAGATGAAGGTGTTCCACCCCGCCAGCTTGGACAGCGTGAACGCGGCGCCCGACCCGAGCGCGATGCCGAGCGCGCCGCCGGTAAAGGACAGCACCATCGCCTCGATCAGGAACTGGCTCATGATGTTGATCCGGGTGGCGCCGAGCGCCTTCCGGATGCCGATCTCGCGGGTGCGCTCGGTGACCGACACCAGCATGATGTTCATGATGCCGATGCCGCCGACGAGGAGGCTGACCCCGGCGATGCTGGCCAGCAGCGCCGTGAACACCTGCGTGGCCTGCTGCTGGGTGGAGAGGATGTCCTGCTGGTTGCGGACCTGGAAGTCGTTGTCGGCGCCGGGGCGGATCTTGTGCTCGCGGCGCAGCACCCGCTCCATGTCCACCATCCCCTGCTCGAGCGGCACCCCCTCCTTGATCTGCACCGTCATCGAGCGGAGCCGGTCGCTGCCGAAGATCCGGTAGCGGGCCGTCTGCAGCGGGATCAGGATCTGCTCATCGGGGTTCTGGAACGACCCCGCCGACCCCTTCCGGCTCAGCACCCCGATGATCTCGAAGGGGATGCCGCGGATGAGGATCGTCTGGCCCATCATGGCGGCGGGGTTGCCGCCGAGCATCTCGGGCACGTCGTAGCCCAGCACCGCGTAGCGCTGGCGCGACTCGTCGTCGCCCTGGCTGAACATCCGGCCGTAGGGGACGGTGTAGTTCCGCACCGTGGTGTAGTTGGCGGTGGTGCCCACGATGTTGGCGTTGATGTTCTTGTTGACGTACTTGACCTGCAGCGACGACTGCATTTCCGGCACCACCGCCTGGATGAGCGGGGCGTCGCGCCGCACGGCGTCGGCGTCATCGGTGGTCAGGCTCACGCGCACGTTGCTGGCCACCCCCATCCGGAACGATTGGCCGGGGAAGACGGTCAGCAGGTTGGCGCCGAGGGCGGCAATCCGCTCCTCGACGGCGCGCTGGGCGCCGGTGCCCAGCGCCACCATGGCGATCACCGCGGCGACGCCGATGATGACGCCCAGCATCGTGAGCGCGGTGCGCAGCTTGTTGGCGCGGATCGACTGGAAGGCGACCGCGATCGTCTCGCCGAGAAGCATCGTTACCTCCCCGCCCCCGTCGTGGGGGTGGCCTGCTGCCGGACGCCGGGGAGCCCGCCGCCCGTCAGGTTGCCGATGCGCTGCTTGAACTCCTGCTGCGACTGGATCAGGCTCGCACTGGGGAGGACGAGCACCGAGTCGCCCTGTTGCACGCCGCTCACCACCTCGCTGTAGTCGAGGTCGGTGAGCCCCGTGCGGACGTTGACCGCCACCGGCTGGCCGTTGCGCAGCACGAAGACGATGTACCGCCCGCCGAACTGGTAGTCGTTGTTGCCAGCGGGGCGCGCCATCCCGCCCGGCCGCCCGCCGCCCATCCCGGCAAAGACCTGTCGCATGATGGCTCGCTCGGCGTCGGTCGGCTCCTGGCCGCTCATCCGCTTGGCCATGATGGCCCGCACCTGCGCCTCGGTGACGCCCGGGGGCAGGGGAATGGTCCGGCCGTCCGGCAGGGTGAGCGTGTTGCCGCTCGCCTTGGGCTTGGCGGCGCTGTCGGTGGGCGCGCCGGCCCCGGGGGCGGTGCCCGCCTGCGCGGTGCTCCCGGTGGCGCCCGCGCCCGGCGCGGCCGCGGCGCTATCGCCCTGCGCCAGCTGGGCGGTCACGTCCTGCGGGTTGAGGCCCAGCACCTGCGCGGCGCTCGTCACGTCGCGCTGGGTGCGGAGCGAGGCGTTCGGGATGGCCAGCACGCTGTCCCGCTGGCCGACGTGGATCTCGACCTCGGCGTTCATGCCCGGGCGGAGGCGGCCGTCGCGGTTCTGGATCCGCACGATGACGGGGAACATCGTCACGTTCTGCTGGGTGGTGGCCAGCGGCTCCACCTTGAGCACCTCGCCCTCGAACGGCGTGTTCGGGTAGGCGTCCACCGTCACGGTGGCGCGGAGCCCCGGCCGGATCTTCCCGATGTCGGTCTCGTCCACCAGGGTCCGGACCTGCACCAGGTTGAGGTCGGCCATCTTGAGAAGGACGGTCCCGCCGCCCACGTCGCGCGTGGGGCTCGAGATGACCTGCCCCCGCTCGACGTTCTTCTCGATGACGGTGCCAGTGATCGGCGCCCGCACGTCGGTGTCCTCCAGCTGGATCCGGGCGTTCTCGACCGTCACCTGGGCGCTCACCACGTCGGCCTTGGCGTTGGCGTAGGCCAGCGCGGCGTTCTCCTGCTCCGCCTGGGTGATCGACTGCGACTTGAACAGCTCGTTGGCCCGCGTGAGCTGCGACTGCGCGTTCTGCAGCCGCGCCTGCGCCACCTCGAGCTGCGCCTCGGCCTGCGCCAGGGTGTTCCGCGGGGTCCGCTGGTCCACCTGGACCATCAGCGTGCCGCGGGGCACCAGCTGGCCGGTCTCGACCTTCATGTCGAGAATCTCGCCCGAGGCCTTCGACTTGACCTCGACCGTGGTGTCGGGCTGGATGACGCCCGCCGCCTGCGCCGACACGATGATGTCCCGCCGCTCGACGGGCACCGCCTGGTAGACCACCGTGGGCACTTCCTTCTTGCACGCCGCCAGCGCCAGCGCCGACAGCCAGAGGATCCGGGTACGCATTATGGGTGCTTCTCCGTTTGGAAGTCGCGCTCGACCTTGCCGTCCTTGAGGTGCACCTGCCGGACGGCGTGCGCGGCGATGTCGTGCTCGTGGGTCACCAGGACGATGGTCTGGCCGCCCCGGTAGAGTTCGTCGAAGAGCGCCATGATCTCGGTGCTCGTGGCGGAGTCGAGGTTGCCCGTCGGCTCGTCGGCCAGCAGGATGCTCGGCTGGTTGACCAGCGCCCGCGCCACCGCCACGCGCTGGCGCTGGCCGCCGGAGAGCTCGTTCGGCCGGTGGTGCATGCGGTCGGCCAGGCCCACCTTGGTGAGCGCCTCCTGCGCCCGGGCCATGCGGGCCTTGGCCCCGATGCCGGCGTACACCAGCGGAAGCTCCACGTTGTGGAGCGCCGTGGCGCGCGGCAGGAGGTTGAAGGTCTGGAAGACGAACCCGATCTCCTTGTTGCGGATCCGGGCCAGCTCGTCGTCCGGCAGCTCCGACACCCGGTGGCCGTTGAGCCAGTACTCGCCGGCGGTGGGGCTGTCGAGGCAGCCGATCATGTTCATCAGCGTGGACTTGCCGGAGCCGGACGGGCCCATGATGGCCACGAACTCATTCTTCCGGATGACCACGTCCACCCCGCGGAGCGCGCGGACGACTTCGCCGCCCATGTCATACTCGCGCTGCAGGTTGCGCGTCACGATGACGGCGTCGCGCGGCACGTCGGCCGGCAGCATGGCCATCCGTTCGGCGGTGGTGCTCAGGGCAGTGCTCACAGCGACCTCCCGATGAGGGCCTCGATCTGGGCCTTCGCGACGACATAGTTGTACCGCGCCTGGACCACGTCCACCTCCGCCTGCGACAGCGCCTCCTGCGAACTCAGCACGTCCACGATCGTGGCGGCGCCGAGGCGGTAGCGCTCCTGGTTGACCCGGAGGTCCTCCGTGGCCGCCTGCAGGCTGGTGGCGGTGATGTCGATCTGCGCCCGCGCCGCCTCGAGCTCGGCCAGCCGCGCAGTGAGCGAGGCGTCCACCTGGCGCCGCGCGTCCTCCGCCGTGGACTGCGCCGAGGCCGCGGTGGCCTCCGCGTTCACGATGGACTGGTCGCGCTGGAAGTTGTTGAAGATCGGGTAGCTCAGCGCCAGCGTGGCCGAGCGGCTGTCGAAGAACTGGTAGTTCTGGCCGCTGTTGCCGTTGTAGCTGTAGCGGCCCGACAGGTTGAGCTGCGGCCACCAGGCCGCCTTGCTCGCCTTGACGCTGGCGCGCGCGGCGTCGGCGGTGGCCTGCGCCGCCCGCACCTTGGGCGAGTTCTCCTCCGCCTCCTTCCGGATGGCCGCCGTGTCGCCGGCCTCGACCACCACCAGGTAGGCGGAGTCGGGCAGGGCGCGCACCCGGCCGTCCATGCCCACGAGCCGGCCGAGGTTGGCCTCGGCGGTGGCCACCGCCGTCTCGGCGGTCAGGAGCTGGAGCCGCGCGTTGCCCAGCGTCACCAGCGAGCGCAGCGAGTCGGACCGGGTGGCGCTGCCGGCCTGGAGCTTGGCCACCGAGGCGGCCAGCTGCTCCTGCGCCCGGCGGAGGCTGGCCTGCCGCACCCGCACCAGCTCCGTGGCCGCCAGCGCGCCGAAGAAGGTCTGCTTGGCGCTCAGCGTCGTCTGGTACTGGGCGTCCACCAGTCCCGCGTCGGCGGCGGCCTCGGTGGCCTTGGCGGCGTCCATCTGCGCGCCGCGGCGGAAGCCGGTGAAGAGGTCCACCGACCCGCTCACCCCGTTGGACATGCTCTGGGCGTACGACTGGCCCGAGATGACCTCGCCGGTGATCTGGTTGACCCGCGACGGCCCGTTGGAGTAGCTGGTGCCGTAGCTCGACGTGAACGAGAGCGAGGGGAGGAAGGCGCCCCAGCTCACGCGGTACTGCGCCGAGGCGCGGTCCACCGCGCCCTGCGCCGCCACCACCGTGGGCTGGGCCACCTGGGCCATCCGGATGGCCTGCTCGAGGGTGATCCCCTGGCCGGCCGCCTGCTGGGCGGCGAGCGGGGTGACCCCGGCCAGGGCGGCTGCCGCCGCGGCCAGGAGACTGCTAGTGCGCATTCGTGGAATCCTTGGAGCGACGGCGGGCATCGAACCGCGCCATGAGGTCGGCATACGTGCGCTGCTGCTCCGGGGTGAGCTGCGCGCTGATGTCTGAACGGAGTTCCCGCTGGACGGTTTCAAACCGGGGCCGGATCTCCTGCCAGATCGAGTCCATCCGGGGCTCGTACCGGTTCAGGATGGCGCCGACGCTGTCCTTCTGGACCGGCGTCAGCTTGAGGTCCCGCTCCAGCCGGGCCAGGTAGCCCGAGGGGCCGGGCCGGCGGCCGGGGCCGCCGAATGGCCGGCCGGCCAGGGAGAGCGCCGCCGCCCCCGCCACCGCCCCCAACAGGAAGGCGGCGATCAGGAGGAGGGTGGCCGTGCGTGTGGACTTGGTCATGCGGGTCGCTTCCTTGGGTCTCAGTAGCTCATGACGGCCAGCAGCGCGCCGCTGCCGCCGGCGGCGGTGTCGCTCGCCAGCTCGACCAGCGAGCCGGCCGGCGACGCCGCCTGTTGAGTGCCCTGGTCGGCGGGGCGGACTGCCCCGGCCAGCGCCAGGAGGAGCAGCGCCGCCGCGGCGAGCCCGGGCAGCGCCCAGCGCCCCACCCGGCGCCACTCCCCCTCGGCGGCGGCCGCCACGGCGGCCTCGCGCATCCGCGCGGCAAAGGCGGCGTCGTCGGCGCCCTCGAGGTGGGCCCGGAGCAGCGCCCCCAGGGCGGCGTCGCGGCCGGCCGGGAAATCGTGCGAGTCGGTCATGCGTGTCCCTCCCACGAGGGTCCGAGCGCGGCGCGCACCGCGCGCCGGGCGTGAAAGACATCCGAGCGAATCGTGCCGACGGGGGCGCCGAGCATCGTCGCGATCTCGTCGTGCCCGTACCCCTCGGCGTCGTGCAGCACCAGCGCCATCCGCCGCCGCTCGGGCAGCGCCGCCATCGCCCGGTCGAGCGCCTCGCGCAGCAGCGCCCGGTCGGCGCTCCGCGCGGGGGAGACGCCCGGGTCGGGGGCGGCCTCGGGGATGGCGTCCGTCCGCCGGAGGGCGCGCCGGCGCCGGAGGTCGGCCGCCGCGTTCACCACGATCCGGAGGAACCACGGGGCAAAGGGCCGCGCCGGATCGAACCGCCCGATGGCGCGCCACGCCGAGAAGAGCGCCTCCTGCACCGCGTCGTCCGCGTCGTGCGGGTCGAGCAGCGCCGACCGGGCAATCCTCCGGGCCAGCGGGGCATGGCGTTCGACGAGCGCCCCGAAGGCGTCCCCGTCTCCCGCGCGGGCCCGGTCGGCCAGCTCGGCGTCGGTCACCGGCGTAGTACGCACCGGGCCCCGAAAGCGTTGAGGGGCGCCCTGGGCGCCCCGGCCATCCGGCCCTCCATCAGGCCTGGGTCCCCAGCCCGAGGACCCCCTCGTGGGGCCGGAGCGCCTCGAGCAGGAACTGGATCAGCTCTTCGAGCGGCACCCCCAGCTCCTCGGCGCCGAGGCGCACATCCTCCCGGCTCACCCCGCGGGCAAAGCCCTTGTCCTTGAGCTTCTTGAGCACGCTCTTCGGCTCGAGGTCCGCCAGCGAGCGCGACGGCCGCACCAGGGCGCAGGCCACCAGGAAGCCGCACAGCTCGTCCACGGCAAAGAGCGCCCGGGCCAGGTCGGTTTCCCGCGGCACGCCGGTATAGGAGGCGTGCCCGAGGATGGCGCGCTGCCACTCCTCGGGGGCGCCGAGCCCCGCCAGGATGCGCACCCCCTCGCTCGGATGCTCGGCGTCGGCGGCGTGGGCGGCGTTGGGAAAGCGCTCGTAGTCGAAGTCGTGCACCAGGCCGACGGTGCCCCACGCCTCGGGGTCGGCGCCGGCGCGGGTGGCCATGGCGCGCATGGCGAGCTCGACGGCGTACATGTGCTTCCGCAGGGCGTCGGAAGCGGTGTACTCGTGCACCAGGGCCAGCGCGCGGTCGCGGCTCAGCGTCATCGGGGCTCCGGAGGAGGGGAGAGGGGAAGAAAGGTAAGGCGCCCCGCGCGGGGGGTAAGAGCCGGACGAGGGCAAGACAAAGGCGGCGGTCCGGGTGCCGGACCGCCGCCTTGTGTCCAGGGCCCGAAGGCCTCAGCCGCTCACGGGATGCTGGTGCCGAAGAACTGGTTGGTGATGGAGACCAGGGAGTCGGCAATGAGCTGGTGCGCCAGCGTGGACGGATGCACGCCGTCGAGCGAGAAGTACGGCCCGAACCCGACCGACCCGCCGGAGAGGGCGGGGATGATGTCCGGGAACGGCGGGATGGCGCCGGACGCCACCAGCGCCGCCAGCGGCGCGTTGACGTCGAGGTAGGCCATGCCGCGCGCGGCGGCGGCCCCGCTGATGTGCGCGTTGTACTGCGCGACGGTGGTCTGGAGGTTGGTGAGTTCGCTCGGCGACACCACCGGATCGGTCAGGCAGTTGAGGGTGGTCTGCGGGATGCCCGCCGGGGCGCCCTGCGCCGCCGCGGCGATCTTCGGGACGCCCACCGGCCACGGCACGAGGATGTTCTCGCCCGCCGAGGTCGGCACCGCGGCGCTGGGCGCGCAGCTGATGTCCACGCCGAAATTCGCCGGGAATGGCGCGGCCGGCACCCCGGGGCAGAGCCCGGTCTTGAGGCACCAGTAGGTGGCGCCGCGCGAGGTGTAGGGAATGACCGACACGTCGGCCACCGAGAAGAGCACGGTGGCCGGGTGGCCGGCCGCCTCGATGCTGTCGAGCATGGCGTCGTAGTTGGCGATGAACACCGGCACCGGGGTGACCAGCGCCGGGTTGCCGGGGTCGCTGGTGCTGGTGAGCGAGCCGAGCACGTCGTTGTTGCCGATCCACGCCGTGACGAACGTCGGGTGGGCGTCCTGCATGGCCTGCACCTGGGTGCGGCCGCCGAGGATGAAGGTGGTGAGCGCGTTGCTGTTGGCGAACGCGATCATGTTGTCCGTCGGCGAGAACGAGGTGGCGCCGGGCACGGCGACGTTGCTCACGTAGAACAGCCGCTCGTTGGCGCGGAGGTCGCAGGTGGTGGAGCTGCCGCCGCCCACGCGGGCCTGGGTCACGTTGTTGGTGAACGGGGGCGGGCAGCCGCGGCCCTGGAGCGACGGCACGTTGAAGGGCGCGTTGGCGCGGCCGGCAAAGAGCACCGCGTAGGAGCGCATTTGCGTGCTGTCGTTGATGCCCGCCGACTGGAAGCCGGCGGTGATGCTGTTGCCCATCGAGACGTACCGGGCCATGAGCCCGTTGCTCGAGGAGAGGTCGGGGGCGTTGAGCGGTTCGTTGTCGTAGCACCCCGCGAGGAGCGGGAGCGCCAGGAGGACCGCCGCCGTGATCTGAGTGCGCCGCATATGCGTGGGTCTCCCGGTCAGAACGAGTAGGTCAGGGTGATGCCAAGAAGATTGGCGTCGAACGTGTAGAGCCCGTCGTTCACCGCCGTGGTCGGGGCGGCCATGCCGCCGTCGCCGCTGCGTCCCTGACGGTCCGCCTGATCGATGTATTGGTAGGCCAGGTCGAACCGGAAGCGGTCCGACATCATGTAGCCGAAGCCCGCGGTGAACTCGGTGCGGGGTCCCTCGGG